>JAZUQC010000049.1:0-98234 GCA_045605525.1 Acutalibacteraceae bacterium
CAGGCCGCACCAAGCAATTGAATTGCTGCGCCCTGCAGATATTTACATACCAAGCCAAAGAAAATTCCCCGACAGAATTGAACCGTATGAATACAGCGGATTACATCGCATATTAACGGTCAATTACAAAGGATATTTGAGATTTGACAGAAAGGTGTTTTATCTGAGCGAGACCATGATCGGTGCCCGGCTCGAACTCCGTCCGAGCGAAGGATCTTGTGCTACGCTGCATTACCGTAATTACAAAATTGCCGAGATCGATTTGGCCAACGAGCAGCTAATTAACCGCCGGATCGCGCGCTCCGAGTGAGCCGCGCGCCGCATTCGGAAGCCTCTCTCCGCTACGCTCCGTTCGGCTTCCAAAATCGTTTATTATGCAAAACCAAAACTGTTACCTATCCTCTTGCACATGTGTTTACAATCTTGCTCTTGACATAGTATGCGTTCCCTACACGCCCCGATAAACCGTAATTTATTTTCTGCATCCCCCACGTTTCCGTGAAGAACCCTTTTTTTTTGTTTGCATTCGGTTGCTGTTTATGATATATTGAATATGTATGAAAAAAATCCGATGATTTCGGAGGATGGTATGACAAAAAATAAAAGTCAGAACAAATTCTGGTTCAAGCTCGACAATGCCGGCAAGGTGTTTCCCGGGCAGAATACGAGCCGTTGGTCGAATATTTTCCGTGCAACGCTACTGATGGAAGAGAAAATCGATCCTGCGTTGCTCGAACAGGCAGTCAAGGACGTGCTGCCGCGGTTTCCCTGCTTTGATGTGTGCATCAAAAGCGGGTTTTTCTGGTTTTATCTTGAAAAAAATCCCCATGATGCACCGCCCGTGTGCGAGGACATCAACAACCCCTGTTATCGTGTCAAATTCAATGAAAACAACCGCTTTCTGTTTCGTGTTTTCTACCGTGAGAACCGTATTTCCGTGGAGTTTTTCCATGCCCTGACCGACGGAGCAGGTGCGACGACTTTTTTGTGCACCCTTGCGGCACAGTATCTGCGGCTTTGCGGACACGAAATCGGTGTCGGCGGCAATGTGCTCGACATCACCGAACCTGCCCCCGAATCGGAACTGACCGATCCGTTTTATGATTACGAAGGCAAGCACGGCAGATCGGGTCGTTCGACACGAAAAGTGTATCACTATCGCGGTACCCCCCTGCCGACCCACACCGTCGGCATCATCACGGGCATCATGCCCACCGATGTTGTGCTGAAAAAGGCAAAGGAATACGGTGCAACCGCAACGGAATATCTGTCCGCGGTACTGCTTTATTGCTTCTATGAGCAGCAGAAAAAAGAGACCCGCCGCGAGGATGACCTGAGCGTGCAGATCCCTGTCAGCCTGCGAAAACCGTTCAACCGCAAGACCCTGCGTAATTTTACATTGACCTATTCTATCCGTATCGACCCGTCTTTGGGGGAATACACATTGGAAGAATTTGTCCGTCAGATCATGCTCAATCTTCGTCTTGTCAACAACACCAAAAATCTCAGTGCCATGGTTGCATCCAATCTCAAACTCGAAAAAGGTGTTATGCGTTATCTGCCGTTAGGTTTAAAGAATTTAGGCATCAATATTTCGTTCCGCCTGACGGGAGAACATTCCACTACGGTGCTGTTTTCCAATGTCGGCAAGCTGAACATTCCCGCAGAAATGGAACTGCATGTGCAACGGCTTGACTTTCTGGCAGGCCCCGGTAAAATCAACGGTGTTCGTGTCGGCTGCGGCAGTATCAAAAACGTGCTGACGGTTTCCTTTCTGGATATCTGTAAGGAAACCGAAATTGAACACAGGTTTTTTACCACCCTTGTCAAAGCAGGCATTCCCGTTAAAATTGAAAGCAACCGATAAAGGAGATTATATATATGTCTTATTGTGTCAATTGCGGTGTCGAACTCGATGTCAGTGCAAAAAAATGTGTTCTTTGCGATACCCCTGTTTATAACCCCGCCCATCCGCCTGAGGATATCCCCACCCCATATTCCGACAAAGTGGTTCTGCCGCCGAAAGTGCGCAGACGTTTTTCGGCATTCTTGTTTTCGGTGATTTTGCTTTTGCCGAACATCGTATGCCTGTTTATTGATTTGCTCGTTTCCAATGAAAACGGACTTGTGTGGGCACAGTATGTCAACACCGCTTCACTGTTGTTCTGGGTACTGTTTCTGTTGCCGTTTCTCATTGAAAAGGTGCGAGCTTTTGTTTTGATTTTAGCGGACTCTCTTGCAATTCTTGCCTATATTTTCTTTTTCTATTACAGTTTTGCACAGACCGGATGGTTCTTGCGTGTTGCTTTGCCGTTGGTGTTGGTGTTTGCTGTGTTTGCGTGTATTACGGTTGAATTTTTTGACCGTAAAAAGCCCGATTGGCCCCTGCAGGCAATTATCATTTGCTTCCAACTCGGCATTTATGCCGCCGTTTGTGCGGTGTCGCTTTATATTTATTTCGGCTCGCCGCTGTTTCTTGCCGTTCCTGTTGTCATTTCCGTTTGCAGCATTGTGGTCGGCGGATTCTTCATCTATGTAAAAAACAGCCGCCGCATGCGTGCATGGCTGTCCAGACGATTCTTTGTGTGAGGTAGATTATGGGAAAAACACTTGTATTGACCGAAAAACCCTCTGTTGCGAGGGATATCGCCCGTGTGCTCGGCTGTAAGGGGAAGGGCGAAGGCTGTATTATGGGGCAGCAGTATATTATTACATGGGCATTGGGGCATCTTGTCACCCTTGCCGACCCCGAAGCCTATGATGACCGCTACAAAAGATGGGACATGAAAGACCTGCCCATGCTGCCCGAAAAAATGAAACTCGTCATCATCAAGCAGTCTGCCAAGCAGTTCCGCAATGTGCACGTGCTGATGAAGCGCGATGATGTTGATAATATTGTCATTGCTACCGACGCCGGTCGTGAAGGTGAACTTGTTGCCCGTTGGATCATGGCAAAAGCCGCCTGCAAAAAGCCCGCAAAACGTTTGTGGATCTCCTCGCAGACCGACAAAGCCATCCGCGAGGGGTTTCAGAATCTGCGTCCTGCTGCGGAATATGACAATCTGTACTATTCTGCACAGGCAAGAGCCGAGGCGGATTGGCTGGTCGGTATCAATGTCACCCGTGCATTGACCTGTAAATTCAATGCACAACTCTCCGCAGGCCGCGTGCAGACACCGACTCTTGCACTGATCGTGAAAAGGGAAGAGGAAATCGAAAAATTCATCCCGAAGGATTATTATTCCGTGCGTGCTTATTTTGACGGATTTTCCGGTATTTATCGTGACCCCAAGGGCAATACCCGTTTTTCCGACCCCAACTTTGCCGACAAAATTCTCGGCGAAACCAAGGGAAGCAAGGGCACCATTGTGTCTTTGCAGAAAGATTTTAAATTCAAAGCACCGCCTGCCGCGTATGACCTGACCGAACTGCAGCGTGATGCCAACAAAAAATACGGTTATTCCGCAAAGCAGACTTTGTCCATCATGCAGAGTTTGTATGAATATCATAAAGTGCTGACCTATCCGCGTACCGATTCAAGATACATTCCGCAGGATGTTGTGCCCACCCTCAACGAACGCCTGAAAGCCGTTGCATTCGGGCCTTATCGCGATGCCGCGTGGAAGTTGTTACGAGGAAAAATCAACACAAAATACATCGTAAACGATGCAAAAGTGACCGACCATCATGCCATCATCCCCACCGAAGAATCCCCCGATGAGCAAAAGATGAGCCGTGAAGAAAAGAACATCTATGATCTTGTCGTTCGTCGTTTTCTTGCGGTGCTCAGTGAACCGTACGAGTATGACGAGGTCAAACTCACCGTGCGTGTCGGCAAGCATGATTTCTATGCTCGAGGTACTGCCGTGCGTTCACCCGGCTGGAAAGCCCTGTATCAGAATTTCACCGAAGATGATGAAGACGATAACCCCGACGATACCGCACAGAATCTGCCCAACCTGCAACAGGGACAGACGGTGAATGTGCGTGATGTGCGTGTGCTGAACGGCAAAACAAGACCGCCCGCACGTTACACGGAAGCCACACTTCTGACTGCCATGGAAAATCCCACGGGGCAGGTCGAGGACAAAACGCTTCGTGCTGTGCTGGCATCCACGTCGGGACTCGGCACCCCTGCCACCAGAGCGGATATCATCGAAAAATTGTTCGATAATTTCTCCATTGAACGCAACGGAAAAGAAATCCGTCCCACCGCCAAGGGCAGACAGCTGATTCGCATTGTTCCCGAGGAGCTCAGAAGCGCTGAGCTGACCGCAAAATGGGAGCAACGCCTGCAGAACATAAGCCAAGGCAAGGAAAACAAACAGAAATTCATCGGCGAAATGCGTACTTATGCCACCAAGCTTGTCGGTGAGGTATCAAAGAGCGAAGCGGTTTACCACCACGAAAACGCAACAAGGGAAAAATGCCCCGATTGCGGCAAATTCCTTTTGGAGGTCAACGGCAAAAAGGGCAAGATGCTCGTCTGCCCCGACCGTGAATGCGGCTACAGAAAGGGACTTTCGCAGACCACCAACGCAAGATGCCCCAACTGCATGAAGCGTATGGAACTGCGCGGCGAGGGCGAAAAACGCCTGTTCGTCTGCAAGTGCGGCTACCGTGAAAGACTGGCTGATTTCAACAAACGCCATGAAGATGCAGGTGCAGGCAAGTATGATGTTGCCAATTACATGAAAAAGCAGGAAAAAGAGCAAAAGAACGATGCTTACAACCCCTTCGCAGATTTGCTGAAAAAGTGGAACGAGTAAAACAGATTGTTTTTGTATCATTTTTAAGAAAGGATGTTGTTTTATGAAAAAAGCATTATCAGTGCTATTGGTGGTTGTTTTGCTGTTGACGACCTTGCCGATAATTGATTCAGTGGCAGGTGTAACAAGGGTAAAACTGATATCAAGTTCTCAGTCTGTTCAGGTCGCAGACGGATATGTTCAATTTGCATCATCGTATGAAGGCAACAGCTATCAATTGATTTATGCAGGCACGGTGGTAGGCTCCGGTAGCGGAGGCAATTTTACTTTTGATTTTTCACCGTATGCGGGAAAAAGTTTGACGCTTAAACACTCATTTATTGAAAAATCGTATAGTGATGGTGTTTATACCGGTGAACAAAAAACGACAACAATATACATTTCGGTTGACAGTTGCAGCTCACATTCCTTTGAATATACTGTTATTAAAGAAGCTACATGTTTATCAACAGGTGAAAGAAGATGTACATGTAAAAAGTGCGGGTATATAAAAACCGAAACAATATCTGCTAAAGGACACAGATGGAGCAGCGGCACAATCCTGCAAAGCCCTACTTGCACCGAATCCGGGACGAAAAAACAAACTTGTTCCGCTTGCAATGAGACGAAAACTGTAAGTATCCCTGCTACCGGTCACAGCTGGAACAGTGGTGTGGTTTATCAGGCACCGACCTGCACCGAATACGGCATCACAAAGCAAATCTGCACCATCTGCGGTGAAACGCAGTATCTGTCGGACATTTCGCCCACCGGGCACACGCTGGATTCCGGCAAAATCACAACAGCTCCCACTTGCACGGCAGAAGGGGTTGAAACAATCAGCTGCACGGTTTGCGGTACAGTACAGAGCACAAGTGTCGTGCCTGCCACAGGTCACAGCTGGAATAACAGTGTAGTCTATCAGGAACCGACCTGCACCGAGTACGGCATTACAAAGCAAACCTGCACCATCTGCGGTGAAACGCAGTATCTGTCGGATATTTCGCCCCTCGGCCACAGCTGGAACAATGGCACGGTTGCCAAAAAGCCGACCTGCACAACCTCGGGCGTGAAAACCTTTTATTGCACGGTGTGCGGTGCTTCCAAGCACGAAACCTTAGATGCCCTCGGCCACAATTGGGGCAGTGAGATAACCGTAACCCCCACCTGCGTTGCAACAGGCGAACAAACCAACACCTGTGCAAACTGTGCGTCTGTTAAAACCGAAACCCTGCCCGTTGATCCCACAAACCATGTCGGCGAAACCGAAATCAGGGATGCCAAAACGGCAACCGACTATGAGGCCGGTTACACTGGCGATGAATATTGCCTGACCTGTGGGCAAATCATCACGCAGGGAACGGAAATTCTTCCCACCTACATTTCTTACGGCTCCTGCGGCACCAATGCAAGCTATACCCTCGATCAGGCCGGTGTGCTGCACATTTACGGCACCGGAAAAATGGAGGATTATCGTGTTTATTACTCTGCTGATACTACCCCTGCTCCTTGGTATTCCTTGCGTTCGTCTGTCAAAAAGGTTGAAATTGCAGACGGCATAACAAGTATCGGCAATTATGCATTCGAGAATTGCGGTTCTCTGACCTCTATTACCATACCGGACGGCGTAACAAGCATCGGGGAGGATGCATTCAGATATTGCAATTCACTGACCGCTGTTTACATTTCTGACCTTGCAGCATGGTGCAACATTTCTTTTAGTTATGCTTATGCCAATCCTCTGTACTATGCCAAAAAGCTTTATCTGAACGGAGCTCTTGTTGAGCACCTGACCATTCCGGACGGAATAACGCAAATAAAAAATCATACATTCTATTTATGCGATAGCATTAAAAGTGCTACCATTCCTGACAGCGTAACAAGCATCGGGGAGGATGCATTCGCGATTTGTGACTCGCTTGAGAGCGTAACCTTTGGCGAAAACAGCAAATTAACAAGTATCGGCAATTATGCATTCTATTCTTGCGATTCTCTGACCTCAATCGCCATTCCGGAGAGTGTAACAAGCATCGGCAATGATGCATTCTATTCTTGCGATTCTCTGACCTCAATCGCCATTCCGGAGAGTGTAAGAAGTATCGGCAGTTATGCATTCGCGTATTGTGACTCGCTTGAGAGCGTAACCTTTGGCGAAAACAGCAAATTAACCGGCATCGGCGAATCGGCATTCAGATATTGCAATTCACTGACCTCAATCGCCATTCCGGAGAGTGTAACAAGTATCGGCAGATCAGCATTCGAGGATTGTTACTCGCTTGAGAGCGTAACCTTTGGCAAAAACAGCAAATTAACAAGCATCGGCAATGATGCATTCGAGGATTGCGATGCACTGACCTCGATTACCATTCCGGAGAGTGTAACAAGTATCGGCAGTTATGCATTCTACCATTGTGATGTGCTTGTATTGGTCACCATTTTGAATCCGGATTGCACAATTTATGACAGTTCGTACACAATCTACGCTTCTGCCGTTATTTGCGGCTATGCCGGCTCCACCGCACAGGCCTATGCAACCGCTTACGGCCGCACCTTTGTTGCCCTGGACGGTGACGAATCGGAAGTCATTCTGAGCGGGCAATGCGGAACGAATGTGCAGTATGCAATCACCCGCGGTGGTGCCATGACCGTTACCGGTTCAGGCAGCATGAAAAACTACACCGCAACCTCAAAAAGGCTGTGGAACTATTTTGCAACCACGGTGGAGCTTGATTACTCCCTGACCGGAATCGGCAATTTTGCGTTTTATGACTGCGCCAAGCTCACTTATGTTGCTGTGCCGAACAGTGTAACCTCCATCGGCACCTCGGCATTCGGCAAGTGTCCTGCGTTGGAAACCGTCATCATTCTCAATCCCGCCTGCTCCATTGCAGATTCCGCCGGAACCATTGTCGAATCTGCCACCATCTGCGGCTATGAAAACTCCACCGCACATGCCTATGCAAAAAAATACAACCGCAGCTTTGAAACCCTGCAGTGCGACCATCCCCTCACAAGCTCCGTGGATACTGTGCAGCCCACCTGCACAGAGGTCGGGTATGAAGCGGGTCTTCGCTGCAACATTTGCCTGAATTATACGCTACCGGTTGCAACAATCCCCGCAAAGGGCCATAATTTGGACTCCGGCAAAATCACAACCGCCCCCACCTGCACCAAAGACGGTGTCAACTCCATCAGCTGCACGGTTTGCGGTGCAGTGCACAGCACAAGTGTTGTGCCTGTGGATCCCGAAAATCACGCCAATACCGAGTTTAAAAATGCAAAAGACCCAACAAGCACAACAGAGGGCTACACAGGGGATGTTTATTGCAACGACTGCGGTCTGACGGTTGCAACGGGAACTGCAGTTCCAGCCGGTTCAAAATTCGGCACCTGCGGAACAAATGTTAAATATTTCCTCACCCCGGATGGCACCCTGACTATTTACGGCACCGGAAAAATGAAGGATTACAGTTATACTTCCTCTGCTCCTTGGTATTCCTTGCGTTCGTCTGTCAAAAAGGTTGAAATTGCAGACGGCATAACAAGCATCGGCAGTTATGCATTCGAGTATTGCGATGCACTGACCTCGATTACCATTCCGGAGAGTGTAACAAGCATCGGCTATGATGCATTCGAGTATTGTGACTCGCTTGAGAGCGTAACCTTTGGCGAAAACAGCAAATTAACAAGCATCGGCAATTTTGCATTCTATTATTGGGGTTCGCTGACATCGATTACCATTCCGGAGAGTGTAACAAGTATCGGCAATTATGCATTCGGATATTGCTATTCACTGACAGCGATTACCATTCCGGAGAGTGTAACAAGCATCGGCAATT
Organism: Acutalibacteraceae bacterium; assembly: GCA_045605525.1. Taxonomy (GTDB): domain Bacteria; phylum Bacillota; class Clostridia; order Oscillospirales; family Acutalibacteraceae; genus RUG806. The sequence continues at coordinate 8,588 of JAZUQC010000049.1, forward strand.
ATGCATTTGGATATTGCTATTCACTGACATCGATTACCATTCCGGAGAGTGTAACAAGCATCGGCAATGGGGCATTCTATCGCTGCAGCTCGATGGCTGCATTCATCATTCTGAACCCGGATTGCGAAATTTATGACTCAACAGATACCCTCGGCAACACCTCCGCGCTGATTGCCGGCTATACGGACTCCACCGCACAGGCTTATGCAACCGCTTACGGCCGCACCTTTGTTGCCCTGGACGGTGACGAATCGGAAGTCATTCTGAACGGGCAATGCGGAACGAATGTGCAGTATGTGCTCACCCGCGGCGGTACTTTAAAAATCACCGGCTCGGGCAGCATGCAGTCGTTCACCTCGGTATCGGCTGTGCCGTGGTATAAATACCGTGCCCTGATTAAAACAATCGAAATTTCTGACAACATCACAAGCATCGGCAAATATACATTCAGCGGCTGTAGCTCGCTGACCGCTGTGCACATTTCTGACCTTGCAGCATGGTGCAACATTTCTTTTGGTGATGCTTTTGCCAATCCGCTATACTATGCCAAAAAGCTTTATCTGAACGGAGTTCTTGTTGAACACCTGACCATTCCGTCCGGAATAACGCAAATAAAAGACTATGCATTCTATGGTTGCGAAAGCATTAAAAGTGTTACCATTCCGTTCGATGTAACCAAAATCGGTAGCAGCACTTTTTGTAATTGCAGCAATCTGCAAGGCGTTGCAATTTACAACCCCGATTGTTCGATAACCAACAGTGCGTCAACGCTTCCGTCTTCTGCTACCATTTACGGTGCTTCCGGTTCCACTGCACAGGCTTATGCCGAAGCTTACAGCCATAAATTTGAAATAGCAGAGTGCGACCATGCAGATATCATCGCCCTTCCCGACACCTCGCCGACCTGCACAAGCGGCGGAACCCGGGGTGGCACACAGTGCAGAGTTTGCGGAAGCATTGTAACGGAACCTGCGAAAATTGCCGCTTTGGGCCATGACGAAGTTGCCCATGAGGGACAGCAAGCCACTTGCACCGAAATCGGCTGGGGTTCTTATACAACCTGCACCCGTTGTTCCTTCAGCAGCTATACGGAACTTGCAGCTCTCGGTCATGACGAAGTTGCCCATGAGGGACAGCAAGCCACCTGTACCGAAAGCGGCTGGGCTGCTTATACAACCTGCACACGCTGTTCCTTCAGCAGCTATACGGAACTTGTAGCTCTCGGTCATGACGAAGTTGCCCATGAGGGACAGCAAGCCACCTGTACCGAAAGTGGCTGGGCTGCTTATACAACCTGCACACGCTGTTCCTTCAGCAGCTATAGGGAATTTGCAGCTCTTGGTCATGACGAAGTTGTTCATGAGGGGCAGGAAGCCACTTGCACCGAATCCGGTTTTAAAGCCTATGCGACCTGCTCGCGTTGCGACTTCTTCGAAATAATTGACGAAGAGCCCGCCCTCGGGCATATTGATGAAAACGGTGATTCTGTGTGTGATCGCTGCGAAGGCAGCATGCAGCTGTCCGGTGATGTGGACGGCGACGGTGTAATTACCGCAAACGATGCAAGAGCAACCTTGCGTGCGGCGGTTGGACTTGATGCTCTGACCCTGCAGCAGGAATCGGCTGCTGATGTGGACGGCAGCGGTGTAGTCACAGCCGGTGATGCGCGAATAATTCTGCGCCGTTCTGTCGGTCTAACCGATAATTAACAGCAAACGGCAAATCCGTTTCAGGAGGTGTGAACCATGCTTTTATATATCATCCGCCACGGGGAGCCGGGGCATGACGGGGCATTGACCGAATTGGGGCAAAAACAAGCCCTTGCTGTCGGTGAACGCATGAAAAAATGTGGCATTGACCGTATTTTCTCCTCGCCGCTTCTTCGTGCAAAACAGACCGCACAACCCGCCTGTGACAAACTCGGACTTGAAATGACCATTGAGGAGTGGGCAGCGGAAATCGGGGACGGCAGACTGACCACCCTGCCCGACGGCAGCAAAAAATCCGTCTCCCTGCTTCAGAACACATTGTTTTTAACGGGCGAGAATGCAAATCTGCCGTTCAGCCGTGCTTACGAATGTGATTTTTTCAACACGTCAGGTATGCAAGAAGCAGTGTCCTTTATTGAAGAAAACGGTAACGTGTTTCTTGAAAAGCTGGGCTACAAAAAAGAGGGAAATGTCTACCGTATCATCAATCCGAGTGATGAAAAGGTGGCACTGTTCTGCCATGCCGCATTTTCCCGGGCTTGGATCTCGGTGTTGTTGCACATTCCCGTGCATATCATGTGGGCAGGCTTTGACTATGAGCATACCGGTGTGACGGTAATTGAATTTGAAAACAATGAAAACGGCATTACCGCCCCTACCTGCCTGCGTTATTCCGACACAAGCCATCTGTATGTCGCCGACCTCGAACCCCTGACACACATTAAAATAGAAATGTAAGATATCACAAGATATAAAATCGGCATATATTAAAAATGTAATTGCAATCCGTGTAAGTGTATGCTATAATTCCCCATATTCTTTTTTTTGGTAGGTTTTTTGTTATGATTTGCGAAAATATTCTGCAAGCACTCGGCAATACGCCCATCATCCGTCTGAATCATATGCCAGACGAAGACAGTGCCGAAATTCTTGTGAAATTTGAAGGTCTGAATGTCGGCGGATCTATCAAGACCCGCACGGCTTACAATATGATTCTTGATGCTGAAAGCAAAGGGTTTCTCAATAAAAATACGATCATCGTGGAACCCACTTCGGGCAACCAGGGAATCGGTCTGGCTCTGGTCGGTGCGGTCAGGGGCTATAAGGTGAAAATTATCATGCCTGATTCGGTCAGTGAAGAGCGCAGAAAGCTTGTGCAGCAGTACGGTGCTGAGGTTATTCTGGTGCATGATGCGGGCAACATCGGTCTTTGCATCGAAGAATGTCTGAATCTTGCACTGAAAATGAAAGCCGAAGACAGCAATGTTTTCGTGCCGCAGCAGTTTGAAAATCCTGCCAATCCCGCCGTTCAGCGTGAGGGCACCGCAAAAGAGATTCTTACACAGGTCGGCAAACCCATTCACGGTTTTTGTTCGGGCATCGGTACGGGCGGCACCATCACGGGCATTGGTGAGGTACTTAAAGCACACAATCCCGATATGACCATTTGGGCAGTTGAACCCGAAAATGCCGCCATTCTGTCGGGCGGTTCAATCGGAACACACGTGCAGATGGGTATTGGTGACGGTCTGATTCCCGCCATTCTCAACACAGAGATTTATGACGATGTGTGTATTGTCAAGGACGAAGAAGCCCTGCAGACCTCCAAAGATCTTGCAAGCAAAGAGGGTATTCTGTGCGGCATCAGCAGCGGTACGAATGTTGCTGCGGCACTGCGTCTTGCAAAAAAACTCGGTAAAGGAAAAACGGTGGTTACGGTCCTGCCCGATACGGCAGAACGATATTTTTCCACACCGTTGTTTGAATAAAGAAAAGGACTGTTGTTCACGAATGTGGATGACAGTTTTTTTTGTGCGATAGATTACGGTTTACCTGCTACAGGCAAACTGTAATTTATATAACAAAACGCTTGCGTTTGTTCCCTTTATATGATAAAATAATTATGTATGTATTCTTGCATTTTTTTTGTGCAAATGTGTGCGGTGTCAGGCAAAATTTACTGCTCGCATTTTTAAGGAAGTTTACAAGGAACATACGCTATACTACACATACAAAAAATTTCTCTTTTTTTTGTTGACAAGTGCATACAATGGGCATATAATACACTTGAACAGCCATTCAATTGAAAGGAGATTCAAGTATGAATGACCTTTGTACCGATTCACATGCAAAGCGGCACGAAGAAGCCGTGCAAAAAGCACAAAGCCATGCACTGTCTGCCGATACACTCAACAAGCTCACCTGCTTTTTTAAGGTCATCGGTGACGGAACACGGATGCGGATTTTGGCATCTTTGACGGATACCGAACTTTGTGTCTGTGCGGTTGCACAATTGCTGGGCATGGAATTGAGTGCGGTGTCCCATCAACTGCGTGTGCTCAAACAAGCCGACCTTGTACGATCCCGCCGTGAAGGTAAAACCGTGTATTATTCACTTGCAGATGCCCATGTGCGTGAAATCATCCGCATGGGACTTGATCATATCAACGAAGAAAGAGGGAATGAAGATGCGTAAAACAATCAGAATGGAAGACCTGGACTGTGCAAACTGCGCGGCAAAAATGGAAGAAGCCATCCGCAAAATTGACGGAGTCAGCTATGTGTCCATCAGCTTTATGGCACAGAAAATGATCATCGAAGCCGACGACAGCCGGTTTGACGATATTATGAAACAAGCCGTCAAGGCTGTCAAAAAAGTGGACAGAAACTGCGAAGTGTTGCTGTGAGAGGTGGTTTTTGTGACCAAAAAACAGAAAAAAGCGGCATTGCGAATTGCACTTTCCGCCGTTTTGTTGGCTACGGTTGCCGCCGTCACGCATTTTCTGAACCTGCCGCCGTGGGGGAATCTGCTTTTGTTTATGGTTCCTTACTTTACGGCAGGCTATCAAGTGCTTTTGGATGCCGTGCGTAACATTACACGCGGGCAGGTGTTTGATGAAAAATTTTTGATGGCTCTTGCCACCATCGGTGCATTTTTTGTGGGCGAATACCACGAAGCCGCCTTGGTGATGATTTTTTTTCAGATCGGTGAACTGTTTGAAAGCATCGCCGTCGGCAAATCACGCCGTTCCATTGCGGCACTCATGGATATCCGTCCCGACACTGCACGTATTGTCAAAAACGGCGAAACCGAGGAAGTATTCCCCGAAGAAGTACAGTCGGGAATGCACATTCTCATTCAGCCGGGGGAGAGAATCCCGCTGGACGGGGTTATTGTCAGCGGTTCTGCCGCACTCGATACCGCCGCACTGACAGGGGAAAGCCTGCCGCGTGAAGTGACAGTCGGTGATACGGTTGTCAGCGGTTGTATCAACACCAACGGCCTGCTTACCGTGCAAGTGAGCAAGCCTTATGAGGAATCCACCGTTGCACGCATTCTTGAGCTCGTGGAAAACGCGGGGATGCACAAAGCAAAAAGCGAAAAATTCATCACCCGTTTTGCAAAATATTATACCCCCTGTGTGGTGATTGCCGCCGTTTTGCTGGCGGTGTTGCCGCCGCTTGTTACGGGGAACTTTAATAACTGGACGGTGTGGTCGGAATGGATCCGCCGTGCCATGGTATTTCTTGTCATTTCCTGTCCCTGTGCACTTGTCATTTCCGTTCCGCTGTCCTATTTCGGCGGTATCGGCGGTGCAGCGGCAAAAGGGATTCTCATAAAAGGCTCGGACAGTTTAGAACAGCTTTCCGCATGCCGTACGGTTGTGTTTGACAAAACAGGCACACTGACCGACGGTGCCTTCAGCGTTGTACAGATTTGTCCCGCAGACGGTGTCAACAAAGACGAACTGCTGTTTTATGCCGCTTGTGCGGAACTGCACTCGGCACATCCGTTGGCAAAAGCAGTCTGTGCGGCGGCAAAAAATGTGCTTGAACCGCAGCAGGTGCATGAAAAGGCAGGCTTCGGCGTGTCTGCCGTTGTGAACGGCAAAACCGTTCTGGTCGGTTCTGCCAAACTTTTAACCGAAAACAATGTCCCCGTTTCCGTGTCTTCGGAACAGCAAACGGCTGTATTTGTTGCCGCAGACGGAAAATATATGGGCAGAATTCTGTTGGCTGATAAATCTAAAGTCCATGCCGAAACTGCCGTAGCAGGCTTGCGAAAAGCAGGTGTCGGCAGAATCTGCATGCTGACGGGCGATCGCAAAGAAACGGCACAAAAGCAAGCCGATGCACTCGGAATTAATGAGGTTTATGCCGGACTGTTGCCTGCCGATAAGGTGGAAATTGCTCAAAAAATAAAAAGCGAATGCAAACAGAATGAATGCTTTGCCTTTGTCGGGGACGGCATCAACGATGCCCCCGTGCTCGCATCGGCGGATATCGGTATTGCCATGGGTGCTTTCGGCTCGGATGCCGCAGTGGAAGCGGCTGATGTGGTGCTGATGAAGGATGACCCTGCCGATATAGTTCTTTGTATGGATATTTCACGCAAGACCCGTCGGATCGTTATGCAGAACATTGTGTTTTCACTCGGTGTAAAATTTGCGGTTTTGCTTTTGTCTGCGTTCGGTTTTGCTGGCATGGGCATCGGTATTTTTGCCGATGTCGGTGTGTGCGTTATTGCCGTATGCAATGCCATGCGTGCAAGACGAATATAAAAAATTCCCGCCGCAAGGAGGATAAAATAATGAAAAAATCCATTCTCTGTATTCTGAGTGTCATGGTGATGCTCTTTTGTCTGCCGATGTTGTCTGCATCTGCGGCAGAAGAACCGCGTGTCGGCATCAACGGAAATCAGATTGATATGACCGACGGTTATGCTTCGGGATACGGTTGGGAAATGGTCTTCAATCGCCGTGACGAAATGTACACCCTGACTTTGAAGCAGGGTAATTTTGACATTATCACCGCATACGGTGATCTGTGCATCAACATTCCCGCAGGTGCATCGGTTACCATCGGTAAGGATACCAATTCCTATGCCTTGGGTGTGCAGGACGGTACACTGACCCTCAACGGTACAGGTAATCTGAGCCTGATCGGTAAAAACGGCCTGATCTCTCTCAACGGTAATATCATCGTGAACGGACCGACCGTTTCCGCTTCCGCAACCAACCGTGCCGTATTCTGCTCGGGTGGTTCGCTGACCATCAACGGCGGTACCATCAATGCCACGGGTGTCAATGCAGGTGTGGAAACCACGAAAGGTCTTTATGTCAACGGCGGTACGCTTCGTGCAAGTGCCACCGCAAATTCGGACACCGCCGCAGGTCTGAACCTGAAAGACTGCTATTTTAAAATGGCAGGCGGGTCGGTGACCCTCAACGGAACAAACGGTATTTTCGCCCTGCAGAGCAATATTATCGTTTCGGGCGGTACCCTGACCGCTTACGGTAATTCTTACGGGCTTTATACGGGTCCTGCCACGTCGGGCTCGACATCTTCGGGCAAAACCGTGTTGCAGATTACGGACGGTACCTCACTTTTTGCAGGTGCAAAAACAGGTGCCTATCTTTGCAATAACAGTGCATTCAAGATGTCCGGCGGTTCGGTTGACTGCAAAGTCACGGTCGGCACGGATACGGCTTATACATACGGTATACAGATTGACAAATCCGATCTGCATATTTCGGGCGGTATCCTGAAAGCCTCGGGCTATCAGGGCATCAGTGTCAACGGTCTTTCCGCAAGTGCTGACAGAGGTGACTGCAAAGCCTTTGAGATCAGCGGCGGTTCTGTTACTGCCATCGGTACGGATGCAGGTCTTCGTTGCTATGATGCTTCCTGCTCGGTCACGGGCGGTGTTATCAATGCGGCGGCATCGGTCAATTCCGGTGTTTATATGTATTATACGGATCTGCTTATGAGTGACGGTACGCTCATTGCAGACGGCGGTGCTTACGGCATCAACAGCCATTCCGCACATCCCGTCATTTCGGGCGGTCAGATCATTGCAGACGGTGACAATTACGGCTTCTTCTGCATGGGGCAGATCACCATTGAAGACGGCAGTGTCACTGCAATCGGCGGCAATACGGGGCTTGCAGCTTCCACCAAATTGCTCACGGTCGGCACCTCTGCGGCAAGTCGTGCAACGCTTACGGCAGTCGGCGGTTCGTTTGCGGTTTCGGGCCAGCCTGTCATGCTGTTCGGCAGAACTTATAACTATACAACCGATCTCAATTATAAAATGCTTTGCTTTGTGGACGGTGCGGAAAGTTATCGTGCCGACTCCGCTTGTTCCCTGAAAATCAACGGTTCTCCCGTGGATATTGCCGCAGACATGCTCGCCAACGGTGTCAATGTGTCTTACAATGAAGGCGGTTCTGCGGCGAACTACAAATGGATGTTGCAGAAAGGTGTCAGCGGCCGCTACACCCTGACCCTGAACGGTGCGACCCTTGCCGGTATGGAAATAACGGGTGCTGTGGATATCATCCTCAAGGAAGCCGCATCTTCTTTGACGGGAGAATGGAAAATGACCAATGCTTATGTCCGTCTGAACGGAAACGCAAGCAGTCTTTCCGTTACAAATGTCGGCGGCAATGCCATCAATATGCTCAACAGTGTGCTTGTGCACAACGGCGGTACGCTTGATCTGCGTTCTCCCATGTATGCGTATGCATCCGATTTCATCGGCATGGGTGTGCTGTACGGTAATCACCGCAATGATACCGTTTCTCTTGCAAGCAGTGATGCCGTGCTTATTTCTGCAACCGCACAGAATACGGATTCCTCGTCCTTGTTTTCTTTGAATAATTCCTCTTTGCAGGCTTACGGCAGCGAATTCGTTGCCAACGGTGTCACAGGCACCGCTTTTGATGCGCAGGACAGCCGTTTGTTCTTTGAAAAATGCAAAATCACAACCAACGGCGGAGCAGGTATTGCCGCAAAGAAACTGACGGCAACAGACAGCACTTTCTCCGTAATGGGATGTATCGGCAGAGGTGTTGCGGTCGGTACGGACGGTGTAACCTTTGATAATTGCTCCGTTACGGCGGCTGCACAGGAAGAAGCCTTGTTCACGCAGGGCGATGCCGACCTGATCAGCACCAATCTGCGTGCCGACAGTGCCGACGGTGTCAAAGCGGTTCTGCTTTCCGCTGCACCCGATTCTCTTGCACGCATTTCCGTGTCGGGTCACTGCCTGATCAAGTCCGGCAAAGAACCCGTCCGCATTGCCGATGAAAACGGTGTCGCTTCTTACTTTGCAAACGAAGATGTTGCACTGTCGAGCGTGTTTATTTCCAATGAACACAATTACAGTCAGTCTGCGGCTTACATTTACTGCAACACGGTAGGTACAGCGGTCATGTCCTGCACCTACACCGATTGCACCTGCACACTGACTAAGGTCATGCCCGAAATTGCCCACGATTTCAGCAATTATGTTCCCAACGGCGATGCTACCTGTTCTTCGGACGGTACCAAAACGGCAACCTGTCCGATCTGCTTTGCCAAGAACACGGTGATGGACATTGATTCCAAGACCGATCATACATTTATTGATTACAAAACCAATTCCGATGCGGATTGTCTGACCGACGGTACCAAAACCGCAAAATGCGAATACTGCGATGCTACGGATACACAGCCCGACATCGGTTCCGCACTCGGTCATGACTATGAAGTGGTTGTGATTTCCGGTGACTGTGAAAACAATGTATGGACTAAAATGGTCTGCAAACGTTGCGGTGCCGAAACTGAGCCGCAGGATACGGGCAATCTCGGTGAACACAAATGGGACGAAACAAAGGACTGCAACACCATTCGCATCTGTACGGTCTGTGGTCATACGGACGGCAGATTGCTGAATCATAAGTATTCCGAATTTGTTGCCGATAAAAATGCAACCTGCACAACGGCAGGAACACTGTCTGCCTCCTGCGAACGCTGTGGTGAAAAACAGACAGTGGATGATCCCGATGCCCCCGCAACGGGACATGATCCAAAGGGCTGGGTCACCATTATTGAACCCACTTCTTATTCCACGGGCACAAGAGCACTGCTGTGTAACAAGTGTCCCATGCAGATTGAAACACAGATTCTTGCCATCACGGTCATTCCCGTGGCACAAACAGGGATCCGTGTGGATTATGAGAACGAACTCATTATTCTGGATCAGACGGGGCTTACAGCAGGCACACTTCGCGGTATGCTTGACAACAGCAGCAATGTCATCGTAATGACAAACATCGGCGTTCGCCTGGAAGACGATTCCCTTGTGCAAACCGGTGCGGGGGTCAAAGTAACCAACAACGGTCAACTCTTTACTTTGGCTGTCCTCGGTGACCTTGACGGCAACGGCATTTCGGATGCAGGGGATGCAAGACTTGCTCTGCGTATTTCCGTCGGACTGGATCCTGCTGACCCTGAAAAGGTCTGTGCAGGCGATACCGACGGCAACGGCGAACTGACAGCCGGTGATGCACGCACCCTGCTTCGCAGATCCGTCGGTCTGGAATGAAATACAAAACACAATGAAGGGGCTGTGAAAACAGCCCCTTTTTTTTGTTGCGGTAAATTACGGTTTGGTGGGGATGTTGGTTGATTGCCGTAGGGAACGGATATTATCCGTTCCGATCCCATCTGACCATGTTGTTCCGGGGACCATTTTCATTTTTTTTATTAAATTCAATGGTTACATTGTGCGTAATGGGACATTGGTCAGGGACGGAACGCATACTATGCGTTCCCTACACGCCCCGATAAACCGCAATTTGTTTTCTTCATCCCACAACTTTCCGTGAAGATCCAAAATATCAGATAACGGTATAAACAAAAATCCTCCCGTTTGCTGAAAACGAGAGGATTTTTTAATCAGATAAAAATTATTACGAGCGAAGCGAGTAACAAGGTTCCGGGGCACCCATGGAAAGCGACGATTTCGTTATGGGTCGGGTTCTTATTACGAGCGAAGCGAGTAACAAGGTTCTGAAATGCAAGGCATTTCAGGTTCTTATTTAAGAGCTTCAGCAACTGCAACTGCGCAAGCAACGGTTGCACCGACCATGGGGTTGTTGCCCATGCCCAGAAGGCCCATCATTTCGACGTGTGCCGGAACGGAGGAGGAACCTGCGAACTGTGCGTCGGAGTGCATGCGGCCCATGGTGTCGGTCATGCCGTAGGAAGCAGGGCCTGCAGCCATGTTGTCGGGATGCAGGGTACGACCGGTGCCGCCGCCGGAAGCGACGGAGAAGTATTTGCGGTCGTTTTCATAGCACCATTTTTTGTAGGTACCTGCAACGGGATGCTGGAAGCGAGTGGGGTTGGTGGAGTTGCCGGTGATGGATGCATCAACACCTTCGCTGATCATGATGGCGACGCCTTCGTTAACGTCGTCAGCGCCGTAGCAACGGACCTGGCCGCGTTCGCCTTCGGAATAAGCGACTTCCTTGACGACCTTGAGTTCGCCGGTGAAGTAGTCATATTCTGTCTGAACATAAGTAAAGCCGTTGATGCGGGAGATGATCATAGCTGCATCTTTGCCCAGACCGTTGAGGATAACGCGAAGGGGAGTGGTACGGACCTTGTTGGCGGTCTTTGCGATAGCGATAGCACCTTCAGCAGCTGCGAAAGATTCGTGACCTGCCAGGAAAGCGAAGCACTTGGTGCCGTCGTCAAGCAGTCTTGCACCGAGGTTGCCGTGGCCAAGACCGACTTTTCTCTGATCAGCAACGCTGCCGGGTACGCAGAAAGCCTGCAGACCGATACCGATTGCAGCAGCAGCTTCGGAAGCGGTAGCAACGTTCTTCTGGATGGCAACAGCAGTGCCGAGTGTGTATGCCCACACGGCATTTTCAAATGCGATGGGCTGTGCGCCTCTGACGATGGTATCAACGTCGATGCCCTTTGCGGTGCAGAGGTCGCGGGCTGCTTCAAGACTTTCAAGACCGTATTCAGCCAGGCACTTTTCGATACCGGGCATTCTTCTGTCTTTGCCTTCAAAACTTACATTATTAGCCATGTTTGCGTCCTCCTTATTCTTCTCTGGGGTCAATGGTCTTTACAGCATCGGCAAAGCGGCCGTAAGTACCGGTGAACTTCTTGAGGGCGGCCTGAATGTCTTCACCCTTGCGGATAGCGGAAAGCAGGGGGCCGACCTTGATGTATTCGTAACCGATTACCTGATCATCAGCATCAAGAGCCATCTTGGTGATGTAACCGTCAGTCAACTGCAGATAACGGACACCCTTTGCCTTGGTGCTGAAGCAGGTGCCGACCTGAGAGCACAGGCCTTTGCCGAGATCTTCAAGGGAAGCACCGATGGACAGACCGTCTTCGGAGAAAGCGGACTGGGTACGGCCGTAAACGATCTGCAGGAAGAGTTCTCTCATTGCAGTGTTGATAGCGTCACAGACAAGGTCGGTATTAAGTGCTTCAAGAATGGTCTTGCCGGGAAGAATTTCAGCAGCCATTGCTGCGGAATGGGTCATACCGGTGCAACCGAGTGTTTCAACAAGTGCTTCTTCAATGATGCCTTCTTTTACGTTGAGGGTCAGCTTGCAAGCACCCTGCTGGGGTGCACACCAGCCCACACCGTGTGTGAAACCGCTGATGTCCTTGATTTCACAGGACTTTACCCAACGGCCTTCTTCGGGAATGGGGGCGGGACCGTGCTTGGGGCCTTTTGCGACCGGGCACATTTTTTCAACTTCATGCGTGTAGGTCATTGTTTTGTTTGCTCCTTTCATTTCGTAACCCTGGGGCTTGTGATGCGAGCAGCGAATATGTTCCGTTGCCCTGACAGCCCAAAATATACAATTATATTATACCGCTTTTTTCAGTAAATGCAAGAAAAAATTTTCTGTAAATAATGCATTTTTATATATTTACAAAATCAATCGAATATGGTATGATATTATTAGTCATATTTTAAAGACTTCAATTTATTCCAAATCAAGAAACAGAGGTTTTTTAAATGAAAAAAATGTTCAGAATCATTTCTGCCGTTGTTTGTGTTGCAATGCTGCTCGGTGCGGTGTCTGTGCAGTCCTTTGCCGCAGATGAAGTGCGCAACAACACCAATCAGAAAATCCGTCTTTACGGCGATATGGACGGTGACGGTATGGTTGAACAGGCTGACTTCGAGCGGCTTCTTGCCATTGTATCGGGGGAGGCTGCAATGCCTGAAGTCGGTACACCCGAATACTATGCCGCTGATATTATGGGTGACGGCATCACCATGGAAGATGCCCGCCGTTGCTATCGTTTCATGAAAGGGATGGACACCATTGAAACCTACAGCCCGGATGAACGCGAGCTGCAGCTGTTTAATGACCTTGTCAATATCATCAAAGATATTACTTTCTTCAAAGATAAAGTATATTACTATGCCTATGAATATGAATTCATGGAAACCAAGAATCTGAACTTCGGCATTTATACCGGTCTGATTGAAGATGCCATGCGTGAAGAAGACGGTACAAGTGAAAAGTATACCGCATTATACAAAAGCAGATCTTCTGCAGGTTATATTCTGCCCGGTCCGGCAGACCTTGTCAGTGCACTCAAACTTGAAAACCTTCAGGATATGAGCATTGAAATCGGAGTGCCCTGCAACTTCTCCGCTGATATCAATGCACCTGCAAATATCTCCGTCGGTAATAACACGTATGATATTGCCACATTTAAAACCCAGGAAGCCGCTTACACGGATTGCATCAAGGTGACCATTGAAATCAAGAATGAATCTTTCAACAGCATTCCCGCAAATGTCAGAGAGCTTGCCAAAAAGCAGCTTTCCGAAGATTATGTAATGGGCGAAAATGAAAAGCATTATCTTGATGTGTATCAGACCGCACTGTACAACATGCACGGCACGGATATTATTGAACTGGGTGCCGCTTATCCCCTTAAAGAAGAGGATGAATCGGAAGGCATCAGCACAGGTATCTATGCAGAATTGGGCGATATCACAACCGCCGGTTCTTTGATTTTCTATTTTGACCGTGCAACGCTCAATCCTATTGCTGCATCCTACAGGGTCGAAACCGATATCACGCAGACAGTCGAAATGTCTATGGCTATGGGCTCTTTTGAAATCAAAGGCTCCATGGATCCCCGTAACCTTATGATTGTGCAGACCAACTACTGGTTCGACGGATATTTTGATTTTGATTGATTATAAAAAGCAATTAAGGAGCCGGAATACGGCTCCTTTTTTTTGAAGAAGGGAAATGAATACGGTTAACAGTTTTTTTATTTATATTGCAATGTGCAAAAAAAACAAGTATACTATAATTCAACAGGTCAATCCGAAAAAATAAGGAGTGTTTACAAGTGCAACATTTTGAAATTGATACCATCCGTTATGAAGGTCCTTCCACCAAAAATCCCTTTGCCTTCCGTTATTATGATGCCGACCGTGTCATTCTCGGCAAAAAAATGAGTGAGCATCTGCCTTTTGCCATGGCATGGTGGCACAATCTCTGTGCAACAGGAACCGATATGTTTGGTGTCGGCACGGCGGACAAGAGTTTCGGTGCAGTGCCCGGTACCATGGAACATGCATTTGCAAAGGTCGATGCAGGCTTTGAATTCATGCAGAAGCTCGGTATCCGCTATTTCTGCTTCCATGACGTTGACCTTGTTCCCGCCGCGGAAGACATCAACGAAACCAACCGCCGCCTGGATGAAATTACCGACTATATTCTTGAAAAAATGAATCAGACAGGCATCAAGTGCCTGTGGGGTACTGCCAATCTGTTCGGCGATCCGCGTTTCTGCAACGGTGCAGGTTCTTCAAACAGTGCAGAAGTTTATTGTTTTGCCGCCGCACAGATCAAAAAGGCAATTGAACTGACCGTTAAACTCGGCGGCCGGGGGTATGTGTTCTGGGGCGGTCGTGAAGGATATGAAACCCTTCTCAACACCGACATGAAACTTGAACAGGAAAATATTGCCAACCTCATGCACAAGGCTGTTGACTATGCCCGTTCCATCGGCTTTACGGGGGACTTCTACATCGAACCCAAGCCCAAAGAACCCATGAAACATCAGTATGATTTCGATGCCGCAACGGCAATCGGATTTTTGCGTCAGTACGGTCTTGACAAGGATTTCAAGATGAATATTGAAGCCAACCATGCAACTCTTGCAGGTCATACCTTCCGTCATGAACTGCGTGTTTCCGCCATCAACGGCATGCTTGGCTCCATTGATGCAAACCAGGGTGACCTGTTCCTTGGTTGGGATACCGATGAATTCCCCTATGACATTTACGAAACCACCATGTGCATGCTTGAAATCCTCAAGTACGGCGGTCTTACCAACGGCGGCTTCAACTTCGATGCCAAGAACCGCAGACCCAGTTACACAAAGGAAGATATGTTCCATGCGTTCATCCTCGGCATGGATGCCTATGCACTCGGTCTTATCAAGGCTGCAAAACTCATTGAAGACGGCCGACTCGACGACTTCATTGCACAGCGTTATGCTTCTTACAACGAAGGTATCGGCGCACGGATCCGCAGCGGTGAAGCAGATCTCACCGAATTGGCAGACTATGCACTCAACCTCAAAAAGCCTGCCGCACCGGGCAGCGGCAGACAGGAATATCTTGAAAGCGTTGTCAACAGCGTGCTGTTCGGTGAATAATGATGAAATATTGTATCGGTATTGATATCGGCACTTCCGGCACAAAAACGGTGCTGTTTGATTCTCTCGGCAATGCCGTCTGCTCGCAGAGTGCCGAATATCCGCTCTCTCAACCCAAAAACGGTTGGGCGGAACAAGATCCTATTGACTGGAAAAATGCCGTGCTGGAAACGCTTACGGCTGTTGTAAAAAATAGCGGGGTTGCCTCTTGTGATATTGTCGGCATCGGTCTTTCGGGACAAATGCACGGTCTTGTTATGCTCGATGAAAACGGTGAAGTCTTACGTCCGTCCATCATTTGGTGTGATCAGCGTACGGGGGCGGAATGTGAAGACATTGAACGCCTTGTCGGCAGGGAAAGACTCATAGAAATCACTGCTAACCCCGCATTGACCGGCTTTACGGCTTCCAAAATCATGTGGGTCAAAAAGCATGAGCCTGAAATCTATGCAAAATGTGCCCATATTTTGCTGCCCAAAGATTATATCCGCTATATTCTTTGCGGTGTGTTTGCCACGGAAGTCAGCGATGCCGCAGGGATGCAATTGCTTGACGTTCCCAACCGCGACTGGTCGGACGAAGTGCTCGAAAAACTCGGCATCGACCGCAAACTGCTCGGAAAAGTGTATGAATCGCCCGACATCACGGGTTACCTGACCGAGGAAATTGCAGGCCTTACAGGTCTTACCGCTGCTGTTCCCGTTGTGGGCGGTGCGGGCGACAATGCCGCTGCGGCTGTCGGCACGGGTGTTGTTAAAGACGGTGCGGCTTTCACCACCATCGGCACAAGCGGTGTTGTTTTTTTACACACCGACAAGCCCGTTATTGACCCCAAAGGCAGAATCCACACTTTCTGCTGTGCAGTACCCGGTTGTTGGCACGTGATGGGTGTTACGCAGGCGGCAGGATTGTCGCTTCGCTGGACAAGGGATACCTTCTGCGAAACGGAAATCAACCTTGCAAACGAACAGAATTGCGATCCGTACGAAGTTATGACCGCCCTTGCACAGCAATCCCCCATCGGTGCAAACAGATTACTGTTTTTGCCCTACCTGATGGGTGAACGCACCCCGCACCTTGACCCCGATTGCCGCGGTGTGTTCTTCGGTCTTTCTGCTATGCACACCAAGGGCGACATCATCCGTGCGGTCATGGAAGGTGTCAGCTATTCGCTGTGCGATTGCCTTTCCGTTTTCCGTGAACTGAACATGGAAGTCAACACCATGGCAGTTTGCGGCGGCGGTGCAAGAAGTGCCTTCTGGCGTAAAATGCTTGCCGATTTGTATGCCCGCCCCGTTTGCCGCATGCAGAACACGGAGGGTGCGGCATTGGGTGCTGCCATTCTTGCCATGGTCGGTGCGGGACTGTATAACTCTGTTCCCGAGGCTTGCGAAAGAATCATCCGCATTGCCGACGAAACTGCTCCCGAAAGTGTAAACACAGCGGAATATGCACCGTATTATACGCTTTACAAACAACTGTATGCTCCTTTGAAAACTGCTTATAAAGAGTTATCAAAAATACAATAAAAGCAAAAGAGGATTCCCACACACGGAGAATCCTCTTTGTTTATTATTCACCTTTGTATTGCCACAGTTGCAGGTAGCCTTGTTCAAGAATCAGTTCATAGGGGTTGTTTTCGATGAATTCATACATACGGTCATTGTAATTGTTGCCGTCCTGACGGGTGTCGACTACATAGTAGTCCGTGCAGACAAGCTGGCTGTAATGATTCGGTACGGTGTGCAGTTTCTTGCGGTCATACAGGTGCGGCACAACATAGTCCCTTGCCGTAATGCTCGCTTCGTCGGGAATTCGGTCAAGCAATTCTTCCGATAGCCGGATATCTTCTGCGTGAGCGGCGGCATTTTTGGTGTAGTAGCCGAATTTCTGCACTGTGGCACCCGTTCCGAATACCATGCACAGCACAAGAGAAGCGGTAATACAGAAGCGTCTTGTTTCTTCTTTCATCTGCGAGAAAACAAGGATGCACGAAAAAAGAACCAGTGTTGCGGGGCCGTAGGTGTACTGATAAAAAATATCGTACTGCGAAGCGAGTGTCGGCATAAGGTTGATAACCAGCATCGGCACCAGCAACAGCAGTGACCATACATTTTTCGTCAGGAACGGTCCGAACACAACGGGAAGCAGCATCCACAAAAGGAACTCGAGCCGTTCTTGTGTCATAATCATTTTCAGCAGATACCCGATATTTAAAACAACGGTTTTGATAATGCCGATCCATGAGCCTTCTTCATCGGAATAATAGTCACTGAAGCGGGTAACCATCGGTTCGCCGCCGAAATGCTCAATCATACCCGTTGCAAACACGAACCATATAAGTGCTATGGTGATGAGGGTAAAGCCTGTTGTTTTTTTCTTTTTTGCGAACAGATAATAAAGCCCTATGCAAACGATATATACTGCGGCATCTTCTTTGACGGACAAAGACAGAATCGTAAAGACAAGAATTCCGATACGCTTGTTTTCCGTAAGCATCGTCAGCAGACAGAACAGCATCAGGGGCAGGAATTTGTTTTCGTGGAAGTCATTGCAGCAGCCAAGAGCTACGCTGGGATAAAACAGCCATACAAACCCTGCGGCGGTTGCGGCAAGCGGAGAAAGTCCCATGTTTTTACAAAGACGGCGGATTGGGAATACACAAAGTGCCAATGCAAGAGCCTGCATCATCAGCAGATACGACGGATGGCTCCAGATCATATAGCCGGGCAGAAGCAGGTAAAATACGGGTGAAAAATGCACCGCAAAGTGGCTGACAAGACCGTCACGTTCCACCGTGGTGTAGGGAATGCCCGTGCTACGCATATACTCGAACATCTGCGTAAAAATGCCCAGATCAAAGGTGGCACCGCCGAAATTGGTATATCGCAGAATCGTGAATCCGCCCACAAACAGGGTAAACAGAACACAGCCAACCGTCAGAAAAATGGTACTGCTTTTCCATGACAAACGGCTTTTACCGAGCGACAGCTTATCTTCATTTGTCAGATACCGCATCACAATGAACACCACAATGCCGATAGCAATGCATAAATAAAGGTCAAGACTCTTCTGTCCTGCCAGAAGGCACCCGTACAGGGCCGTCAGAATAAACATTGTCCAATGACCGATTTTTTGCGATTGAATGAAAACGGACATACCGGCCGTTAATGCACTCACACAACCGAAAATCATGCAATACAGCGGCATATGCACGCTCTGCGTGAATTCTTTTGTTCCGAAATTGTGTCCCATAAAAAGAGCCGTAATTGATGCCGCAAGAAAACCGCAAAAGGCAATCACGATCAGATAGCCGGGTGTGACGGCATATTTTTCAAAAATTGCCGTTAATTTCCCCGAAAAAGAAATCAAACGGTCGAACCGCCGTTTTTGCGGCAGCCCGACCTCATTTTCGGATGTTTTGTTTTTTTGTTTTCCAAAAAGAGATTTGAAATTTTTCATAACAACCGATCCGTGTTATTTTTCTTCACTCGGAAGATTTGTTTTGATGGTGGCAAGATGGCGGATGATGGTACTGCGTTTGATAATGCCGATAAATACACCTCTGTCATCCACCACAGGCACAAAATTCTGTGTGATGGCCTTGTTAAAAACAGCATCAATGGTCACATTGGCTGTTACGCAGGGGTTGTAATCGGGGCGGATAATATTCTTCAAGGGCAGTTTTTCAAGTTCCGACCGTTTGGGGTTGTCATCATCATAAAGTGCCCACAGAAAATCACCCAGTGTGACCGAGCCGAAATAATGCCCTCTTTCGTCAATCACGGGGATTTCCGCATAGCCGTGGTACTTCATTTTTTCAAGACCCTGGCGAAGTGTGAAGTCAGATTCAAGATATTCCACTTCTGCTTTCGGGGTCAAAAATCGCATAATATTCAAAATCAATCACCTGTTAAAATATACCGTTCATTTCTGCAATTATACTGAAATGCCGAAATAAGCGGCGGCATTGCCGAACGAAATGGCTTTCACCATGGCTTCAAGGGTTTCCATGTCGGCGGGATACTGTCCGCTTTCTACGAGATTACCTAAGAATTCGCAGACAATGCGTCTGAAATATTCGTGTCTGGGGTAGGAAAGGAAAGAACGTGAATCCGTGACCATCCCGATGAATTTGCCGATAACACCGAGGTTGCCGAGTGCTTTGATCTGTTCACGCATGCCGTCAATGTTGTCATTGAACCACCATGCCGTACCGAACTGCACTTTCGAGCCGATCTCATCCGACTGGAAGTTGCCGAGCATCGAACCGAGCACATAGTTGTCCTTCGGATTGAGGGTAAACAGCACCGTCTTCGGCAAACAGCCTTCCGTTTCAAGGGAGTCGAGAAGCCGCGACAGATTTTCGGCAATGTTGTAATCGTCAATCGAATCATAACCCGTATCGGGCCCGAGTGTTCTGAATTTCGGGGTATTGTTGTTACGCATGGCACCGATGTGGATTTCGCAACCCCAGCCGCGTTTATGATATTCTTTTGCAAGGAAGCGGAACAGCTCGGTGCGGTAGGCATCGGCTTGCTGTCTTGTAAGGGGCTCACCGTTCAGGGCGGCGGCAAAGATGTTTTCCAGTGTTTCTTCATCGGCACGTTCAAAGGGGACCCATGTGAACGCATGGTCAGTCGCACGGCAACCGCACTGTGCAAACACTTCAATACGGGAAAGCAGTACTTCCTTGAGTTTTGCATAAGTTTTGATTTCGGTTTCTGCGGTCTTTTCAAGGGAAGAAAGCCACGGCAGGAATGCGGGCAGGTCAATACCCAATGCCTTGTCGGGACGGAATGCGGGCAGTACCTTGCACTTGAATGTTTCGTCAGCCGCAATCAGACGGTGATATTCGAGTGTGTCGGCGGGGTCATCTGTTGTGCAAACACAAGCAACATTGCTTTTTTCAATCAGTTCGCGGGGGGTAAAACCGCCGGCTGCAATTTGTGCATTGCAGTTTTCCCAGATTGCATCTGCAGTTTTCGCACTTAAAGTTTCGGTAATGCCGAAATAACGCTGCAGTTCCAGGTGGGTCCAGTGATAAAGGGGGTTGCCGGGCATCTGCGGGAGTGCGGATGCGTAGGCCTTGAATTTTTCGTAAGCAGATGCATCGCCTGTGATGTATTTTTCGCCGATGCCGCAACCGCGCATACCACGCCATTTGTAATGGTCACCGCCCAACCACAGTTCTGTGATGTGGGCAGGGGTCTTGTTTTCGTAAATCTCTTTGGGTTGCAGATGGCAGTGCCAGTCAAAGATGGGTTCATCCTTGCAAGCGGCAAACAGTGCCTTTGCAGTGGGGGTAGAAAGCAAGAAGTCAGCATCCATAAAAGGTTTCATCGGTTGGCACCCTCTTTCTCTGTGTTTTTGGGAGTCAGTTTTATAATACCTGCCTGCACTGTGATGATTTCAATGGCACCCGTCGGACAGACGAGAGCACATTCACCGCAGGCAACGCACTTGTCATAATCAACATGTGCAAGATTGTTTTCAACCGTAATGGCATCGTTCGGACAGACTTTTTTGCACTTCTGACAGCCGATACAGCCTGCAGAACAGGCTTTCTTGGTCACAACACCCTTTGCGGTGCTCTTGCAAAGCACGGCGGCGGTGACTTTTTCAAGCGGAACCATTTCGATGATGTGTTTCGGGCAAGCCGCCACGCAGACCTTACATCCTCTGCAAACGGCGGGATTGACTCTTGCCACACCGTCACAGATGTGAATGGCACCGTAGGGACAGGCACGTTCGCAGTCCCCTAAGCCTAAACAGCCGTATACGCATTCTTTTGCACCGCCGAACAGTTGGGTTGCCATGCGGCAGCTGTCAACACCGTCGTAATTCATTTTCTGTTTTGCATTTGCACAGTTGCCCTGACACATCACAACAGCCGCAGTGGGAAGCACATTACCGGCCTCCAGTCCGAGCAATTCTGCAATTTTTTGACTC
This sequence comes from Acutalibacteraceae bacterium, assembly GCA_045605525.1. Classification (GTDB taxonomy): domain Bacteria; phylum Bacillota; class Clostridia; order Oscillospirales; family Acutalibacteraceae; genus RUG806. Next base: position 29,752 of record JAZUQC010000049.1, read on the forward strand.
ACTTCATTACCGCCGGGATTGCAAAGGGCGGTGTCGGTCGTTTTGCCTTCGCTCAGGGCCGCGGCATAGCCCGCACAGCCCGAAAAACCGCAACTGCCGCAGTTTGCACCGGGAAGAATTTCATTGATGGCCTCTGCTTTTTCATCGGTTTCCACTGCCATAATCTTGGAAGCAACGGCAAGCGCAATACCGCCTATAAGTCCGATCACGCTGACAATGGCAACCGCCATAAGAATTTCAGTCATATTGTTCTCCTTTCCGGCTTAAATAGCAGTCAGCAGACCGAAGCCTTCCACAAGACCGCCGAATCCGAGGAAACTGACGGAAACAATGGAAGCCGCAATCAGCGTAATGGGAAGTCCCTGCAGGGATTTCGGAATGTCTGCCGCTTCAAGGCGGGAACGCACACCTGCGAACAGCACCATGGCAAGCAGGAAGCCGAGACCTGCGGCAAGCGAGTTGACCATGGCATGTGCAAAGCCGTAGTTGACGGCATAGCTTTCCGCAAAAGTGGCAACATTGTCCACGTTGAGCACCACAACACCGAGCACGGCACAGTTGGTGGTAATCAGCGGCAGATAAATACCGAGTGCCTTGTAAAGCGAGGGAATGTATTTGCGAAGTACGATCTCAACGAGCTGCACCAGTGCCGCAATAACGAGAATGAAGACAATGGTTTGCAGATAAGAGAGATCATTTTTTTCGAGCAAGGTGTTAATGGGATAGCAGACCGCGGTTGCAAGGCACATAACGAAAATAACCGCCACACTCATGCCGACCGCGGTGTTGAGTTTTTTGGAAACACCTAAAAACGGACAGATGCCGAGGAATTTTGCAAGAACAAAGTTCTGTGTCAGAATGCCCATGATGAGCAAAGCAATAAATACTTTCATTGTGCATCCTCCTTGAGTGTGCTTCTTGAGCAGCTTGCCGCCATCGGGCAGTGTTCGCAACCGTGCAATTCTGCTTTCGGTAAGCCCTTGCCCTGTGCGATTTTGTTGGTAAAGGCCATCAGAATGCCGAACACAAAGAAACCGCCTGCGGGAAGAATGAAGATGGTAACGGGTGCAAGCCCGATGTTTGCAAGGCCCTCGCTGAAATCAAAGCCGTTGAAGCCGCCGATGTTCACAAGATCCTGAATGCCTGCAAGGAAGGTCCCTGCACCGAGAATTTCACGCACCGTACCCATGCAGAACAGTGCGGCGGTGAAGCCCAGTCCCATGCCAAGACCGTCGGCCGCACTCAGCAGAACGGGATTTTTGCTTGCAAATGCTTCGGCTCTGCCGAGAATGATGCAATTTACAACGATCAGCGGCAGGAAAATACCGAGGGATTCGTCCAGAACGGGTAAAAATGCTTTTACCACCATCTGCACGATCGTTACGAACGAAGCGATGATAACAATATAAGCCGGAATACGCACTTTGGACGGGATGACCTTACGCAGTGCGGAAATAACAACATTGGAGCAAATCAGGACGACCGTGGCGGCAAGTCCCATGCCGATTGCATTGACTACGCTTGTGGTAACGGCGAGGGTCGGACAAGTGCCGAGCACAAGGCGCATGGTCGGATTTTCACGAAGAAGACCTTTGGTAAACTCCTTCATGCAGGATTTTTTCTCAGCCATTCAACTCCGCCTCCTTTATACTTTCATATATCCCCAGAGCCTTGTTCACAGCCGAGGTGACAGCTTTGGTGGTGATGGTCGCGCTTGTGATTGCCTGTACGGTGCCGGGGGCAGACGAACCGTCCTTGACAACGGTCAGAGTTCCCGATGCATCGACAAACTGTTGCAGAAAACTTTCATTTTTGGCTTTCATGCCAAGCCCGGGCGTTTCATTGATTTCGAGCAGGGAAACGCCTGTGACTTTACCGTACAGGTCAACACCCGTCATCAGCTTGACAGCACCGCCGTAACCGTTGGCAGAGGTGGTGAAAATGTAGCCGAGCACCTTTCCGTTTTCATCGAGTGCAACGGAATAAGCCGTGCCGTCGAGGTCTTTGTCTTCATAACTTGCGGCGGGAATCAATTCGCTTTTTGCCTCCACAACCGTCTGTGCGGCAAGGTCGGCAATGCGGTCTTTGGTGATCATATTGACACCGCCCAGCAGGGCGGAAGACACAAGACAGATCAGAAGAAGGGAGATTACGGGAATAATAATATCTTTTTTCATGCCGCCGATTCCTCCTTCTTTTTCTTTGCCTTTTCAACACCGAAGGGACGGGGCTTTGTTGCCGCTTCAATCAGCGGGCAGGCAATGTTCATCACAAGAATGGCATACGAAACGCCTTCTGCCATGCTTGCATACAGACGAATGACCGAGCAGAGTACGCCGCAACCGATGCCGAAAATAATTTTGCCTTTGGTTGTGATGGGGCTGGTGGTGTAGTCGGTTGCCATGAATATTGCACCGAGCAGCAAGCCGCCGCCGAGAAGTTCATAAGCGGTGAAGGTGAGGTTGCCGCCGCTGACAGCGAACATGAAAACAGCAACCGTGCCGACAAAGGATATGGGGATGGCGGGGGAGATGACGCCGCGCATGAGAAGATATACACAGCCGAGAATCAAAAGCAGACCGCTGACTTCGCCGATGCAGCCACCCTTGATGCCGATGAGCATATAGAACAGGTCGGGTAAGTATCCTTCCGCCGAAAGTTCAGTCAGCTGTGCGGAAATATCACCCGCACGGTCAAAAAGGGTCGCGTCCGAAAGCACACCGAGGGGCGTGGCGGATGTTACGGCATCCACGGCAAGGCGTGGCGTTGTGAAGGCGGTCATGGCAGAGGGGAAGGACACAAGCAACACGATTCTGCCCACAATGGCGGGGTTTGCAAAATTCTGTCCCAGACCACCGAAGAATTGCTTTGTCACAACAATGGCGAAGAATGAGCCGACCGCACACAGAAGCACGGTCATGACCGTGGCTTTCCACATTTTGCCGTCGAATTTTGCCACATCGAGGACAGGTATGTTGTAAGCGAGCAGAAGTCCCGTAACAACGGCACTCAGGTCACTTAAAGTATTGGATCGTTTCATGATTTTACGGCTTGCATATTCAAACAGAACCGAGAAGAATACGCAAAGACCGATGACAAGTAAAGCTCTGCCGCCGAAAATGACACAGCCTGCAATGCCTGCGGGAATCAGGGCAATAATCACATCAAGCATAATGCGCTGTGTGGTATCGCTTGCTTTTACATGGGGGGAAGCACTGACGGTTAAAATTTTGTTTTCATCAGGCATGTTCCGACACTCCTTTCTCAATTACACCGGTTTTCATTTCTTTGTTCCTGCCTCTCTCACAATTTCTTTGGCAAGGCGCATGTGCTGTACAAGCGGTTTGCCGGACGGACAGGAGAATGCACAACTGCCGCATTCCATGCATACCCCGATGCCGCACTTTTCGAGCATTTCGGCATCTTTGAGTTTGACAAATTTTTCAATCTGAGTCGGGATCAGCCCCATCGGACATGCCGCATGGCATCTGCCGCAACGGATGCAGTCGCGTTCGGGCTTACAGACTGCGGAAGATGCCGAGAATGCAAGCACGGCATTGTTGCTCTTAAGAAGCGGGACCTGTGTATCAATCAGGGCCGTGCCCATCATCGGGCCGCCTGCAATGATCTTGACGGGATCTTTTGTGAAACCGCCGCACGCATCAATGATCTGCTGAACGGATGTACCGACGGGTACGCGGATGTTCTGCGGATTTGCAATGCAGTCCCCACTGACGGTCACGGTGCGGCTTGTCAGCGGTTTGCCTGTTTTTAAGTAACGGTTAACGAATGCCACACTGCCGACATTCATAACAATACAACCTGCATCGGCGGGCAGTTTACCTGCGGGAACCACTCTGCCCGTGGCAGACAGGACCATCATTTTTTCCGCACCCTGCGGATATTTCGATTTTAAAGTCATCAAGCGGACTTTATTGCCTGCATCAATGTCATGGTCGGCAATTTCCTTGAGCACCTGAATGGCTTTGGGTTTGTTGTCTTCCACACAGATGACAACCTGTTTGAGGTTGAGCATATCCGCAAGCAGATACACACCGCCGAAAATGTTTTCGGCATTTTCCATGCATTCGCGGTAGTCAACGGTTATGTAGGGTTCACACTCTGCGGCATTAACAACAAGGGTATCCACATTTTTGTCGGCGGGAATATTGAGCTTGACGTGGGTGGGGAAGCCTGCACCGCCAAGACCGACAAGACCCGAAGCGCGCACAGCCTGCAACAATTCTTCGCGGTTGGTGACTTTCGGCGGGGCGATCCCCTCAAACAAACGGTCCTCACCGTCGTTTTCAATAGTCACGGCGGGAGCCATTCTGCCGTTGGCAAGACGGACTTCCGCAAGGGATGTCACTTTGCCCGAAACCGAAGCATGGATGGGTGTGCTGACATATTTGTCGCTGTCACCCACCACCTGACCGATACTGACAATGTCGCCCACCTTGACCGTGGGGGTGCAAGGTGCACCGATGTGTTGTTGCATGGGGAGAACCACTTTTTCGGGCGGTGCAATACGCACGGATTCCATTTCAGCCGTCAGCTTGTTATGTGCGGGCAGAACACCGCCGCGAACCTTACCGACAGCCTTTAAAATGGCATCGCCGGGTAGATTTTTCATAGAATCATCAACCTCTTTCTCTTTCTGAAAATGTATGATTTTTGATTTTTAATAAAAGCAATGCGGGAATTATTTGCAAGCAAACACCCCGATAAACCGTAATTTTTATCTGTTTGTGTTGGCTATGGTATCTTCTAAATCACCGAGTGTCCACGAGTTATCCGTGACGGTGATTTTGTCGGCAAGACTGTCGCTGACGAGCATTCTGCCGTCCTTGCACAGAAATACCGCACCAACACGGTAGTCACGCAAAACCTGAAGACTTTGATCTGTGAGTCCGTGTATATACAGCACCGTGGACAGTGCATCGCTGACAATGCCGCTTTGAGCCACGACCGTAACGCCGAACAGATCGTTTTCCACGGGCATACCCGTGGCGGTATCGAGAATATGGTGATATGTTTTGCCGTCTTTTTCAAAGGTTTTTTCATAATTGCCCGATGTGGAAATCACAAGTTTTCCGCCGTTTCCGTCTGTGCGAAGTGCAAGGGTTGCACAGTAATCATCCGCAGAGCCGTGCGGGTCGCGGACGCCAACCGTCCAGTGGGCTTCATCGGGATGGTTGCCGTACAACAGAACCGTACCGCCGACGGAAAGAACGGCAGGCGAGAACTCTCTTTGTAATGCGGGCAGTGCACTTGTGCAGGCAATGCCTTTGCCGAATGCACCCAGGTCAAGTTTTTGCCCCTCTTTTTTGTTGACGGTCAGGCGTTCTTCGGTCAGTAATAAATCCTGCTGATTCACCGTCTGCAATGCGTCGGCAAGGGAATTTGCATCGGGTAAAGTCGGATTTTCGCTGTCAAATCCCCACAATTCACTGACCGCACCGATGGTGATATCCAGTACATTACCGGTGGTGTTGCAAATTGAAAGGCAATCACCGATATAATCGAATGTTTCTCGGCTGACGACCTGTCCGTTTTTGGATTCGTTGATTTTGTAAACATCCGATCCGGGAATGTTTGCCGAAATCAGACTGTCGGTTTCGTTTATGTAAGTAAGAACATCCTGTGCAATCTGCTGTGCCTGTTGCGAGCCGTAAATGCGGATCGTAACGGCACTTCCCATGGCAAAGCCGATTTTTTCATAATATTCGGTTTTGGTTTTGCAAGCACCGAGCGAAAGCAAAAGAAGCACCGCTGTCAGCAGGGCAACGAATTTTTTGTGCATGAGGTCACCAACTTATTTTAAAATTTTACTACACACTTCGTCATAAATTTCTGCTTTGAACCAACCTGTTTTCTGTGTGCTGATATTTTTTGCAGACAGAATGCTGAAGCCGATTCTGCCGAATTTGCCTTTCTGCATAAAAACATTGGTGTTCAGTCTGCATTCCTGTATATCGGGGTATAAAAATCTGCCTGTTTTTTTGTTCAGAATACCGAGTGAACAGCAAAATACATTTTCTTCAAGGCTTACTGTGCGTGTTTTCTGTGAAAGCACACCCGAAACCATGCCGAAAACAAAAACGGCAACAGGCAGAATATAGCCGTACGGCGGAAACGCAAAGGTCATCATTGTCGCGACTGCCGTTGCGAGGGCTGTCAGCAGAAATGCGGGAATAAGTGCTGCTTTTTCCGACACAAGCGGTTTTTTTGTGCTTGTGTAAGCGGGCAGCAGTTCTTCAATCAACCGTTCTGCACGATCTTTTTTGACAAGCAGGCACAGACGGGGCGATTCGTTTTTTTCATTGCCCAGTCCCACCACCGCCAGTTCCACACTGCAAAAACCGAACAACCTTGCAAGCAGGCTTTGTTTAAGAAACACGGCTTTGACTCTTGTTTTTTCAAACGCATAATTCTGCGTACGCAGTTTGCCGTGGGAAATGTAAATCCGTTTTCCGTCGGTTTCAAGGCGAAAATCCGCAAGATTGAGCACACCGAACACCAATGATCCCGCATACATCACCGCCGAAACAGCGAGTGCTGTCAGTGCATCTTTCAGAGCTGCCGTTTCACCGATGAACATCGGCAGAAACACGGCAAGGGCTGTCAGAATCTGCACAAAGGGTATACTCAACAGTTGGTGACGAAATGCATCGGCAGTCGAAAATGCGGCAAGAATCGCACGGGGCAGATTTTCCTGTTTTTCTTGTTTGTTCTGCAGGCTGAGCAATGCATCCTTGAACTGTTGTGCCGTTTCTTTTTTCAGAATAAAAACAAAATCGGATTTGTCGGCGGTGGCGGCCGAGTTAATGTCGATTTTTACCTTTGCCGTGCCGACCATCTTTTCAAAAAGATTCTGTGAAATATTGACGGTGGTAATGCTGTTGACGGGCAGTTTTGAAGTTTTTTTCAACAGTGTTTTACGCTCTGAAAACAGCATTTCGTCTTCAATGTGAAAAAAAGTACGATTCCATCGCAGAACACTCACGCAGATGACAACAAACAGAAAAAGAAGAACACCTGCGGACGATAAAAGCACCGAAAAATTGCCGCTCAATAATTGTGAAAACACCATTTTCCAGTAGTGCAGTGTCACAAGTTCTGCCATGTTCTGCGTGTTTGCGGTCAGAATATTGCCTGCGAGGAGAGCGAGGAATAAAAAATATGCACCGATTTTTTCGAGTATATATGTCGGGTGATTGCGAAGCGGTTTGTCAAACATGGTCTTCACCCTTTTGTTCACGCAGTTTGTGCGTGATAACGCGGTTGAGCAATTCGCAGATTTCTTCTGCTTTTTCGAGTTCCAAAAACCGCATGGTCGCTTTTGCACCTGCTGTGGTCACAGTCACTTTGGCAATGCCGAAACGGTTGTCGATCGGCCCTCTTGTGATGTCGATCTGATGAATGCGGTCAATGGGTACGATTGTGCGGCGGATATAAAAAAGTCCTTCCACGATTTCGATTCTGTCATCCGCAATGCAGTATTTATAACGGCGAAAACGCACGATCGGGGTGACAATAGCCCATAAAAGGGCAAACAGAACCGTCACCGCCGTGCCGAGCAGACGGATCGGGTTTATATTTCCCATGCCGTAGAGCGGAATGCTCCATATTGCGGCACAGCAAATACCTGTAAAAACAAGTGACTGTATGGCGGCGGTGATAAACAGAACGGGTTTTGCTTTTTGTGAAAGAGATGTATATTGCATCAATCGTTATTTCCTTTGAAAAAGTTTACAATCATTTCCTTGTTGACCGTGCCCGTAAAAAAGGATGCGGTTCCGAACAGACGGCTGACGGGATTCGGATCCCAATCTTGCGGTGCGGCGGCTTTGATGCCGATTTCTTCCAGCAGAGGAAGCAGGGCGGTGATTCGTTTTTTGAAATCTTTGTAATTCTTATTTTCTGCTTTTGACCAGCCTGTTTCACTGACCGCAGCAAAACGCGGCCATGTCATATAGCAAAGACGGTCAAAATCACGCACATGTTCGGTCCAGATGGGGGCTTCCACACCAATGGTGTTTTCTTTTTTGCGTTGTCCTGCAATCACGGGATCGGCATTGTAGGTTTTGGACACGGGTGTCATGGTATAGGGATAGTCTGTATAGTAGTGGTAGTAATCCGAATAAATCAGTTTGCCGCCGTTGTTTGCGAACGAGGGGCATTTTTTCTTTTTGTCCATCCAGTTCTGGATGATAAGCCCTTCGGGCAAAACGTCGCTTGCAAGGGTTTCGTTCCAGCAAATTACCTTGCGCCCTTTTGTTGCAAGATATTCCGCAATGCGGGTTGTCATGTATCCCTGCAGTTGTTCTTCGTCCGTAAAACCGAGTTCCGCTTTGCGTTTCTGGCAATGCGGGCAGGTTTTCCAATATTTTTTCGGGGCTTCGTCACCGCCGATGTGAATGTATTCATCGGGGAACACTTCGCATACTTCATCAAAGAGTTTAAACAGAAAATCAAAAACTTCCTCTTTGCCTGCACACAGAATGTCGGGGAAAATTCCTCCCGTGGTTTTGATTGCAACGCTCTCTCTCTTGCAGGAAAGTTCGGGCTTTGCATGCAAAACGGCACTCATGTGGCCGGGCAGGTCAAATTCGGGAATGACGGTAATGAACCGCTCGTGGCAGAAATTGATGATCTCTTTTATCTGTGCCTTGGTGTAATATCCGCCGTAGGGGGTGCTGTCGTGCACCTTGCCGAAGTCCGAAGACGGACGCACGGAAGATTCTTTTGTAAGTTCCGGAAAAACTTCGCTTTCAAAGCGGAAGCCCTGGTCGTCGCTTAAATGCCAATGGAAGACATTGAATTTGAACAACGCCGCCGCTTCAATGAATTTTTTGATTTCTTCGATGCTCTGCATGTGACGAACAGAGTCAAGCATGACCCCTCTGTGTTGATAGCGGGGGGCATCCGAAATAGAGAAACAGGGAATTTGGTCATCGTAAACAGACTGCAACTGACGCAAGGATTGCTGTGCATAGAAAAATCCTCTTTCATCCGCCGCTACAATCACCGTTTTGTCCGCATATAAAAACATATCGTAACTGCCTGAAGTATCAAATTTTTCGTCGATTTGTTTTTCAATGTTTTCAATATTTGCATATTTGTCAGGCGTGTTGATGCTGCAACGAATGGGCTTGGGTACAATGTTTACGAAATCCATGTTCTCATCCCTTTTTATTTTTTGACTGTATTTTTTTGTTAAATTATTCACAAATTTCAGGCACTTTTACCATAAACTAATTTATTATATCACTTTATTTTTATTTAGTAAAGAGATACAGAAAAATATTTTATAAAAGGTGACAGAGAAGTCGCAATTTACTTTTCTTCCAAAGCCGTTCGGATTGCGTTCAGTACCCGTTTTTTGTCGGCACTCCAAAGTGGGGCAATGAGTTGTCTTTTGTCGCCGTCCCCCGTGATTCTGTGCACGCTGACTTCGGGCGGAATCAACGGCAGCAATACCGTCAGCAGGTGAAGGTATTGCTCCATGGTAAGCACTTCAAACTGCCCCGCAAGAAAATCCGTTGCAAGGTCGGTGTCTTTTAAAATATGCAACAACTGCAGTTTTACCGCATTCGTGCCCGCTTGTAAAGCAAAAAGCAGGCTGTTTTTCATGTCTTCTTCCGTTTCGTGCGGAAGCCCTAAGATCAGGTGTGTTACGCAGTAAATCCCTCGTTTTTTTAAGTTTTGCACCGCTTGCAGATATACTTCGTTTTCATACCCTCTTCGGATATATGTTACGGATTCTTCTTTGCTTGTCTGTAAGCCGAGTTCCACCCAAACGGGCTTGGATTTATTGAGTTCTTCCAGCAAATCGAGTACATCATCACCAAGACAATCGGGACGGGTGGCAATGTCGAGCACTTCCACCCCCGGAAATCTGACGGCACACAAAAAACGCTCCCGCAGAACTTCTACCGGAGCGTATGTGTTTGTGAATGCCTGAAAATAGGCAATATATCCCTGCGGTTTTTTGGAAACAATGCGGGCAATTGCATTTTCGAGCTGCTGTGTAATGTCTGTGCCTTTTTCGGCAAAAGCCCCCGATCCGTCCGCAGAACAGAAAATACAGCCCCTTGTGCCGCATGTTCCGTCGCGGTTGGGACAGGTAAAACCGCCGTCTACGGAAAGCTTGTAAAGCTTTTTGCCGAATCGGGATAAGCAATAATCGTTTAAAGAAGTGTAAGAGATCATGATAACAAAGAAGCCGCCAACCCTAAAATCAGCAGATGGGCAGGGTAGTAGGCATAGAAAAAGTATTTGTTGATGCGTAGATTTCCGCGTTCGCCGTTGTATTGCAAAATCAGGAACAATGCGGGCAGACTGCCGAAAAACTGCATGCAGGAATTTTCGATGTAAGCAAAAGCAAAATCGTTCTGCACGATCTGCCACGGTCTTGCAATCAGAAGCAGACCGAACACAAGCACGGGAATCCGTACGGCATTTTTCTGTTCCCGGGTTACCGCACACAGCCATATAAACAGTACACCGTACCACGAATAATCCGTCGAGAGAAAATACGCACTCAGGCACAGCAGAGCCGCAACGGGCACTGACCACAGAATGTGCTTTCCGTTTTCTTGCAGAATACGCACAACGTAGCAGGCGGCAAGCCCCAAAAACAGTGTGAAATACACATTCTGTGCACTGCTGTCAAGCCATGTGCCACTGCCTGCAATGTTGTAAGGAATTTCGGAAACAACGGCAAAAACAGCCAGCAGGCCGAAATATTTTTTTATGTTTTTTGTGTAGCGACACCCCTCGGCGATCATGAACGCATACAGCGGGAACGCGATTCTGCCGATTGTGCGAAGCAGCAGATAAAGCAATCCGAAAGCGGAGGATGCGGTCATCATCGGGATGTAAAATACATGACCGATGTGGTCAATGGTCATGCAAACAAGGGCAATTATTTTTAATGTTGCCGATGTAACGGCCTTTTTTGCAGTCGGCATTATGCGTTTTCCTGTTCTGCTTTTTCAAGTCTTGCCTGCTTGGCGGCGGTCACCTTGGCGGTGATGTCTTCCATGTATTTGCCGTGCAGTTTGAATTTGGTCGAGAACACAAGAAGCGATGCCATCATAAACATAAAGGGAAGAACCAGCATCATCACGCTGAATGCGGACTTGACCGCAGGGCTGTTTGCACCGTGCAGGTCACCGTTATAGCCTGTGATACTCATGCCGAGATACATGATAAGGGTCTGAATGGTATAAGCCATTTTCTGCAAAAAGCCTTTCATGGAGAAAGTGACGGATTCCGCACGGAAGCCCATCTTGACTTCGCCGTAGTCCACAATATCGGCAAGGAACACGGTCTGCGAAACGAACATGGCGGCAGTGCCGATCTGAGCAATGAGGTTGAAGATGTACAGTACCATCAACTGACCTGCAAACAGCTTGAATGCCGCAAACATGCCGATAAATCCTGCACCTGCAAGGGCAAGCGAGAACTGATAGGTGCGTCTGCGGGTGGTGAATTTCATACCGATCGGAATGACGGCAAGACCGAGGATTGAACCGACCGCACCGAGGGTGTTGAACAGACTCTGCTTGCCTGCATCGCCCACAACAACGTCAAAGAAGTATACGCCCACACCTGAAATCATGTAGTGTGCCGTATTGGAAAGCATGGCGAACAGCATAAAAATAAGAAGCTGGTCGTTGCCTTTCGCGATCTGAATAACTTTGCCGAAGGTGAATTTTTCTTCCTGTTTGATGACAACATTTTCTTTGGTTTTGAGCATTGCCATACAGGCGAAGAACACAAGACCCACCGAGCAGATGACGGAAATAATCGAAAAACTTCTTTCATCCCACACGGGTGTGCCGTCTGCGGAAAGCGTGGTGCTGAATACCTTCATCAGCATCGGTGCACCGATGGAAACAAGCCCCTGACCGAGTCCCGAAAATGTGCGGGCAATGGTTGCAATCATGGAACGCTCCTTGGGGTCGCTTGTGAACGAAGGTACCATCGACCAGTAAGGAATATCTGCCAACGTGTTGGACATACCCCAGCCGACATACAGAATCGAAATATACACATAGATCCATGCGGAATTGGCGGGAATGCCGGGGTTGTTGAACAGAAATGCAAGCACAATTGCATTCAGCAGGGAGCCGCGCAGCACCCACGGGCGGTATTTGCCCATTTTGGTGTTTGTGTTGTCAACAATGGTACCCATCATCGGGTCGTTGATGCCGTCCCAGATACGGGCAATAGGTGTCAGTATGGTCAAAAAGTTGGATTTGAGTCTCAGAACGTCCGTCAGGTATTTGTTCAGAAAACTGTAGAACATGCCGTAGCTTAAATCAAGACCGATCGCACCCGAGCCGTACCACAGCTTCGAGCCGAAAGAGAGTTTGTCGTTCGCTTTCATAAAAACCTCCCGCAAGGAAAAAATAGCATCATGATCTATCTTGCCCTATTATACCATATTTTTTATTATAATTCAAGACTTGCGTTTGGGCGATTTAATGCTATAATGGTGAGTATAATGGTGTAGATTACCCGAAAAACAGGGTCATATCTGCTGTTTTTACAGAGGTGCCGAATGGACAAGCAGGAATTGAAGTATTTTCAGAGTGTGCAGGCATTTATTGATGCACAAATACAATACCTTGCCAGGCTGAAAACCGAACAGCTTGAAGAAGCCCGTGCCGAGGGAGCTCAATTTTCGTTGGACAATCCTTACGGTGCGGTGTACGGTCATGCATTCGACCTGCAGGAATCCATCGGCAAAAAAATGGACACTGTAAATCAGTGTATTTCCACCCGTTATATTCTTGAAAAAATGCGTTCAGCCCCCTATTTCGGTAGGGTCGATTTTCAGGAGGACGGCTACGAAACGGAAGAAATCTATGTCGGTCTTCGTTCTTTGATGGACTCCGATACGCTGTTTGTGCATGTTTATGACTGGCGTACCCCTGTCTGCTCGTTGTTCTACACGGGTGAAACGGGTCGGGCTTCTTATACAGCACCGATGGGGCTTATTGAAGGCGAAATTCAGAAAATCCGTCAGTATCAGTTCAAGGACGGCGAACTTGCCGCTTGCTGGGATGCGGATCTTCGCATTGATGACACGGTGCTTCGCAATGTGCTTTCGGGGGCCTCGAGTGACCGACTGAAGGTTATTGTCTGCTCCATTCAGCGTGAACAGAACCGCTGTATCCGTTTTGACACCAAAAAAAGCCTTGCCGTGTTCGGTCCCGCGGGGTGCGGCAAAACAAGCATCGGTATGCACCGCCTGGCATGGCTGTTGTATGAACTGCGTACAAGCCTGATTTCCAAAGATATTCTTCTATTTACCAATAATGTGGCATTTCTGCACTATGTTTCGGGCGTGCTTCCCGACCTCGGCGAAGAAGAAGTGCGTTCCTGCCTTTTCTCGTCTTTGCTGTCGCAGTATCTGCCCGAATACACCGTGGCAGATTATTATGAACTGGCAGAAGCAGTGCTGGAGGGGAATGAATACCGCACCAAAACGGTGAATGCCGTTTATGACCCCGATTTTCTTTCCTATGTGGATCGCTGTCTGGATCTGATGCATTGCCGTTTTTTTGATATTCGTGTGTTCGGCGAAGTTGCACTGTCTGCCGAAACCATGAAAAAGAAATACGAGGCGTTTTCCGTCAATTTGTCCGTGCATGCAAGATTACAACTGTTGCTGGAATGGGCAAGGGATGAAATTGATGATTATTTTCTCATCAACCGTCTTGATCTGACGAGCAAACTGCTTGAAAAGCACGAAAGCCATGAGCCTTTGCAGAAACTCATGGAAAATCTGAAAAGCAGTGCTTTGGGAAACCTCGAAATGATGATCAACGGTGCCGTGGCACAGGATACCGTACCGCTTTACTATCGCTTTTTCCGTGCATGGTGTAAGGACAAAAAACTTGTGAATGATCTTGCACACCGCATGGGCAACCGTCTGCTGAATTTTGAAGATGCCGTTATGGCATTGTATATTGCCGCGAAACTGGGCAACTGTGAACAGGAGGATCCCCCTGCACACATTCTGCTTGATGAAGCACAGGATTATTCTGTTTTGCAGCACAAAATTCTGCGTTTGCTGTATCCCAAAGCCGTGTTCACTTTGCTTGCCGACACCAATCAGGCACTTGTGCCGCAACTGAATACCACAAACGAAACACAGCTTTGTGAAATTTACGGTGCATCTGTGATGAAACTCGGCAAAAGCTACCGTGCCACAAAACAACTCAGTGAATTTTCAAAACAATTTCTGGACGGTGCGGATTATGATGTTTTTGACCGCGAAGGACAAGACCCCTTTGTGTATCACACCGACAATCTTGCCAAAACTGCCGCCGAAATCGCAAAAAATGTGCCTGCGGACTACAATTCCGTCTGCATTCTGACTGATACCGCGGCAACAGCGGCAAGATTCTATAAAGAAATAAAAAAATATCTGCCCGATTGCGAACTGGTCAACACCGCCTACTCGCGCATGAGCAGTAAATTCATTATTATGCCCGTAACATTGAGTAAAGGGCTTGAATTCGATGCAGTTATTATCCCGCATGCCGAAGATCTTGAAAAAAACAGACGTGTGGCTTATATGATGACCACACGTGCGTTGCACGAACTGCATTTGCTTTACAAAGAGGAAAACTGACATGGAATGCACCCTGTGCCCCCGCAATTGCAAAATTGACCGCAGTCAGCACAAAGGATTTTGCGGTCAGAAAGAAGCCCTTGTTCTTGCAAGGGCGGCTTTGCATTTTTGGGAAGAACCGTGCATCAGCGGTTCGGGTGGCAGCGGAACGGTCTTTTTCAGCGGTTGCAATCTGCGGTGTGTGTTCTGTCAGAATAAACAAATCAGTGCGGACGGTTTCGGTGAAGCAGTCACGGTACCGCGTCTGCGAGAGATTTTTGAAGAACTCGTGTGGCAGGGGGCAGATAACATCAATCTTGTCACACCCTCCCATTTTGCCGCGCAGATTGCCGAATCACTCGACGGCTTTTCGCACAATGTGCCCGTCATCTGGAATTCGGGCGGGTATGACAGTGTGCAAACGCTTAAAATGCTCGAAGGAAAAATTGATATTTATATGCCCGACTTTAAATACAGTGCCGTTGCACCCGCCAAAAAATATTCTGCGGCGGCAGATTACCCCTTCCGTGTGCGTGCGGCACTCAAAGAAATGTACCGTCAGGTCGGTGATGTGCAGTTCGATGATTTCGGGATGTTGCAAAAAGGACTTCTTGTTCGGCATCTTGTTCTGCCGGGTGAACTTGAAAACACATACGGTGTTATTGATACTTTTGCATCCCTGTTTCCAGACGGGCAGGCTTTGTTCAGCCTGATGGGGCAATACACCCCGCCCGCCGAACCGCTTGCATTTGAAAATTTAAACCGTAAACTCAGCGAAGAAGAATATGAAAAAGCGGTGGATTATCTGTATCTGTGCGGTATTGAAGACGGATTTGTGCAGGAGCTGACCAGTGCCGAAGCACAATACACCCCGCCGTTTGACCTCACAGGTGTCAAAAACGCAGAAATTGAGAAGTGAAATAAATTGCGGTTTATCTGCTTCGCAGAAATGCAAAATTGAAAATGCAAAATGCAAAATTATCGGAATGGCGTTGCCATTGTAGAAGCTAAGAATTTAAATTTGTGCACATAATGGCAATTTTGAAATAATTTTTGCACAAATAAATTAAAAAATGAGGCTTTGTATTAAAATCAAATTATTTATGCTCTATAATCGGAGCGAACAGCGGCCCGATAATTTTGCATTCTGCATTGTGCATTTTGCATTTTGTATTCTTTATATTTATTCTCACATCAACCTGTTCTCCGCATATAGTGTCCTTGGGGACACAATCCGCGGCGGTGCACGGCGGTACGGCTTGTTTCCGTCCCCGATTGGCCGCTGACATACGGCCGCCGCTGAAAACACTCTGTCGGACAAAATGCCCTCCCGACAGGGTGCAGACCCGTTGCCGGGTGCAAAAATTTTTTACAATCATTCATTAAATGCAAGGAAGTGAACGCATGGCTCAGCCGCTTGCCGAACGAATCCGACCGCAATCCATTGATGAGGTTGTGGGACAAAAACACCTGATCGCAGAGAATGCACCGCTGTGCAATATCATCCGATCGGGTCATTTGCCCAATATGATTTTCTACGGCCCTTCGGGGACGGGAAAAACCACGGTCGCCCGTATTCTTGCGGCGGCAACCAAGCGTAAATTGCACATTCTCAACGGCACCAATGCGTCCATCGCCGATGTGCGTGCCGTTATAGGTGAAGTCAATACCCTTGCCGCCCCCAACGGTGTATTGCTGTATCTGGATGAAATTCAGTATTTCAACAAAAAACAACAGCAATCTCTGCTCGAATACATCGAAAACGGAACCGTTACCCTCATTGCCGCCACCACCGAAAATCCGTATTTTTACATCTATCCCGCTATCCTCAGCCGCAGCACCGTGTTTGAGTTCAAATTCGTCACGCCTGAAGACATTCTGCCCGCGCTGGAACGTGCCTTTGCCGTGATGGCACAGGATTTCAAAGAGGAATTTGAAATCGAAGACGGGGTGCTTATGCACATTGCCCGCGGTTGCGGCGGGGACGTACGCAAGGGGGTCAATTCGGTTGAACTGTGTGTGCTGTCGAGCAATATTCCCGATGTCGGGCAGAAACGCAAAATTTTGCTTGAAACCGCCAAAGCCGTCACGCAGAAAACCGCCCTTCGTTACGACCGCGAGGGGGACGAGCATTACGACTTGCTGTCTGCTTTTCAGAAATCCATGCGCGGCTCCGATCCGAATGCAACACTGCATTATCTTGCCCGCATTTTAGAAGCGGGGGACATGCCCTCGGCTTGCAGAAGACTTATGGTCTGTGCGGCGGAGGACGTCGGACTTGCCTATCCGATGATTATTCCCATTGTCAAAGCCGCTGTGGACATGGCTTTTCAGGTTGGCATGCCCGAGGCTCGCATTCCGCTTGCCGATGCCGCCGTGCTGGTGGCAACAAGCCCGAAATCGAATTCCGCGTATCTCGGCTACGATGCCGCACTGTCCGATTTGCAGGCAGGCAAAGCAGGTCCCGTTCCGAGAACGCTGCAGAACAAGCATTTTGACGGCGAAGATGCTGCCGTGAAAGGGCAGTTTTACAATTATCCGCATGCTTACCCGAATCATTGGTGCAAGCAGCAATACCTGCCCGATAACCTCAAAAATGCCACCTATTATCAGTTCGGCGAAAACCGCACCGAGCAGGCAGCAAAGGAATATTGGGATAAAATAAAAAAATAAATATGCGAGAAAGAAAGCAAGGTCTGTTCTGTTGCGGATCTTGTTTTTCTTGTTAAAGTAGAAAAAGTGGGAAAAATACGGGTAGTTTTTACTTCTATAGAGGTAATAACTCTTGACTTTTAAGAAGTTTTTCGATATTATGAGAATGAAAGAGGTGGTCAAAGTGATTATCAGGCCTGATTATATCAATGCAATCGCACCCTTTGAGGATTTACCGCTTGTGAAAATTCTTGCCGGTGTGCGCCGTTGCGGTAAATCCACCATTTTTGATATGCTTGTGCAGAAATTGCAGGAAAAGGGGATTGCACCGGAAAATATCATTGAGCGAAGATATAACAGTCCCGAATATGAGGACTTTTCGGCAAAGGAAATGTATGCCGATCTGCTGTCTGCCATCTGCGGCAAAGACAGATGCTATCTGTTTTTGGACGAATTGCAGGAAATCAACGGCTGGGAAAAAGTTGTCAATTCGCTGCTTGAGGGTGCGGATGTCGATATTTATGTCACCGGCTCCAACTCCAAGCTGATGTCCGGTGAAATTTCAACCTATTTGACGGGACGGTATGTGCTGATTCCCGTTTATACCCTTTCTTTCAAAGAATATCTTACTTTCAAAAACAAAGACACGGCATCCGCAAGAGAGATCTTTGATGAATACGTGCAGTTCGGCGGCTTTCCCATTGTCGGTATCAGCAATTTCGATACAAGGTCTGCTTATCAGGTCGTGGAAGGTATTTATGCATCCGTTATCACAAGGGATATTTCCAAACGGCACAAAATAAGAAACAAAGAACTGTTTGACCGTGTTGTTCGTTACATTGTTGAAAATGTCGGCAAAACATTTTCGGCATCCGCCATTGTGAAATTCCTGAAAAGTGAAAACAGGAATCTTTCCGTGGAAACCATTTACAACTACCTCAAATGGCTCAGCGAAGCATTTATTATTTATCCCTGCAAGCGATATGACCTGCAAGGTAAATCGGTGCTTAAAACGCAGGAAAAATATTATCTTTCGGATATTTCCATCAAATACAGTCAGATGGGCTTTGACAGAAAAATGCTGTCCGCCATGTTTGAAAACATTGTATTTCTTGAAATGAAACGCAGAGGATATGATGTTTATATCGGCAAAAACGATACAAAAGAAATTGACTTTGTCGGTGTTCGCAGAGATGAAAAAATTTATGTGCAGGTCTGCGTACAGCTGCCGGAGGAATCAACAAGAGAAACCGACAATCTTGCAGAAATCAAAGATCATTATCACAAGTATGTTGTTTGCAGAGATCCGCTTGCCGTCGGCAACGAAAACGGAATTGCGATCATGCACATTGCAGATTTTCTGTTGCAGGAAAACTGGTAAACAGAATAAAAAACAAAAACCGTACCGGATTGATGTCCGATACGGTTTCGTTTTTTGTTCGAAAATCAGTCGATTTCGACCTGAATTTTCATGTTGCGGCGAACTGCGGTGGAGCGCATAACGGTGCGAATTGCCTTTGCAATGCAACCCTGCTTACCGATGACTCTGCCCATGTCGTCTTCTGCAACGTGAAGATGATACACAACAACGCCTTCTTCGTTGATTTCGTCCTCGGTGACAACGACCGATTCGGGAGCTTCAACAAGGCCCTGTGCGATGGTGGTGAGCAATTCTTTCATGCTGTGTTATCCTTCCGGGTGGATTAGTCGATGATGCCGTTCTTCTTGAGCAGGCTCTTGACGGTGTCGGTGGGCTGTGCACCGTTGGCGATCCACTGCTTTGCCTTGTCAGCGTCGATCTTGACGGTGGAAGGTTCGGTCATGGGGTTGTAATAGCCGATTTCTTCGATGAATCTGCCGTCACGGGGATAACGGGAATCTGCAACAACAACACGATAGAAGGGAGCTTTCTTTGCACCCATGCGACGAAGTCTGATTTTTACTGCCATTTTATGGTACCTCCAAAAATAATATAAACAAATTTTATTTATTCAAATGCTTTTGCATTCAAACCTTGATTAAAAACCGCCCATCGGGGGCATACCGGGCATACCGCCGCCCATGCCGCCGGGCATTCCGTTGGGGAACATGCGTTTCATTTTTTTCTTTGCGCCCTTGCCGTTCATCTGTTTGAACAACTTCTGCATCTGCTTGTACTGCGACAGAAGACGGTTGACATCTTCCACCTGCATGCCGCAACCGGCTGCGATTCTGCGCTTGCGGGAAGCGTTGATGATGTCGGGCTTTCTGCGTTCCTGCGGTGTCATGGAACGGATGATGGCAAGCGTTTTGTCGATGCCGCTTTCGTCCACATCCTGATCCTTGAGTTTTTTGCCGACCCCCGGGATCATGGAAAGCAGATCTTTCATCGAACCCATTTTGCGAAGTTCGAGCATCTGATCCATCAGGTCATTGAGGTCGAATTTATTCTGCATGAGCTTCTTTTCGAGCTCTTCTGCTTTCTTTTCGTCGAGTGCGGTTTCAGCCTTTTCAATCAAAGACAGCACGTCGCCCATGCCGAGGATTCGGCTTGCCATACGGTCGGGATGGAAAACATCAAGGTCGTCGAGCTTTTCGCCCACACCTGCAAACTTGATGGGTTTGCCCGTGACCGCTCTGGCGGACAGTGCCGCACCGCCGCGGGTGTCACCGTCGAGTTTGGTAAGAACAAGACCGTCAATGCCGAGTGCTTCGTTGAATGTGGAAGCGACGTTAACGGCATCCTGACCGAGCATAGCGTCGATAACAAGCAGAATTTCATGGGGTTTGACTTCTGCTTTGATGTTTTTCAGTTCCGTCATCAGCGTTTCGTCGATGTGCAGACGACCCGCTGTATCAAGGAATACATAGTCATACCCGTGGTCTTTGGCGAGTTTCACGGCTTCCTTTGCAATGGTCACGGGGTTTTCCTTGCCCATTTCAAAGACGGGAACGCCGACCTGTTCACCGACAACCTGCAACTGCTTGATAGCGGCGGGACGGTAAATGTCGCAAGCGACAAGCAGGGGACGGTGGCCCTGTTTTTTCAGGAACTTTGCGATCTTGGCGGCATGGGTGGTTTTACCCGAACCTTGCAGACCGCAGAGCATGACGATTGTGGGGGGATGGGATGCACTTGCAAGCCTTGCCTGCGTGCCGCCCATGAGTGCGGTGAGTTCTTCGTTGACGATCTTGATGACCATCTGTGCGGGTGTCAGACTTTCCATGACACGTGCACCGATCGCCTTTTCGGTTACCTTTGCGGTAAAGTCCTTGGCGACCTTGTAGCTGACGTCGGCTTCAAGCAGTGCTAAACGCACTTCACGCATCGCGTCCTTGACGTCGGATTCTGTCAGCGCACCTTTGCTTTTGAGTTTTTTAAACGCGGATTCGAGTTTGTCGGAAAGACCTTCAAAAGCCATATGGTTCTCCGTTTCTGCCGCTGCATGTATTGCAAAACGAGGAACAGCCACAACGGCTTGGCGGTTCTCTGCAACGCCTTGTTATTCGGACAGGGACATTGCTATGGACTGAATGCGGACGGTCAGATCGTTGATTTCACGCGAAAGTCCGCAGGAAAGATTTTCTTTGTTGATGGCATCGGCACATTCGATGATTTCCGAAAGACCTGCCTGCATACTCTGAAAACGGCTGACAAGACCGAGTCGTTCTTCCATTTCCGTCAGCTGCACTTCGGCGCGCTTGATGGCATCGCGCACACCCTGGCGGGTGATGCCGACATTCTGTGCGATTTCGGCAAGGGAGAGATCATCGTTGTAATAATAATCCACAAATTCGCGCTGCTTGGGGGTCAGCATATCGCCGTAGAAGTCAAGCAGCAGGATGAGGTCAAGATTTTTGGCCACAATAAACGCTCCTTCAGTGTAAAGATGTGAAACTTTACAGGGGGCATTATAGTATAAAAAAACCGCCTTGTCAAGAGGAATTTTGACAAAGCGGAAATTTTAACAAATGTAAAGGAAAAACGCTTTACAC
This sequence comes from Acutalibacteraceae bacterium, assembly GCA_045605525.1. GTDB lineage: Bacteria > Bacillota > Clostridia > Oscillospirales > Acutalibacteraceae > RUG806. The sequence continues at coordinate 51,014 of JAZUQC010000049.1, forward strand.
GTTCTTATTGAGCCGTATAATTCAACACAATGGCTTTTCTGCCATCGGGGAAAGATACACTGTAAGCACCTGCCATCAGCTCTTCACCCGTGAAATGCGATGTGGTGTCAGGTGTATCGGCATCCGTTACTGCATAGACGGTGTCTGTTTTCAGACCGCTGAAGTGAACGGCAAAGGAATCGGCTTCGTGTTCGGCATGGGCATAAATCAAAGCACAGCCTGTTGTTTCATCACCGTACTGCATGGCGGTGATCTTTTCGGGATCTGTGCCGCCGAAAGAAAGCGGGAAGAAGCCCTGCATCTGTGCCTCACGCTCGGCACGGTATGCGGTGAGGGCAGATTCGGGGGAAGCCATGGGTACCTGCAGAATGGGCATGATGGAACTGCGCATGCCGTATTCGGTATCGTAATTGATGAACGTGCCGCTGACAGGCAGCCAGAAGGACAGTCCGTAGGTGTGTGCCTGTGTGGCATCCAACAAGTCAGGACGGGTCTGATCGCAGTTATAGTCACTGCGCCACATGGGCACACTGCGATGGGTCATTTCAAGATCCAATCGTCTGCCGCCGCTTGCACAGTTGTCCATCACAAGACCGGGAATGGCTTCAAAGAGGGCATCCAGATATGTATACAGGCCTGTGATATAATGGTTTTCGGCAAAGCCGATTCTGCCGCCGTTGGCGTGCAGATCCAGATGTTGCCAGAATTCAGTCGGACTGAAGTTGAAGTCCTGACGGTAGATCGCAACACCGTTTTCAATAAGGGAGGAACTGATGTATTCGCTTAAAAATGCACAGGCTTCCTCGTTGCCGAGGTTCCACATGACGGTCTGGTTGAAATCCGCCTTCGGGTCGAGATCCACGATCCAGTCTTCATGCTGTGAGCCGACGGAATAGAGATAACTGTTGGAGGTCAGGCGTTCGGGTTCATACCAGAGAACGATCCCTTTTTCATAATCGGCGGCATAGTCCGAAATGGCTTTGATGCCGTCAGGGAATCGGGTTTCGGAGGTTGTCCAGTTGCCGACACCGTCTGCCCAGCTTTCTTCGCAACCTGCGTACCAGCCTGCATCCATCCAGTAGTTGTCGATGTAAGGTGCTCTTGAATTGTCGAAATGTTCAAGGTCATAGAAGATCTCCGCAGCGGTACGGGTGTTGCTGACAAAAAGGATGTCCATGTTGTTCTGCACCGTGGGGACATTGTCGGGGTAGACGCAGTCCTTGATCCAGTTGCGGAATGCGTTGAAGCCCTTGACGGGATTTTCGCTGTTGTAGAATGTAAGAGAAACAAGCGGTGAACGGACGGATTCACCGGGCTCAAGATAGCCGAGCAGATTTTTTTGTCCGGCATTAACCAGCAAGCCGTTGCTGCAGTTTTTGAATGAGGCTTCCCACAGACCCGACCAGCCGATGCCGAGCACAACACCGCAGGACTCGCCGTTGAGGTTGAAGTAAGGCAGGAATTCCGTGGTGGAGCGGCCGTCCTTTGCGGAAACGGTCGTCGGCAGGATGGAGCAATCCGTATGCAGCATGGTGAAATCGGCTGCATTGTCTGCACTGCCGCGGCTGAAATAGATTTCTGCATCATCAACGGGCAGTGTGCAGTTGATTGCATGGAAACCGGAAAGCACACCGGAGCGTTTTTCGGCTGTATTCTGCACGGAAACCGTCCATTCGCAGGTTGCATTTTCGATGTAAAGCGTGGCTTCCACAGTTGCCTGCAAACCTGCTTTTTCGTTTGTCAGCGTGATGACGGAGGTTTCACCGTTTTTGCGGTTTTCTGCCGCCGGGGTTACGGTAAACTGCCAATCGGAGAGTTTCATGGAAAGGGGAATCCCGTTTACGGAGAAATCGTAGGCAGGGGCAATTTCGTTCTGTCCTGCATAGAGCACGTTTTCTTCGTACCATGTGCGGCAGGCGGTTTTTTCATCTTCGGTCACGGGCAGTTCATCCGCAGACAGGGAAGTGAAAGATACATCCGTTTCAAAACGGAGATAGGGAAGTTCTTCTCCGAGATCCGCACCGCTGAACAGCAGTGTAAAGAACGCAATAATGATTGAAAATACTTTTTTCAGCATTGAAAACATATCGTTCGTTCCTTTCAATTTTTAGCTGTTTCTATACTAATACATAAAATAAATAGAATCAAGTGCCTGAGCCAAAATAAAGAAATTATTCAGAATGATTTGCCTGTTCTGAAAGAAGATTTTGAGAAAATTATATAAAAAGAGAGCTGATTCGGTTAAAACCGGACCGGCTCTTTTTTGTTACATTACAACATTTCCGTTTTTGTCCAGGAATTGAACAGAAATGTTTTCTTCTGATTCAGTGTTGTCGGGTGAGGTGTATTCGTATTTATATATAAACGGAATACCGTCCACCGTAACTGTTTTTTCGTCCGCTGTGCCGGCATTGAAAACGATGGTTGCACAATCGGGATTGTTGACAAGATACACGATGCCGCGGCTGTAGTGATCGTAAGCAATGTCGTTTTTGCTGACAAATGATTTTGGGGCATGGCGGAATTTGAATTTGCTTTCTCCGACTTCGGTAAAACGCATCGGTTGATAGCGGTTTTCACCTTGGCTGTCAACCGCCGTAAACCAGAATATGTGCTCATTTGCATCAGTTTCACAGCTGCCGCAGAGTGAAAGGGAAGAATCCTCTTCAATCGGGATGTGGCATTCTTTGGCGGCTTTCTGCAGGATATCATCTGTTGTCTGCAGGGTGGTGAAATGGCCGTATAAAAATACGGCAGCCAGGCACAAAACAAGTGCAGTCAGCATAATAAGCAAGGCTTTGCTGCTGTATTTCATGCCGGAATCGGTTTTTGAGGATTCTTTTGACGGAGCGTGTGCCATTGTGATGCCTCCCTGCAAAAATTATTTCAGCGTGACTATCGTAACCCCGTTTTCGCCTTCGCCGTAAAGTCCCGGGCGGTGGGTCTTGACGAATTTATTATTTTTGAGGTGGTGCTGCACCGCTTCGCGAAGTACGCCCGTGCCTTTGCCGTGAATGACGGTGAATTCCTGCAGACCCGACAACAGCATACTGTCGATGAAAGCATCGAGGGTGAACAGGGCTTCTTCTTTGTTCATACCGCGCAGGTCCACACGGTTTTCCGCACTTGCGGTGAGTCTGGATTCACTTCTTGCGACGGTGGGGGCAGATACGGTCTTTTTCTTCTCTTTTTTCTTTTCAAGCAAACGCAAACGGCTGACCTGCACACGCATTCTGGCGGAACCCGCCAGCACTTCGACATTGCCTTTACGGTCGGCGGGGGACATCACATCCGCTTCTCTGCCGATGTCTGCAATCAGCACACGGTCACCGGTAACAAGCGGACGGGGCAGGACATAGTCTTCGTCCTCATACAAAGAGGTAACCACGGGATTGACCGCACTGTCGAGGTTGGAAAGGTCTTTTTTCATGGCAGAACGTGCCTTGGCGGCAAGGTCGGCGGCATCTTTGGTGGTCTTCATGTCCTTGCGGAAGCGTTCGACTTCCATAAGCAGTGCATTGGCTTCGCGGCGGGCATTTTCCGTGATGCGAAGTGCTTCCGTTTGTGCTTTTTCATATTCGCGTTTGCGTAAGTCTTCGGCTTCGGCAAGTTTTTTCTGTGCTTCTGCGAGTGCCTTTTCGGCTTCGGCACGTTTTTCTGCAACTTCGTCGCGTTCTTCTTCCATTTTCAGACGGCTTTCTTCGAGCGAATCCACCACATCTTCAAATTTCAGATCGTCGGCTTCCACCAATTCCTTTGCACGAAGGATAACATCCATGTCCATACCGAGGCGTTCGGTGATTGCAAAGGCATTGCTTCTGCCGGGAACGCCGATCAGCAACCGGTAGGTTGGACGAAGCGATTGCACATCGAATTCGCAACTGCCGTTTTCCACTCTTGCAGTCTGCAATGCATACGCTTTTAGTTCGGCATAGTGTGTGGTAGCGGCAATTTTGCTGCCGTTGAAATGCAGTCTTTCAAGGATCGCCATGGCGAGGGCGGCACCCTCCACGGGGTCTGTACCGGCACCGAGTTCGTCAATCAGAACCAGGCTGTCGGTGTCGCTTTCTTTGATGATGTTGATAATATTGGTCATGTGCGAGGAGAATGTGGACAGCGATTGCTCGATGCTCTGTTCGTCCCCGATATCCGCAAACACTTTGCGGTAGATGCAGATTTTTGTTTCATCCGCACACGGTACCATCAGACCGCAGGCAGCCATCAAAGTCAATAATCCCAGTGTTTTGATGGAAACAGTCTTGCCGCCCGTGTTCGGGCCTGTGATCATCAGGGTGTCAAATCGGTCGCCGAGGGAAATATCCACGGGAACGACCGTTTTTTTGTTGAGCAGCGGGTGTCTTGCCTTGTTGAGAACGGTGATGCCGTCTTCGTTGAGGGCGGGTACGCTTGCGTTCATGTCATAGGCAAGCCTTGCTTTTGCAAAAATGAGGTTGAGTTCCACAAGACACTCGTAACTGTGCTTGACGGTGTCTGCCACTTCGCCTGCCTGTGCAGATAATTCGGCAAGAATGCGGTCAATTTCTTCGCGTTCTTTTCCTTGCAGAACACGGATTTCATTATTGGCTTCCACGACTGCCATCGGCTCAATGAACACGGTGGAACCGCTGCCGGAGGTATCATGCACAAGCCCCGGCACATTGCCGCGGAACTCGTTTTTGACGGGCACGACGAATCTGCCGTTGCGTTGGGTGATGATGGCATCCTGCAGATACTGTTTATAGTGTGCGGAATGCACCATGCCGTCTAATTTGTCACGGATATTCTGTGCCTGTTGACGCATCTTGCGGCGGATATCGGCAAGGGCGGGGGAGGCACGGTCGCTCATTTCTTCTTCGCTGACAATGGATGTGACGATGGTTTCTTCCAACAATCGTTGGGGCATGAGTGCACCGAACAAGATGTCAAGACAACTGTCAGCACCCGGTTGACGGAACCGCCATTCCGACACCGAACGGATGACACGCAGATCTTCCGCAATGTCAAGCAGTTCTTTCATCGTCAGTGCACCGCCCGCACTAGCGCGGAACAGTGCATTGTTCACATTTTTCATACTGCCGAAGGACGGACCGCCGAATTTGGCAAGCAGTAAATAAGCCGCTTCGGTCTGATTCAGCAGCGCCTGTGCTTCAACAAGGGAAGTGCAGGGCATGATGCGCTCAGCTTCCCATTTTGCATCCTCGCAGGTGGTCAGCTCCGCCAGTCTGTGCAGAACCTTGTCCAGCTCGAGAACTTTATAGTGTCTGTTTTCACTTGCTTTCATGGTATATATTCTGCGAAAAAATTCGCCTTTCGTTAAGTGTTTTTTTTACTTAACTTCCGTGCCGCCGACACTGCGGATGGAAAGAACATAGCAAGCACCTTCGCCGAATACGGATTCAAGGGTTGCAATGTATGTATCGAGCAAATCTTCGGGGACGAAAGCCTGGATGGTTCCCGCAAAACCGCCGCCGTGCACACGCCATGCACCTCTGCCGTTGAGGACACTGTCGCTCAGAGCGAGTGCGAGGGATACGGGCTGACCTGCATCCTTGATTTTAACAAAAACATTCTGGTTATACATGTAAGAGGAGTTGCCGCTTTCAATGACGAGCTTCTTGAAGCTTTCGAAATCGCCTGCTTTGAGGGCTTCGGCTTCTTTTTCAACTCTGCGGTTGTCGTTATAAAAATGTATGGCACGAAGGCAAGCACGTTCACCGCATTTTTCGCGCACAAGAGCCATGTTTGCCATTACTTCCGCTTCATCCGTTTCACGCAGACAGGTTTTGCCGAACACAGCGGCGACGGATTCCATTTCCTTGCGGATTGCGGCATATTCGTCCGTCAGGTCTGCATGGCTGGCTCTTGTATCGGTGATAACAAGGGCATGGCCGCAGGAAGTGAAGTCGAATGTAACGGGGGTGATGACGGGTTTTTCGGTGTCTGCGAAGTCAATCTGCACAAAACCGCCGACCGAGCATGCCATCTGATCCATCAGTCCGCAGGGCTTGCCGAAGAAGACGTTTTCGGCATACTGTGCAATTTTTGCGATTTCGACAGTGGAGATCGCACCGTCATTGTAAAGATAATTGAAAATGGTGCCCACAAGCACTTCGAATGCTGCCGAGGAGGAAAGCCCTGAACCTGCAATGACCCTGTTGGTGGTCACGCAGTCAAAACCGCCGACCTTGTAGCCGAGCTGTACGAAACGGGCGGCAACACCACGGATGAGTGCGGCAGAGTGGTCTTTTTCTTCTGCAACGGGAGTCAAAACGGCAAGATCAACAACATCTTCCTTGGGGTATTCCACGCTTTTCAGGCGGACAATATTCTCGTCATTTGCCGCAACGCAGGCAATGGCATCCAGGTTGATGCCTGCCGCAAGCACACAGCCTTTGTTGTGGTCGGTATGGTTGCCGCAGACTTCGGTTCTGCCGGGGGCAGAGAAGAAACGGATATCGTTCTTTTCGCCGTAAACAGAAGCAAAACTGTCGGTCAGCGAAGCATATCTTGTGCGCTGAAGGCACAGATCCTTTTCACCGTAAAGACGGATAAGAGCGGTATCAAAACCGCCGTCGGCAATGTTTTTTTTCATTTCACAAAGTGTTTTCATCATAAACATCCTTTCGGTTGGGAATTGTATTGAAATCAAGAAATTATGCTTTATCCTGTTTGTCGGTCTGCTTGTATCCGGCAGGAGGATTTCTTTTTGCCGTAATAAGCTCCTGCACATGCACGCTGAGTGCAATGATGGCATGAAAGCCCAGTAAGGATATCCCCGAAAGGGTCAGCAGAACGATGATAGGTGCCAGAAAAGACGGTGACAAAGGGTCCGTGACACTGCGGCCGATAAAACTGTACATCAGCATCCGCGGTGCGATGCCGAGAAGCGAGATAAGGAAATATTTTTTTATGGGAAAGTGCAGTGAACCGTAAATCTGGCTGACGGAATTCGGCGGAACCCCCGGGAATAAACGGAATAAAAACAGTAAAACGGAATTGCTCAGCCCGTTTTTTTCTAAAATGACATCAAAAATGGGATACTTACGCAAAAGTTTCAAGGTGTACCCTTCGCCCATTTCTTTACCTGTGTAGTAACGGATCCCCATGCCCAGAGCCATACCGCCCATGTTGATAAAAAATGCGATCCATGACGGAAATACCACACCGCTGATCACAAGAATAACACTCAGCGGATAAAACGGCAGAATGCACCGAACGAGGAACAGCAGAAACAGGACAATAACGATCATCCATTTGTCTTTGAGTGTCGTGATCTGATATTCAAAATCGTCCAGATACGTCATCCACTGTGCGTATTTTGCCTGAACGGGTTCAAGGTGCATCAGAAAAGAGATAATAAGCAACACAGCCGCTATAACAAGCAGCGTAATGCCGTATGCTTTTGTGATTTGTCGTGCCCGTTGTTCGAGGCTGTATTTTTTCTTCAAAAAATCACCAACTTATATTATATATTATTTTCACAAGCAGGTCAATCATTTTTAAAAATCTTTCAGAATACCAAAAAACACTTTCTATTACAGGAAAAATGTGGTATAATATTGAACCGGAAAAGGAGGAATTCTTATGAAGGCTGTTATTCTGGACGGTTTCTGTGAAAATCCGGGCGATCTTTCGTGGGATGCCGCAAAACAACTGTGTGATCTGACAATCTATGACCGTACTGCCCCTGAAGATGTGCTCAAGCGTGCCGCAGGTGCCGAAATCGTTGTGGTCAATAAGGTGGCACTGACACGTGAAATCATCGAACAATTGCCCGATCTTCGTTTTGTTGCCATTCTTGCTACGGGTTATAATATTATTGATATTGAATGCTGTACCGAACGAGGAATTCCCGTTGCCAATATTCCCGCTTATTCAACGGACAGTGTGGCACAGTATGTTTTCAGTTTCATTCTTGCACACGCTTCGCGTGTTGGTGAACACTCCGCCGCCGTGCATGGCGGTGCATGGACTGACTGCCCCGATTTTACTTTCCGTGTTGCACCCATCTGCGAAATTGCAGGTAAAACACTCGGAATTGTCGGCTTCGGCAAGATCGGACAAAAGGTTGCACAGATCGGAAAAGCCTTCGGTATGAAAATCCTTGCAAACACCGCACATCCCGAAAAATATGCGGATACGGATGTCTGTTTTGTCGATCTTGATACCCTTGCACGTGAGAGTGATTTTATTTCCCTTCATTGCCCTTTAACAAAGGATACAACGGGTCTTGTCAATGCACAATTTTTAAATAAAATGAAAAAAAATGCATTTCTGGTCAATACTTCAAGAGGACCGGTTGTTGATGAACAGGCATTGGCAGCAACACTCAACGAAGAACGTATTGCAGGGGCGGGTGTTGATGTGCTTTCCGCTGAGCCCCCCAAAGCGGACAATCCCCTGCTGACGGCAAAAAACTGTTATATCACACCCCATATCGCATGGGCACCGCTTGAAACAAGACAGAGGTTGATGGATATTTTTGTTGAGAATATCCGTGCTTTTGTGAACGGCAGTCCGATAAATGTTGTAAATATGTAAAAGAATATATTTGCATTTTCTGAATTTTTATCCGATTTTGACAAACTTTTGTCAAACACTGTCTTTTTCAATAAAAACACTTGCAATTCTTTGCACAGAATGTATAATAGATACGGTTAAATTTTTAAATTAAACAAATTGGAGGAATTTTAAAATGGCAGTTAAAGTAGCAATCAATGGTTTCGGCAGAATCGGCCGTCTTGCATTCCGTCAGATGTTCGGTGCAGAAGGCTACGAAGTTGTCGCTATCAATGACCTTACCAAGCCCTCTATGCTTGCACATCTTCTTAAGTATGACACCGCTCAGGGTCGTTACGACGGTCACTGTGTCTGTGCAGACGACGAAGCAGGCACCATCACCGTAGACGGCAAAACCATCAAGATTTATGCAATGGCAAACGCTGCTGAACTCCCCTGGGGCGAAATCGGTGTTGACGTAGTTCTCGAATGCACTGGTTTCTACTGCTCCAAAGATAAGAGCATGGCTCACATCAATGCAGGTGCAAAGAAAGTTGTTATTTCCGCTCCCGCAGGCAACGATCTCAAGACCATTGTTTACTCCGTAAATGAAAAAACTCTTACTGCTGATGATCAGATCATCTCCGCAGCTTCCTGCACCACCAACTGCCTTGCTCCCATGGCAAAGGCTCTCAACGATTACGCTGCAATCCAGAGCGGTATCATGACCACTGTTCATGCTTACACCGGTGATCAGATGATCCTCGACGGCCCCCACAGAAAGGGTGACCTTCGTCGTGCTCGTGCAGGTGCACAGAACATCGTTCCCAACTCCACCGGTGCTGCAAAGGCTATCGGTCTTGTAATTCCCGAACTCAACGGCAAACTCATCGGTTCCGCACAGCGTGTTCCCACCTGCACCGGTTCCACCACCATTCTTGTTGCTGTTGTTAAGGGCAAGGATATTACCAAGGAAGGCATCAACGCTGCTATGAAGGCTGCTGCTTCCGAATCTTTCGGTTACAACGAAGATCAGATCGTTTCTTCCGACGTTATCGGCATCCGTTACGGTTCTCTGTTCGATGCTACCCAGACCATGGTTGCTAAGATCGACGACGATACCTATCAGGTACAGGTTGTTTCCTGGTACGACAACGAAAATTCCTACACCAGCCAGATGGTCCGCACCATCAAGTACTTCGCAGAACTGTAAGTACCTGACCGCAAGGCGAGTAGAAATTGATTTTATAACGGGCTCTGTCAAACACAGAGCCTGTTTTTTTTGCAAAATGGGAAAACGAATGTGTCGATAAACTGCAATTTTTCGCACAAAAAAGGAACTGCATTTGTTTACAGTTCCTTTTTATCATCTGTTTTTTTTCTTTACACACTGATTGAAAATTCTTTGATACCCTCAATATCGTGCATCATGCTCAGCACCGATTCAAGCGACATCTTTTTTGCAATTTTAATGGTCATTGCAACATAAACGGATTTGTCGGACTTCTGTTTGGTTTCAATGGAAATGACTTTGATATTGTTTGCAACCAGAAAATCTTTCACTTTTGCAAGCACTTCATGGTCTGTTGCGGTGAATGTGATGATGTTGTTTTCCATTGTTTCCGAAGCAGGCAGGAATTTGTGCAACATGATTTGCACCAGCAACAGCAAAAGGGTTGCGATGATTCCTAAAGTATACATACCTGCACCGATACAGATGCTGATACCCGCACAGGCCCAGATGCCGGCTGCCGTGGTCAGCCCTTTGATGGTTCCGCCGCGAACAAAAATGACACCCGCACCAAGGAAACCGACACCCGTCATAATGTTGGAAGCCACACGGGAAATATCCGCCTGAATTTTGTAGTCGGCATAAGCCTGCACGACTTCGGTAAATCCGTATTGTGAAACAATCATCACCAATGCCGAGCCGAGAGCAAGGATAATGTGCGTGCGAAGTCCGGCTTCTTTCTGCCGAAGGCTTCTTTCGTAGCCGATGACGGCACCGCAAAGCCCTGCAACCACCAGACGGAGCACCAGTTCCCACCATTCGCCGAAGTGTGCGTGGAATAAATCCACAATTTGCGTGATATCCATTTGTATTCCTCCGCGAAATAATTATATTATATCATATCATATTTTATTCATTTTGTCAAATATAGTTGACAAAATTTTATTTTTTTATACAATATATATATTCAAATTCTGTTACGGAGTTAGTATGGACAAATATCTTGCTTTTTATTATGGTTTCATCTGTCTGGGCTTTCTGTTCGGCACGGTTTACCTGTTTCTGGTACGAAAAAAATATAATATTTCAAAAAAAGAAGCAATTCTGTCGGCACTGACAGGGCTTTGTGCTTCACTGTTCGGTGCGATATTGATGGCATATCTTTATAATGAGATCATTTTGTTTGCAAGCGGCGGCGAAGTGCAGGCGGCAAGCCGTTTCCGGCTGTTCGGTGTGCTGCTGTTTTCCCCTTTTATTATAAAATGTATGTACGCAATCGCAAAAAAAGATGTCGATGTGCAGCTCGATCTGTATGCAGTCGGCACCGTTGCGGCACTCGGGTTTGCAAAAATCGGCTGTTTTTCTTACGGTTGTTGCTACGGAATCGTCTGTGAACACGGCATTGTCAACCGCCTGACACTGCAGACCGTGTTTCCCGTGCAGTTGGCAGAAGCCTTTTTCTGTTTTGTGCTTGCCGGGGTGCTGATGTGGTTTATGCACCGCAAAAAGTGTGTTGGTCTTCTGTTTCCCATTGCGCAGATTGCCTATTCCGTCCCGCGGTTTTTCCTCGAATTTTTACGCCATTATGATTACGCCGTGGAGGGAGATATCTTCCTGCAACTGTCCGTCTGGCAGTGGTTCTCGGTTTTTACCGTCCTCGTCGGCATCCTTTGGTTGGCACTCGCAAGGCGAAAACGAAAAATTTCATATTGCTGAAAATATGTAATTTCATAATTTGAAAGGATTGAATGTTTTGACTGAATTGCAAAGAAGTTCCGATATGATCATGGCGACACTGTGGGTCGTTGTGTATCTGTTGTCATTGATCAGCACATGCAAAAGTAAGCATCCCGCCATTGCCCCGCTTGCATCAGCTTTTATCGTGCCGTGGGAAATAATAATAACCATGCGAAATATCATCCAAGAAAGTAACGGGGTGGGGTATATTGTTTATACGCAATGCGGATGGGGTATCCTCCATTTTATAACTGTTTGTATTGTGCTTTTTGTTCTGAAATATTATCCGCCTAAGAAAATGATTGCGTATATTTTGTTTGCATGTGCGGTCGGCGGATTGCTGCTTCTTATTTTTACAACACAGCACGGGCAATTGTATACAAGTTATATCAATACATGGATCGGCATTCTGATTTGGCTGTTTTATGCCCGCAGGTCGGATTACCCCCTGACAAAATTGAATATGGCAATTGCAATTTGCAAATGTGTTGCCGATACATTTGGTTTCATTGTCTATTGGCGGCAGGATGCGATTGTGTTTACGGTTGCATTGCTGTTGCCGCTTACGGATGCGATTCATGTTGTTGTCTTAGCAAGGGCAATGTATAAAAGGAAAATTGAAAATAAGAGAAAGAAATATATAATGTAAAGAAAGGACATCGACGGCAATTGTCATCGATGTCCCTTTTTTATTCAAGTGTTTTTTTATCTTTGATCAACGCTCTTCCGCGTGCAAAAGCCTGCCGTTTTTTTTGTGCCGATAAATTTTCCGCCCACGCAATGTTGCTGAATATTTCTTCTGCTTTTTCAGCGTTGCGATCATAGTCTTTAAGATTTACCAAACCGTTTTTTTTGCATTTGATATAAAGAACTGCGGCTTGTATAAGCGTGTAACCTTCCGGGTAGGTCAGTTTTTTGTTGCTTATTGTGAAAAGCACAACGGCAACAAGCAGAAACGCAAAATACAAAATGATTTTTATGATTTCAAAACCATTCATGAATGCAAAAATGCCGACAAAATAAACAGCAAAGAGAAGCACGGAAAAAATCCACAAAATCAAAAATTTTTTCATGCGGCAGCATCCTCTGTTTTCTTTTTGTTTTTGACAAACAGCACTGCAATCCACACAACGGAAATCAGGCTGACAGCAAGGCAACAGAATTGCCAGACGGTAACGCCGAATGCAAGGTGCCGCATTTCTTCATGATCATAGTTGCGGAAAAATTCCGTAACAAAACGCATGATGCAATAAAGAGTTGCCGTAATGGGATAAACGGTTCCTTCAACATATTGTTTTGATTTCAGCCCGTACCAGAAGCAGAAACCGATGATCAGAAGCATGAAAAAGACTTCTATGAATTGAATCGGAACAACCGTTGTTTCTGCATACGGGTTGTAAATGCCGGTTTCGCAGGGTCTTCCGTAGCAACAACCGTGCAGCCCGCAACCGAGTTTTGCACTGGCAAGAATCACAAAGATGCCTGGGGCAAGCAGATCAAGAATTTTTTTCCAGCTTTGTTTCAGTGCAATAGCCGCCAGGCTCATCAGCAACGGTGTAAAAATAACAGCACCGAAAATGGCAACAGTGCCTTCGGTCGGGAAATTGTTGGCTGTTAATATGGCGGCGTAGGTTTTGCCTGCCGTAAATGCACCCAAAACCCCCACACCGTATGTAATCAGCGTGATAACAATTGTATTGGAGAGTGAGAGTTTGTACCGCTTATAAGTGCGCAGATTGATAACCATCATCAGTGCAAAGCCGATTAGATACATGGAGTTGTAAACAATTTCAGAACCGGGAAACATACAATCACCTCAACATATTTATTTTTCTGTTTTTATAATATCAGAAAACTTATTTGTTTGTCAAGAAAAAGAATCAATTTACAACTGTCAGCAGATATCCGCGTGAAAGTTTTTCTACCTTGCAGTTGAAGATTTCCAGAATGACATCTGCGGTATTTTGCGCATCTTTGAAGGAAACGGAATAACCGTTAAAGGGATTTACTGCACTGATATAGATGTATTTGGGGCTTTTTTGCGGATTTTGTGTATAGTATGCTTGTAATCGATCCGGTTCAAAAGAGTTTTGCCATGCTGAATAAACGCCAAAGGGGCAATCGAGGTATAAATATAACCAGCACATTTTAGAGAGAATCAGAACAGGGGCATCTTCCTTATTTCGTGTTTTGATTTTATCCAGATCCTGCATATTCAGCACATGGGTTCCGTAAAATTTTGAATCAATATACAGGCCTTTCAGCGGCCCTGTTTCGATGAGGCGGCTTTCTTGTGTATCAAGCGAGCTTGACAAACAGGTCGGCAGGAACTGATAGGCACATTGCGCGGTTATCAGCACCGAAAGAAGGATTGAAACAGCCGTTATAAATCCTTTTTTGCAAATGGCGGGATCGTCTTTCAGTTCTGTCGCAAAATCTTTTATGAAAAAAACACCCGCAACATTTCCGACCGCAAGTACCCAGCCGATGGATGTGAAAAGCAGGTTGGATGCAAGATATTGCACTGCGCAGGCAAAAACACACGGCAGGAAGAAAAAGTAAAAAAGATTTTTGTTTTTGTTGTTCGTCATTATGTAACAGCACAGCGACAGCAGGAACAGCGGATAAGACCAGAAAAGGGAGGTGGACTGGTCTTTCATGGCCGCGGCCAAAACGCCGATTGCACAAAAGATTGCCGTTGCTGCACAAACAAAAACATAAACGATTCTGCGGTTGCCGCTTTTACTTTTTTTGTCAAACAGCAAGGCTGCAAATAACGCCGGAATGATGTAGGGCACCTTAAAATGAATAGTGTTGAAAATTTGAAGCGTTCTTTTGATTTTGTCAAAAAATGCGGCAAGCGGGGAGTTGAAAATATCATGTTCACTGTCTGTCAGCAAATGGCTGAAATTGTCGCCGATTGCGGAAAGACTGCCGCCTGTTGCAAAATAAAAAATAACAAGAACAATAAACATAAGAAATGCGCCGAGAAAAATTGCGATGAAGCTGTTTTTGCTGAAAAGAAAGGACGGAATTGTTTGAAGAAAAGGGGTGCGTTTTTCTTTTTTTCCTTTTTTGATCGCGGCACGGTTGTATTTTTTGCAATAACGCTTATAGGTTGCACTGTCGTAATAGTGCCGAAGCAGGCAATAAATGCAATAAATGATAAACAAGAAAAAAGAAAAAGGGTTACAGATGCACATGCATCCGAATAAAATTCCCGCAGTAATAAACAGAGCGGTGTTTTGTTTTGTTGACAGATAAGACAGCAACAATCCCAATAATAATAAAAAGAACGCAAACAGTGAATTGTAGTTGATGCTGGAAATGGACATGGGTGATTGTGAAAGGAAAATCATAGCGGCAGCGATGGCCCACAAACCGTTTTTTCGAAAGCGAAAATAGATAGCGATGCAACCGCTTGTTTGCAACCCTAAAAAAAGATAACGCATAAAAAGAATGAGACCGTCCGTTGAGCCGTTGATTGTTAACCACAGCTTGACGGGCAGATACAAAAAGAGAGATGAAAATTGCGACAAATGCCATTCATCGGAAATCAAACTGTCCCCGTTAATCAGGCGAAGGGCAATGGTCGGATAAAAACCTTCATCCTGCCAAACAAGGTATGTCTTTGAGTAGAGCAGAAGAATAATTCCTCCGATAATCAAGGATAGTATAAGAAAAGCATCACATAGGAATAGTTTCTTTTTTGTCACGCAGATCCCCCCATATTTTATTACATTATATATTATAGTGTTGCACCTGTCAATTCTTTGCGTGAAAAATCAAGGTTGCGGAATGTTGCGTGCCATATATTTTACTCTTGTGGTTGTTTTTTATACGGTGTACAGCATATTGTTGTATGTAAAAATCCTTTGTATATTTGCACAAAACAGGTATGCATATTTGTACAATGTTTTTACTTAAAAGAACTTGAAAACTTGACGATCATGGTGTATAATGTCTATCGTATGATAGTGTCTAAAGGTGTAATTATATCCAATATCCGACATTTTTACATCTTTAGATCATCTTCAATTTCAAGTCAGAAAAGGAGAAATGACTATGAAACGAGTTCTCAGAAACACTCTTTGCGTGTTTTTGGCGATCATCATGGCTTTCAGTGGCTTCCAGATGAGTGCCGGCAACATTGCAGAGAAACTCGGACTCAGCATCAGTGCATCTGCGGCAGATGCCGGTAGCATTGCCGGAAAACTGCAGGCTGCACATGTTGCAGGAGGTTCGGCAACTGTCAGTTCGCATATTGCGGGCGGCACGTCCGAAAGTGACAGAACTACGGTCGGTGAGGCAAGTGCTGCCGACATTGTTGCTGCTGATGAGGTTTTTGCCTATATCCAGCCTTATGCCAGCACCAACACCACCAATCCGCATACTACGGAAACGCTGTATAATGGTCTCATTTCACAATCTGAGCTGAACGGCCATTCTGCTGCAGTTCGCTATCTGGCATCGCCGAGCGGTGGCAATGCATTTAACCACACCAGTAGAATTTCACTTGTGCAGAACAGTAGTTACAGCACAGGTGGATACACAGAACCGACTCTTAACTATTCGTTACCCGGTGCTATTACGAAGACCATCACAATGAATGCATCTGTCAACTCCTATATCAAATCATTTGATGACTATGATTTGATTGATGCAATCTACACGCAGGTGGTTTATACGTATGTGAACTCGGTTGGTTCTCAGAGAGTTACAACTGATACGCACACGTCCAAGACATCTTCGTATAGTGCAGGTGCTTGTTCGACTGTTACCACAACGCACTACTATCGTACTGATAAGATGGAGCAGTGGTACTATCTTTCTTCTGCAACAAGAACACCGACCACGACGCAGGCGGCAACAAATGCTTTGAATGCAATCAAGGCTTACGGTAACTATGTAACGGAAGATACTACATTCCTTACCCATTACAATGCTTGGTTGGCACGGGGCGACAGTTACATTTATGGTCTTTCTTCGACACAGTTGCAGGATATCATCGATGCATATGATGCTGTTTATAATGCCTTTGCACAGAATGTTTCTTCGGAAGAAAGCCGCAGAGTTCTCTTCACAAATGCAGAAAAGTATGCTAAGTATATTCCCGCCGGTTCTTCCTACACCAGTGCTTATGATGCATATCAGGATTTCCGCGGTCTTGCTGAAGCTGCAATTGACGTTGTCAATTACGGCGATCTTGCTGCGTGGTTCCTGAATCAAAAAGACAACGGCAGCGGTCTGTGGGTTACCTCTTATGACCAGTCCTTCATCGACTCCTTTGAAGGCGATGATCGTGCAACGGTTCTTGCTGAATACGCTGCAATCGGTGAAGTTCTCAATCAGGCAAATAACTATGCAGCTGTAATCAACCAGCTTTCCAATGCAAGCCAGATGAAGACCGCGCTGAAGAATGCGTACGGTCTTGATTGGGCAACCCATGTTGATGCGCGCATTGCCGAACTGCAGAAGTTCAGAGAGTACGGCGAACTTTATTCTTATAAAGAATATGTAGACTTCCGTATCAATAACGGAGCCATGGTCATTTATGACAGCACCAACTACAAATTCGGCGATGGTGCTACAGAAGGTCTTGCCGAATATGAAAGTGCAATTTACAACAAACTGCAGTATACTACCGACGCTGAACTGATTGCCGGTGTTGATCAGATGCAGTCGCATCTGAGTGAAATCAACAACTATGTGAACAGTGCTGTATTTGCAGAACTGTTCCCGGATGGTGTCGGCTACATTACAAGTTTCATTACTGCTCTTACGCACGAAATGTCTTACCGTGGTGTCAAGATCAACTATCTTGCATCCGCAGCTTATAACTGGCATCTGCAGAATAAGAGTACCAACTGGATGGCACAGGCTCCTTCCGGTCTGGTTGCCAACTATATTTCTGCTACCAAATATGCATCCGAATGGACCGCAGCAAAGAATCTTGCCATCAGCGGCGGTGACAAGGCTGTTCTTGACCAGGACGGCAACCCCACTACCATTACGCTTGAACCGCTGACTGCTGCGGAAATCAACTCCATCTTTGCTGACTTTGATACTGCAACAATCAACCCCACTGTGCAGAAGATCCGTGATGCTGCATACATGGGTATCTTTACCGACCTTATTACTCTGTTGACTGATGCCGGTTATGTTGTCAGCATCGGCGGCACGGTTATCAAGCCCGGTATGGATGTTACCAAGATGACCGGTAGTGTCAGCATCAATGCTTCCAATGCAGGAGCAACTCTTTCCAACTTCTCCCTGATCAACACCGGTATCAACCTTGTTGACCATGCTCTCTATTATTGGGTCACCGGTAATAATGTTTATGTCCGTTCTTCCGACTCTACTGTTGCATTTGCAGATTCCGGCTATGCAGGATATGACGAAAACAACAACCGTGCCGGTGAATTCAATGAAACCCGCAGAGCCAACCTGAAGGCCATGTATGACCTGATCGATGACTGTAAAGCTATGTATGATGCATACTTTGCAAACATTGTTGCAGGTTACAAAAAGATCTCTTACGACGACGGTAACGGCGACGGCACAGGTGGTGACGGTTACTACACCATTCGTCATGCACAGGCTTATGCTGATATTGCCCGTGAAGGTGCAACCTTCGGCAATGACCTTGCTGCAAACGAAGAGGATGACTATGTTCTTTCCGTTGACCGCGTGGAAGAACTGATTGAAAAGCTCGACAATTTCCTTACTTCCCGCGACTTTATCAATCTGATTGCTCCCGACTCCGGTGCAGACAGCCTTTCCACATGGCTGAAGAATCTGCTCGGTGACCTCATTTTCTCCGATAACTTTGTTAACACCATTGTTGGTCTTTTGTTCCCGATGTTGGCAGACCTGCTTGGTGACTTGTTGAAGGACTTCTCGAAAGAACCGATCAGTGTAAATGAAGACGTATTTTCCGGTAATATTTACATTTATGTTGACGGCAATCTGCCTTCCGGTGCAACAGAACATCGCCCCAAGGCTCTTTATTCGGTATTCGGCGATCTGGGTCTGAATCTCTATCCCGGTCAGCTCGGTGCAGCTCTGAACAATACAGGCAACAGAGCCAACTATACATCCATGATCAGCCAGCTCAATACAGCCGGTGCAGACTGGACTAAGTTTGACCTCAATGGTGATGGCTCCGTCAGCGGTAAAGAACTTGATTACCGTGGTTTCAAGTGGGGACTTGACGGTATTACCGATCCCGAAGCTCGTTTCAATAAGTTCCTTGTTGTCATCGGTGACGTTTTCAGCACTCTGCTTCCTCTGTTGCAGACTCTGTTCTGTAATGTTGACTACAATGCAAGTTCAAACGGTGACTTCGCTTATGGTCGAATTGCACCTGTACACATCAGTTATTCTATTTTCAATATCAATGCGGATGCCATTGAACTTTATATTGCAGAGGCATATCTCAAAATCGGCGGTCTGGATCTTTACAACAACTTATGGATCCCGATTTTTGAAACCCTCTTCTATAATGATTATACTTCCTCTTCTTCTCCTTACTATGTAAGCAGTTATGAACCCACGCCCGATCGTCCTCTTTCCAGAACGTTCGGTAACAGCCAGCGCAATGCAACGGCTGCTCAGTTTGCAGACTGCTTGTTTACTCCCATTTATGCACTGATCAATAAGATTTGTGCAGCCCCCCTGCAGAATGTTCTGAATCTGCTTCCTAACCTGATGTTTATCCTGATGTCTGACCTTGTCCAGCCTCTCATCTCCAGATTGAAGATCAACCTTTCTTTGGAAGACGGTTGTCAGGGTGCTGTTACTGACATGGAAGGCGCGGGCTTTGCCGGAATTCTTGAACCCCTGCTTTCCAACAAAACAATCGTTGGTTGGATTCTGAACTTTATTACTCCGCTGTCCTTCAATATTGACTTGGGCGGTTTGTTGAATCTTGAAGAATTGCTCGGTGCACCGCTGACTGACCTCAACGGTATTCTGAAAGCATTCTTGGATCCCGAAATTGCTGACCTGATTCCCACAATCAACATGGGTGAATTTGCAGCTCTCGGCGATCTCATCAAACGTACCGGTTCTGCAAGAACCTTTGACCCGCTCGTAGAAGGCGGCGGCGGATTCTATGCTGTTACCGCAGACATCGCTGACGTATTCTACTATCTGATTCAGTTTGTTCTTAACTTTGCTTCCGCAAACGGCGGTGCAAACCTCGAACAGCTTCTCGGTCTGGACCTTGATTCCGTCAAGGTTGACATGATCGGTCTTGACCTCAAGCAGATCATTACCCACATGAGCCCCTCCGATATCATCGCAGCTCTTGTAGAACTCTTCTGCCCGAATACCACCAACAAAGCAGCCGCAAATGCAGGTAAAGATGCTGCAGGCGTTGGCAAGTATACGGACGGTTCCTCCCCCTATGCACTGAATAACTGGGATTGGCACTATCCCACTCAGAATTCCGTTTTCTTCAAGACTGTTGAAGATGTTTCCGTTGTTGACTTTGTATATCTCAACCACGAAAACAACTGGACTCTTGACAAGGCTGAATTCTTCTATGACAATGCAATCGAAGTAGTCGATGCTATTCTCGGTATGATCCTTACCGATGAAGAATCCTCTGCATATCAGGATTTCCATGTCATCGGCGGCGGTTCTTCCGCAAACTATCTGCGCAATATGATCGAAGAACTCTTCTCCTCCGACGGTGCATGGAATGTTGTTGAACTCATGGCTTATACCATTGGTTCTCTTATGGGCTCTCTGCCGCAGCAGATCCTGAACCTGCTTGAAGACAACTTCGGCATCAATATCAACAAGTGGTTCGAAACCTACGGCTACATGTTCTACGGTGAATACTTTGAAGACGGCTACTATCAGCCTTTCGATGTTGTCAACGGTCTCGCCGAAGGCACGACCCACCTGACCCGTGTTGAAACCGATGTTATCCCGCAGTACGAATGCGTATTCTGCGTTGATGAAGATATTGTGGATGATGACGGTCGCGTTACCAAATCGGGTATCCGTGATGAAAACGGTGAACTCAAAGCGGGTAAGGTTCCGCTTTCCGGTAATCTTCTTGAACATTATAATGTTAACTTCGCATATCCTGCCAATCCTGCTTCTGCAGTGGTTAACTGCCATAACTGCGGTAATGCACTTGTTATCTCTTATGGCACCGATGAACTGGGCAGCGATATTGTAATTCCGAATAACTTTATCAATTATGAAGACGCAACCATGGCTGTTGTGGATGACGAAGGCAACGAAACCGAAGAAACCAAGGTTATCGGTCGTACATACTATACTTATGACGGTTCTTGGACCACGATTGATAACGGCAACGAAGTCAAGTTCTATATCCCCAGCAACAGCTATTATCAGGCAAATGCCGAAGCCGGCGACCAGCTTCCTGCTTCACAGTGGGTAGATAACTTCCCGCGTGTCAGAATCGTCCGCAATGCTCTGCCCGATGCACAGGCAGCTGCCGATGAAATTGAACGAGCATACAACAGATTCGAATATGAAGTATGGTTTGACTGGAACGGCGACGGCAACTTTGATCCGGATGCTATCATCAACACCTATGACCGTGAAATCTTCGTCGCGTACACCATGTACATGATGGAAGACCTTGCTCCCTTGTTCAACCTTCTGCTCCTCGGCGAAGATGCAAATCTGTTTGACGGTGCATTCACACTGGTCGGCTTCAATGCTTACGACTCGGTGCTGCTTCCCATTTGGGAACTGTTTGAAATCTGTTCCGAAGACATGATCGAAACAGGCGAACAGACCGAAGCTCTCAGTGCTGCTGACTATCTGCAGCTTGTTATTGACCATTCCGATAAGTCTGACCCGACCTATAACGAAGCAACCGGATACTCCAATGCCGGTGCCGTTTACGGTATCACATTCCTTACCGAGCAGCTCTTCACATGGATTGACTGGTTGCTTTCCAATGACGAAGGCGGCAAGAATATGATTCAGAAAGTCTTCGACCTTCTGCCCAACATCTTCTATGGCCTGCAGTCCAACCTGCTTTCCAACCTGATCTTCAACCTTATTCAGTTCGCAATTGTTCTTGTGGACACCATCCGTCCCATTTTCGACCTTGATCTGGATGCACTGTTGCAGAATCTTCTGTTTGACCTGCTGGTTGAATATGATGATTCGCTCAATGAAAATCTGACCAATCCCGACTGCGACTGCGAAGTAATCGCTGAACCCGTTCTGTCGGATGCTCCCGATCAGGAAACCAATCCCGCTGACTACGCATACTGGCTTGCAAATGACTATGCTCAGTATGTGGAAGCACTTGAAATTTACGATGCATACAAGGCATTGCATTCTTACGGCGGTGAGCACTATGTTGCTTCCAAGGATAAGAATGAAACTACACCCGCCGCAGTAGAAATTCTGAGTGTTCAGAATCTGACTGTTCAGGCTATTCTGCAGATTGTTCAGAATCTGTTCGGCTTCAAGTTCTCGCCCATTCACTATACCCTTGAAGGTATTGCCATGAGCACCACCCGTGACGGCAATAAGGATGGTGACCCGGAGAACTATGGTATTGAAGCTTATGTTTCTCTTTCCAACTACTCCTGGACCGACATTAATAACAACGGGCTGAAGGATGACTCTGTTACGGATGCAACAGGCACAGTATTCACTTCCACCGAATATATGCCTATTGCAACGCGTCTGAACTTCTATGGTCCCGATTCTGTTACCCTTCTTATGTCGGTTATTCTTGACCTTCTCCACATCGAAGCAAACCGTAACGCTCTTGACAAACTTATTTTCGGCAGCGGTGTTGCAGGTGATGATTTCAGCTCCGAAGGTCTGTTCGCCGCTCTTGATTTCCTGTTTACCGAATCCACCTTCGAATTCAAGACTCCCAATTGGGATTATCTGATGGAAGGTATTGTTGCTGATTTCAACAATGACGGTGCAGCCGAACAGTGGACCGGCAACGAAGATCAGATGAAATGGATGTATGCTGATACAACTGATCTGTCCATGTATCACTCCATCTATTATCTCTCCTATGTAACCGACTGGACTTATGAAACTGCTGACGGCATTTATGACAGCTTTGATGCAATCCTTAATATGGTTGCAGGCCTGATTGAAATCGACGGTCAGACCTATGAAAACTTGCCGGAAATGTTGGACGGTCTTCTGAACGGCATGCTGTTCACCGATGAAATGGCAGGCACCATTGTTGACCTGCTGGGTTCTGTTCTCAACCTGTTGCCCGCAGTTGTATTCCAGCTGATTGATAACCTTCTTAACACCAACATCGCAACCGATATCATCTCTGATGCTAAATCTCCTGATGATCAGCTCGGTGACGATATTCTCGAAACTGATGACACCCAGTACGGTTGGTACAAGTATTTTGACCACGTTGTAACCAACATTGACGATGCAGGTATCAGAACTTACGAATATGTTGTAAGCTCCGACTATGCAATTGTTGAAACTGAAATCGTTGAACAGCCTGTTGTTGACGAAGAAACCGGCGAAGCTGTTCTTGACGATGCAGGCAACCCGGTCATGGAAGAAGTTGAAGTTGAAGTTGTTTCCTATGACTTCGGCATTGCTGATGCTGACAGTGCACAGGATGCATTCTTCGAACTCATCACCGATCTGTTGCAGCCTGCAGCATATCTGCTCGGTTGGCTGTTTATCGGTGCAGACTATCGCTTCTTCTTCACCATGGGCGAAGGCATCAAGTACAAACAGATCCAGGGCTCCGGCGGTGCGACATATGATATCGTATACGATACAGAAGGCGACCTTGACGGTGACGGCAACAACCCGAATGACTTTGGTGATGACTCTATCATCCTCAACGGCGGTATGGGCTATAAGTATGGTCTTATTCCGATCTTTGAAGCATTCGGACTTGAATGCAAGCCCGCAGAAAGTTTCTATGTTTTCGACGAAGAAGGTAATGTTTCCGATATCAAGGTGCATGAATTCCTTGCACACTTCGTTGAAATTCTGCAACAGCTTATCAATGCAATCCTTTATCCGACTGCTGATGATATGTTCTACATGGAACCCGGTGATACCACCGTCAACACCATTGACTGGCTCATCGACAAGCTTCCCAATATCATCTACTTTGCTAACAGCGGCGGTTTCTCCACCTCTATCAACAATATTATTGTTTTCATTACCGACTTCCTCGGTGTAATCAATGCGGTTATGGATCCCGAAGATCAGATCAACATCAGTGCCCTTATTTCCGATGCAATTGATCTTGACCTGAACAACATCACCCTCGGTGCAATCTTCGGAGTTCTTGAACACTTCCTTGGCATCCATGTCAATGAATCTATGCTCACCTTCCTTGAAACACTGTATGTCGGTGAAGTGCAGTACTTCATGTCTGCTAACGGTGAAGCCGCTTACAGAATGGCTTGCACCGATAAGGAAGACCAGGCTGACGTTATTACCATTCTGATCAGCTTGATCCTTGAACTCCTCATGGATCAGGGTACTTACACGCAGGATACTTATAAGGTACAGGTTTCCCATGACGATAAGGCAAGTTGGGAAGATGTTACCTCCACCGAAACCTACAGCAATGCAGAATGGACTCTGTTCGTTGCTGACGGTATTTATACCCTTACCAAGCCGCAGCTTGATGAAGACGGTAATGTCAAGACGGATGAAGAAGGTAATGTCATCAATGATGAAGTTGTTATTGATTCCGCTGACTACCTGAACCTGACTCTTGACGAAGAAGTTGTAAACTATCATGTCATTTCTTATGACAACAATGGTACAACCGAAAAGATCAGCTACAATGCTGCTGAATGGAATATTCAGGATAACGGCGGCGTTTACACGCTGACCAAGACCACAACCGATGGCGAAGGCAATGAAAACACCGAAACCGCTGTTTATGATTACCTTGACTACGATTATCTTGAGTATGAAAGCGTTGAAGTAACATATTATCACTTCACATCCGTCAATACCAAGATCGGCAAGTTCGATAAGAAGACCGACACTGAAATCGTTGACGATCCGTTTGGCAAGTGGTCCACCGGCGACTATTATCGCTATGTTTATGTTTCTACCGAAACCATCGAATACAACAACCTCAGAGCCATCGACAAGCTCATCGGTGTTGAAGAAGGCAAGCCGGGCCTTGTTGAAAATATCATCGCCCTGCTTGATACCAAGTTCACAGACTATAAGGATGTTGACTGGTATTACTTCAATAAGGATGTTGACCTCCTTCCCGATACAGGCGATGCGATCAAGGACAATGCTGATAAGGGCGAACACAGAGGTCATGAATTTACCTATCTGACCTATGGTAACGACTGGACTTATGAAACAGCCGCATACCTTGCCTATGGTGTTGAAGACCTTGTTTCCGCAATCCTTTCCATGACCGGTGCAGAAGAAACAGAAATTTCTGAACTTCTCGGCGGCATGCTCGACATCTATAACGGTGCAACACTTGAATCTGTACGTTCTCTTGTTGCAGGCCTTATGGAATCTCTTGACGAGGTTATCTTCAATCTCATTGATGCACTTCTTGGTGTATCCCTGTCCGAATGGAACGACTATCGTTTCGCTTCTCTCACGGATGTACCCGTAAAGGAACAGAAAGTCGATGCAGAAGGCAATCCCGTACTTGACGACAACGGTGATCCCGTTATGGAAGTCGTCAGCACCTATCGTGCATTCACCTATACTTATAACACGTATGTTGAAGACGGCTTTGTTCTGGATGAAAACGGCAGCACCCTGCTTGTTGACCCCGGCACACCTGATGATGACGGCGACGATTATCCGATCCACAAGTTCAAGGAAACCGAACACGTTGTTGAAATCAAGGAAGCTGATCTTGCAAATATGCTTGTTTGGGACGACGAAGCAAAACTGTACTACTTCACTGCTGACTACCATTATAACGATGAAACCGATGAAATTACCGGTACAGTCACTCCCGGTGCGGTAGAAACAGGTGCCAAGTTCTACTTCGTCCGTCCCGACGACGAAGCCACCACCGATGTTGCTGAAGACAGAGATGACTTTGTAAACGGTCTTTCCAAGCTTGTCGGCTCCATCTCCAGAGTTCTCGGCTGGTTGCTGTTCGGTCAGGAATACGAATTCTTCGTAGGCCATGGCATGGGCTATGATGAAGATCCCACAAACGACAACTTCTACTACAACGAATACACCACCACCGACGGCGGTTTGAACTGGACTGCTACCGGCAACACCCTTGCAGGTGATGCACTTGTAACGGTGAACGGTGTAGAAGACATGGCATACCGACTGTACGGTAAAGAATACATCGAAGGCAACACCAAGTATGTTGTCAATGCAGATGTTCTTCTGACCATCAACGGTGGTCTTGGTTACAGCACAGGTCTTGTCCTTCTTCTTGAAGCACTCGGCTGTGAAAACCTGCACTCCGTTGAATATTACACCGATAAGGAAACCGGTGACATCGACGTCGCACAGGCAGTAACCGATCTCCTTAACTCCGTATTTGTAAGACTTGACGAAATTCTTGCAGATCCCATCAACGTTGCTCTTGACGAAGTTCTTCCCAACCTGATCTACTTCATCAACTCCAACGGTCTGGGCGTTGCCATCAACAACATTGCAGGCTTCGCTCTCAATATTCTTGATGCAATTGCTGAATCCGGTATCCTTGAAGAACCCATCGACGTCAGCAGCCTTATCCTCGGCTTGTTCGAAGATATTCTTGTTGACAAGACCTACAAGTTCGATATCGCTCAGCTCAAGCTCAAAGACATCTTTGCACTCGCTGAAGCCATTACCGGCATGAAGATCAATGAAGTTGTCGGCTCCAAACTTGATTACTTCTACCTTGGTCATATCGAGCAGTACATCTCCGCCGGCGGTGAATATTTAACTGACAGCGAAGGCAACGAATACTTTGCAAACTACCTCGGCTACAGAATGGTTCTCGACACCCAGGACGGCAAGCCTCTGTATGATGCAGAAGGCAACCTGCTTCCGAGTGAAGACCGTGCTGCACTTATCACCATCATCATCAGCTTCTTGCTGGATGTTCTCGAATATGACGTAGACGGTCAGTATGTCAATGCAAATGCACTGGATGCATTGCTTGAATTTGAACCCGGCACACTTGCAGGCATTGTCAAGCTCATCAAGGGTGAATATGTCAATGCTAAGAAGGCTCCGATCGACTGGTTCTACTTCGATAAGAACGTTGATCTTGAGAACCTTCCCGAAACCGACGATGATGCAACCGCAATCGCTCTTGCTTACAGAGCTGACCACACCATCAATTACCTTAAATATCCCAACTGGTGGAGCGAAGGCTTCGTAGATACCCTTGACAGCAATCTGAACAACATCGTTGATACGATTCTTGCCATGACTGCTGCCGAAGGTGAAGAACCGCAGACACTTGACGATCTGCTTGGCGGCCTTCTCGACGGTCTGCTGACTGCCGAAACCGCACAGTCCCTGTTTGATACCCTTTCAGGTCTTCTCGGCAACCTCGACAAGACCATCACGGATCTGCTCGATGTTCTTCTTGAAATCGACCTGTCCGTATGGGACGGCATCGCATTTGCCGATATGACAACCGATGCTGAAGGTGTCACCGCATGGACCACCACTTACGATACCTACACCGGAACCACCACCGATGAAGACGGTAACGTCATCTTTGATGAAGCCACCAAGACCACTGTTGACCTCGTTGTCAAGAAGGATGCTGTCACAATCGCAACCGACGAAAACGGTCTTGATTACTTCTTCTACACCGTACCGTTCTCCGTCCTTAACGAAGACGGCACCATCAGTGAAAACACCACCCAGCTCAAGTACTACATCGTGGACAATCACAGCACCAAGGACTTCGCAAAGGCACTGAGTGTTGTTCTTTCTCCCGCATTCCCGCTGCTTGACTGGTTGCTGTTCGGCACTTCCTTCGAATTCTTCCATCCCAATGATGACGGCACGCAGTCCCTGATTAACCTCAAGGGTGCACACGGCTACAAGTATGGTCTTGTACCGATCTTTGAAGCTCTCGGCGTTCCCGCTAACAAGCTTCCTGACATCAGCAACCCTGCGGTTCAGTACAAGAGCGAAGACATCTTCGACGATGTTATTGCTGCTGTTCTTGACTATGTTCTGTCACTTCTCACGACTGATGCAGACGGAACCACTCCGATTGATAAGGTTCTCGGTGTTCTGCTCAACCTCATCTACTTCATCAATGCAAACGGCCTTGCAGCTTCCGTACAGAACCTTGCAGGCAGCTTGCTGAATATCCTCGATGCTGTTAACGAAACAGGTCTGATCGAAGACGATATCTCCCTTGAAGGTCTGCTCAGCAGCCTGCTGGACGGTGCACTTCCCGAAGGCTTCAAGCTCTTCGACGAAAACGGCAATATCGTTCTTGATCTGCTTGCAATCTTCACTCTCGTAGAAGGCTTTGTTGATCTCGAAATCACCGATGTCTTCACAGATGAAAACGGCAATCCCGCACTTTACAAGATCGACAACTTCTTCCTTGGTAAGATGCAGGCATTCACCTCCTCCAACGGCGATCTTGCATTCAAGATGGTTTACGGCTCCGACTATGCACAGTCTAAGGGCGACTTCCTGACCATCATCATCAACATGCTTCTTGAAGTTGTTGCCTATACAGATGCTGACAAGGGCATTGATAACGCACTTGCTCTTGACAACATGCTCGGCACTGACGGTCTTGTAAATGCCATCGTTAAACTTCTCACCAGCGGTGCTCTTGATGTTGAATATTCCGATATCAATTGGAACTACATGGGTGGTACGGTTGAAGAAACAATGATCGGCGACAAGAAGGTTGTCACCAATATCAGCCTTGCTTCTCTCAACCGCTATGTCACCTACCTGTCCTACAGCAATGACTGGAGCGAAGACCTTGCTGAAACCCTCGGCTATCAGATGAATACCATCATCTCCGCTGTCATGAGCCTTATCAACGGCGAAGAAGATGTAAACCTTGTTGATATGCTTCTCGGTGAAGGCTTCACCCTTTACAAAGAAGAATATCTTGAAGCTATCTCCGTCATGCTCACCGAACTGCTGTTCGAAGTTGAACCCATTTGGGTCAACCTTGTCGGCAGCCTCGTACAGGCAGAGCTTGATGCTAAGCTGGTTGACAAATATACACTTCTCAAGCTCGACACCGAAACCAACGAATGGGTAGCAACCGATGAATATGTACTTGACCTCGGTCAGGCACTTGAATTCACACCCGGTGAAAAATTCGAAGTAGTTGAAGGTGAAGAGACTGTCTCCTACAAGTACACCAAGGATGTCAAGCAGGTCACTGTTTCCAAGCTTGGTCAGTACACCTCGTTCACAGAAGATGATCCCGCAACTCCCGATGTCAACGAAGCAAAGGTAAGCTTTGTCAATGCACTTTGCGAAATTCTTGCTCCCGTAAGACCCATTCTCTCCTGGCTGTTCTTCGGCGAAGACATTGCATTCTTCACCGATAATGCAACCGGTGAACAAGACCTCATCAAACTGCCCGGTTCAAACGGCTACAGCGAAGGCTTCGTACTTCTCTTCGAAGCACTCGGCTGCCATGTCGAAGGCAAGGATGGTCTGAATACTGCCGATACCTATAAGTTGGCAGACGGCTCCTATGACAGCATTGCAGCTCTCAAAGATATCCTGCTGGCAGTTGCTGACCGCATTGATGAAATCCTTGCAGATCCGATCAATGAAATCATTGACCTCATTCCCGAACTGCTCTACTTCATCAACGCAAACGGTCTGTCCGTAGTTATCAACAACGCTCTTGCTTCCGTCCTTACACTTCTTGAAGAAGTCAACAAGATGGATCTCGGCTTCAGCCTTGATGTCAAGCAGATCGTCAATGACCTTGTCAACGATCTCCTTGGTGAAAACGTCGAAGTATTCGATATTGACAACGTCAACATCGGTGTTGTTATCTCCATCGTTGAAGGCCTGCTTGGTCTTGACCTGCACACCTTCCTTGATGACGACGACAGAGACGGTTTCGCAGAAGCTACCGACAGAATGAGCGGCATCGAAATCCTCTCCAAGTTCTATCTCGGCGACATCGTCCGTTACGAATCCGGCTCCGGTAAGCCCGCATTCAAGATGGTATTTGAAGCCGAAACCGATTACATCACAACCCGCACAGAAGACCGTGGTGATATGCTCACCATCCTTCTGTCCTACCTGCTTGAAGCTGCAACCTATAAGTATACCTACACCGATGAAAACGGTGAAACCGCAACCTTCTCCAATGCGGCAGTTCTTGACGAAATGCTCGGCACTGACGGTATGGTCTCCATGATCGTTGACCTGCTCATCAGCCTCGGCGTTATCGACATCAGCTACCTCACTGTTGATTGGGACTATGCAGGTGTCACCATCACAGATGAAAACAAGGCAACAGAAGATCCCGACGGTAAATACAATGTCGGCGACATCAAACTCAACGGTCGCTTTATCAACTACCTGTCTTACAAGAATGACTGGAACAAGGATATTGCAACTACGCTGAACAATGAACTTCCCGCACTTGTTGATACCATCATCGGTATGGTTTCCGATTACAGCTCTCTCGGCGAAATGCTGTCCGGCAGCTTCACACTGTACACTGCTGAGTATCTTGAAGCAATCATCGGCCTGATTGAACAGCTTTATGATCTTGTCAATGCACAGCTTATTAAACTGATCGACCTCATGCTCGATCTTGACCTGTCCAGACTCAACGGCATTCACTTCATTGATGCTGCTGACCTGTATGTTGACGGCAAGGCTGTTTATAACGGCACCGAAGTCACCGTAACGGAAGGCACCAAGATGAACATGGATTGCTTCGACTACACTCTTGTTGAAGAATCCTACGAAATCCACAAACTCAATGCAGAAACCAACGAGTTTGAAGCAACCGGCGAATTTGTTGTCGGTACTTACACCAGAGAAAAGGATACTGAAGAAGTTGTTGACGCAAACGATGCAACCGTCAAGTACGTTTACAAAGAAGACGTCAACACCAACTACACCTTCTACATTGTCGCTGCTGACAATGCAGATACACCTTATGTCAATGAAGCAAAGGATGATTTCATTACAGGTATCTCCTACATTCTGGGTGCTTTGAAGAGCCTGCTTGCATTCCTCTTCTTCGGCGATGACATCTCCTTCTTCAACAAGTTCGGTTATGTTGACGGCAAGCCCGTTGATACCATCCGTCTTGCAGGTGCTGACGGTTACAGCAAGGGTCTTGCACTTCTTCTTGAAGCACTCGGCTGTACCGACCCGAACGACGAAAATGCAACCGGTATGATGAAGAAAGACTTCTACCTCATGGAAGACGGTACCTACAATGTCGATTACTTCATCAATGACCTCGCAACTTCTCTGCTCAACAGAGTAGACGAAATCCTTGCAAATCCTGTTGAAGAAGTATTCAACCTTCTTCCCGAACTGCTGTATTTCATCAATGCAAACGGTCTGTCCGTTGCTGTTATCAACCTTCTCGGTGCTGTTTACGGTGTCCTTGAATATGTTGACAAGGCAGGCATTGTTGATATGTCCCTTGATATCAATGCTCTTGTCGGCGGCCTCATCGGCATCGAAGGCATCAACATTGAACAGCTTGACCTTACTGCAGTATTCCAGATCGTAGAACAGTTTGTAGGCCTTGAAATTACCAATGTACTCAATGCATTTGATACAGAAAAGGGTAATTACAACAAGCTTGAACAGTTCTATGTCGGTGAAATCTACGCTTACGACTCCGCTTGCGGCGAAGCTGCATACAAGATGCGCTACACCGAAGACGAAGGCAAGGGCGACATGATCACTATCCTCATCAGCTTCCTGCTTGAAGTTGCTATCTACAACGGCTATCAGGATGTCTACACGCTTGAATCCTTCGACGGCACAAACTGGGTTGCTGTAACCGAAGAAGTTGACGGTGTTGAAGAACCCGTTACCATCACCGGTTACTGGACCAAGGTTCTTGACGACGAAACCGTATACATCAACGGCGCTTCCGCTGCCACCGCAACCGAAGGTGCAAAGAGATATGTCTACACCAAGAGCGTTGACGTCAACAACGTTGTTGTGCTTGAAGATATGCTCGGCACCGATGGCATGGTACAGAAGATCGTTAACCTTCTGACTCAGAAGGGTGTAGTCATTGACTATCTGCCCATCAACTGGAACTACATGGGTGCTGAAATGGATCAGGACGGCAACATTGACCTTACCACCGTTCCGAAGTTCCCGATGAACTACCTGTTGTATGATAACAATTGGCAGTATGAAACTCCCGCAGCGATCATGAGCGGTCTTGATGCTATCATTTCCACCGTTCTGACTCTGACCGGTTCTGAATTCACCAGCGTTTCCGATCTTATCGCAAATTCCTTCACCATTTACAATGCATCCCTTCTTGCAACCATCTCTGAAGCTCTCCAGGGTCTTCTTTCCTCGCTTGATGAAATCCTTGTTGATCTCATCGACATGATCCTCGGAACCGATATCTCCAGATTCAACGGCATCGGCTTCATTGATTATGCAAAGGTTTATAACACCGAATCCGGCACATATGAATTTGCCGGCGAAACCGTAGTACCGGTTCTCGACACCGAAAGCGGTCTTGAAGCATTCACCGTTTCTCTGGCTGTCTATACTGTCAACGTCTATGACGAAGCAGCCGGTGCATGGGTTGCTACGGATGATACCATCCTGTACGACGAATACTATGATTACTTCGGCGAAGATAAGGATGACAAGTACACCAACACATTCACAACCGTTGAAAAGACTTACTTCATCATCGGCGAAGGCGAACAGGCAAAGGATGACTTTGTCAAGGGTCTGAGCTACCTGCTGAAGTCCATCGCTTCCGTATTCGCATGGTTGCTGTTCGATGACGAAATCGCATTCTTCCACAAGAACGGAACCGATTCCGACGGCGACGGTGTCACCGATGATATACTTATCATCAACGGTGCAGACGGCTACAGCAAGGGCCTTGTCCTTCTCCTTGAAGCTCTCGGCTGCAAGATGAAGCCCAAGACTGCTTATGAAGTCAAAGATGAAAACGGTGCAGTTGTTTCCTATGACTGTGAAGCATTCATCGATGATCTGGCTCTCGCACTGTTTAACAGAGTTGATGAAATCCTCAACGATCCCATCAACGAAGTTATTGCACTTCTTCCGAACCTTATCTACTTCATCAATGCAGAAGGTCTGTCTGTTGCTCTCATCAACATGCTTCAGGCTGTTTACCACCTGCTTGACGACATCAACGATCTTGGTGTTGACCTTGATATCAACGGTCTCATCGGCGGCTTGTTCGATGCAGACGAAGACGGTGTTGCAGACATCACTGTTGATATCGAACACATCGACCTGCTCATGGTATTCGAAGTTGTTGAATTCTTCACCGGCCTCGAAATCACCGACATCTTTGTTGAAACAAAGGCTGACGGTACCATCGGCAACAAGATCGACAGATTCTACATCGGTGAAATCGTAAAGAACACCGAATCCGCTTATGACGGTGCATCCTATACCATGCAGTTCACTGCAAAGAGCAAGGATGCAAACGGCGAAGTTTCTCAGTATGCAGAAGATGCGGCAGATATGCTGACCATCCTTCTGAGCTTCCTTCTTGAAATTGTTCTCTATAAGAATGGCGACGTTGACAACGCAAAGGCTCTTGACGATCTGCTCGGCCTGGAAGACTTCTCCATCGGCACAGTTGTTACTCTGCTCAGAGAAGCCGGTCTGACAATCAACGGTTACCTTGACTTTGATTGGAACTACATGAACGGCACCGAAACCAAGGATGCTGACGGCAACCTCATCGGTATCACGCTTCCCACCACCGCATTCAAGAACTACCTGTCCTACAACAATGACTGGGACGAAGATACTGCAGAAGCTCTGATTCTCGGCTTGCCGGGTCTGCTTGCAGATATTCTCCACATTATTGACAGCGATGTCACCATCGACGCAGAAAACGCTACCATCAACGATGTCATGAAGGCTCTCGGCGTAGAATTCAGCCTTGACTTCTTCACCGCAGAAAACCTCAACATGATCAAGAATGCTCTGCAGGATCTGCTTGTAAGCATCAATGATTACATGGGCATCATCACTGCTGTTGACGGTCTTCTCGGTCTTGACCTTGGTGCATACACCAACATGGAAGACTTTGCTTATGACGGCAGCAACACTGTTGAATTCGCAAACGGTCTGTGGACCATCATTGCTCCCATCGAAGGCATCCTCGACTGGTTGCTGTTCGGCGAATCCTATGCATTCTTCTTCCAGAATCAGGATATCGACGGCAACGGCACCATCGACGATCTCATTGAACTTGCAGGTGCAAACGGCTACGAAGAAGGCCTTGTTTACATCCTTGAAATGATCCTCGGCGATCAGATCTTTGATGAAAACGGCAACAACCGTCTTGCAGTTGTCAGAGAAGACGGTGTTGTCAACACCGAAAAGACCATGAAAGCAGTCATCACAACGGCTCTTGACGTTGTAACCGGTCTGCTTGATATGAAGCTCACCGACGGTATTGACTTCATCTTCAACCTCATCACTGAACTTCTCTACTTCATCAACGCAAACGGTGTATCCGTTGCTCTCCTCAACACGCTTGCAGTGGCTTACAACCTTGTCGGTCTTCTGAACGAAAGCGGTCTGTTCGAGCTTGATCTCAACGCTCTGCTTACCGGTTTGCTCGGTTATCCGATCGTCATCGAAAACACTGATCTCAGATACATCATCGGCCTTGTTGAAAACTTCACCGGCTTTGCAATTGCTGACATCTTCAATTATGAAGAAAACGGTGTCATCAAGAACAAGCTTGAAACCTTCTACATGGGCGAAATCGTATCCTACACCACCGCTTCCGGCGAAACCGCATTCCGTATGCAGTTTGCTGACGGTGCAACCTCTTATGCTGCAGGTGTTGCCGAAGATAAGGCAGACCTCATCACCATCCTCGTCAGCTTCCTTCTTGAAATCGTTCTCTATAAGGGCAATGTGGATGTCTACACCGTCTATGAAAAGGACGGCGACGACTGGTCCGCAACCGATAAGACAGCTGTCGGCTATTACAAACTGGCAATCCACGGCGATGCAATCGAAGTCGGCGATTACAAGTTTGTCTACACCGAAACCAAGCTTGTCAACAACGCAGCAGTTCTCAACGACATGATCGGCAGTGAAGACATTGATCTGACCAAGATCGTCGATCTGCTTAATAAGTTCGGTATGGAACTCGACGTCAAGGATTACATCCACTTCCATTGGAACTACATGTATGACACTGTTGACGGCGGTTATGAAGATACCGACAACGACGGCGTACTTGATAATCTTGCACTGCCCACCAACGCATTCAAGAACTATCTGACCTATAAGAATAACTGGTCTGAAGACGTTGCAACCGGCCTTGATGCAGCTCTCATTGATATCGTTCTCATGATTCTCAATGACGAAGCAATCACCAAGACAACAAAGGTCAACGACCTCATCACAACTCTCACCGGCAGCGAATTCTCGCTGTACACGGCTGAAAACCTCAATGCAATCCACACTGCAATTGCAGATCTGCTTGTAAACATCGAAGACTACATGGGCATCGTCACCGCAGTTGACGGCCTGCTCGGTCTTGATCTTGAAGCATACAAGAACCTTAAGGAAGCAACCTTCAAGGATGCTGATAAGACAGCATTCATCAACGGTCTTGTTGATATCGTTGCTCCTCTGGAAGGCCTGCTGAGCTTCCTGCTCTTCGGCGGCAGCTACGCATTCTTCCATGACAATGCAACCGGCGATAAGGATCTGCTTAAACTTGCAGGTGCTGAAGGCTACAAGTACGGCCTCGGCGTTCTCCTCGAAATGCTCGGTGTTGAAGCTCCCGACGTGGACGACATCGACACCTTCGAAGGTAAGATGACCGCGATCCTCACCGCTCTTGCTGACTTCATTGATACCATTCTCAATAAGCCTCTTGCAAGCGATCCTACATCCGGCATGGTCGGTGCTGTGGATTACATCCTCGGTTTGATCCCGAACATCATCTACTTCATCAATGCAAACGGCCTCTCCGTTGCAGTTCTCAACCTGCTCGCAGCCGCATATCACCTCATCGGTGCTCTCAACGAAAGCAAGATGCTTGAACTCAACCTGAACAATCTGCTTGCAGACCTTCTGTTCAAGGATGAAAACAAGCAGGCTCCCGAAATCAACATTGAAAAGATCGACCTTGTCATGATCTTCGAAATCGTTGAATACTTCGTCGGTCTTGAAATCGTTGAAGTTGTTACCAAGAACAAGCTTGATAAGTTCTACATCGGCCAGCTCAACAAGTATGAGTCTGTTGCTGAATGGGATGCTTACAGAATGTCCTTCGCTGACGGCTATACCACCTACGGTGTTGACGGTGTTGAAGACAGAGCAGACTTCATCACCATTCTGTTGAGCTTCGCACTTGAAGTTCTCATGTATGGCGATAACCCGAAGGTTCTTGACGAAATGATCGGCAGCGAAGATATCTCCATTGCCGGCATCGTGAACATGCTCACCAACCTCGGTGTACCGGGCTACCTCGGCTACAACTGGAATTACATGGACGGTGAAGCAACTCTCGAAAACGGTAATCTGGTAGCCATCAAGCTTCCCACCACCGCATTCAAGAACTACTTGACTTATGAAAACGATTGGAACGAAGAAACTGCACATGCACTCTTCGGCAACCTGGCAGGTCTTCTTGTTGACATCCTTGCCCTCACCGGCACGGAAGGCATCACCAAGGATACCACCGTCAACGATCTGATCGTTACTCTTACCGGCAGCGGTCTTGAAATCTTCACCGCAGCCAACCTGAACAGCATCAAGTCCATGATCGCCGATCTGCTTGTCAGCATCGAAGATTATATGGCACTTATCACCCAGGTTGACGATCTTCTTGGTCTTGACATCGGTGCATATGCAACCATGGAAGACTTCGAAGACTTCGGCAACGACATCGACAAGTTTGTTGATGGCCTTGTGACCCTGATTGCTCCTCTTTCGGGTCTGCTCGGCTGGTTGCTGTTCGGCGACTCCTACGCATTCTTCCACAAGAACAATACCGATGAAAACAACGACGGTATTGCTGATAATCTGCTTGAACTGCCCGGTGCAGAAGGCTACAAGTACGGTCTCGGCGTTCTCCTTGAAGCCATTACCGGCAAGGCAGCACCGTCTGTCGACAACCTTGCAGATAACACTGCAAAACTTGATGCAGTTCTCACCTATGTCGGTGACTTTGTTGGCTCCGTCATGGCAATGAAGCTTGACGAAGCAATCGACTTCGTATTCAGCCTTATCGCCGAACTGCTGTACTTCATCAATGCAAACGGTCTGTCAGTTGCAGTTCTTAACCTTCTTGCAGGTGCATACTCGCTGGTAGACACCCTCAATAAGGAAGGCTATCTGAGCCTTGATCTCAATGCACTGCTCAGCGATCTGCTGTTCACAGATGAAAACAAAGAAGCTCCCGTAATCGACATTGAAAAGATCGACCTTCTCATGATCTTTGAAATCGTTGAATACTTCACCGGTCTTGAATTTACGAATGTTGTCGGTAATAAGAAACTTCAGAAATTCTACATCGGCGAAATCAAAGCCTATGATTCCGTTGCAGGTTATAAGGCATTCAGAATGGGCTTCGCAGAAGGCACCACCAATTACGGTGTCGGCCAGGCAGAAGACAAGGCTGACCTTGTTACCATCCTGTTGAGCTTTGTAATCGAAGCCCTGCTTTACGAAGGCAATGCCGCCGTAATCGATGAAATGATCGGCAGCGAAGAATTCTCCGTTGTTACCATCGTTGAATTGATTGCAGCACTCGGCATCCCCGTAGACTACAGATATTACAACTGGGCTTACATGGATGGTGCCGAAATCACCAAGATTGACGGTAAGATTGCTTCCATCAAGCTTCCGGCTGACGGCTTCAAGAACTACCTGACCTATGCTAACAACTGGACAGAAGAAGCTGCAGAA
This sequence comes from Acutalibacteraceae bacterium, assembly GCA_045605525.1. Classification (GTDB taxonomy): domain Bacteria; phylum Bacillota; class Clostridia; order Oscillospirales; family Acutalibacteraceae; genus RUG806. The sequence goes on from JAZUQC010000049.1 coordinate 88,569, forward strand.
GGCCTCATGGCTGAACTGCCCGGACTGCTTGTATCGCTTCTGGGTGACGGCGAATCTGCAGGTACCATTGCAGACCTCATCGGTGACTTTGAACTCTTCACCGCTGACAACCTCAACAGCATCAGAACCGCTCTTGTTGACCTGCTTGCAAACCTGAGCGATTACATGAGCATCGTAACTGCAGTTGACGGCATCCTCGGTGTTGACCTGAGCCTGTATGATGAAATTGAACCGTTCGTCTTCGATGAAAACGAAAGTGCATCCGCACAGTTCGTTGACGGACTTGTCGAACTTCTCGCTCCGATCTCCGGTCTTATCGACTTCCTGCTGTTCGGCGGCGACTACGAATTCTTCTATTACAACAAGACATATTATGAAGGCAGAGAAGATCTCAAGGATCTGATCACTGTTGCCGGTGCAGAAGGCTACAAGTACGGTCTTGCCGTTCTTCTTGAAGCTCTCGGCGTTGATGCTCCCAACGTGGATGGTCTTGCCACCACCGAAGAAAAACTCGACGCTATCCTCACCAAGGTAGCAGCCTTCGTTGATAAAGTACTTGGTATGGAACTGACCGATGCAATCGACTTTGCTCTGGATCTTGTTGCTAACCTGCTGTACTTCATCAATGCAAACGGTATCTCCGTTGCAGTTATCAACCTGCTTGGTTGTGCATACAACGCAGTTGAAGATCTCAACGCAAGCGGACTTCTTGAACTCAATCTGAACGAACTGCTCAGCGGCCTGCTGTTCGAAGATGCAGACGAAGACGGCACTCCCGACTTCATGATCGATATCGAACATCTTGACCTGTTCCAGATCATCAGAATCGTTGAAGAACTCCTCGGCCTTGAAATCACTGACTGGATGTCCGAATACAAGCTCAAGAACTTCTACATGGGCGAAATCAATGCTTATAACTCCGTAGCCGGCTACAAGGGCTTCAGAATGACCCTTGCAACTCCGGACGGCATTGCAGATTACAAGAAGACTCACGTAGAAGACCAGGCTGACCTTGTTACCATCATCCTCAGCTTCGCTCTTGAACTTCTGCTCTACCCGGGCAACGCTGCAGTCCTTGACGATATGCTCGGTCTTGACGGTATCTCCATCGACGGCATCGTAAATCTCGTCAAGAAACTCGGCGTAAACATCAATTACAAGACTTACAACTGGGCATACATGAGTGATGTGGAAGGTTGCGAAGTCGGTTACGACACAGACGGCAACGTTTCCTCCATCAAGCTGCCCACCACCGCATTCAAGAACTACCTGACCTACAAGAACGACTGGACTGAAGACACGGCTGAAGCACTCATCTACAATCTGCCCTCGCTTCTTGTTGACATCCTTGCTCTCACCGGCACGGAAGGAATCACCGCTGATTCCACTGTTAACGACATCATCGTTCTCCTTGTAGGCGGCGAAGAACTTGGTGTCTTCACTGCAGACAACCTCAACAGCATCAAGACTGCTCTTGTTGATCTTCTTGCAAACCTTGAAGATTACATGGATCTCATTCTTGCAGTTGACGGCATCCTCGGCGTTGACCTCGGCGCTTATGCAACCATGGCTGAATTCAGCTACGAAGGCGACAAAATCGATCTCTTCATCGATGGCCTCGTAACCCTGCTGACTCCCATCTCGGGTCTGCTTGGCTGGTTGCTGTTCGGCGACTCCTACGCATTCTTCCATTACAACGAAACCGATGCAGACGGTGACGGTGTTGCAGACGATCTGCTTGTACTGCCCGGCTCCGAAGGTTATAAGTACGGTCTCGGCGTTCTCCTCGAAGTTCTTACCGGCAAAACGGCTCCGTCCGTTGACGGTATGACCAACGTGGAAGCACTTGACACAGTTCTTACCTATGTCGGTCAGTTCATCAACAAGGTATTCAATATGAAGCTTGATGAAGCTGTCAACTTCGTACTCAGCCTTGTAACCGAACTTCTGTACTTCATCAATGCAAACGGTCTCTCCGTCATGCTCATCAACCTTCTTGCTTCCGCTTACTCCTTGGTTGAAAAGCTGAACAGCGAAGGTATCCTCGATCTCAACCTCAACGAACTTCTCGGCGGCCTTCTGTTCACCGACGAAACCAAGGAAGCTCCTGACTTCCGCATCGAAAACACCAACCTGCTTGTTGTCTTCGAAATCGTTGAATACTTCACCGGCCTCGAATTTACTGATGTTGTCGGTGAAAGCAAGATCGAAAACTTCTACATGGGCGAAATCACCGCTTATGAATCTGTTGCAGGTTACACTGCATTCAGAATGGGCTTCTCGGATGAACCCACCAACTACAATGCAACCAGAGTGGAAGACATGGCAGACATGTTCACCATCCTGATCAGCTTTGTACTTGAAGTTCTCTTCTACGCAGAAGGCGACAAGAACAATGCCGCTATCATCAACAACATGATCGGCAGCGACAGCTTCTCGCTGACTGAGCTTGTGGAACTCATCAAGGGTCTCGGCGTCAATGTCCCGGATTACCTGTATTACAACTGGGCATATATGCCGGCTGAAGTTGAACATGAAGAAGGTATCATCTTCTCCATCACTCCCACTCGCGAATTCAAGAACTATCTGACCTATCAGAACAACTGGGATGAAGCTACGGCTGAAACGCTCATGGCAAAACTTCCCGCTCTGCTTGTTCAGATTCTTGGTATGACCGGCACTGAAGTCGCCGCAGATGCAACGCTCAACGACGTCATTGCTACTCTCAGCGGCAGCGGCCTGTCCCTGTTCACCGCTGACAACCTCAACATGATCAAGAATGCTCTCATCGACCTTCTTGCAGGTCTGGATGACTACATGAGCATCATCACCTCTGTTGACGGTATCCTCGGTCTTGATCTGGGTGCTTACACCGCAGAAAACATGCCCGACTACACCTTCCCCAGCTCCGATGCAGATGCTTTCGTAGCAGGCTTGGTTGATATCCTCGAACCCATCTCCGGTCTGCTTGACTGGTTGCTGTTCGGCGGTAGCTACAAGTTCTTCCACGACAGCGAAACGGGTAAGGAAGATCTCCTTGTCCTTGCCGGTGCAGAAGGCTACAAGTACGGTCTCGGCGTTCTCCTCGAAGCTCTCGGCGTTGTCGCTCCCAATGTTGACAACATGGCAGACTTCGAAGAAAAGATGACCGCAATCCTTGGTGCAGTTGCAGACTTCATTGAAAATGTTCTTGCAATGAACATTGAACAGGCAATCGACTTCGTTCTCAACCTGCTCACCAACCTGCTGTACTTCATCAACGCAAACGGTCTCTCCGTAGCACTCCTCAACCTTCTTGCAGCAGCTTACGACCTTGTCAAGATGCTCAACGAAGAAGAAGTTCTTGACCTTGACCTCAATGAACTTCTCGGCGGTCTGCTGTTCACAGATGAAACCAAGACTGCTCCCGCACTCAACATTGAAGAAATCGACCTTCTCATGGTATTCAATGTTGTTGAATACTTCCTCGATGTTGAAATCACATCCTGGATGGCTGTCGAAGATGAAACCACCGGTGAAATCATTGACGGTTACAAGCTCGACACCTTCTACATGGGCGAAATCAATGCTTATGATTCCGTAGCAGGCTACAAGGGCTTCAAGATGAGCCTTCTGAAGCCGGACGGCACAGCAGGTGACTATGCACAGACTCTCGTAGAAGACCAGGCTGACCTTGTTACCATCATCCTCAGCTTCGCTCTTGAGCTTCTGCTCTACCAGGGCAATGCTGAAGCAATTGATGCTCTCATTGGCAGCGACAGCTTCTCCGTAGCAGGTATTGTTGATCTCATCAGAGGCCTCGGCAATATCGACTACACCATCAAGACATTCAATTGGAACTACTTCAATGGTCCTGCAGGCGAAATCGTAAAAGACGGTAAGACTTACATCACTTACACGCCTGACAACGATGATGAATATCGTGTATTCAAGAACTACCTGACCTACGGCAACAGCTGGAGCGAAACCACTGCTGAAATGCTCGACAAGTCCTTGTTCAGCATTGTCGAAATGGTTCTTGATATGACCGGTACCGAATTCAACAAGATCGGCGATCTCCTTGGTGATGACTTCACCCTCTACAAGGCTGAATACATCAACACCATCAAGGATGCACTCGTTGGCCTGCTGACCGACCTGTCTGACTACATGGATCTCATCTCTACCGTTGACGGTATCCTCGGTGTCGACCTGACCGCTTATGACGGTATGGGAACCTTCGAATTTGAAGACGGCGACAGCACAGCATTCATTGACAGTCTGTACACCTTGTTGCAGCCTGTTGAAGGTCTGATCGCATGGCTTCTGTTCGGCGAATCCTACGCATTCTTCTACTACAACGAAAAGGTAGACGGCAAGCCTGTTGACCTGATCGTTCTCGACGGTGCAGACGGTTACACCAACGGTCTTGCACTCATCCTCGAAGCTCTCGGTGTGAAAGCTGCTGATATCAGTGAACTTGAAACCACCGAAGCTAAGTTCAAGGCAATCCTGAACTCTGTTGTTGTCTTCATCGACGAAATCCTCAACGGTTCTCTTGAAGAAGTCATCGACAAGGCTCTTGCCCTGATCGTCAACCTTCTGTACTTCATCAATGCAAACGGTCTGTCTGCAGCTCTCATCAACTTCCTTGCAGCTGCATACAACATCGTCAACCTGCTCAATGACAGCGGTCTTGTCGATCTTGACCTCAACGAACTGCTCAGCGGTCTGTTTGATGACAAGGACGGCGACGGTGAACCCGATGTCAAACTTGACATTGAAAACACCAACCTGCTGACTCTGGTTGAAGTTCTTGAATACTTCCTCGGCATGGAAATCACCGACATCTTCGAATATGTTGATGCAAACGGCGAAGTCCAGAGTAAGATCAGAAACTTCTATATGGGCCATGTTGAACAGTATGACTCCGTCGGTGATGCTCCCGCCTTCAAGATGCTCCTCGGCAAGGCAGACGGCAAAGCCGGTGACTATGAACAGACTCTTGTTGAAGACAGAGCTGACTTCATTACCATCCTTGTCAGCTTCCTGCTCGAAGTAGTTCTCTACGATACCAACGCACTGGCACTCGACGAACTGCTCGGCACCGACGGTATGGTCGCAATGATCGTTGCTCTCGTTGAATCCCTCGGCAACTTCGATATCGAATATGTCGACTTCAACTGGAACTACATGAACTACGACGAAACCGACGAAAATGCAGACAAGTATGCAGGTTATGTTGATAAGAACGGCGACGGCATCTATGATGAAATCACACTGCCCGACCGCTACATCAACTACTTCAATACCTACACCAAGAACATGTGGACAGAGGTGAAGGCACAGTACCTTGCAAGCAACATCGACTCCATCGTTGCTGATATCATGAAACTCATCAACGGTGAAGATGCAGATACTGACCTTATCGGTTCTCTCCTCGGCGAAGACTTCACCATCTACAAGGCTGAATACCTTGAATCCATCACCACTGCAATTCCGGGCTTGCTTGAAAGCCTTGATGAAAGCCTTGTTTCCATCATCGGTCTGGTACTCGGCGTAGACCTTACCGCTTATGCAAACCTGCACTTCGTTGCAAAGACCAAGGCAGAAGCTTCTGAAATGACTCTCTTGGCAGACGAATTCGGTCTCTTCTACATGGACGGTGAAAACAAGTATTACGTCATCCGTGATGAATACGCAGAAGTAGACTTCATCAACGGTTTGTGTGCAATCGTTAACCCGATTGAAAACGTACTCAGCTGGCTGTTGTTCGGCGGAAGCTATGCATTCTTCCACCACAACAACACCGATGAAAACGGTGACGGTGTTGCTGATGACCTTCTGGTCATCGCAGGTGCAGACGGTTATACCAACGGTCTTGCTCTTCTCCTTGAAGCACTCGGCGTCAAGGCACCGCGTGTCGCATATGACAGCGAAGGCAACATTGATGCAACCGAAACTCTGCGTCAGCTTCTTACCGCTCTGGCAGCAAGAATCAGCGAACTGTTGAGCAATCCGATTGACAACATCGTTGCACTGCTTCCGAACCTTCTGTACTTCATCAATGCAAACGGTCTGTCCGTTGCAATTCTGAACACCCTTGCATCTGTCTACAACGCACTTGCAGTGGTTCAGGAAAACGGTCCCGCTCTTGGTATCGATGAAGAAACCCTTGCAACTCTCGACCTCAACAAACTGATCGCCGGCTTGCTGGATGACACAGGACTTGAGATCGACCTTGAAAATACTGACCTGCTTGCAGTATTCAATATCGTTGAAGCTCTCATCGGTCTTGAAATCACTGATGTTGTCGGCTACTTGAAGATCGACAACTTCTACCTTGGTCAGATTAAGCCTTACGACACCGTAAGCGACTTCGAAGCATTCAAGATGAGCTACTCTGCAGATGAAGATGCAGGCGATATGCTTACCATCCTTCTCAGCTTCCTGATCGAAGTCCTGCTGTATGGTGACAACGCTAAGGTGCTCGATGACATGCTTGGTCTTGACGGCATGATCGTAGCCATCGTCAACTACCTTGTATCCGATGCGGTCATCAACTACTCGATGATCAACTGGAACTACATGGAAGGCACGATGGATGCTGAAGGCAACATCACATTGCCCGCAAACCGCTTTATCCACTATCTCGAATATGGTAACAACTGGTCCGAAGAAACCTCTGAATACATCTTCGAAAACATTGATGCAATCGTTGAAATGGTATTCAGCATCATCAATTCCGATGAAGAAGATCAGCAGACCCTCAGCGATCTGATCCTTGGCTTCTTCAACCCGGATGAAGATCTGTACACAGCAGCAATCCTGGATGACCTCGCAGTCATGCTTGCAGACCTGCTCGGCCAGCTTGGTGAATCTCTCGTCGACCTCATCGGCATCATCCTTGGCGTTGACCTGTCTTCCTTCTCGAAGATGCACTTCGCTGATTACGATGAAACCGTAACTTACAAGCTCGACAAGGGTCACGATCTGTATTACACTGAGGCAGACGGTATCAAGACCTATGCAATTGCAGACAGAACCGACTTTGTCGATGCGATCTGCATGATGCTCGAACCCACATACGAAATTCTTGACTGGCTCCTGTTCGGCGGCGAAATCGCATTCTTCGTCGACAGCAAGGATGCTGATAAGGGTCAGGATGACCTCATCAGCCTTGTCGGTGCAGAAGGCTTCATGGCAGGCCTTGTACCGGTACTCGAAATCCTCTTCGTTGACATGGGCACTGTAAGCTCCGACGTAAACGGCGAGTTCAACACCGCTGTTGTTCTGCCGCAGCTGCTCAATGCACTGATGAACAGAATCGACGAAATCATTGCAGACCCGATCGACGAAGTCCTCAACATCATCCCGAACCTGCTGTACAACATCAATGCCGGCACCATCTCCGCACTGCTCAAGAACCTGCTCGGTTCCGTCTACGGCGTGCTTGGTGCAATCGGTCAGGATCTCTCTGTTGATGGTCTGATCAGCGATCTGATTGGTATCGAAAACGAATACTTCAGCATCGAACACTTCAGCCTGCAGGATGTCTTCTATCTGATCGAACACTTCACCGGCCTTAACATCAGTGCAGCAGTCTATGACGAGTCACATCCTGTCGAAATCGATGACTTCTATCTTGGTATCATCGAAAAGTACACTTCCGCAAATACTTCCACCGCATACAGAATGGTATTCCCGGCAACCAGCACCGACTACGAAGTCGGCGGTGCAGTGCCTGAAGACCGTGCAGACCTGCTTGCAATCATCGTTGGTCTCCTTGTTGACGTAATCAACTTCGAAGGCAACCGTGAAGCAATCAATGAACTGATCGGCGAAGGTACTTGGGAAGCACTCTATGCAGTCCTTCATCTTGAAGAGTTCGAAATGCAGCAGTTCGATTGGCTGTATTGGGAATATGCCGATACGGGACTTATCTTCGCTCCTGCTAAGAACTCGCTCATGTTCGAAACTGCATACGGTAAGTACTTCACAAAGGAAATGGCGAACGACATCGTAACCCACTTCGATGAATTCGTTGACATCTGGATCCGCTTGTTGGGTATTGAAAGCCTGATCGACGGCATGACCTTCGACAGCCTTGAAGAACTCCTCAACGAACTGCTCAACGAATATCTGTACACTGCAGACATCGGCAACTCCATCCTCGATGCACTTGTCGGCCTGCTTGACAGCATCAAAGATATCGATCCCGACGGTTACATCCTCGGCCTCGTCAAAGAACTTCTTGGTGTAGACCTTACACAACTTGGAAACATCAGAATTGTTTCCACAGCAGAAGAAGCTGCTCAGTTCAACGGCTCCAACTTCACAGTTTATGTTGTTGAAAAGGGCGACACCGAAAGCTTCATCAATGCTCTTTCCGGCATTCTTGAACCTCTCACTCCGTTGCTTGCATGGTTGCTGTGCAACGAACCGCTGTCCTTCTTCTATGACCACGAAGGTTACGATGCAATCACCCTTCTTGGTGGTGAAGGCTATGCCTACGCACTTATCCCGCTGCTCGAAGCTCTCGGTTGCCCGGCTGACAGTATCCTGACTCCCGAAGAGTACTACGCAGCAGCTGAAGCTGATCCCGCAAACATGATCGGCAATATCCTCAGACCGATCGCTGCAAGACTTGCTGACTTCGCAGCAGATCCGGCTATGGAACTGCTTGAACTCCTGCCCGCATTGATCTACTTCATCAACTCCAACGGTGTTGATACTGTAGTCAAGAACCTGCTGCACGGTGTATTCGGTGTTCTGGATGCACTCCAGCCGTTGCTTGGTGATGTCAATGCTTATGAACTTGTCGGTATCCCGGATCTCGGAACACTCGACTTCGCTGGTATTCTTGAACTTGCTCTCAGCAGTGTTGAAGAAGACCTCGGCATGAGCATCGCAAGACCTGCATACAATGCAATTCTTGAGTTCACGCATGGTGAAATCGTTTCCTTCCAGTCTAAGAACGGTCAGATCGCTTATACTATGAAGTATAACGACGAATCCGCAGACAGAGGCGACATGATCACCGTCCTTCTCCGCTTCGTTCTCACCTTCGCAACTCTTGGCGACAACATCACTGCCATCAAGCTGATGCTGAAGGATTCCGTAAATGAAGATGCATTTAAGTTCATCTGTGCTCTCCTTGACAACCTTAAGGATATGGGATCCACTGCAGACGGTATTGATAAGATGCTGTATACCATCTACTACATCTTCTACGCTCTGTACCATGCAGGTAAGGAAACCCTGAACTGGCTGGATGACACCAATGACAACTTCCTGTTCCTGTGCGATCTGTTCAAGAACAGTAAGGACGATACCCTCAGCGGTCTTTGGAACGACCTCAACGGCTTCATTGAAGATAATGAACTTGAAGATGTCGTTAACCCCGATCCGATTGACCCGAATCCCGGCATCGCCGGCAACGGTCAGATCTCCTTCTGGCAGAAGATCATTGAATTCTTCCAGAAGATCGCCGACTGGTTCAAGAACCTGTTCAGCTAAGTTGTTTACGGAATGTGAACAAGCAACCTAAATAGTAAAACCGCCCCGATTCCGAAAGGAACCGGGGCGGTTTTGCATTGCATATAAAATATAACGGGAGAGGAGATTAAAATAAATTATGGTTTAGCGAACAGATTGACGGTTTAATTGTAGGGAACGCATACCATG
>JAZUQC010000050.1:0-2241 GCA_045605525.1 Acutalibacteraceae bacterium
ACGCCTTCGCGGGCTTGTGTACGCTATTCATGCGTATCTCCCCGCAGAAAGCGACAAGCTGTATATTAAAACAACGGTAGAAAACAAATCCGATACGGAAAAATATATGTATTGGTGGTCGAATATTGCCACGGAGGAAAAGGGCATGCGCGTCCTTGCCCCTGCGGACGAAATGTTCCTCTGTCAGTACGGCAATAACCATTATTTTATTGATAAATGCCCTGCCCCAAACTATGAGGGCGAGGATTTATCTTATCCCGAACGGGGTAAGCGTTCTAACGACTTTTTCTACATTGTACCCGATGAAGCCAAAAAGTGGGTAGCAGTTGTAGATGAAAGCGGCGAAGGGCTTTTGCAGCTTTCCACGCCCGAACTCCGCGGCAGAAAGGTGTTTCTCTGGGGACAGGGAAGGGGCGGCAGGAACTGGAACCGTTTCCTGCAAAGAGATGAAAGAACGTATATCGAAATTCAGGCAGGACTTCTCCGCACCCAGATGGAGCATATTCCCATGCCCCCCAAAACCACATGGAGCTGGACGGAAATGTATACGGTAGGTAAAATTTCGCCCGAAAAAGCGAGAGGGGACTGGAAGGAAGCATCCGCTGCCATGGCAGACTATGCAGAGTCCATTTATGATTTTGATAAAATCGACATTCCAACGGCCGGGAAAAAAGAAATTAAGATGTATGGCTCCGGCTGGGGCGCTTTTGAAAGCCGCTTCGGTGCAGTCAGCGATATTTGCGCCTTCCCTGTGGACAGCATGAATGAAAAGCAGACGGAATGGAACTTCCTTTTGGATAACGGCTATCTTGCCGAAAATGACGGCGTAAATCCGCCCGTAAGCTATGTGACGGATGCCCCCGTTTTGGAAATGCTCGAAAAATCGATGGAAACGAAAGAGGGAAACCATTGGTATACCCTATACCACATCGGCATTATCCGTTATAAACAAGGGGATATCGAAGGGGCACTTTCCGCATGGAAGCAGTCTGCCGAAAGGAAAAAAACGCCGTGGAATCTTCGAAACATTGCCATGGTATATAAAAATGATAAAAAAGACCCCGAGAATGCCGTCCGCTTCATGCGGGAAGCAATAGAAGAAACAAAGGGAAATGAATGTCGCGGTCTTATTGCGGACGCAGGCGCGCTATATACAACCTGCGGTGCGGATGATGCCTGGCTTGCCCTTTTTGATACGCTCTCGCCCGCAATGCGTGCCCACGGAAGATTGCAGCTTTATTCTGCAGTTGCCCACTTGCACCGTGGCGAAAAGGAAAAAGCGGCGGCTTACATAAACGAGGACTTTTTGCTTTCCGATATTAAGGAAGGGGAGCTTTCTGTTTCCGCACTCTGGGGAGAAATTTACGGCGATACGAAGCCGCTTCCGGCGCATTTGGATTTCAGAATGCACGAATAATGCTTAAATTGTGCTTGCATTTTGCGAAAATACGATGCCTGAAAAATGCCGAAAAAACGGGGTTTTCTAATTTTGCTGAAAATTTTTTAAACTTTTTTTCGGAAAATGCTTGACTTTTTCTTTGGGGCATGGTAATATATTAAAGCTGTCGCGCTGAGGCGCAGGTTCGAAAAAACTTTTTGAAAAAGTTCTTGACAAACCGCCTTTGGTGTGATACAATAAAAATCCGCCGCTGGGTGCGGCGCCGGACTTTGAAAATTAGATAGCGTAAAAGGGCTCAAGAAGAAATTTTTGAGTAAAAGAAATCTGTCGAATCAGACAGATAAGTACAAGCCAGTACAAAAAAGTAAACAAGAGCTTAGAGAAAAGCTCAATAAAATAATTTTTATTGAGAGTTTGATCCTGGCTCAGGACGAACGCTGGCGGCGCGCTTAACACATGCAAGTCGAACGGGGTACCCTTGACGGCGGCTTCGGCCAACGGATAGGAATACCTAGTGGCGGACGGGTGCGTAACACGTGAGTAACCTGCCCTTGGGAGGGGGATAACATACCGAAAGGTATGCTAATACCGCATAACATATCTTTTTCGCATGGAAGAGATATCAAAGATTTATCGCCCAAGGATGGACTCGCGGCCGATTAGCTAGTTGGTGAGGTAACGGCTCACCAAGGCGACGATCGGTAGCCGGACTGAGAGGTTGACCGGCCACATTGGGACTGAGACACGGCCCAGACTCCTACGGGAGGCAGCAGTGGGGAATATTGGGCAATGGGCGCAAGCCTGACCCAGCAACGCCGCGTGAAGGAAGAAGGCTTTCGGGT
>JAZUQC010000051.1:0-34893 GCA_045605525.1 Acutalibacteraceae bacterium
GCGGCGATGTTTTTGGATATTTATTTGTATTATTTTGTTTAAATTTGTGCGTGGTCGTAAATCAGGGGACAGTACTGCGATTGACATTTTGGAAAAATGATTATGTCAATCACAGTAGCCGTCCCCATGATTGACTCCCCATCTCCTCGATAAACCGTAAATTGTTTTATTTTGTTTTTTTCTCACCGAAAAAATAATTGTTATTTTGCTTGACAAGGCTTAGCATGTTTGCTATAATAAATGCCGTTGAAATGAATACGGGGGCGTAGCTCAGTTGGTTAGAGCGCCTGCTTCACACGCAGGAGGTCTGCAGTTCGAGTCTGCACGTCCCCACCAAAAAAAGAATTCGTTCTTCGGGACGAATTCTTTTTTTGTGTTTGTGTCCGTAGGACACAATATCGTTTTGAAACGAAGTTTCAAATATCGTTTCGAGCGAAGCGAGAACAAAAACCTTGTGCCGCGGACACAAAACGATATTGCGACTTTGTCGCAACCGATATGATGCTTCGCATCAACGATATTGACCTTGCGGTCAAACGATCCAATGCCTGCATTGATTTTTTTTGCAGAACCTGAAATGGTTCTGTTTTTTTGATGAAGAATTTTTTCAATTTACTTGAAGTTGCGGTTTCGGTATGCTATAGTGTAATTACCACACTATAATTTAATGATGTTAACTCACAAGAGGTCTCGTGTTTTTACCATTTGGTAAAAGCACTTACTTCGTTATTTCGATTCCTTTTGTGAGAAATGAAATTATAGTGTGGTAGCTAATCGAAGTTAGTGTTTTTCGTGTGTGCTGAACTTCGGTTAGCACACACTTTTTTTTAATTTATGGAGGTAAAAAAATGAGCGAAAACTTAATTAAAATCAACAATGGCATGAAAATTTTCGAATTCGACTTTGAAACAAACTGTATCCGTTCAAAAGAAAAGGGCATTTTTCAAGGAAAGGCAGGTGTTGATATTATAAGAGAAGTTCCTTTTTCAGACATCACAGGTATAGAATTAGCAAAGCCAGGCTTATTAACAGTAGGACAAATCGGTTTTATTGTAAATAATTTTAGATACAAAAATAATCAAGGAATTTATACATTCTTATACAATTCCCCATCAAAAGACAAATACCATATTCTTGAAGATGTTGCTAACAGAATAAAAAAGCATCTTGGAAATGTAGATATAAAGAAAAAAGGCGGTTTTAATGTTTCTGAAAAAATATACAATGGCGAATACGATACTGCTGAAATTGCTATTGAAAAGCCTGATCCGAATAAAGAAATAAGAAAGCGTTGTAATGTTTGTGGGCATATTTTTTGTTATACAAATGCTGATATTAAGAAAAATATCAGCAATGCAAAAAGTGCTATGTGGTCAAGTGTTGCTCAAATTGCAGGTGGCGTAGGTGGTGCCTATGCGGCAAGTGCTGTAAATCAAACAAATGCACAAAACAGTCTGAACAGAATTGTTGATTATAACAAATGTCCAAACTGCAATTCAAACAACCTTTCTATTATTTCAGACGAAGAATTTGAAGCGATGAAAGCGCAAAACAACACTAAAAACCAACCTCTTATTTCTGCCGCAGATGAACTTAAAAAGTTTAAAGAACTTCTTGATATGGGTATAATTACCCAAGAAGAATTTGATGCAAAGAAAAAAGAACTATTAGGTTTATAACAACAAAAGGGAACGGCACTCACCGTTCCCTCATTTTTTTGCTGTTCTCAGCTGAACAACGCTTTGATCCAGCTGATAATCGTCATAAAGAATGCCTTGATTTTTGCAAAGAAATTGTCTTCATTTTCCGGATTCAACTGCACGTTGACATCTTCTCTTTCTTCGCCGTCGGCGGTGAAACGGAAATCATCCACGCTGATGTCTGCACCTGCCGCGCCGAGGTCTGCGAATGTGAATGTCACATTCTTAACATCATTGAGCACATTGTGCGAATAGGTGGAGGTTGCCTTGTTGCCCTGCGGATACAGGGTGTTCAGGTCAAGGGTAACGGTGTGCCATTCGCCGTCGGCGGGAATGGTTGCATCATCCATGATTTTTGCAGTGTACCAATCGCAGCTGCTGTTGCCCGCTTCAATCCGTACTTCGTCAATGCCGACCGCTTCGTTGGATTCCACACGGACTTTGAAAGACAGTGTTCCGTAATTGCTCCAATCGGTGTCAATGTCATGGAATTTCTGCTGTTTGCCGTTTTCATTATAAGTGAAGTTGGGGCTGATGCTGAATGTGTCGTTGCTGCCGTCAGCACACACAAGCAGCCCCTTGTTGCCGCTGTATGCACTGTCTGCTTTGACTTTAAGGGAAGCATTGCTTGCATTCCAGGTGTTGTAAAAACCGCTGTATTCATTGCTGTGGCAATGCCAGAAGTCGGCATATTCGCAACTTGTCCACGCGTCATTGTGCCAGAATTTTGTATTTTTGGTTCTGTTGGTGATAAACGGTGAAACGGCAAGTGTCTTTTCGCCGTTCAAAGAAGCGAACAAGTTCGCATTGCAGTTTGTCTGCGAATATGCATACGTCACACTGACGGGGGCGGGAACAGAATCACAGTAAATGCGAACCGTGTCATTGGATACAAGCTCTGCATCTGCCGCCACATAAATGCCGTCTTCTCCGCAAACCGCAAAGCCGTAAATCGTGTCGCCGTCAACCACAAGACCGTCACCCACATTGGCAAGGGTCACATAAATACTGCCGTCCTTGATTGAAATCTTTTCTTTGTAGGGAGCTGTGTAGCTGTCATAGGCATCATACACAAGACCGTAAGCCGCAAAAGCCATTTTTTTGCCGACTTCCTGCTTGCAGATCGGATGAATGGCATGGGTGGTGTCGAGGTAAGTTAAGGGCACATCATAAATAGATGTCACGGCACGGCTGTCGGGTTGCAGGGTCTGCATGAATGCAAATTCATCGTTTTTGTCCTGCAACAGGTTCAGATCTCCGTAGGAGTAAGAAGCCAGTTGCGTGTAAACAATGGGCAGAAGACCGTCATTGTAATTGAAATATTCCGTATAAGATTTTTGCAACAAGTCGAAAGCACGGTTGTATCTGCCGTTGGGCCATGAAATGTCGGTTTCACCCTGATACCAGATCATACCCGACAGACGGAAATTTTTCAGCGGTGCAATCTTGTCGTTGAAATTGCAGGTCATGTCAGAACCGAAATTGACATTGTCTTCCTTCCAATCGGAAAGTGCGATATATCTGCCGTCTTCGGTGATTTCTTTGCGGAAGAGGTAGGTGTTTTCAATGGTTTCTCTTGAAAGCCATGTCAGAATGGATGTGCCGCCTAAGTTTGCATTGAGAATGCCGACGGGCATATCCAGTTTTTCGATCATTTCTTCTGCAAAGAAGTAGCCGACCGCACTCAGTCCGTACACATTTTTATCCGTACCCTTGTACCAATTGGCACCGTTTGCGTAATCCGTGATCGGTTCTGCAGGATAGTGTTCGATGTTGCCGTCATAGCCACCCTGTGCCGGTACGGCAAGAAAACGCAGTGCAGCACTGCCGACAATGCCGTTTTGTTGCATGGATATCCCCGTTTCGGACTGCCCAAGCGGCATCTGCATATTGGACTGACCGCCTGCCAGCCACAATTCACCGAACACAACACCCGTCAATGCGGCAAACTGCTTGTTGTTGACGGTCAGTTCAATTGTGTATTCTTCGTAACCGCCTGCGGGAGCAGGAAAACTGACTTTGAATGTACCGTCAGCGGCAACGACCGCGTTTGCCGTCTGTATGCTTGTGCCTGTTGCGTTTTTAAGGGTCAATGCAATGTTTGCACCGGGCGTGCCCGTGCCGGCAAGCACGGCTTCATCAAGTTGTTTGAACAGCATATTGTTGCCGTAATAACTGTATAACTTTGCTTCTGCCTGTGCGGCGAAAGTAAAAGCAGCCGTGCTCAGCAAAAGCGTAGCAGTCATAAGAATGCAGAGTATCTTTTTCATAAATATTGCCTCCGTAATATATTTGTTTTATTGTAGCAAAATAGATAAAATTTGTAAATAGGAAATTTATTTTTTATATCAATAAAACAATGCTTGCTTTTTTTGCTTTAAAAAACTATAATAAAACCAAAATATGACTCGAGGTGAGCAGATGAAAATACTTATCAAAGTTGCATCCCGCATCATTACGGCACTTCTGTCTGTCGCAATTTCGTTTTTGGGAGTGATCGGTGTGCAGGTCAACAGAGAGTGGCCGACGAGTGAATCGGTTGAAAACAACATAAACACCGGCAAAACCGTTGTGGATGCGGATGCCACCTATCAGACCATGACAGGCTTCGGTGCTTCCGCTTGCTGGTGGGGCAAAGATGTCGGTGCATGGGACAATGCAGAAGATGTGATTGCCCTTTTATATGATGACGAAAAGGGAATAGGGCTGAATATTTACCGCTATAACCTCGGTGCAGGCAGTGAGGGTGATGAAAATATGTATGTTGCCTACAATCGCACCGAAACTTTCAGAAATGAGGACGGCACGCTTGATTTTACCAAAGATGCCGCCGCACAGAACGCTCTCGCCGTTGCAAAGAAAGTGGCAGGGGATGATCTGCGTGTGGTTCTGTTTGCAAACAGCCCGCCCGTCAGCCTTACCAAAAACGGCAAAGCCTACGGTGCTCCCGCAGAAGACGGTGCACCGTTTGAAAGCAATATTTCCGCGGAAAATTACGAAGCCTATGCCGATTTCCTGTATGCCTGTGCGGAATATTTCCTGAACGATGGCTACCGCGTGGTCGATGTGTCCGCTGTCAACGAACCGCAGTACGCATGGCGTGCATGGTACAATGCCGACGGTTCTTTCTCCTGCAATCAGGAAGGTTGCCACTATGAACCGCAGGAAGTGCTTGATCTGCTGAAAGTGCTTGTTGAAAAGTTCAAGTGCAGTGATGTGGATAAGCATGGATGCAAAGTATCTATGTTTGAATCGGGTGAAATACAGGGAAAATGGACGGTTCCTTCCGGGTATATTGATCTGCTTTTAGGTGTCAATAAGGATGATTATTTCTATAACCGTTCTTTACGTAAATACTTTGACACCATCACCACCCATGCTTACTGGTCTTCCACCGAAACCAAACAACAGGCTGCAGAATATTTGAATGCAGAATACCCCAATTACGACATTGCCTGCAGCGAATACTGCCAGATGCTCAATGATTGGAACACGGGTGTGCATGATTATTTTGAACAAAACGGTGCCACCAACGGACTGACCATCGACTTCGGTATTGCCATGGCAAATATCATCATGGACGATCTGACCATTCTCAATGCCGTGGAATGGAACTGGTGGACAGGCTGTTCTTACGGTGTTTACACAGACGGTCTTGTGTATCTTGACCGTGATGATCATACCAATCTGACCACAGCAAAGAGATTGTGGTGCCTTGGCAACTTCTCAAAATTTATTGATGAAGGTGCGGTGCGGATTGCTTGTTCATCCGGCAATGATAATCTTCGCAGTGTTGCATTCCGCAACCCCGACGGTACAACGGCAATCGTTTATATCAACGATACCGCGTCTGCAATTTCCACCGCATTGCCCGAAATGGCTGAAAACGGTTACAGTGTCTATGTAACGGATGTTGCCCGCGATCTTGCAAAAATCGAACACAGTGATGCAGTGCTTGATGTTCCTGTCATGTCTGTTGTGACGGTCGTGATCGAAGTTGCAGAAGAAAAGAACAACGGCATTTGCTGATAAACGGGGGAGAGAAAGATGCGTAGTTTTATGGCGGCTTTTTCAAGCGGTGTGATTCGTGCGGTCGGCATGAAAAGAGTATACAATCATGAAAAGACCTGCTCGTTGTATATGTCCTATTGTGCACGTATGTCTGCTAAACCTTATAAAATCCCGTCCGGTGTGCGAATGCATGCACAGACGGATTATTACCGCTTTTGTGATACGGACATCATTTATTTGCAGGCAAAGGACCGCAAGCCGAAACAATACATCCTCTATTTGCACGGCGGGGCATATATGGAGCAACCCGTTGTGTTTCAGTGGAATTTTATTAAAAAAGTTATTCACGAAACAAATGTGGCTGTGATTGCACCCATTTACAACAAAACTCCGCGACACACATACGAACAGGCTTACACAATGCTCTATGCACTTTACAGAGAACTGTTAAAGCATACAGCACCCGAAAATATCATTTTTCTCGGTGATTCTGCAGGCGGCGGTCTTGCCCTTGCGTTTGCGCAGGATTTGCTCAAAGCAGATTTGCCGCAACCGCAACAGCTGATTCTGCTGTCGCCGTGGCTGGACATATCCATGTCAAATGATGATATGGATGCTTTGGATAAAGTCGATCCGAATCTTGGAAAAAAAGGACTGATTACCGTTGCAAAAGCATGGGCAGGTAATACCGATCTGCACGACCCGAAACTGAGCCCCTTGTTCGGCTCCAATGTAGGTCTTGCAAAAACAGCTTTGTTTGTCGGCACGCGTGAAATGCTTCTGCCCGATTGCAGAATTTACCGTGAAAAGGCACTTGCCGACGGAGTGGATTTTACTTATGTTGAACAAGAGGGTGGCAACCACTGTTATCCGTTTTATCCGACCCCCGAGGCTAAAAAGGCAAAAAAACAAATTATAAATCTCATCAATACAGGAAGGATTTAAAATTATGGCATTGCAATATCACCGCCAATTGGAAAACATTCATGTCAATACCATGGCACCGCGTGCGTATTTCATTCCCTTTAAAACGCACGAATGCAAAAACGCAGACCGTGAAAAATCAGAGCTCTTTTATTTGCTTAACGGTGAGTGGGATTTCTGCTTTATTCCCGATGTGGAAAGAGTCGGCGTTGAAAAAGAAGGTTTTGCCGAATATGTAGTCTGCCCTGATACCATCACCGTGCCGAAGTGCTGGCAGATGTACACCGACCGTAACTATGATCCCCCGCAGTATATCAATCAGGACTATCCGTTCCCCGTGGATCCGCCGCATCTGCCCGATGCCATTCCCGGCGGTTTTTACAGAAGAAAATTCAACTTTACCAAAAAAGAAAACAAATTGTATTGGCTCAATTTCGAGGGCGTTGCACCTTGTTTTTATCTGTGGATCAATGACAAATTTGTCGGTTTCAGCAGTGTCAGCCACTCAACAAGTGAGTTTGATGTAACCGAGTATCTTGTTGACGGTGAAAACAAGATTGAGCTGCTTGTTGTCAAATACTGTGTCGGTACATATCTTGAAGACCAGGACTTTTTCCGTCTGTCGGGTATATTCAGAGATGTCTATGTGCTTGAACGCGACGAAAAATGTATTCGTGATATTTTTGTGAAACCCGTTGTCAGCGAAGATCTGAAGACGGCAGAAATTTTTGTGGATGTTGATTTTACGGCAGAAACAACCCTTGCATGGAGTCTGCGTGATCCCGACGGTGCACCCGTCGGACAGCACGGTATTGAAACGGGCAATTTCAAAGTCACTCTCGAAAATCCCGTTCTGTGGAATCCCGAACAACCGAAGCTGTATGAATTTTTCATCACTTGCGGTGAGGAATGTATTTCTGTTCCCGTTGCAATCCGCCGTTTTGAAATCAAGAATAAAACCGTGCTTCTCAACGGTGTCAAGGTCAAGGCAAAAGGTGTCAACAGACATGATAATCACCCTGAAACGGGTTATGCTGTTACGGTGGATGAAATGCACAAAGACCTGTATCTGATGAAACGTGCCAATGTTAACACCATCCGCACCTCGCATTATCCGAATGATCCGCGTTTTATGGAAATGTGCGACCGTCTGGGCTTTATGGTTGTGGACGAAGCCGACCTTGAAACCCACGGTATGGGCTATAATTACGGCGATTGGTATTGGGATTACTGGGCATTCCTTTGTGATGATCCCGCATGGAAAGATATCTGTGTTGATCGTGCTGTCCGTCTGTTTGAACGCGACAAAAACCGCGGCTGTGTTGTGCTGTGGTCACTCGGTAATGAATCCGGTTGCGGTGAAAACCACCGTCACATGGCTTCGTATATCCGTAGTCGTGATGACCGTGCACTGATTCACTATGAAAACGCACATCTTGAATATCAGGACAGACTACACAAAGACTTTACCGACATTTCCGATGTCGAAAGCCGTATGTATGCCACGATTGAATATCTCGAAGAATATCTCAACAACCCCGAAAACACAAAACCGTTCTTCTATTGCGAATATGTCGATTCCATGAGCACAGGCGATGTTTACAAGCATTGGGACGGCTTTGAAGAAAAGGACAATTACTTCGGTGCCTGCATCTGGGAATTTTCCGATCATGCCGTCAACATCGGCACAAGGGAAAATCCGAAATACCGCTATGGCGGAGACTGGGGTGAAGAACCCAATGACTTTATCTGCTGTATCGACGGTCTTGTGTATCCCGACCGTTCTTTGCGCCCCGGTTATTATGACATGAAAAAGGTTTATGAACCTTTTGCTGTTTCCTATGAGAACGGAAATGTCAGCATCAAAAATAAGAAATTTTATACTTCGAGTGCTGATTTCTATGCAGTGTGGAATATTCAGCAGGACGGCAAACAGATTCTTGACGGCAGAATCGATGACCTTTGCATCGATGCACAGCAGACAAAAGAATATGTTTTGTTTGCAGATACCGCATTCACGGGCAATACAACGCTTAATCTCTCTTTCCGTCAGAAAAATGCCAACGAATGGGCAGAAGCCGATTACGAAGTTGCTTTCGCACAGTTCGTTTTGGCCGAAACTGTTATGCAGGCAGAAAATACGGTTGAAAATGAAATCAAAGTCGAAGAAAAGGCTTTGGAATATGTTGTTTGTGTTGGGGAAGTGCAGTACACTGTTGACCGTCTGACAGGATTACTTACCGATCTTGACAAAAACGGCAACAAGCTTTTGACCGAACCCTTGGCAATTGCTGTATACCGTCCATGGCGTTATAACACACGCGGTGAGGACGAAACCTGGAATCGTGCCCGTTACGACAGACTGCGCCATAAGTGCTATAACACAATTTTAAGAACGGACGAAAACGGCAATGTGGTTATTGAATCCGACGTGTCGCTTGCCGCTGCCGCCATGCCTCCTGCTATGCACATCAGTCTTACTTACACCATCAAAAAGGACGGTTCACTGACCATTTGCAGTGATGTCAAAGTTACCCACAATGCCCCTGCTTTGCCGCAGTTCGGTTTTGTATGGAAACTGCCCGCAGGCTTTGAAAATGCCGAATACTACGGCTATGGACCGCACGAATCTTATGCAGAGCGTTGGCAGAGCACTCGAATGGGATTGTATGAAACCACCGTCACCGATCTGTATGAGCCCTATATTGCACCGCAGGAATCCTCGGCACGTCTCGGCACAAAATATGCTTGTCTTGCAGATGAAAACGGCAACCGGGTCCGATTCTATGCTGAAGAACAAAACGGATTCTCATTCAAGGCATTGCATTACACGAATGAACAGCTTCGCAACACAAAGCATCACGATGAACTGGTGCCGCTTGACGAAACGGTCGTTTCTACACTGTACCGCATCGGCTATCCGTCCGTAAAGGTTGATGAAAAGGAATTTACCTTTGCCGTTACGGTATTGCCGTACTGATAAAACAAACCTCTTGCTGATTGATTTCAGCAAGAGGTCTTTTCTTAGTTGAGTGTTTGTGTCAGTTTCACAAAGTCAATTTTTTCCATGCGGGTTCTCGGCATGGCATCCAGCACACGGATATCTCGCGGAACAGAGTAGGAATTGAGTGATTCTGCACACATATCGGTGATGATTTTTTTGTATTCATCGAGCTTTGCAATGTCACCATTTTCAGACAAGGTTATATACAGACGGACAATCGGCTTTTGATTATCGTCATATCCTTGTACTGCACAGCATTCATGGATAAACGGCAGGGGTTCAAGCAGATTTTCGATGTCTGCGGGGAATACGTTGAAGCCTGCAATGATGATAAGGCGTTTCTTTCTTGCAATGAATGTGATGAAGCCTTCTTCATCCATACTTGCAAGGTCACCTGTCATGATCCATCTTTTGCCGTCTTTGTCAATGTAAACACCTTCGTTTTCTCTGCCGTCAGGCATCAGATACCCCTGCATAACAACTTCACCGGTCATGCCGAGTTCACCGACTGTGCCGCGGGGAACAACATTATAGTCATCATCAAAGATTTCAATGTGTGAATAAACAAGATCCGTGCCGACCGTGCCGGGTTTGTATGCCCAAAGAGAGTTGGTGGTGTCGCATGCGCTGCATTCTGTCAGACCGTAACCTGCCATCAGCAGAGCGATAGAACCGTTTTCAGCCATAATGGTGTTGAATCTGTTGAGGAAATCAAACGGAACATTGTCACCGCCGATATAGGCATAGCGGACATGTTTGAGATGTTCTCCGTAAAATTCGGGTGTATCAAGCAGTTTGCGGAACATATTCGGCACACCGACAATTTCAAAAATCTTGTTGTTTTTGAGAAGTTTGATATATTCATCAGCATCAAACTTGGGCATCAGGATGCTCTTTTGTCCCGAGAACAGAGCACTGAGCAAAACGGCACAAAGACCAAACGCATGGAAGAAAGGCAATGCGGAAATATTTGCATAAGTTCCTGCAGGGCAATCAAATGCAATGAATGCGTCTGTTGCATCATTGATTGCAGCATTGATGTTTCTTGATGACAAGCGGATGGTTCTGCTGACCCCCGTTGTGCCGCCGCCGTTCATGTAAAGGGCGGTGGCATTGCCGTTGCGACGGATGCCGTCAACGGTTTTGCCCTGATTTCTTGCAAGAATATCGCCGAAGAATTCATAATCGAAGCCTTCGCCGCATGCAGACAATGCCTGTTCATTCGGGCGGATCGCAAATTTCTTTTCTGCGGGAACTGCATAAACTGCAGGTGCACATACCACAACTTTAACACCCATTTCCTGCAATGCTTTTGCATGAACGGGAGTCATTGCATCCAGAACCAGAATACCTTTGGACTTTGTGTATTCCACGGAAGAACGCATGGCTTCGGTCGGAATCAGGGGATGCACCAGCGCGGCAATACATCCTATTTTGTTGAGCGCAAACAGCATCACAACTTCTTCAATTGTGTTGGGTGTGAACAGAGTGAAAGCATCTCCGGTCTGCAGGCCAAGCTCTTCCTTGAAATAGTAAGCAAGGCTGTCCACATCGGCAAGGAACTCGGAGCGCATGATATCTTTTCCCATGAATTGCAACATAGCATAGTCTTCCTTGTGGTGCCATGTGCTTGCAAGGAAGTATTCATAAATGCTCATGTTGTCGAATGCAGGCAACAAGTCATGCACGGTAAATTGCGGTTTTTTGATCATTCTGTTTTCTCCTTAATTATTTTCTCGTTCCATAAAATTCAATTTATTATATTGCAAAAAAGAAATATTGTCAACAAAAAACAACAATATTCGATATTTTTTAGAAAAAATTTGCGGGAAAGTTTTTACTCTCCCGCAACGATGTGTCTGTTAAAGAACTTCGGTCAACTTCAGGAAGTCAATTTTTTCCATTCTGGTACGCGGCAGTGCATCGATCACCTGAATGTCACGCGGAACGGAGAATCCGTTCAGATTGTCGGCGCATTCTTTTGTGATAATCTGTTTGTATTCATCCAATTTTTCAGCATCCGCATCTTCTGACAAAACAATGTAAAGACGCACAATGGGTTTCTTTTCTGCATCATAGCCCTGCACTGCACAGCATTCCTTCAAAAACGGCTGGGGTTCAAGCAGATCTTCAATATCAGCAGGGAACACATTGTAGCCGGAAATAATGATGAGTCGTTTCTTTCTTGCAACAAAGGTGATGAAATTGTCTTCATCCATTTTGCCGAGGTCGCCTGTAAGCACCCACTTTGTGCCTTCGCTGTCGGTGTAAAGTCCTTCACCGAGTCTGCCGTCGGGCATAAGGTAACCCTTCATCAGGCAATTGCCGCTGAATGCGATTTCGCCGACTGTTCCGCGCGGAACTTCGTTTTTGTCATCATCCAAAATCTTGACGGTGTTGGTTCTCAGGGGGATGCCTACTGTGCCGGGTTTGGTTGCCCACGGCATATTGATGCAGTCAACCGCACCGCATTCGGTCAGGCCGTAGCCGGGCATCAAGGTTGCAATGGAGCCATGTGCAGCCATCATGTTGTTGAAACGGGTAAGGAAGTCGATCGGCACATAGTCGCCGCCGGCAAAGGCATATTTGACATATTTCAGATGTTCACCCGCAAATTCGGGATGATCAAGCAGTTTGCGGTACATATTCGGAACACCGATGATTTCATAAATCTGATTGTGCTTCATGATATCAATGAATTCATCAGCATCAAAACGAAGCATCGGAATCGCTTTGCAACCTGCATAAATGCAGCAGAACAGACCGCCGCAAAGACCGTATGCGTGGAAGAAGGGAAGTGCCAGCACTTTGCAGTTAAGACCCGCGGGTTCATCTGTGGGAATGATGGGGGCAAGTGCATTGCTTGTAACCGCATTCAGAACGGTGGAAGACAGCATGATTGTTCTGCTGACCCCCGTTGTTCCGCCGCCGTTCATGTAAACAGCAGTCAGGTCACCGCTTCTGTAAAGACCATCCACGGTTTTTCCGTTGTTTCTCTTGAGAATATCGCCGTAGAATTCAAATTCAAACTTGCCTTCGGCAGCCTTAACAGCGGTTTCATCGGGCTGAATGAATGCCTTCATTGCAACAGGTGCGGCATAAACCTTGGGAGAAGTCAGAATGATTTTAACATCCATGTCTTTGAGTGCGTCAGCATGCAAGGGTGCAACCATGTCAAGCAACAGAACACCCTTGGATTTTGTGTATTCTACAGAGGTGCGCATTGCATCCGAGGGGAACAGAGGATGAATCAGGTTTGCAATGCAACCGATTTTGTTCAGCGCAAACAGAACAACCACTTCTTCAATGGTGTTGGGGGTGAACACAGAAAATGCGTCACCAACCTGCATGCCGAGTTCTTCTTTGAAGTAGTAAGCCATTGCATCCACATCGGCGAAAAATTCCGAACGCATGTGATCGGTACCTTTGAACTGGAACATGGGATAATCTTCTTTGATGTGATGCAGGCAGGCAAGCAGGTATTCATAGCAGTTCATGTTGTCATAATGAGGAAGAATATCCTGCATGGTGAACATTGGTTTTTTTGTCATGGTAACCTCCGATTTTTAAGTAAATAATATGCAAAAATTATGACATCGTGTCACAAATTATATTACTGTATTTTCAGCAATTTGTCAATACCATTCTTAAAAAATGTGTTGCTTGAAAAACGGCAATTATTTTTGTTTAAAATGATGATTTGTGTAATTGACAGCAACGCAAAAAACTGATAAAATCAAATTATATAATCAAAGGAGGTTTACAAATGAGAAATTTTAAAAAGTTAATTGCTGTTATGGTGGCGGTTTTGTTTCTGATTCCTTGTTTGTTTATAACTGCCGGGGCAGCAGGCAGAAAAGTTGCACTTCCCACCTCCGCAGGCATTCAAGCATTACGTGATGAATTTAACAGTGATGTAGCACCGAAAGCCGGTGGTTACGCTTTGGATTATTGTTATTATTCTCCTGTCGGAACAAATGACAATACAAAATATCCTCTTGTTATTTTTCTGCATGGCATCGGGCATGCCGACTATGTCAATGCTCAACTTGATGACAGCGATATGCCGTATTGGGCTTCTTCCGAGTTGCAGAGCCGTTTTACGGATGGCGGTGCATTTATCCTTCTTCCTCGTGCCCCCGAACATAAGCTTGTATACTGGGGAACCTCTTTGATTGAACCGCTGCGTGCTGTTATTGATGATATGATTGCAAAGCACGGTGATAATATCGACACAAGCAAGATTTTCATTGGCGGCAGTTCTGCCGGTGCTGAAATGACATGGAATATGATTGTTGCTTTTCCGGACTATTTTGCAGGTGCTTTTCCCATTGCCGCAACCGGTACGGTAACGGCAGCCAATGTCAAAACCTGTTCCGATGTGGCAATCTGGATGATTGCAAGCACCATGGATCCGGTTATCAGTTATATTGCAACGACCCAGCCGCTCTGGAATAATGTGTGTCAGTATAACAAACATCCTGAAAATTGCCGTCTGACCAGTCTGACCAAGGTTGTGGAACCGGCCGGCGGTGCGGCAAGTGACAATCATCATATGGCAAAAGTAGTTACATATGATATGCACATGCTCGACGGCAGTGCATATCCGAATGCAACAACAACAGACGGAAACGGTAATACAATTTCGCTTGTCAGTCCCAACGGTATGATTTCCTGGATGAATACGGTTGCATCTGCTTACGGCGGGGAAGCAGGATCGAATTCCGGCAACGTCAATGTAAATCCTTTGACGCATGCGTTGAGTATTATCCGCAATTTCTTTTTGAAAATCGTCAACATCTTCCAACGTCTGTTCGGATTATGAGGATCTTTTTCAAAAAACAACCAAAAACACAGGATCCCTCGGCATTTTATGATGATTATAAGGAAATTCGCAACGAAGTATGGCGGGTTCTTGCCGAAAATGAAATCCGCACATTGCCGGTTGACCTTGTTCGGATTTGTGAAAACGAAAATATAGATTGTTACTCTTATTCGCAGGCACAGGTTCTTATATCAAGTCTGCATCTTCAGAAACAATGTAAGGTCGGTGGCTGTACGGTTTTAATGCCGGACGGTCGCCGTATTGTTCTGTATGACGATTCCGTACCTGTTGAGATGCGTCGTTTTCTGATTGCATGCGGCATCGGTTATTTTGTTCTGGAGCTTGCAAAACAAGAAAAGTGCACTGAAAAAACAGTTGCGTTATTTTCATCTGAAGAAGAATTGCAGGCAGGCATTTTTGCAAGCAGATTGCTTGCCCCTTTGAGTGTTTTGTGGGCAATGGGTGTACAGAATGCTGATGAGGTCCGCCGTGTTTGTCAAATTCCGAAAGCAACAGCGGAAAAACGATATGCACGATTGTGTGAAATTGATGCACGAAATCTTGAACGAGGAATAACAACAGGGCAGGGTACCTTGTTTTTGTCCGGTTATGAACGGTGTGCATTTCGAAATTTTTCAATGTTTACGGAAGAATACAGGCAAAAAAATAAAATAATAGTTTAAGTGTATCAAAAACTATTGAATTTGTTTTAAGCTTTGTGTATTATTAAATGTGTATAAAATAAATAGTGAAGGGAAATCGAATGAAACGATTCAGTGTTTTGTTTTTGTTGCTGTTGCAACTTTTTGTTTTTTCTTCCTGCCGACAACAGCCCAATGAAACCACAACGACCGCAATTGTGCCGACTACGGCTGTGAATAATATTTATATCACAGACGACGGGATCTATACGGACGGTACCATTGTTCAACAGGAATCAACGATTGTGACAACGCATCCCCCGCAGACGGAACCGATCACGATTGTTCCTGAATCACAAACAGAGCCCCCGACTGAAACACCGCTTTCGCAATATACGGCACAGATGGTGTTGGATAAAATCATTGCAGCCGTCAATTTTGCAAAAGAACAGAAGGATTTTTCCGCACACCAGTTGCAGCAAGTGGAAATCCGTTTAACGGATTGTACTTTGTCTTGGGCTGTGGGTGTGATCAATACGGCAATCGGTGTGTTTAACGGACCGCATGATTTTGATTATACTTTTATAAACGGTGTATGTGCTGATCCGAAAGAGGATTTTCAAACAAACACAACTCCGTTTTCATCCATTCCGCCGTCAGACCGTCTTTTTGCACTGGAACCGAACGGTGTTGTGGCATACAGTGCATACGAGGAGAATGGCGAATATGTTTTCAGTGTGACGCTGCCTTTTGAGTATACAGATGCTGAAATACTTGTCCCGTATTATCATGCACAGGCTATGGATTATCTTGATTTGGGGGATTTTGATTTCGGTATCGGTGAAATTACGGATGCAATTTGCAATTATCCGGGGGCTACTGTTGCCGTACATCTTGATCAGAACGGCAATTTGTTGAAATATGAAGAAACCATTCCCATGAACGGATCCGGAACGGGTAAACTCGGAATTGAACTGAGTGCCGCTTTTGAAGGTTCAATGTATGAATGCTGGACATTTGAATGGTAAAAGCAATCGCAGGTATTGTACGAAATGTGCAACACCTGCGATTTTTTAAGTTTATTGTATAGGAATTGCTCGCAGTGTGAGCAATTTGCATATAACAAAAAACACCTTTTTACCCCCAAGATTGGGGGACGGGGGAGGATGTAGAATACTTTTTTATAAAATGGACTTTGCAAAGGTTTGTAAGGCAGTAAGCTGTTCACGGGGGAGTGCTGATTTTTCTTTCAATGGATTTTCTATTTGCAAGGCATCATATTTTATGAAACCGAGTGTGTGAAAACCGAGCAATTCCCAATCCGTTATTTTGTTTTTGAACGGACGCAGAATGGCGGCATATCGGCAAATTGATTCTTCTGTATCATTGTAACCGGGAACAATGACCGTACGGATACGGGTCGGAATGTTGTTTTCGGTCAGGAATGTGAGTGTGTCAAGGGTTCTTTGCAAACTTCCCGCCGTGTGTGTGTAGTATTCTTCTTGTGTTGCAAATTTCAAATCAAGCAGGACCGATTCGCAAACAAGAAAAACTTTTTTTACCGCGTCGCTTAACGCAACATTACCCGCAGTGTCAATGCAACTGCCGATGTCATTTTCACGCAACTGCAAAATAAGGTCTGCCAGTTCATCTGCCTGCAAAAGCGGCTCCCCGCCCGAAAAAGTAACACCGCCGTTGCCTGCATTCATGTAGGGTTTACAACGCAGGATCTTTTTTAAGATCTGTTCGTTTGTGTATTCTTTGCCGGTCTGCATCGTCCATGTGTCCGGGTTGTGGCAATAGATGCAACGCAGCGGACATCCTGCAAGAAAGACGGCATAACGCAGACCGTCGCCGTCCCTTGCGGCAAGCGATTCAAAAGAATGTACAAGCATATTACATTTTATCGTGGAAGGTTCTTGCGATCACTTCCAGCTGTTTGTCTTTTGTCAGTTTGTTGAAATTGACAGCATACCCCGAAACGCGGATGGTCAGATTCGGATACAATGTCGGGTCTTCCATTGCGGCAATCAGTTTTTCTCTGTCAAGCACATTGACATTCAGGTGATGTGCACCCTGTGAGAAATAACCATCCAGCACAGCAACCAGTTTTTCACTTCTGTCATTCGTATCAATGCCGAGCGTATCGGGAGTGATGGAGAATGTGTTGGAAATTCCGTCCTGACAGCATGCATAGTCGAGTTTTGCAACCGAGTTCAGGGAGGCCAGTGCACCGTCCATATCTCTGCCGTGCATGGGGTTTGCACCCGGTGCAAAGGGTTCACCTGCTTTTCTTCCGTCGGGGGTGGTACCCGTCTTTTTGCCGTAAACAACGTTGGACGTGATGGTCAGTACGGAAAGGGTGTGTTTTGCACCTCTGTAAGTCGGGGTCTTGCAAAGTTCGGAGTAGAAGTATTCTGTGATCCACTGTGCAATTTCATCGACTCTGTCATCATCGTTGCCGTATTTCGGGAACTCACCTTCGGTAATAAAGTCGGTAATCAGTCCGTTTTCACCGTGAACGGGTGTTACGCGGGCATATTTGATAGCGGAAAGCGAGTCGGTGAGTACCGACAGACCGCTGACACCGAATGCCATCAGTCTTTCAACCACCGTGTCGTGGAAGCCCATGATCAGGCGTTCGTAGGCATATTTATCGTGCATGAAGTGGATGATGTTCATCGTGTTGACATACAATTTTGCCATCCACGCCATGTATGTTTTCAGGGTTTCAATCACTTCTTCATAATTGAGTACCTCGCCGTCGGGGAAGACTTTACCCTCGGGGGCAATCTGCGTGCCGTGGATTTCGTCCTTGCCGCCGTTGAGTGCCATCAGCAATACTTTCGGCAGATTACATCTTGCACCGAAGAACTGCATCTGTTTGCCTTCCTTCATAGCGGAAACGCAACAGGCAATGGCATAATCATCGCCGTAATCCGGGCGCATACGGTCGTCATTTTCATACTGAATGGAGTCGGTGTCGACCGAAACCTTCGCACAGTATTTTTTGAATGCGGCAGGTAAGTTTTCGGACCAGAGAATTGTAATATTCGGTTCCGCTGAAGGACCGAGATTGTAAAGTGTATGCAGCATGCGGAAACAGTTTTTGGTAACAAGTGTTCTGCCGTCTTCGCACATACCGCCTTCCGAACAGGTGACCCATACGGGATCGCCTGCAAAAAGGTCATTGTATTCAGGAGTACGCAGATGACGGATCAGACGCAGTTTGATGACAAGATCATCCATCAGTTCCTGTGCCTGACTTTCGGTCAATGTGCCTTCGGCGATGTCACGTTCCATGTAAATATCGAGGAATGTGGTGATTCTGCCGATGCTGTTCGCCGCACCATTCTGCTCCTTTTGACCGCCGAGATAAGCAAAATACAGCCACTGCACGGCTTCATAAGCATTTTCGGCAGGTCTGCGGATGTCACAACCGTACTGCTCAGCCATGGTAACAAGTTGCTTCATGAATTCAACTTGCTTTGCAATGTCTTCCAACAAGCGGATATTTTCTTCCGACATATCCTGTCTGCCGAGTTCATCTGCATCTTTTGCTTTCTGTGCAAGCAGAAAATCCATGCCGTAAAGAGCAAGTCTGCGGTAGTCGCCGATGAGTCTGCCTCTGCCGTAGGCATCGGGAAGCCCTGTCAGAATACCTGCATGGCGAGCCTTTCTCATATCTTTTGTATAGGCACGGAAAACACCTGTGTTGTGAGTGGTTCGATACAGGAAGTCATCGCGGATTTTTTCACTGATCTTGTAACCGTATGCCGTGCAGGCCTGTTCGGCATTGCGGAATCCTGCAAAAGGATTGACAGCACGCACAAGCGGTTTTTCGGTCTGCAGGCCGAGTATAATGTCTTTGCCTTTTTCAATGTAACCGGGGGCATAGGTCAGAATGGAGGAAACTCGGTCGGTGTCAATGTCAAGAACACCGCCTTTTTCCTGTTCCAGTTTGAACAGTTCCTGTACTTTTGCAAACAGTTCTTCTGTTCTTTGGGTCGGCGGGGCAAGAAAACTTTCATCGCCTTCGTAGGGGGTATAATTCAGTCGGATAAAGTCAGAAACAGCAATGTTTTCGCACCATGTGCCTTTTTTGAATCCTCTCCAAGCTTCCATGTGGTTGTCCTCCGAAAAAAAAATAAAAACGTCCGGGCACAGAAAAATAATCCGGCCCAGGCGTTCGGCATCTTACAAGTTATCCGTTCCCTCGCAGTGCTCTGCGTTACGCCGGTAGCGGATACATTTGTATTATAACAGACATGTGTAATTATGTCAAGAAAAATCCCGCCGAAAATGACGGCGGGAGGTACATTATTTTATTGCAATGTGAATATCATGCTCGGGTACCCAGATGCCTTTTGCAAAATCTCTTGCACGGAAGATAACTTCTTCTTCATACACTTCTGCAATGAATCCGAGACCTGCTTCGTTGTATTCACCGGATTTGTTTTCAATGGTGAAAGAGGGAACATTGACAAGATGAACACCGTCTTTGATCTCATACAGGAAATCAGCAAAGCCGGTGTGCAGATGGCCTGTGAGGAAGACAACATTTTCATATTTGTTGAGAATTTCAAACAGCTGATCGTTCTGATCACCGATGCTGCCGGCCGTTTCGGAGGGGCTGTTCCATGTGTCGGGCAGACCGTGTGTCAGTTTCAGCGGCTGATGGCAAAGCACGAAAGTGAGATTGCCGTTTTCTGCATGCAGCTCATCATCGAGCCAATCAAGTTGTTCCTGACTGAGATACGCTTCCTCAAACATTGTTTTGTCTGAACCGAGGGTGATGAATTTGTATCCGTTGATCACTTCGGAATGATGCATTTCGGTCATGCTTTCATCCCCGTTGAGCGCATTGGCAAACTCTTTGAATCTGTCAGAGGATTGAGAATACAAACGCAGACGGATATCGTGATTGCCTGTAATTGCAATATAGCGGGTGTCGATGCCGGAAAGCCCGTCAAAAACAAGCTGATATTCTTCCTTGAGTCCGTTTTCGGCAATGTCACCGAGCAACAGCACGGCATCGTAGGAGCCTGTTTTGAGATCCATGCAGGCGGCTTCAAATGTGCGGTATCTTGCAAACATATAGTTTGAAACCTGCGGGTCGGCAACCGTTGCAAATGTGAGCTGCACCGTCTCTTCATCCAATACCTTGATCGGATCTTCCGTGGACGGAGCCACAACACCGCCGCTGACGCTGTAAACCAGGCTGAGAATCAGCAGGAACAATTTGTAAAACAGTTTTTGAATAATGTTCAGTGTCATTTTTAATCCCCCATAACAACATTTATAATAAAAATAACACAGAAAACAACAAGTGTCAAGGGGTTATTTTGCTGCGGTGTTACTTTGCTTTTTTGTGGTTGACAATTCTATTATTAAAGTGTATAATAAAAGAATAAAAATCGGGCAAATTTTGGTAAAATCAGCCAAAAG
Source organism: Acutalibacteraceae bacterium (assembly GCA_045605525.1). Taxonomy (GTDB): domain Bacteria; phylum Bacillota; class Clostridia; order Oscillospirales; family Acutalibacteraceae; genus RUG806. Next base: position 20,554 of record JAZUQC010000051.1, read on the forward strand.
AAATTGTGTTTGTCCGAAAAGGAGGAGTTTTTATGAGCGCTTGTCCTAAGTGCGGAAAAAAGTTGCGCATTATAGACATCAGTCAGTTTTGTCCCGGCTGCGGTGTGAATATGCGTTTTTTCAATTTTGAAGAAAACTTTTTGCGCGAAGCAAAAATGGCTGAGCTGTCGCAAGCGGGCCTGAAAGTAAAACTGCGTAATTTGAAATATTCCTTTATGGGATCCAAATGGATTACGGCAAAGCTTGTTGTTATGCTGTTGCCCGTGCTGTCATTGCTGATTCCTTCCGGAAATTTCTTTGTTTCAATGCCGTTTTTGAGTAACAAGGCTCATTTCGGCATTCTGGGACTCGTGAACGGCTTTACGGACGGCACTGTCATGTATGTCCTGGGAATGACAGGCTCATCTTTGGACGGTGCTGCTTTTTCCGCTTTGCGTAATGCATTATTCTGTTATGTGGCGGTTGCTTTGTGTGCGGTATTCTGCCTTGTTTTTTGTCTGATCGGTTTTGCAAGCATCCGTTATATGCAGAGAATTGCAACGGTGTTTGCCGGACTCGGCATGCTTGCTTCGGTTATTGATATGATTCTTATTGCATCCTTTGCAAATGCCGCAAAAGAATCCTTGCTTCTTTCCGGCAGCTTCGGTGTTGGTTTGCTCGTTTCTGTTGTTATGTTCGGTGCAGTCTTTTTTGTAAATCTCATGCTTTGGAAACACGGAATTCATCCCGTTTACGATGAGGGGGTTGAAGAACGCGTTGCCATTTACAAAAAGGTAAAGGCGGGAGAAATCAATATTGATGATCTTCCGCAACCTGTTGTTGAAACGGAAGAAACCAGAAAAATAGATGCCGAAATTGCCGCTGAAGAAGCTGCATATCAGAATGCTTTACAGGCAAAAACAGGGAAGGGGGATGCACAATGAAAGAGAAAAAGTTTGACAAATCCAAACTGCTGACGACTGTTGTTGTCTGCATTCTCATTTTCTTCTTTGTCGGCGGCTTTATGCTCGGACTTGACCGAATCAGTGCCATGGAAGGAACATTTCCTCCCAATGATATCACCGAGGGGCTGAGCCCGGCTCCCGAGACGGCCGAGGATGCTGTTGCTTATCTGTATTCCGTCCTTGACAAGGCAATTGCTGATGTGCCTGCCGTTGAAGCGGATGCTTATTTTTCAGCCGATTCCGATTCCTTGCAGACGGATGGTTCTGCTCACTTCCACAAAACACTTTCGTTTGCTATGGATAATTTTATTTCCTACATTTCAGATGTTGAAGATGCAGAAACGGAAGTAACAGCTGTCGGCTTCGGAGAAGGGGCAGACAAGGTCCTGCAGATTCCTGATATTACGGCTGAGGATGTTGAAAGCTTTACCTGCTCTTATGTTTATTTCTCATGCCCGTCCTGTGGGAAAACAAGTGATGAACCGCTCGAGCTTTGTGATGCTTGCGGTTCCTTGCGGGCTTACTTCAAAAAATATCATGACGAATACAGTATCGAGCTCGTTCTTAAGGTTGGTGAAGCTGATGATGAAGGCAGTGCGCTTGTCCGCAACTTCACCCCCAGAACCGATGAACAGATCGCATCGCTCACAAGCGATGTTCTTGCAGAATCGGCTGAAGTCAAAGTGACCGATGTTCAGTACAACAAACTCGTCATTCAATTCAGAGTCAACCGACTGACGGATGAGATTTCGTATCTGTGTTATGCAAAGGATATGACCGTTGCTTCTGACGCAACATTTAAGAATGATTATGCTGATCTCGGTCAGAAGAATATCACTTTTGATTTGCAGGAAAACCGTGCATTTCATTTTACATGGCCGAGTTTGACTCTTTCCGAGCACAAGCTTGTGATCGAGCCCAAAGGAACGGATAACCTGCTTGCAACCCTTGTCTGTGATGATCCGCTTGCATATTCCGTAACATGGACATCTTCAGATGAAAGCATTGCGGTCGTCGATCAGGAAGGCTATATTGATACCTTTAAAACAACAGGGGAAGCGGTGATCACCGCGTCGTTTGATTATCTCGGTAAAACCTATACCGATACCTGCACTGTTTTTGTCAGAGTGCCTGTTGAATCCATGAAAATGCTCGACAAAGATGTAACACTTGCTGTCGGTGAAACCGCAACGCTTGAAACAAAAGTTTCACCGTCCGATGCGACCGTGCAGACCGTTACCTGGCACACGGAAGACGAAACAATTGCAACCGTGAATGCAGACGGTGTTGTCACTGCTGTTGCAAAGGGCACTTGTATTGTGTATGCCTTGTCCGATGACGGCTACTACAGATCGACTTGTGAGGTGACTGTTGAATGAGTGAAAATAATAAAAGCGTAAAAAACTTTGTGGAAGGTGTTTTTACTGCGGAAGATAATTCCGCGGCAAAACTGCAGGACGAGCAAAGAAGTAAATACAGCAGTCTTGCAATCAAAATGTTCCATACCAATGTTCTGACACCCAAGGAAATGTTTCTGCCCGCTATTGCAGAATTTGCAACCAAGGTTTTGGGTGGTGTCAATGTTTACAGAACCCTCTATTTTGTCAATGTTTTAAAGATTGACATGGTGTATGTCACCGTTATTCTGTCCCTCATCAGTATCTATGATATGCTCAACAACCCGCTCATGGGGGCGATTTACGACAAAACCAGAACCCGTTGGGGTAAGGCAAGACCTTACATCATTTTTGGTGCAATTCCGTATTTTGCAAGCACCTTCCTGCTGTATTCGGGTGCTTTGTTCTTAGGAGAGCGTTCAGGTGATGACCCTGCAAAAATCATTTTCGTTTTTACCATGCTCTTCATTCAGGAAACCTTCTCGACTGTTTACAACATTCCGCGCGGAAATCTGCTTTCCTTGCAGACCGCCAACCCGCAGGACAGAATCAATGTCGGTTTGCTGAATACTTATATCGGCGAAATCGGCTCGCAGGCTGTTTATACCATCTTCCCGCCCATCATGGAGCTCAACAACAAGGGCTATATCAATTTCCCGATGTCCTCCTTGTTCTGCATTCTTGCCGCGGTTGCCTGCTCTCTCGGTTCGGTCGGCAACATTGCCATGGCGATCGGCTGCAACGAGCGAATTGCCCTGCAGCCCAAGCCTGCACCGATCACAAAGACCATGTTCTATGTTCTGAAAAACAAATATGCACTGCGCAACTTTATTGCCAATTTTGCAACCTCATGGTGGAGCAGCGGCGGTTATTCATGGGACGTTGTTACCCAGCAGGAAATTTTCGGCGGTTCCATTAACTCCTTTGTTGCTTATATGCCTTATAATGCAATTGATATGCCCAGTGCGGCATTGATCCCGAAGTTCAAAAAGATTTTTAAAAACAACAACCGCAATGCCCTGATCGCTCTTCGCTTGTGGGATATGGTTTCGGCAGCAGGCATGCTTTTGTGCGGTCTGCCGATGGTTGAAAAGAAATGGATCATGATTGGAATTTATGCCTTGTTCCACGGTCTTGAAGCCATCAACAACGGACCTGCCAATGTCTTTGAATCCGAAGTCAGCAGGGAAATCAGCGACTATACAGAGTATATGACCGGTGAAAGACCCGATGGTACGATCAATATTCTGACCGATCTGATTCAGAAGATCACCTCTCCGATCAATGCATGGTTTACCGTTGTTCTGTTCAAATGGTCGGGCTACGATGCTACGATTCCCATGCTTCCCTGGTCGCAGGGCAGCAAGACCATTTATCAGAAGGTCTGGTTCCTGTTTGTCGGCATCAATCTGTTCCCGAAGATCATCAAGGTCATTCCGTATTTCTTCTATGATCTTGTCGGCGAAAAGAGAGAGCAGATGTATCTTGCTCTCAATGAACGTCGTGCACTGCTTGCAAAAGAGCAGACCGTCAATGAAGAAATTGTTGAAATGATGCATAGTCTTGAAGAAACGGTAGAGGTTGATAAATAATATGGAACAGTTTATTAAAGATCAGATTGTTTACGGTCTTCAATATCTGCCTGTCAATTTAATAAAATCATTCTTTATTCCCAAAGAAAATGATGCAACAAAAGCCCTTCGCATGAAGGGTTTTGTCTGCGGTGTATGCCATCCGAATGAGAATTTTGAGCAGATTAAACAGGCAAATATTGATTGGATTCGTATTGATATTCCGTATCCGTTTGATAAAGAAGGCAATGAAACAGACGGCTATATCAGTTTTAAAAACCGTTGTCGTTCTTATGTTGAACACGGTATCAAAGTGATGGCCGTAACCCCCTATGCAACGGAGTATATTGCAAACGGTGCAGATCCGCGCATCCCTGACGGGGAAAAGAATGCCCGTGCAACTGCGAGATTTTTGATTGAAGACCTCAAAGACCTTGTGGCAGGATATCAGATCACAAACGAAATGGGCATTCCGCGTTTTACCATTCCGCTGACCATGGATGAGGCTGTTGCATTCATTGCCTTGCATCTTGAAGAAATGTATCCGCACAGGGGAGATGCCATCATTGGCTATAATTCCGCAGGCCCGCAGGCAGATTTGCATTCCAAACTGCGTCCGTGGCACAAATATTGCGATTATGTCGGCATTGATATTTATCTCGGTTGTTTCTTTTCTGCCCCCGGTTTTATGTTCCTGTTTACGGCATTAACCCGTTATCTGTATGCTCTGACAGGAAAGCCCGTGCTGATTCAGGAATTCGGCTATCTCAGCGGCGGTAAACCGAAAACAAAGAAACAGAAGATCGATATTCTGCGCCGTTACGGTGTCGGAAGTGAAACCGAAGCCAAAAACAATATTTCCCGTTTTGTCGAAGCCTTGCCCGACACCATGCGCGAGCATGTGAAATATGTCTGCGGTAATGATCCTGAAAAGTATTTCGGTTTCATTTTTAAGAGCGATTATGTCAATCATCTTTATACCGAACTGCCGCGTATTACAAAGATTCCCGGCTATGAACACACGCCCGACGGGCAGGCAAAATTCTTTGCCGATATTTTTGAAAAGTTTTATAATACAAAGCACATCTGCGGTGCATTCATTTATTGCTATGCCGATCCGCCTGCATGTTACTATTGCGGGCAGGAAGATTGCCCCACCGAAACCCGTTGGGGATTGGTTGATAAAGACGGAAAGCCGAAACCGTCTTACTATGCCGTGCAGGAGAAGTTGGCGGAGTTGAAGAACAGATAAACAATAGGAAGCATTGTATGCAATCCGTCGCAAGACGGTATGTAATCAATCCGCAGTGTATAAAACAAGAATTACATGCACAGCTTTGCGGTGATTACATACCAATCCTGCGGATTGGATAAAAAAACCTCGTTCATAAGAACGAGGGTTTTTTTTGGCTGGGGTGGTTGGACTCGAACCAACGAATGGCGGAGTCAAAGTCCGATGTGTTACCGCTTCACCACACCCCAATGTATTTTGCTCAATAAGTATAGCAAAACTTAAGCCGTATGTCAACAGCAATTTAAAAATAATTCTGTTTACCTGAAAATAATTCTGTTTACTTGCACTTTTATTTATGTTACAATATTTACATAATTTATAATATAGTGGGTGGTAATATGCAAAAAATCCGTATCGGTGTATTTGGGCTTCGCAGAGGCTCATCCTTTTTTGATGCCATCAAAGACTGTGAGGGGGAAATTGTTGCCGTTTGTGAAAAAGATGAAGCACAAGTGGAAGAAGTACGCAAGAATCTGCCGAAAGATGTTGCGGTGTATTCCGATTTTGATTCGTTTTTAACGCATCCCATGGATGCTGTCCTGCTGGCAAACTTTTTTCATGAGCATGCCCCCTTTGCAATCCGCTGTCTTGAAAAGGGGATTCACGTATTAAGTGAATGCACTGCAGGATCAACACTTGCCGAATGTGTGGCACTGGCAAGAGCTGCCCGTAAAAGTGATGCCGTTTATATGCTTGCTGAAAATTATCCGTTTATGATTTTCAATCAGGAAATAAAACGTGTCTGTGACGAGGGATTATTGGGAAAAATCTATTATGCCGAAGGGGAATATAATCATCCCATGGATTGGTATGATACCCCCGCCGTTCGTTCCATTCGTCCTTACGAAAAACATTGGCGTAACTTCCTGCCGCGTTCTTATTATATCACCCATTCTCTGGCCCCCATTATGTATGCTACGGGTACTTTTCCCGCACGTGTGACGGCAATGGCAATCAATCATCCTTTGCCTGCCGACTGCCCGACAGCGGGCCATGTGTCTGACGTAGCGGCAATTGTCACAACGCAGAATACCGATGGCTCCGTATTTAAAGTAACGGGTTGTTCCGCATTCGGGGCACACGGAAATTCTTATCGCATCTGCGGTGAAAAAGGGCAGATCGAAAACTTACGCGGCATGGGCGATAAAGTTATGTTGCGATATAATGACTGGCAGATTCCGCAAGGAAAAAAAGAAGTCAATCTCTATAAACCGAAATGGTCATCTGCCGATCGCAAATCCGCAAGAGCCGCAGGTCACGGCGGCGGCGATTATTTTGTTATTCGCTATTTCTTTGAAAGTATCCGTGACGGAAAACCGCCTGTTTTTGATTACCGTTTTGCTACCGCGCTTTCTGCCGTTGCAATCCTTGCGCATCGCAGTATTCTGAACGGTTCTGCACCGTTTGACATTCCCGATTTCGGCAGGGAAGAAGACTGTGCAAAATATGAGAACGATACCCTTTCACCGTTTTATTATTCCGACGGCACAGCCCCGAGTATTCCTTGCTGTTCGGATGAAAACTATTTACCGACCCGCGAACAGTTGAATTCTTATGTTGCGGACAACAGAAATTGAATAAAATGGAGGTGTTTCTGTGAAATTAAAGCCAACGCCTGCACAAAGGGCATATAATGATCTTGAGCTCGGAATCTTTTTTCATTTCGGTATCCGTACTTTCAATGAAGAACATCGTGATTGGGATATGAAGCCGATGGAGTTGTCCACATTTAATCCCACGCAGCTTGATTGCGAAGCATGGATGCGTGATGTGGTTCGCATGGGCGGAAAATATACCGTGCTTACCACCAAACATCACGATGGTTTTTGTCTTTGGAAAACAAAGTATTCGGATTTTGCCGTGCAGAACACACCTTATAAGGACGGCAACGGCGATGTGATTGGCGAATACTGCGAAGCCTGCCGCAAATACGGCATCAAGGTTGGTTTGTACTATTCCTGTGCACAGTTCGGCAGTAAAGATATGGATAGTAAGACATATAACGATTTTGTCTGCGGACAGTTGCAGGAATTGCTTATCAATTACGGCAAAATCGACATTCTGTGGTTCGACAGTTGCGGCAGTGAAAACTATGATTTTGATGTTGCACGCATTCAGAAAACCATTTACGGTTTACAACCCGAAGTTCTTGTGTTCGGTTCCTGGGGTAAGGACATCCGTTGGATCGGCAATGAATGGGGGCTGGCACCCATGCCCAACGATAACACCGTTGACGGTTTTTATGCGCCCGGTGAATGCGATTGTTGCATCACCCGCAATGAGAATGAGAATTTCTGGTTCTATAACGAAACCAACTGCAATTTTGTGAGAACTCCCGAAGAACTCGTTGCATTGTATCTGTATTCCGTCGGCAGAGGTGCCAATCTGCTTATCAACATAGCTCCCGACCGCCGCGGATTGTTGCCTGAAGAAAATGTCCGCCTGATGGAAGGCATGAACAAGGAAATCAAAAGAAGATACGAAGAAAGCATTCTTGCAACCAATCCTTTTGCATTCGATGAAGAGAAAAATGAATATGTCCTGCGTTTTGACAGACATTTCCTCATTGATACACTGATTATCGCCGAAGACAACACAGACGGTGAAAAAATAAAATCCTTCTCCGTTTATGCTTCGCAACATATTCACGATCGCGGAATCAAAGTGTATTCTTCCGATACCGTCGGCAGAAAGCACATCTGCTCATTCCCACCCATCCGCGCAAGCCGCATAACACTGGTCATTGATGAAGCCGCAGAAAACGCTGTGATAACAAATATGCAAGCCTGCTACCACAGCGGAAAACAACCATATTAAGAACAACGGAGCAATTGTATGAATAAATATATTTCGGCATCTGTCATGTGTGCCGATCAGATGAACCTTGCAACACAAATCAAGGAACTCGAAAAAGCAGGTATTGACTATCTGCATGTGGACATCATGGACGGGCATTTTGTGCCGAATATCACATTGGGTTTTGACTTTGTAAAAGACCTGAAAAGAATAACAGATATTCCTCTTGATGTGCACATGATGGTTGAAAATCCGTCTGCTTTTCTCGAATATCTTCCGCTTGAAAGCGACGATATTCTTTGTGTGCATTATGAATCCGAAACGCACATCCACCGCACCCTTGAACAGATTAAGAAAAAGGGCTGTAAGGCAGGGCTTGCACTGAATCCCGCCACCCCTTTGGAATGTGCAAAATACCTGACCGATTACATGGACATGCTTCTTGTGATGACCGTCAGCCCCGGTTTTGCAGGGCAGAAGCTTTTCGCCGCCGCAGAAAGAAAGACTCTTGATGCAAGAAAAATGCTGAATGACTGCAATTGCAAGCATATTCCCATTGAAGTGGACGGCAACATCAGCATTCCCAATGCACAAAAACTCAACAAGTGCGGTGCTGATATTTTTGTGCTGGGCACAAGCAGTCTGTTTTTGAAAGACAAACCTTTGTTTGATGCAGCCGTTGATTTCAGAACTGCTCTCAGGGAGGAATGAAAATTGTTTGACAGTATTCGGTCTGCCGTGGTTGGCAGTATCAATATGGACATCATTTTAAGTGCACAGCACTTGCCCGAAGTCGGTGAAAATGTGCTCGGCAGTGCTTATTCCTATGCCTTCGGCGGAAAAGGGGCCAATCAGGCAACCGCACTTGCCCGCCTTGGGGCAAAAGTGAAAATGATCGGCAAGGTGGCAGAAGATGCCAACGGACAAAGCCTTCTTGCCAATTTGAAAAATAATAACATCAATGTGGCAGGTGTTGCCGTGAACGGCTCACAAACAGGTCTTGCCGCCATTTTGCTTGACGGACAGGGAAGAAACCGCATCATTGTGTACGAAGGTGCAAATGCCGAAATTGTTCCCGCAGAAGCCGAACAGCATATTGACGATTCACTCAATCTTCTGCTGGTGCAGTTTGAAACCGCCGAAGAGGTCGTGACAAAATGTGTCAACCGTGCTGTTGCGAAAAACATTATGACGGTTGTGGATTGCGGTCCGGCAAAGCCGTTTCGTCTTGAAAAAATGCAGGGTATTACCATCCTTTCCCCTAATGAAAGCGAAACAAAAGCTCTGACGGGCATTTTTCCTGAAGATAATGAAAAGATGCTGTCAGCATCCCGTATTTTAAAAGATCGTAGCCTTGCAAAATTTGTAGTGCTCAAACTCGGCGAAAAGGGTTGTTCTGTTTATGACGGCGAAAATCTGACCATTCTGCCGCCGTATCCAACCAACGTGACAGACACCACCGCCGCGGGCGATTGCTTCACCGCCGCCATGGCACTCGAATTTGCAAAAAACGGAGATATTCTCAAGGCCTGCGAGTTCGGCAACAAAGCAGGAGCTTTTGCCGTCAGTAAACTCGGTGCACAGAACTCCATGCCGACACTTGAAGAACTTCTGAATATGTGAGGAATTGTTTATGGAAACGCTCGTAAAAGGAATCGCTTATCACGGAAACAGAATGCTTAACCATGTGCGGGAAGATATGCAGGAACTGGCTGCAAGTGGTTTTAATTCCGTTCTGCACATGTTTTCGCACAATGACTGGGACAGACATAATAACATCATGGGTGAAATCTTTTCCATTTCGGATTATTACGGCCTTGATGTCTGGGTCGATAACTGGGGCCTGGGAGGTCCTCCCGGGGATAAATCCCACTTTTTGTCCTATTACCCGCAAGCACATCAAATCAACTCTGACGGTACCATCAATGCTGTACGGGTGTGTTATAACCATGCCTCTTTCGTCGATTTTACAAAACGGTGGATTGATGCCGTTTATAACGCAGGTGCAAGAAAAATTTTCTGGGACGAACCTCATCTTGCCGATGATCGTGCAGGGGATGTAAGAACATGGACCTGCCGCTGTGAAGTGTGCAAAAAACTGTTTGAAGAACGCTATAACAAACCCATGCCCACTCTTTTTACAAAAGAAATTGAAGAATTCCGCAAGTGGACGATCACCAATTATTTTCAAACTGTTGCACAGTATGCCAAGGACAAGGGAATGTACAATTCCGTCTGTGTGATGTTCAGCAGCAATGTGAGTAAAGATGCCGTGGATCTCGGTGTGGATTTAGAGAGTATCTGTTCTTGTCCTGCTCTTGATAACATCGGTTCCGACCCGTACTGGATCGGTGCTGTCAATTCCGATTACGAAGATGTCTATCGCTTTGTGTATGAAAAATCAAAGCAGAATCTGGATGTCTGCCGACAATATAATAAAGACCACAATCTGTGGTTGCAGGCGTTCAATGTCGGTGTCAACAGGGAAGAAGAACTCATTGCCGCCGCCGATGCCATTTATGATGCAGGTGCAAGAACCATTTTTGCATGGGGATTCAAAGGATCGGATGCCAATGACTACCGTGCAAAAGCTCCCGACCGCACATGGTATGTAACCAAAGCGGCATTTGAACGCATCACAGAACGTTACCGCAATGAATGTCGGGAAAAAGCACGCAAACAAATTTTTTAAAATAAAGAAAAAAGAGGACAGCAATCATGACTTTGCGAAAAAAGTTTGAAAATGCAGATAAAAATGTTTTATTCAGACATCTTATTTTTATTGCATTTTTGTATTTTGCATCTTGCTTGTTATTGTGGAAATGCAAAATCGGTTTCGGAAATGTGGATGAAAGTTTCTACCTGACCATTCCCTACAGACTGTTTCAGGGGGATGCACTTTTTGTGCATGAATGGCACTTGTCGCAAATGGCAGGGGTGCTGACATATCCGATTGTTTCTTTGTATCTTAAAATAAAGGGAAGTACAGTCGGTATTGTTCTGTTTATGCGGTATGTTTGTACCGTTTTGCAATTGCTGACCGCTGTCTTTTTATATATCCGTCTGCACAAAATCAATTGGTTCGGTGCCTTGTTTGCATCTTTGAGTTATGTGCTTTACATCCCGTTCGGCATCATGGCACTTTCTTACAATTCAATGGCTGTTATGCTGTTGGTTCTCTGCACCACCATTCTGATCACCGCTGAAAAACACAAATCTGTGCAATATGTGATTGCAGGATTGTTTTTTGCGGGGGCTGTTTTGTGCTGTCCGTATCTTGCGTTTGTGTTTATACTTTATGCTGTTGCGGTTTTTGCTTATTGTCTTTTCACAAAAATCAGAAAAAAGACTTTTTCCAAAGATTGCACACCTTATTCAATAAAAGGTGTTCTTTTCCTTGGCATCGGTGCCGCCATTGCCGCGGTCATTTTTGCCGTATTTGTGCTTTCGCGAGCATCTTTGAGCGAAATTATTGAAGCATTTCCGTCCATTATGAACGACCCTGAACACCCCGCAAGCACACTCAAAGAAATTACACAAAAATTTTTCAGGGTTATTTATCAATCCAATGCAATGTCAAAGTATATTTATCCCGTTCTGCTTGCACTGTTTGGTGTTTGCCTTGCGGATAAGCAACGGCACGGCAGAAAGGTTGTTTATGTTTCAATCGCAGCCGTTGCGGTTGTCATCATGCTTGTTGCAAGTTTTCATCTGAATAACTACATAAACCATATCATGTGGCCGTTGAACATTCTTGCATTGTTCATCGTTGCCGTTTCCGAAAAACGCATTGTGAGGTATATTTTTGCCTGCAACTGGATCATCGGCATTGCCTATGCTTTTTGCCTGAATGCAACCTCCAATCAGGGGTTTTATGCCATTTCTTCCGCTTCATCCGTTGCCCTGGTCGGCAGCATTATGATCATTGCCGTATTTGTTGCTGAGGTAAAAGAAAAGCAGAAAAACACAGATGCCGAACAATTTGTGATGATTCTTGTTTGCCTGAGTCTTGTGTTGCAACTCGGTTGCCAGACCGTGCTTCGCTACAAAAGCGTATTCTGGGAAACAGATATGAAATCACAGACACAGTTAATTGAAGACGGACACAATAAAGGTCTTTATGTCACGGAATCGAAACTGAATTACTATTATAATTGTCTTGATAATCTGAAAACACTTGAAGAATATGATTCCGATAAAGTGCTGTTCTTATCGGATACAACATGGTATTATCTTGCGGCAGAAACGCAACTGTGTACCTATTCTGCATGGATGTCGGGTGTGAATGAACATTCCCTTGACAGGCTTGAGGAATATTACAGGATCAGCCCCGAAAAACTGCCCGATCTTGTGTATGCCGATGTTGCAAACAAAGCCATCGCAGAGAAATTCTGCGAACGGTTCGGATATACGATCGACAGGGAAAATACGGTTATTATTGCCACAAAAAACGTTGCGGAATAAGGGGAATTCTCTTATGAATGAAAAATTCAGAATTGCATCCTTATTGCATACAGATGTAAAACAGACCGCATTGCATGACTATGATGTGAATACGGCACAGAAAGTCCGTGATTATCACAGATCATTCCCGTTGTACAAGCAAACACCGCTGTGTTGTATGAAAAACACGGCGGTGCAATTCGGTTTAAAAAATATTTATATTAAGAATGAAGCCGAACGTTTCGGGTTGAACGCTTTTAAGGTGCTCGGCGGCAGTTTTGCAGTCGGCAGTATCCTTGCCGAAAAGTTAGGCAAAACCATTTTTGAAACCGATTACACGCAACTTATTTCCGCGGAAATAAAAAATAAAAACAAAGATATCACCTTTATCACTGCCACCGACGGCAACCACGGCAGAGGCGTTGCATGGTCAGCAACGCAGTTCGGTTGCAAAAGTATTGTTTATATGCCCAAAGGCTCGGTTGCCGAGCGGCTTGAAAATATAAAAAAAGCGGGTGCGGATGCGAGTATCACGGATTTGAATTACGATGATACCGTCCGTCTTGCAACAAAACACGCCAACGAAAACGGTTATATCCTTGTGCAGGATACTGCTTTTGACAATTATGTCGAAATCCCGAAACGTATCATGCAGGGCTATTGCACCATGGCGCTCGAAGCCTATGAACAGTTGCCCGAAAAGCCGACCCACATCTTTTTGCAGGCAGGTGTCGGTTCCATGGCGGCGGCAGTTACGGCATTTTTTGCTTCTGTTTACGGTGAAAATCGCCCCGTTATAACGATTGTTGAACCCCTGACGGCAGACTGTTTTTATCGCACCGCAAAGGCAAATGACGGCAAAATGCACTGCGTGGACGGCGATATGAAAACCATCATGGCAGGTCTTGCCTGCGGGGAGCCGTGCAGTCTTGCGTGGGATATTTTGTCGCAATATGCCGTTCATTTTATCGCGTTCCATGACGAAGCCGCCGCAGACGGTATGCGTCTTCTTGCAAGACCTTTCGGAAATGACACGCCGATTGTTGCAGGGGAAAGCGGTGCTTCCGCTTTCGGCTGTGTGGCAGAAATAATGCGCAATCCCGAGTTGTCGGAACTACGCAAAATTTTGCAATTGAATGAAAACAGTGTTGTTTTGTTTTTTAACACGGAAGGTGCAACGGATACGGAGAATTATTACAAGATTGTTGGAGTATCCAATATTTAAAGAAAAAACGGAGTGATTTCGCTCCGTTTTTATAATCCTAAAATTGTGAATATGTCATACACTGCAAAGGTATCATTTATCCATTCGTCTGCTTCTTTTACAATTATTTCAGCTTTTCCTCCAACAGATATTGATTTGTTTTTAATTTTTTTCCATTGTTTTTTTGTAATTTCAGTTTTGCCAAATGGGTTGAATTCCGGGATAATCTCAATTATTATTCTGTCGAAATCACTATCTAATAAATGATTATCGTGAATGCAAATAGAATCTTCTTTCCAAAAAGTTTTATTATCCCATTTGCCCTTATAAAACTCATAGTAACAAGAGTCTTTTCTCTCCTTCGGGCTGATAAAATATGTTTTCAAGAAACCACCGCCTTTGTTTTTATCATATCACATTTTTGTTAAAAAGTAAATTGTTTCGTATAAAAAGAGGAATAGGGATTCGACTCGCGCGCCTGCGGGCGCTTGGTCGCTCGCGGTCGAAACAATCCACCGGATTGTTTCTCTGTACCGCTCGTCCTTCGAATCCCTATTATCAAACGAACAAAAAAAGACACCACACAAGGTGATGTCTTTTTTTATTGGCAGAGGAATAGGGATTCGACTCGCGCGCCTGCGGGCGCTTGGTCGCTCGCGGTCGAAACAATCCACCGGATTGTTTCTCTGTA
>JAZUQC010000052.1:0-21904 GCA_045605525.1 Acutalibacteraceae bacterium
GGCACTGCCGCAGTCAAAATCTTCCATCAGCGGCCGCGAGGCACACAGATACTCTGTTTCTTCCTCAAAATCATTGCCGAGGACTTCCCTGATTTCCGCAAACAATTGCCTGCTGAATTCATAGGATGTGCGGTCATACACACAGAGATAAACCATCAGTTCATAGTCATAAAGGAATTCAGAAATGACCTGCACGGCATAGGACAGCACCTGATCCTTGGGGTAGCCGTAAGAGCCTGCCGAAATCAGCGGAAAGGCAACGGTGCTGCAGCCGTTTTCAACGGCCAGTTTCAGCGATTCCACATAGCAGGATTTCAGGATGATCTTCTCACCGCAAAGTCCCCCCTGCCATACCGGTCCGGATGTATGGATAATGTATTTTACATCCATATTAAACCCCGGGGTGATTTTGGCTGTGCCGAGTCCGAGAGGTGCAAGTGCTTTGCAGGCGGCATCCAGCTCCGGTCCTGCCGCCTGATGGATGGCAAGGTCCACACCGCTGTAGCCGACCATTTCCTCGTTGGTCGTGTTCACAACGGCATCCACCTGCATTTTTGTGATATCCTGACGGATAATCTGAAGAGGCATATTATCACTCCCGAAAAAAAATCAACGTATCCTCAAAATATTAATGCAAAAAAATCGCTTGCATAACAACAAGCGAGATTTTTACTACCATATAATAATTACAATACACGCAAACACACCTGTAGCCACATAAGCTTCCGTTTTTTGCTTACTATCTTATGAAAAAAAATACACTACTCTCAAACTTGACCACCCTGAAATGGTACTCGGTGAAGTTTTACTACCTTATAAAATTACACTACTCTCAAACGCAATATCACTTACTGCCATACCCATTGCAGTTTTACTACCTTATGAAATTACACTACTCTCAAACTTGCAAACAAGCATGCGGACTTCATGGACAGTTTTACTACCTTATGAAATTACACTACTCTCAAACAAGGTGCGGTCGGGAGAACGGGCATGTGCGTTTTACTACCTTATGAAATTACACTACTCTCAAACGGAAGGAAGGTTAACAGTGATTGATTCTATGTTTTACTACCTTATGAAATTACACTACTCTCAAACAAAGATGCGAACTTGACCGAAAAGGGAATCGTTTTACTACCTTATGAAATTACACTACTCTCAAACACATCAGACCTTCGAAGCCAGACTGAGGTGTTTTACTACCTTATGAAATTACACTACTCTCAAACTGTGCGTAGATGTTTTGAATAATCGTAACGGTTTTACTAGCTTAGGAAGTTACACTACTCTCAAACTCTGCGTTTGATATGTCCTTTTTGTTCGTCGTTTTACTACCTTATGAAATTACACTACTCTCAAACGAGAGCGTCAAACACACGGCTACCGCCAAGTTTTACTACCTTATGAAATTACACTACTCTCAAACCTCAAACAGAAAAGTCATATTTGCAGGTTCTTTGCGAAAGTAAACAGCGGCACTACATTCCGCCGGGCTTTCAAAAGGTATATGAATGATTATATAATAATAACAATCAATTTGCAAGTATTTCGCAGAAATCCGCATCCACGACCGAAACTTTTTCACACGGCAGCGGCGAAAAATTCTGTTCCCCTTCAAGAATAAGCAAGTAAATATCCCGATAAGCGGTTTCTTTGTAAAACTGTTCCAAGATTAAATGCCTGCTGTTTTATTTTTTGCGTTACAACGGAAGTCCAGACTGCTTGTTTTGCAGTTTCGTTCCATTGCAATTGCGTCCGGAGTTTTAAAGAACAGTCATGACAGCCATAGTACGGCAAAACCTCAAAGGCGGGGTTTTGCTTTTCGTCGCAGAAAATGACCTTGATTTTCTGCTTTGTCAACTCATTGAGCAAAGCCGCAGTCAGGGAGACGGCGGTGGTTTCCAGCAACAGAACCGATATTTCGCTTAAGTGCACCCTTACGGTGCCTTCACTGTCACGCAGAACCATATAGCCCATGCGCAGATCAAGCTTGGATGCTTTGGTTACAACCACCGTCCGCCAACCCATTGTGCAGCCCTCCGTCCGTTGTTTTTCTTACAGCAATTCAATTTCCTGTTCAAACAATCCCGTTACGGACTGATGAATGATTTTAAAGGATTGCATGGAAGAAGATTTTATAATTTTATTGCCAATCATCGTCGCACCGCTGTTTTTTGATTCACCGATCAACGACAAATCCCCTGTCAGCACATTACAATGCAGAATATTCAGAATCTGCACAAGCACCGAGCATTGTTCATAAATTGATAATCCGACAAATTTTTCCCGTTTTGCAGGCATTGTACTTGCCAGTTTGCCGAATTTCAAATTAAAAATACTGTTATTGAGTTTATCTGCCAGTGCATCATACAGTGCTATATTTTCTTCTGCCGAAAGATGATCCCGCGGGGTGATTTCCTTAACGGGTCGCAACTCCGTGCACTTGTCCAGATAATTCGTAATGTGCTTGCAATAGGTTTCGTATTTTGCATCCAAAACCAGCTGCATGGCAGGCTTGCATCCGTATTGAGATCCTCCACTGCTTTTTCTGCTGATGTGCATTCTGAAGCCGTTGATACTGATGAGGGTGTTGTATTTGATGCAGGGAATCAGCACCTGCGCTTCGTCAACCTCCAGAAATTCGCAGACATACGCGGACGGATTCTGCCGGTATTCGGTTTCGCGATACAGATCGACGGGAACAATGGCTTTTGTCTGTTCTCCTTTTTTGTCCGCAAATTGTGCGAGCGCAAAGAAGGTGGAAGTTGCACTGTTGTAACCGCCGTAATTGTCAATATTTGAAAGCGGTGAATTCTTTTTGATCGATACCTGCCCGTTTCCTTTTTTCAAAAGCTGCTGATTAAACAAGCCGCCTTTTTGCTTGTAGGAATAGCGGGTGAAGCGGATGTTGTTTTTTGCCATGACCTTACGGACGGTATCAATGGATTTCTGTTTACCGTCTGCAATCCATGCTCCGTCGACATTACGGTCATACATGGCATTCAGGCTGTATTTACCGCTTTGCAAGCCGTTGATGAAAACTGCTGCATTACGAGTAAAGCGGGTGTTGTGCACATTGCCGACAACAATATTCAGGTAAGCATCCTTTGCATGGTGATGGTCATTGACAAGACGGGATTTGACGAACTTATATTTCTGACGGAATTCTGACACAAGGCCTGCTTTTACATAAACAATATCTGAAGCAGCATAGCGTTTGCCGAGCAATTGGGCTATGGCTTTTGTGGATTGCCGTGTTTCAACAAGCTGACGGCTGATAAACGCAGACAACTCCGCATCCGAAAGCGGTGTATTACGGATCAGACGGTCAAACTTGGTCTTTGAAATAAGCCCTTTCTCCAACAGCATTTTCCAGAAATCTTTTCTGTCATTACGGATGGAAGATGCGATCGGATAAATATTTGTTTTTTCTTCATTGACCGTTTTCTTGACCAACACACGGTTGTCAAGACTGTCGTCCTTGATTTTGGATTGCGGGAAAATGTGATCAATGTCATACAGGTTGCGGTCAAAAATGGCATCCACGGGAATGACTTCACCCGTATACATACATCTTCCCATCTGCGTGAAATACAAATATAAGGCATCGCGACGGAAGTCGTTGTTATTGTACTTATCCAACACGGCAAACAGCTCTTCATTCCCTTTTTTGCAGCCTTTATATATTTCAAGCAGTTTATCCTTTCGGGAAACGGTGCGTTTTTTCTCGCCTTCTCCCCTTGCGACCTCCACGAAAATCTTTTTCGGTTCATGTCCGAAGATTTTCACAAGTTCTTCCACAATCTGCATGGTCTGATAAATAGGGCGCTTTACTTTGGGGGAAACATAAAGATTTTCAACCTCATCACGCAGACTCGTAAATCCCATGTCACCGTTTTCAGTCTTGATTGCTTCGTTGAATTCATAATTCTGACTCAGCAGTTGCATGAGGTTACAATTCGTGCTCCACATAAATCCGATAATGGTATCCACTTCGCCCGTTTCTTTGCAGACAGCAGACAAACTGAGCAGAAGTTTCCGGGAAAGTCTTCCCCAACCGCTATATTTCAGTTTGCAGATGCGGTTGATCTGCTCCTGTGTCAGTTTTTTGCCGAACAAGGCAGTGATGCGCTTTTTGAGCAGTTTTTTATCATCCCCGAAAATGGTGATTGCTCGGATAATTTCTTCTTTTTCGGACGCAGACAAATCATACCCGGCAAGATCCTGCAAGGACTTGAGACTGTTTTTGAAGTCACCGTCAATACCCGTTATTTCAACATCCCCGAAGCCGTGTTTTTTCAGATATGCTTTGAGTGCTTTTTGCGTGACCTTGCTTCTTGCAACAAACAAATCATTATAAATCTGCTGTTTCAACGCAACCGAAACGGCTTCACCGTCCAGTTTCAGGTTGTTCAATTCGTTCAGCACCGCAAAAACGCTGTACAAAATCGAATTTTTCGGCAAAACATCCTCGCGGGGCAGGTAAGTGCATTTGGATGTCAGATTTTCGATAAATTTTTCTGCACTGCGGTCAACATCGACAATTTCGGTAAAATTCCAGGGATATATCTTGCCTTCTTTTCTGACAAGCCATGCTTTGTCGCTATGAGGATTCAGAGGTCCTACATAATACGGTATACGGAAAGTGAAAATGTCTGTGATTTTTTCAGCGACCGTTTTGCCGTTTTCATCCTGCGCAGACAAAAACGGCAGATAAACGGATGCATTTTGCAGAATCTTCTTTAGTTCTGCAAACTGAATCTGCATAGGAATAACGGAATTGTCCTTTGTCACCGCTTTCGGCAAAAGAACTCCGTTGCGTATATCTTCATACAATCCGCTGTACTTTTCTTCAGCAGGTTCAGAAGGCAATTGCTTTTTCAGATAATCAAGAAAATCCGCTTGTGAACAATGCGACTCGACACTGTTTTTGCTGTCATGACCGGAATAAGCAAGATAGTTATTCAGACCTTTTTTATTGGTGTTGAATATTTCCTTGTATCTATTCGGAACATAGGTTTTTACATATGATTTCAGCAATCGCAGGTCGCTTGCGTGTTTTTCATATGTTTCACACTTTGCATAAGACAAAAAGCTTTTGCCCTGCAACACATCTGCAAGAACCGCCCAATCATAAACAGCCTTCAATCGTTCTATCAATGCAAACCGTTCACCAAGTGCTGCTTCGTAATCCGCAGCCTTTTCATCAAATCCGTTATTAAACACAAGTTTCGGCACTTCGGAATTTTTCAGTTCATCATCACCAAACAAAACTGCAGTATTTACGGTCGCCCCCGCCAAAAGCGAAAGAACAGAATACTGCGGTTCATCCTTTTTTGTTACGGAAAACAGTTTTGCCAATGCATCTTTCTTTTTTGTGATGCTTATTTTTTTGCTTTTCAGAATATTCTGCAATTCTTTTGTGTCAACACAGGCAAACGGCACTTCTGTTGCTTCCTGCAAATACACACATAATTCATTCCATACTTCGGCAAACACGGGCATACCGTCTGCACCCAATGTGTCGGAATCAAACAAGAAATGGCCTCTGTGCTTAATAATATGCGCCAAGGCAAGATAAACCAGCCGCACATCATGCGGCTGCGGATTGTCAATCAATTCCCTTCGTAAATGATAAATCGTCGGATACGCTTTGTGATAATCGGCATCCGTATAATCCGCATCATAAAACAGAGAATATTTCCCTGTAACGGTCTTATCCTCCATCAAAAAACTGCTATCATGTAAGCGTTGAAAAAACGCTATATCAACCTTTGCTATTTCTTCATTGAACAGCATTTCAAGACACTGCAATCTGAATTTACTGCGCTGCGTTCTTCTGCGTGCAGTTCGGAATGCACGACGTTCATCCGCCGTATTGCTTTCTTCAAGCAGACGGATTCCCCATGTCGCATTACCCTTGAATTTCAGCAATTCATAGTTGGTATCTGTAACAGCCCAACCAATTGAATCTGTACCGACATCCAATCCGATGTAATATTCTTTCATTATTTTACCTCCTGCCTATTGACATTTGAAAATAATTGTGTTACCATTAAGTCAATCTCAACACTACCTTAGAGATTACACTACACGTTCAAATAAAAATTCATTCAACCCGTCACGCAAGTGACCTCACAGTGTGTGAGCCAGACCTGCTTTTGGCAGGTCTTATTTTTTTTGTAAATTCACAACCTATACTGAAAATATATCACACAAATTCAGCATTTTCAACTAAAAATTTACCAAACAATAACACACAAAGTACCATTCTTTGTACTTTACATATTTCATACTGCAAGTTTGATTGACTGTGTTAACATTTACCCTTGTTTCATACTTTACGGAAAACGGACAAATTGCAGTGCATAGAATGATAGTAACCCGGTGCATGAGGTGAGGAAAAATGTTATGCAATATGGAATCACTGTGTCGAAAGGATGTTATCAATGTGTGCAACGGCAGTCGCATAGGCTTCGTGCGGGATATCAATATGGACACAAGCAATGCCTGCATTCTTGCTTTGCTTGTGGAACCTGACGGCGGCTTCTCTCTCAAAAAGAAAAACCGCACGGTGGTTGTGCCGTGGGATTGTGTACAGGTCATCGGTGAAGCGACGGTGCTTGTACGTTGTGATACACAACCGCAACCGTGTGAAAAAGAAAAAGGGAAACTGCTCGGGTCTTTATTGGGCAGATAAAATGGTCTTGCATTTATGACAAAATAAGATTAAAATGAAGAGGACAAAACGAAAGGAAAAAAGAAATCATGCGGGATATGCGTCTTTCCTTCTGGTCCTCCATTTACGGCTGTGCGGCATTGATTTGTATTTTTTTGTCGCGTATTACATCTTTTTGCATACAGATACATCCCGAACTTCTTCTGCGATTTTCGGATCCTCTGAACTACCTGCTGACACTCGGGGCAATTCTTCTTTTACTTCGGGCAACCGGTACGGCAAGTGCTTCCGTAAAAAAAATGAGGACAGGTAAAAATTTATTGTCAATCATTCAGGTGATATTGATGATTGATCTGCTGTATCTGGTTGCGGCACAGGTTCTGCACTTCACAATGGATATTGACATTCATGACAGTCCCTTTGTGGTTACGGCGGCAACTTTTATTTCACTGCCGTCGGTTTGCGGATTATATGCTTTGTATTTTTCAAAACAGCTTCGCAGCAAGATACAGTATTGTGCAGCCGGACTTGTCGGATTGACTGTATTATGGATCATTCTGCGCATTGCAGATAAAGTGATATTGCCGCTGCTGGAACGGCACGCTTCCGTTTCCGAACGAATATTGGCAGTTTTAGGCACCATTACAGGAATCAACAATGAGATATCCCTTGTCTTGTTTGTTTTGTCGTTCATCGGTTTGGTCATATATGCCTATTACTGCGGAAAAGCCGCAAAAAAGATGCCCGAAAAGGACTATTGAAGCGTGCGGGGATTGCTGCATTTTATGCAGACAACAAAGTAAAAATAAAAAAGCAGGTGTTTTCAAGTTGTAGCTTGTTGCTTGAAAATACCTGTTTTATGGTTTATTGCAGACACAGAAAGTTGTTGAAAACATGGTTTGTATTGACAATTTTTGTACAGTCTTGTATAATTGGTGTAATAATTATTTAAGGAGAACTGTTGTGTATAATCGAATTATGAAACGGTTTTTTGATATTCTTTCTTCGGGACTGGGCATTCTTGTTCTGTCTCCCGTGCTTGCACTGCTTGCAATTCTCATTAAAATCGACAGCCCCGGCCCGGTGTTTTTTAAGCAAAAACGAGTGGGCAAAGGCAAAAAGCATTTTATGATTTACAAATTCCGCACCATGCGCACGGATGCACCGCATGACACCCCGACCGATCAGCTGTCTGACCCGATGCGCTACATCACACGCACGGGCAAATTCCTGCGCAAGACAAGTCTTGACGAACTGCCGCAGCTGTTCAACATATTCAAAGGCGAAATGTCCGTCATCGGTCCGCGCCCTGCGCTGTGGAATCAGTTTGATTTGATTGAAGAACGCGACAAATACGGTGCAAACGATCTTCGTCCCGGTCTGACGGGTTGGGCACAGATCAACGGCAGAGACGAGCTTCCCATTCCCGTAAAAGCAGGGCTTGACGGTGAATACACAAAAAAGATCAGCCTGTTGTTTGACATCAAATGCCTCATCGGCACCGTAACCGCCGTTTTGTTCAGCAAGGGTGTTGTGGAAGGCGACACAGGTAAAAACAAGATCAACGAAGGATAATATTTGAATTATGGATATTAAAAACAAGCGTAAATGGCTGTTGCTGATGATCGATATCGGCTGTTTTTTCGGTGTGTATATCGCCATCGCATTCATAGCCATGCACTCCTCGTCGAGCATTGCAATCAACCGCGAAGGCTACATGCTGAATCTGACCATCTTCCTGGTGTGCCTGATTGCAAGCCGCGTTATTATCCGCGTTTATTCCAACGTGTGGCGCTATGCAAACTCCAAAGCCTATTTGCAGATGGTGATTGCCGACAGCATCGGCGGCATTGCGGCATTGTTCATCACCTATTCGCTCAATGCACAGTTACAAACCTATTTCGGCATCTGGCAATCGGCTTCGGTGGTTGCGTTGTTTGACGTGCTGACCTTGACTTCCCGATTTGCATACCAGCAATATTACCGCCACCTGAATGTGAGCATCACAGATCTGAACAAAATCGGTGTTGCCATTGTCGGCGCCGGGCAGATCGGCTCGCTTCTTGCCGAAGAACTGCTTTACAATCCCTCTTCCCACTACCGTCCGATCTGCTTTATTGACACCAACAACGAAAAAATCGGCGGCAGAATGTCGGGACTGAAAGTGTATGCCGAAAACGAAAAAACCATTGAACTGATTAAAACCCTGCCCGTGCAGGAAATCTTTATTGCCCTGCCGAACATTGACAATGCGATGGCGGCAAAACTGCACAGCTTTTATTCGCAAACAGGGTGCAAGGTCAAAATGTATGACTTCCCTGTTAAAACCAGTGCAGATGAAAACGGCGAAAACAAGCGTGTGCTGCGCGAACTGCATATTGAAGACCTGCTGTTCCGCGACAGCATGAAAATCAACAACGAACGCAGTGAACAATATTACAAAGATAAGTGCATTCTTGTGACGGGTTGCGGCTCCATCGGCAGTGAAATCTGCCGTCAGATTGCAAAACTCGGCCCGAAAAAACTTGTTATTTTTGATATTTACGAAAACAATGCTTATGATATTCAGCAGGAATTGATTCGAAAACACGGCGACAAGCTGCCCCTTGCGGTAGAGATCGGCTCCGTGCGTGACCGCGCAAGACTTGACACTGTTTTTGCCACCTATAAACCCGATATCGTCTTTCATGCTGCTGCACACAAGCATGTGCCGCTGATGGAGCAAAGCAACTGCGAAGCCATTAAAAACAACTGCATCGGCACGGCAAACACCGCAGACATGGCAGAAAAGCACGCCGTCAAAAAGTTTATTCTTATTTCCACAGACAAGGCAGTCAACCCCACCAATGTGATGGGGGCGAGCAAGCGTGTGTGCGAGATGGTGATTCAGTGCAGAACCGATTCTGCGACCTCTTTTGCGGCGGTGCGTTTCGGCAATGTGCTCGGCTCCAACGGTTCGGTCATTCCGCTGTTCCGCAAGCAAATTGAAAAAGGCGGTCCCATTACCCTGACCGATAAGCGCATCATCCGCTACTTTATGACCATTCCCGAGGCCTCTCAGCTTGTTATGCTGGCAGGTGCCATGGCAAACCGCGGCGATCTGTTTGTACTGAACATGGGCAAGCCCGTCAAGATTTTGGATCTTGCGGAAAACATGATCCGCTTAAGCGGTCTGCGCCCGTATGAAGACATTGACATTGTGGAAGTCGGCCTTCGCCCCGGTGAAAAGCTGTATGAAGAACTGCTCATCAAAGACGAAAACCTGACCAAAACCGACAATGACATGATTTTCATTGAGCATGACACACCGCTTACCCGTGAAGAAATGAACGCAAATCTTCAACTGTTGCAACAGGCAGTTTCGGTTGCCGAAAACAACGGTGACAGTGATGCTGTGCGCCTTGCGCTCAAAAAAGTGGTTAAAACCTATTGCGATCCCGAAGAAATCAACCGCAACGCGGAAGAATCGGAAGAAATGAAAAAATCAGAATAACCATGCCTAAAAGGTCTGTTTTGCGCAAAAACAGACCTTTTATATATTGAAGAACAGGAGTTGGAAAGAAATGAAAAGAAACTGCAAAAAAATCTTAAGTCTGTTTTTGTGCCTTTTGTTGCTGCTGACTGCGGCGCTTCCCGTGCAGGCAATACAGGTGAACACGGACTTTGAAAATGTCACGGTGACATATCTTACAGATGATGAAGACCGCGACTACACATTCGGCAATCCTTATGAAAATGTGAATTGGGACACATGGGGACAATACAAAGCCTCCCTGCATTCCCACACGAATGCCAGCGACGGTGCACCGAGCATTGCCGAAAGTGTGGAAGAACATTACAGACTCGGCTTTGACATTCTTGCCATCAGCGACCATGCCGTGCTCGGCGCACAATGGGATGAAGTGCCGCAGATGGTGCCTTTGTACAGAGCCGTTAAATTTGACCGCACTGAAATGAAAGATCCTGTTGTGCTTACAAGCGAACGAAGAACTGAAATTCTGAACGGTGTCGGCAGAGACGGCAGAGGCATGCTCGAAGTTACCACCGCCGCAGAAGCCAACGGGGCCACCCCCATCAACGACTGCCATGTCAACACCTTCTGGTCAGACTACGCACAGGCAAAAATGGGCATTTACGGCGACTACGAAACAGTCGTTAAGGAATGCGAAAAAGACGGAGGCTTAAGTTTTCTCGACCATACGGGTGAATTTGTCGGCTGTGAAGATGACCCCGATCGTGCGGATGATCCGTATTACATCAACAAATTTGCAAACATCTTCCTGACCTATGATTCCTGCGTGGCAATGGATATCAATTCCGGCAAAAACAACCGCACAAGATATGACATTGACCTGTGGGACAATGTGTTGCAGATGACCTTGCCGCAGGGCAGAAATGTATCTTGCATTGCCTTTTCGGACGGCCACCTGATCGACGAATATGACCGTGCGTTCACAATGATGTGCATGCCTGAAAATACGGTGGATGAACTTCGCACCTGCATGGAAACGGGCGCATGGTTCTCGGTTGGCAGATATGCAAGAAAAGACCTCGGTGAAGATTTCGTGGGCATCGGTGCCCCGCCTGCCGTCAGCAGAATCACGGTTGACAACGAAAACGATACGCTTTCTTTTGAAGGCAGTAACTATACTTATATCAAATGGATTTCAAACGGAGAGGTCATAAAAGAAGGCACCGACTGCACTTCCCTTTGCCTGGACGATTTCACGGACGAAGAACTGGGCATGTATGTCCGTTTCCAGATCACGGGCGACGGCGGCATTCTGTATTCACAAGCATTCCCCGTTTACTGCGAAGATATCGTGTGGGAATCCGTGGTGGTTCCGACCTATGATTTTTCTTATTTCTTCCGCATTTTTGTGGAAGTGTTCAATGTGCTGTTCGGCAGAACATTCCTTGTTAAATTCGTCCGCGAAGTCCTTTGGGGCACTTCGTGGTAAGAAAGGAGAACAACCATGGATCTGAATAAATTCCTGCGCGATTTTATCGCATTTTACAACAATCTTTTATATAAACTGACCCGTTTGTTTTACAGATAAAGGAGGAAATGAAAATGAATGAACTGAACAATGGTGTAACCTATATTTTCGGCGAAAATGCCGCCATAGACGGTGAACTCAACGGCGAATGGTTGCTCGATTTTGCTTACTACAAAAACACACCGATATGGAATGATTTTTTTGCAAAACTTCGAAACATATTCTGGGAAATTTTAAGACCGCTGATTGAAATGCTGAATAAATAAAAAATCGTCTGCTACGAATCAACCCCCCGTCCCCAAAAAATTGGGGGCGGAGGGTTGATATAAAATACTTTTTTATTTTGATTTTTTCTGCGCTGAATGCAACGGATCCGTTTTTAATAATTGGCAAACCACCATTCGGTGTAGGCATCGGGATAATTGGTTTTGAAGCCGGCAATGCCCATATCGCAGATCAGTTGCCACCACTCCGGATAATCACCAAGATTTGAAAACACCTTGATTCCCATAGCCGCAAACATATCAACATCCTCTTTGGTGAACGCCTCGTTATTGAGGCCGACTTCCCAAAGATCAGAGCGTTTCACGAAATCCATTGTACGGTCATTGATAAAGCGGATATTCGCACCAAAACGCAGTCCCTCGGGCTTGCCGTTTTTACGGTAATGTTCCTGCATTTCTTCAAGCACTTCCCAGTCGCCGGAGAAGAATATGTATTTTGAAACGTTTGTCGACTTCGCAAGAATTTCATCCATACGCGGACACATCCCCTTGCACTTGAATTCAACCTCAACAGTCAGGTCATAATCAACGGTTGACAACCAGGCATCAAATTCCGGAAAGGTGATCAGATGGGTCACTCTGTCTTCCACGTAATCCGGCGGTGTGATCATTCGTCTGCCGCCGAAATGCTCCGTCCAAGGATAAGGAGGATATTTCAGTTTGAGTGCATTACGATAGGGTATATCGAATTTCTTGATCTGCTCTGCTGTCATATCCATAAGCACATCACGATGTTTCTCAAAGGTCATATACCCCATATTGCCGTTATGTGTTATAATGATTTCCCCGTCGCCGCACAGCTGGATATCCATCTCAATACCCTCAAAACCGAGTTCGGCAGTTTTTTTGAATGCTTCCAGCGAATTTTCGGGAGCAAACTGCGTAACCCCCGTGTGAACAATTCTCATCGGCAGTCCGCAATACTCTTTTTTCATGCTTTCATCCTCCGTTCATTATTAGTCATTTTAACAAATTCTTATTTATTGAGATCATCAATCGTTCTGTTTGTTACCAAACTGATAGAATGCTACTGCAGAAGCGGCTGCAACATTCAGCGAATCAACCCCGTGATACATCGGTATTTTCACGGTAAAATCGCAGTCAGATATGGTTTGATCAGAAAGACCGTCGCCCTCTGTTCCCATAATGATAGCGAGCTTCTTTTCGTTTGCCAGCACGGGGTCATCGACAGAAAGAGAATTACCTTTAAGTGCCATTGCTACGGTTTTAAACCCGAGAGACTTTATTATATCAAGACTGTCGTCGCTTAAAAATGTCCATTCAATCTGAAACACGGTGCCCATACTGACTCTTGCGGCACGTCTGTACAAAGGATCGGAGCAACCGGGTGTGAGAAGAACTGCATCCATTCCGAGTGCCGCTGCAGATCGGATGATGGCGCCCACATTGGTCGGGTTCATAACCTTATCCAATACAACGATTCTGCTTTTGTTTTCACAGATTTCACTTACACCGGGCAGGGGCTTTCGTTTCATTGCACACAGCATCCCTCTCGTAAGCTTGAAGCCTGTCAGCTTCGTCAAAATATCAAATTCTGCACAAAAAACAGGAATGTCTTTTAACCCGGCAAGAATTTGCTTGCCTTCGCCGTCAATATGCCTTTTCTCTATAAGGCATGAAACCGGTTCATATCCTGCATCAAGAGCCCGTTCAATAACCTTCGGGCTTTCTGCAATAAACAAGCCTTTTTCGGGAAACTCTCTGTTCAACAGCTGTCCCTCTGTCAGCCGTGCATATACATCCAGCTCCGAAGCAAGAAAATCTGTTATTTCTATAATTTTATTCATTCATCCACTCAACAAATTGAAATTTAATAGATACTTATATTCCTATCATTTCTCTGATTTCTATTGCATCAATGTCGTTCAGATTTCGGTTTTTCAAAGATGCTATCGCCGCCGCAGCACCTGCAGCCTCACCGATTCCTATGCAGATCGGCATGACCCTGAAATTGGAATGTGCCATATGCGTACCCGAAATGTTTCTTCCGCAAAGCAGAAGATTTTCTTTTATTTCAGGAATAAGACAGCCATAAGGAATTGTATATCCTTTTTTCTGCTTGAAATGCTTCTGCACCCCTGTTTTATCAAGACCTGCACCCGTAATATTATGCACATCAAAATTGAAGTAAGCATCTTTTACAACATAATCATCAAAGACTTTCGCTTCGAGAATATCCTTCTCTGTTAAGGTGTATTTCCCCTTGAAATGTCTTGTTTCCCGAATGCCGATTAACGAAGCGGAGCTGATAACATAACAATTCTCGTAACCCGGAACAAATTTACGCAGATATTGAACGATGTCATCCATCTGTCTGCGGCATGTAAGAGTGGCACGCGTCAGATCATCGGCATTTGTGCCGTCAATATCGATTGCATTTGTCATATTGCATGTCACAACACCGGGGAGGGTTGTTTTATAAGTGAGCATGTGCCCTGCGGGATAAGGAATATGCTGCTTTGCAAGTGCCTGCAGTTCACCGTTCGGTGTTTTATAAGTAGATTCAAACGAGCCTAAAAATACTGCCTTGGTATAGTCAACACCGCCGACTTTGAACATCAGTGTTGCAGGCTGCATTTTGTTATCGCTTTCTCTGCCGAGAACAAATTCTGCACCTGCTCTTGCGGCAATATCCCCGTCCCCCGTAGCATCAATCGTGATTTTGGCATAGATATCTGTTTTACCCGATTTGTTGATAACGGTTGCACCGAGAATTTTATCTCCGTCGCAGATTGCATCCTCAGCAAAAGTATAAAGCATAACCTTGCAACCGACCTCACAGAGCATTTCAAGATAAAGTGTTTTCAGTTTTTCAGGGTCTATCAGGTTGGTGATTTCGTTTTTGAATGCACCCTCATTATTTTGGGATGTTCTTTTCAGAATTTCATAATACAAAGGACTGGCGCAACTGCCTGTCCAATGGCTCATAAGACCTGACGTTGAAATGCCTCCCACATCTCCGCTTTGCTCAACAAGAATAACCCTTGCACCATTTTTTGCAGCCGTATATGCCGCCGCAAACCCGGAAGGACCGCTTCCGAGAACAAGAACATCGGTATGTAATGCAAATTTTTTAATCATATTTAACACCCCCAAATCGTAAGTTGGAATTTGTCATAAAAATAATATAGCATCAATAAACAATGTATATCGGTGTATTGCAGATGGTCAGCTTTCTGCCGACACGGATTTCATTGCCGTACATGTCGAAAGCTGTGTAATCACCTTCGGGTGCGGCGATTTTTGTTTTATTACCAAGACTGTAATATACTTCAATTTTATTTCCGTTTGCCTTGTATTCGTCAATCACAAGATTCTTTTCGTTTGAAATATTCTTCACAAAATCCGCATTGCCGAGAAAACGAATAACAGTTGCGTAAGAAATTACAGCTTCGTCAGGCTGCAGGTATTCATTGAAAAAAGCAAAGTCGTTGATATCGTTTTCAGGCGTAACGGTTTTTCTGAATGCGAATGAAACAAATCCGCTTGCTCGAGTTGAACGGGTATAAAGTGCCTTGCAGGCAATTGTTGCCGCATCCGCACCGCCCACTCCGCTTTCGCTGTTAAAACCGCCTTTTGAGAGTCCTGCAGATTTTGCAAGGGTGCGCGTTTTGTTCATATAATCATAGTAATTGTCAAGTCCGTCGTGGTTGTGATATCCGAAATTATCAAGCAGATTTTTATTCATCAGATCTGCGGATTTCTGATAGAAAGCAAGGTTGCTTTCTTTTTCGGCAACGGCAAGTCCGCCCGAATAAACATAGGCTGACGGATTTTTGGATTTAATTATTGATGCCGTGTTTTCAAGAAGTGAAAAGTATTCGTCAGGAGTACCTGCAAAGAAATACCAGTTCGGCTCGTTCCAGATTTCCCACAAAATGTCGGTATTATCGGCATAATGTGCGGCAACCTTGCTTGCAAAATCCGACCATATATTTTCATCGGGAGGGCAAGTCCAACCGATTGATTCATCGTAATTCTCTTTATATTTATCTGCGGCAGACCATTTTCCTGCGTTGAAGCCGAGAATCCAGTTGTATTTCATACCTCGCTCATTGACCTTGCCGACAAGATAATCCTGCACGGTGAAATTAACCTCACCGTAAGCTTCACTCTGCATTGCACCCCAACCGACGCTGTCCTCGCGGATAAGATTGACGCCGAGATACTGTGCCGCATCAAGAATTTTATCTACTGATTCAACGGCAGTATAGTTCGGAAGCTGAAAGCCCTGACCCCAGGTGTAAGCACGGGTTATATATGGCTGAATTCCGTAGTAAAAATTATCGCTTGCCTGCTCGTTTCGGGGAAGAACACCGATGCTGAAACTGTGTTTTGTTCTGTCGGGCAGTTCAATTGCAACAGTAAAAATTCCGTTTTTATCAGATGAAAAAGCAAAGATGTTATACGGCACATCAAAATTTAATTTGACATATCCTCGCTTATTAAATCCTGTCTGCTCACTTGTTACGGAGATTTTTGCTCTTGTGCCGTCAAGGGCTTCATCAAGGCATTCAATAACAACCTTAATTTCATCATCAGACTCAAACAGATTGCCTTCCCCAATAACGCCGAAACGAAGTTTTTCACTTTCACCGTTTATATAGTATTCGGTTTCGGTATCTGTCTGTATGATGACGAGTTGTTTTTCGGGGAATAAGCCGATAAAAAACATATCAACTGTAAATATTACGGACAGTAAAAATGAAATGATTTGTGTCATACTTTTCTCCTTTTATATGTATTATTTCCAATCAAGCGGTGCTATTGCAACACAGCCTTTATGCGGAACAGGCTTATCCGTCCAGCCACAGGTTGTGATATAATATTTTCCGTTTTCCTCAATTATTTCAGGTGCATGAGCCGATAATTTCGTAATCGGCATTGTACCGCCAAATCCGCCGTTGTATTCTCCGAAATCGAGAGGATTTTCAGAGCAAAACACCAATGTATCATTATAAGTTTCATCAGAAGAATCGGTATAAGTTATAAAAAGATAATACTGTCCGTCTTTTTTTAACACAAACGGTGATTCCATTGCGCCCCAACCGGGCTTGAGAGGAGCCTCGTCACCCGAGGTCAAAGCAAAACCTTCAAAATTCCATGTCAATAAATCACAGGATGAAAAGCACGAAACAGCCCCCTTTTTATTATGCACCCCGACAACATACATAAGATATTTGCTTTCATCAACCTTTAACACAAAATGGTCACGGTGTGCAGCCATCGGAGGTTCGTTGTGCAAAGCAACCTTATAGCCATACCACTCATACATATCAAAAGAAACTGCGAGCGATGTCGGAGATGGACCGTAAAACATATAATAATTTTCATCCTTGCTTATTACACAAGGTGCCCATGCAAGCGTACCTCTGTCAATTGATT
Source organism: Acutalibacteraceae bacterium (assembly GCA_045605525.1). Classification (GTDB taxonomy): domain Bacteria; phylum Bacillota; class Clostridia; order Oscillospirales; family Acutalibacteraceae; genus RUG806. The sequence goes on from JAZUQC010000052.1 coordinate 17,373, forward strand.
TCCCAACCTCAACAAAGGGAATATCCAAGCTCTCACCCTTGCCATGGACAAAATAGCGTTCTTCATAAGAATGTCCGCCAAAGCTCGTTATTCCGTATAAATGCCAATCACCGTCTGCTCCTTTTACGATGGTATGATCATTAACATAATTACCGTGCTTTTCGGGCTTAAACAAAATTCTCCATTGGTCGGAAATATACGGAATTTTCATGTTTTCACATCTCTCTGATTATTAAATTCTTGTTTGTCGAGCTGATTATAGCACAATAATTGTTATTTTACAAGATATGCGTTTCGTCGAAAAATCAAGGTATAAGCCTTATATATCATCAATTCCGCAGAAATTGCACATCATCAACTTCGTAAGAAGTTGTATATCGTCATTGCAAAAGTTTTATGCACCTTCGGTGATGATATGCCATTGCTTTCGCAATGGATAAAAAAATTCGACAAGTTTCGACTTGTCGAATTTTTTGTGATTACAGCTTATTTTTGTCAAAAATTAAAACAGCTCAACAAATTGGAATTTATTGTTCTCTTTTAAGTCTGCAAATACAAGGAGATCAGATGAACAACACGAAATATTAAAGTGTTGATTTGAAAAAAAATCTTATTTATTTGATAGCATTAAAGATAATTAACAGCCAAGATCACGATACTCGTGACAATCATAACAATACCGACCACACGGTTTAAAGTTTTTGCGTTAGACTTGTTGGCAATTTTAGATGCAATTCTTGCCCAAAGCAAAGTAAATATTACGCACAGCACAAGGCAAAGAATATCGGGAACTCCACCGATCATAAAGTGGCTGATGCCTCCGGTAAGAGCCGTAAAGGCCATTATAAACACACTTGTGCCAACTGCCAAATGCATAGGATAACCGAGGAAGGAAGTCAGAACAAGCAGTAGCATCATTCCTCCGCCCGCACCCGCAAAGCCACAGATAAACCCAACGATAATCCCGCCGACTATTGCCTTGATCAATCTGCTCTTAGGAGAAACTGCTTCCAATTGCTCCCTCGTTTTGTTGACAGGCTTTAATATAAATCGCAATCCAATAATAATAAGTGCTATCTGCATAGTGCCGCTCATGGTTTGTTCGGGCAGAAAACTTGCCGCAAAACTTCCGATCATCGTTACGATAAGAACGCTCACGAGCAATGGCAAGCTGTTTTTAATATCTAAGTTTCCGCTTTTCTTATAGGTGTATGCACTAACAGAACTTGCTAAAACGTCGCTGATAAGTCCTATTCCGACCGCATCATAGGCAGGAATGCCCAAAAAGGTTACCAGCATAGGTCCTATAACCGCAGCAGCACTCATCCCCGCAAATCCCGTTCCAATGCCTGCACCGGCTCCTGCGAAAAAGCACACAAGTATTTTTATCAGAATATCTCCCATAATATATCTCCATTAAATTCTTATTTATTGAGATGATTATATCACACGTAATCTGAAATTACAATCGGGTACGGGTGTTCCGCCCAAACTTATTCTGCGGAGGCTACAAAAAAAATCAATGCGGAGCCTTGTATGCAATCCGTCGCAAGACGGTATGGAATCACAACTTTAGTTGTGAATGTAATCCTTTCAAAGAAAGGTATGTAATCAATCCGAAGGAAGAATGCACCAAGGTGATGCCATACAGCTTCGCTGATTACATACGCTTGACGGCGATTACATACCAATCCTTCGGATTGGATAAAAAAATACCAAGTCTTGCGACTTGGTATTTTTTTGGCAGTACGTCTCATTTTAGAACCACTAACACTAGATTTAATTTTATTAAAACATCATCAGGTTTGGTCTATCCTGATGTCAATAGATTTAATTATATGATTTTTTGCATATTCATACCCTGATGACTTGCGAATGTAGTCAAAAAAGTTTTCAGTGGTATCGTCACTCCATAAAGTATCCTGTAATTCACGGTTAATTTCATCAGGTGAAAACATCAAACTTACACGAAGTTGGTAATACTCACCTTCTCCATCCGGATATTGTCTTACCAAATCAAAGTAAAATAATTCCTCACCGGTAAAATCATAAACACCATATTCAAGCAATAAAAGGTCTTCTTCTACAGAAGTTTTACACATTTCTTCAAAGACATTTATAATTTCATCTACTGTATTATCAGTAGAAATATTGTCTTTTAAAAAATTTAACAAAGACATACTATCCACCTCATTATCTGATTTATTTACATTCAATGTTGTATTTTCATTTGAAATAATGTCATCATTCAAACCACAGCCTGAAAAAATAAAAATCAAAATTAAAGCCAGAACAACAGCAATTGATTTTTTCATACAATCACTCCTTATTTTTGATTATAATACAAACTTACAATAAAATCAAGGCTCGAAGCCTTGCAAAAAAACTTCTTCACTCTTACTTCTTACTTATTACCTCGCCAAAAATCGACCCAAAAGTTAGTGAAGAGTGAATAGTGAAGAAGTAAAAAGTAAAATCGACGAACTTCTGTCGAAATTCGTCGATTTTTGGCCTTACTTCCCAATTCTGAACCATAGTTTATTATTCGTTTTTTATCTCATTATTCCAAATTCCATTCAAACTTGTTCCAATGCTCTTTTTCTTTTGATAACAGTTCTTTTATTTGAGGAACTATTGAACCTGCAAATGCAACAGTATCTTCATGAGAGAAATATACTGTCCAAGAAAAAGCCTTGTCTGTGTAAATTATTTCGAGTCCACCATATTCATTCATTTCAACGGTTTCGATACAATTCTGTGGTCTAAAATCATTTTCACCATACTTATATATATGTTTTTGAGGCAGTCCTATTATTTGCTCGAACTGTTTCATATATGGCTCGAAATAGTCAAACATTACAAAAAACTTATCTGGAACTTCTTTTGGCTCATCCCCCATAAGCGGAAACCAATACGATGTATTCACATATTCCCAAACAGAGCGAAACTTCTCTTGCAATTCAGATGCTTCCAAGCCGACAATTATTCGCTCATATGGAACATCTGCCACAGTAAGTTCTTCTTGTGAGAGAATCTCCTCTAAAAAAACACGAAACTCTTGATTTATCTTCTCGGCAATATGAGTAACAATGCTGTTCTGAGGATTTAACAAAGAGGGTTCATAATGCACATCAATAAGAGTCAGCACTTCATTTTTAAAATCCTCTTTACTTTCAAACGGTTTATCTATGAGAGTCAACAACTTAAACTCAAGTTCATACGCAAGCTGATAACCTACGTACAAAATACCCTTATTTTCTTGATACGCTCTTTGATAGATGTTTGCTTTATCATTACACCACAACTTTAAATGGTTGATTATATTGTTGAACATCATAAATCACCTCCATCAGACTATATTCGTTGAATTAATTATATCACATTTGATATAAAATCACAATAGGCATATAAATGAATTCCCCGGTTCAAATCCGAGTGGTCTTGAAAAATGGCGATTTTGGTTCATTGGGAACACAGCCCAAAAATCCGTCTTAAAAATGCTGAGAACCCTTGATTTCTCAAGGGTTCTCGGGCTTTGGTTCACTTTTGGGTGAACATCATGGCAGTACGTCTCATTTTAGAACTACGATCTAATAAATTGCAATTTCTTAGTCTAAAAGCAATTGATTAAAATCCTGTTCAAATGCCTCGCAATCAAAATCAACCTTGGATTTAATTCTTCTTATTGCTTTAATGATCAAATCTTTTGTCAACTGTATTTTCCCCACACTGTCAGCAAAGTTATATTCTTCAAAATCTATTTTCAAAGAGACTATCGCACAATTTTTATTATTTATTAATCGAATAAATTCTTTCCAATTATCGCTATTGCACAACTCTTGAGGAACCACCATAGGCGAAATCCCAATAATTTTTAATGTATCACTATATTCTTTATCTAAAAAATACAAATGTACTTTTTGAAAGTATCTGTAAACCGAATCATCAATTCCATAATGGTCTTTGTAATATGCCGGATAATTAACATTTAATTCCATAAGGTTACCTCATTAATTCATTTTATTAAACTGATTATATCACATATAAGTAACAATTACAATCGGGATGCAGGTGTCCCGCCCAAACCTCTGTACATTTGTCCAAAGGGCAATAATCAAGGCGGAGCCTTATATATCATCAATTCCGCAAGTAATTGCATATCATCAAAACGAAGTTTTGTATATCATCATTGCGAAAGCTTTATGATACACGCTACGCGTGGTGATATGCAGTCCTGACGGACTGATGAGATACAACGATAGCAACGCTATCGTTGATGATATACCATTGCTTTCGCAGTGGATAAAAAAATTAAGGACTTCTATTGAAGTCCTTAATTTTTTGTGTTTACAACTTGTTTTTGTCAAAAATTGAAATCACTCAAAACAGCCCGATAAATTGGAATTTGTCAGTATTACAACTGCTTAATCTCATTGGCAATCACAGCCACATCCTTTGCGTTTGTATCAATTATAATGGTATCCAATGTTTGATACATCGGTATTCTTGCTATGCTTCTCTCAATTACATCT
>JAZUQC010000053.1:0-24298 GCA_045605525.1 Acutalibacteraceae bacterium
GGGGTTAACCAAGTCTGCACAAACTTGGTTAACAAAGTTGATATTGCCGTTAAAACCCCTCTGTCACTTCGTGACATCTCCCCTTTCAGGGGCGACAAGGGGTGCTGTGGGTCGGTTTGTGCGAAACGGGCAACATCCCGATAAACCGTAATTTATTTTTGTATCTTCAAACTTTGCGTGAAGAACAAAAAACAGGGCTGTTTTCACAGCCCCGCGGGATTATAAAGTTTTTCCGAATGCGATGTTGTTTTCGTTTTCGCCGATGCGGTCAAAGCCGTATTTTTCATAAAAACGAATGCCGCCCTCGTTGTGTTTCCACACCGTCAGCGTGACACCGCGGCATTTTTTTGCACAAAGATGTGTGAGCAAGGTGTTCATCAGCTGTGTACCGATGCCCTTGCCCTGGTAATCGGGCAACAGGTCTATGTGCAGGTGGGCGGGGTACGTTTCCGAAAACCGTTCGTGCAGGCTGATGCTTGCCGCCGCCCATGCATGCTCATCGGTGTGCGTGGGGTCAATGCGGGTCTTGAAGTCGCTGAAAAACACTTCGCGAAAAGAGGAGAAGTCCTCGGCACACAGAATATAGCCAACGGCATTGTCGTTTTCGTCGGCAAACACAAAGCAGTTGTGCCCTTCGCGTTCAATGTAATAATCGCAGTAGGTGGTCAGCAGAAAATGCTGACCGCTTTCGTCTGCATCGCAGGGGCCGTCACTGTTCAGGCAGATATAACGCACCGCATCGCGGTCCTTTTCTTCATACGGTCTGATCGGCATGGGCAATCCTTTCTTGCTTTTTGAAAGCGGGGGTAAAATTGATAACAAACAGCAGTATTTCGTACATTGCAACGGGAATCATTTCCATCAGTGCACTCTTGCCCACACCGATGAAAATAATAAGGAACGTTGCAAAAATGCCGAACATGCACGCGGTGAGCACATCGAAATGCTTCTGCTTTTTTATGTTGAAAATAAAAAACAGCATGCCTGCGGCAAGAATGAACACAATGAACACACCCGTTGCAACCCAGTGCAGAATTCGTTTGGGGTTCCAGTCGGCAATGCTGTGACCGAGGGTGAGTGCAATGCAACACACACCGACCACCGACAACACGCAAAGTGCGTTCAGAAACTTACTTTTGTAGTCGAATTTTTTGTACATGTACTGCAGGTTGCAGACCACACCGCCTGCGGTGAGCAGTCCCCATGCCCAGAACCAGCCCTTGCGATCCTCGCACAGCAGCGACAGTGTACCCAGCTCGCTTGCGGGATTGTTGCCCCAACAGAACGGCAGCACCAGCCCGTACACAAACGCACACGCAAGCAACGTCATGCAGAACGGTTTGTTGAAAAATGAACTCTTTTTTGTCATCTTATTTTCCTCTTTTGTCTTTTTACATTATATTGTACCGTATCGGCCCTGCTTTTGATTGCATCCTCAAAGGGTTCGAATTTGCTTTCTACGGTATCTTCGAGCTGTTTTGTATTGAATATTCATACTCACTCTGAATAGTTTCCAAACCATGCAAGCGGATCATCCAGACCGACCGAAGCACGCAGGATCGAACGGGCATCGCCGGCGGTGATAAAAGTTCCCCCGTTGACTTTTGCGGCGGCAAGATAAGCTCCTTCCGGACCGTCCAGACCGACCGATATGCGCAATGCAATACGGGCATCACCGGCGGTGAGCAGCCCGTCTCCGTTGGTATCACCGGGAACGACCACTGTCATGCGGTCGGAAACTGTTGCGTCTTTTATAAGGACGATCTGCATACCTGTGCTGATTTTTTCTGCAGAATCTGCGGTTTCGCCGTTTTCGGTCAGCACAGCGGTTGCATTGGTTGCGGCAAGCAAAACAGCCACAGTGGTGTTGCTGTTTACAACTGCAAGGCCGTCTGCAGACTCTTTTGCAAAGGTGCAATCAGCGGGAATAATGATTCCGACGGAAGGATCCGTTTTTTCAATGACACGGCTTTCTTTTTCTTGGCATTTGCCGCAGGTGCGGAATTCTTCGCCTTCTTTTTCTGCCGTTGCAGGGATGCTGACCGTCCATTCGCTCCACTCGTGACCGGGGGCAGGAATTTCAACATAAGTCGTGTAATCGCATTTTGAACAGGACACATAAGCATCCCAGCCGGCGGCTGTACAGGAAACTGCTTTTGCTTCATGATTCACGTAGTCATGCTCAAAGGTTTCACCGTAAGCCATGCCGCATACTTCACATTCTGCTTTTTTTGTACAATCGGTTTTGTTGCCGGAATGCACACTCTTTTCTGTGGTTTTTCCGCAGACGGAACACTTATTCCAATGATGAGTTTCGTCCTTTTCAAGAACACTGAAATCATGGACATCGCAATTTTCCTGAATTCGGACTACGGCAGAATTACAGGTTATTGCAATTGATTTCCATTCTTCATTGTAAGTGTTTTCTGATAAATAATCCAGGCTGACGAGCGTTTCTTTTTCCGTCGGTATACCGATCGTGTTCAGGCACAGGATGAAGATCGTGCCGTCTGCTTTAATACTTCCGGCACCGCTCCAAATCACTTCAACAGTCCCCGGACTTGTTTCATTGTAATCAAACAAGCCCTCCCATTGATCGTTCGGTTCGATATTGTGCAAAGCAAAAACAGAACTGTCAAACTGCAAAGCAAAATGCCATCCCATAAGACCGCGGTTGTTTTCAACCGTTACAGGGATTTCAACCTCATTTCCGAGAACAGCAAAAGTGTTCTGAACAGACACATTGATATACAGCGTACTTTCAACAATTTCAATTTCAGCATGATTGCACGTCCAACGGTCATCATCAGCCTCTATATCAATTGTACAAGTCCCTGTTGCTTCTTCAGATATCAGAAAACGAACGCTGAACAAACTGTGCTCCTCATTGAAAGCAGCACTCTCTTTCAATGAAATTTTTACTTTTCCGTTCTGATTGGATACGCGATAAATTTCACTTGTCATTTCAGTTATGCTGACATAAGTGAACACATTGGTATCGTATGACAATGTGATGATTGTCATATCGGCAATGCCGATATCATTTTTCACCACAATCGGCACGTCAATATACGTACCGGCTTCCACGGATGTATCATATGAATATAATGTCGGCACAGCCTTCTGTGTAATATTGACAGTGGCTGCAGTGCAGGCAAACTGCACATTTTCATACCGTGCATTGAATGTATCATCTGTCAGTTCGGAAATTTCAACAGTTGTCTGTGTTTGGTTTGCGGTTGCATTGACCTTAAAATATGCAACAAACAGAAGACCGTCATCGGTATATTCTTCGGAATCCATCCAGAATACTTTTATCTTATCTTTCTCACCATAGCCTTTATCCCACGTCAGTTCGCCTTTGTTAATGCCTTTGGAAATGTTTTCCGGTATCAGAACAGACGGATCAAAGGATAATTCCAGACAATAACCCATTATCCCTATATTGTTGGAAATGTATACCGGTATTGCGATTTCCTGTCCGTTTTCTGCATTGATTGTTTTTGAATACACTTTCGGTTTTTCGAGCACACGCACCTGATAAAAGGCACTGACAACGGTGTCTTTTTCACAATAATTTACTGTTATATTTGTCGAATTCGTGGCTTCGCTGAAATCGTAATAGTACTCAAACGCAGACGGATCGCGGATAAGTTGTCTTGTTCCGTTGTTGTATATTACCATACCGACAAGACCTTTTGGAGTAAATGTGCTGTCTTCATCATTGCCGGAAGAAACAAAATAGGTCAGGGTTGCCGGCATGTTTGTGAGGGTCAAAGAAGTAGGAACAACATCGACAACGGTTACGTTGAAACTATCGGCAAATCCGGCATACATTACGTTGATTTTCTGTGTACCGGAGATATTCAGAACTGCCGGTGCACAGGAAAAACCTTTGCTGAGAACCCGGGTTTCTCCGTTGCTGTATATTGCTGTTACCGTCAGGCCCTGCATATCGAGCAGATCCCCTGTAAAGTAACTCTGCTTGTGCGGCAAAGACTGCACTGAAATTGCAGTAATATACGGTGTTTCTTCTTCAATTGCATCCCAATACGCATAAAGTGTAATATCTTCATTGACGATAAAGTTTTCTGAAATGCACATATCTTCTGCATCTGTTTCAAGGAACCATCCGACAAATTCATAGTCTTCCATACCGGGCACATACAAATCACCGATCGCTGTACCCGTATTGACCGTGATCTGCTTCGTTGTTCCGTTTTCGTCATTGTAATCAAAGGTGACGGTTGAGATATGCGGCACAAAAACATATCCGTATTCTTTGGCATACTGCTCTGCGTAACTGCCGGCATATCCGTAAATTGTATGCAGAGAAGTATCATCAAACGCATGTTCGCCGATTGCGGTAATATTTTTACCGAGTGTGATTTCCGTAAGACTTGCACAACCGGCAAAAGCATACGGATTGATTGTTTTAACCGTATTGGGAATTGATATTTCCCCATTCAGTCCGGCAGGATAACACACAAGCTGTGAACCGTCTTTTGAATAAAGGATGTTATTGATTGTCTTATATGCAGTGTTGCCCTGATGCACCGTCAATGTTTTGAGATTCAGAGCATATGAAAGTGCTCCGTCATCAATGCCGACAACAGTATTTGATATCTGTATACTTTCAGGACTTTTTTCTGTTTCTCTTAAAGATTGCGAGAAATTCCCGGATATGTGCGTGACACCGGTATTCAATATAATATTATTTTCTTCCGGTGCATCTTTATATGAATACAGAATCGACCGCACCATAACAAGGCCATCCGGTTGGTTTCGATACCATTGTGTGTCCTCCAAAGCATTGCTTCCTATATTTTCAAGGGAATAAGGAAATACAACGGAATTTACATTCGAGCAATTTTCAAGAGCATTTTTTCCTATGTAGGTGATATTGTCTGTAAAAATAACTTTTCTTAAAAGCTGTGCGTTATTTCTCCAGACGCTATTCTCACCTAAATTTTCAGGCAATCTGCCATTCCCGTATAAAACCAATTTGCCTACACCCGGTGTGTAGTCATACGAATACTCGTCAAGCTCTTCATGTGTTCCGATCGCAATAAAAGTATTGTTATTACCGGCGGCAAAGTTTTCAAGATCGGATCCTTGCAAACCATAGATAATACTTAATTGGTCAGGATTATCTATTTCACAAATAAATCCTCTTGTGCTTGAAATATTATTTGCATCATCAGCCCATTTTCCGTCGGAATAAATCTGCAGATAATCCTGCACATTCAGATCATTCGGTTCACCTGTAGCCCAATTTGAATATACAAAAGGCTCATCTGTGATCCACTCAAATGTGCCTTCAGATGTTGCATCGGATGCCCCGATATAATATGCACCTTTGATGTCGCTGAGCAGAGACTCTTCAATAAAGGCTTGTTCTGCAGCATCGTTTATTGTTAACAAATGTCCGCTGCGTTTTTCTTCACAAAACTTTTTTGCCGCATCCCAGGACATGCTGAATGTATACAACTCATAAAAATGTCCGTTAAAACAGACAACATCAGCCGGTGCATCCGGTGTTTGTTGAGAAGTTTCCAAAATGAAACTGTTTAATTGGGTAGATGTATCATTCCATGTGTAATTTTCCGCAGACGGATATGCATGTAAATAATTTTCGCTGCCGTTTTTGTTATTAGGTTCACCATCTTTCCAATTGGTGTAAGAAAATGATTCTCCTGTTACCCATTCCCATGTGCCTTCAAGGGCGTTGTCCGTTGCACCTAACCAGGTATTGTTTGTAAGCAACGGTGCAATTGCAGCCATTTCTTCCTCGGAAGTAACAGTCGCAAGATAGCCGCCCTTTGATTCACAGAAAGTCTGTGCATCCTGCCATGAGCAGGCAGAGTATGTGTTATAAAGATAGTAAACATTTCCGTTAAAAGTGGCATAATCAGAATAGGTCAATGTTTCATAATGAAGACAGACTTCCGTTGACTGATTTATTGTGCCGGTTAAACTGCCGCTGACGGTGCCGCTGAAACCTGCACCGACGGGAGCTTTCATATCGCTGATTGTATATTGCGAACCATAAGTATATGACTCACAAAACAGTGTGCAGTCATCCGCAACCATGGTTCCGTTGATGTATACATCAAATGTGCAACCATCCATCCCTTTATAAAACATCTCGTCGTCAAACATCACATTGACATATAACTGACAAGTATCATTGCGATACCGTACCCATTCTTTCACATTGGATACATTGTTCAGTCCGGACGGATCGTCGGCACTTTCCTGCGATAAATCACGGTAATAATAATATGTATAAACGGGGTTCTGATATCTCCACTGATCCTGATAAACGTCCCTTGACCATGTGGAACTTACATAACTGTGGTTTCCCGCATAGTCAGCCCTTATCCACTGATTTGCAACTTTGTCAACGCCATCATAGCCGACTGCCGTAAAGCCTGCAGAGTTGGGAAGGACATAATCAAACCATCTTTCCTCCAGAATGGAACATCCTGCACCTGAGTTCGGATAAGAATATACAGCAGTGTAATTGCTGTTTCTCCATCTGTAATAGTGATACTGTGTTTTTATGTATTGACTTCTGTACTCAACATTTCTTACCCCATCGGAAGGGTTCCATGTGTCCCAGCCGCTCCATGCCGTCCAGGACGTTTGCTTCGTGTCATATTTTTCCCATCCGCTCAATGAAGATTCTGCACTTGATGTATATTCTCGAAGTGTATAGGTATATTTGCGGTCCGTAATGACAGCCCATTCCGGTGCATCGGATGCCGGGACCCAATCCGTTGTGCTTGCTGCCTGCGAAGTCAACCGGATTGTCGGCAACATAACAAAAATGATTGCAATTGATAAAAACAAAGCAAGAAACTTCTTCATTTTATACCTCGGATTTTCTTTAATAGAGATCAGTATAATTCATAACAAAAAGCAAATTGCAATTGAAAACACTGAAATCCCTTGTGATTCCGGAACCGCGGATGGTCTCCGCTGCTTCCGGAGTCTGTTTTTGTTAGCCTAATGTGGTTTTTCCAATTAAATACTGCTGCAGAACAGCTACATCCTGCAGGCTGACATGACCGTCTGCATTCGTATCAGCTGCAAGCAATCCGATATCTGCCAATTGCTCTTTATTTACCATATAGCGCATCAGTTTGGCTGCATCTTTGTTGCTTACACTGCCGTCGGAATTTACATCGCCGGTTACAACAACGGTAAGTGCATCAAGAATTCTGCCGTTGTTATCGACCATGCAAACCGTGGCTCCTGTTTCCAATATATCCATTCTGTTCAGTTCCGATCCTTCCGCAGAATAGGCAACCAACGCATCGGAGTCGATCTGTGCAAAAACATCGTCGACCGTATTTTTGCCGGGTATGATACCGGCCAAAAAACCGTTGGTAATGTTCAGTTCCGATCCTTCAATCAAACAAATATCTTCCGCATTATTCGCATACACTGTGATTTTGCACGTGGCGGAGCAAACAAAGTCTCCGGAAAGCAACGCGGAAACGGTTGCACAACCGGGTGCAACAGCAGTAATGGATCCTTTATCGTCTACCTTTACCACATTTGTGTTGTCCGATGCCCATATAATCGTGTTCTGTGCATAGTCTGCCGGTGCAACGGTTGCAATCAGATCGTATGACATACCGGAAATCATTGTCAATGAAGCGGCATTGAGTGTTACTGCTGCAGCTTGTGATTTATCTCTTACAATCGCATTGACAACCGTGTTGCCCGTTACACAGCTGTAGCTGTCTGTGCTCCAGCCGATAAAGACATCATTCTCACCGACAGCTACATTTTCAGGTGCTTCAACGCTGCCTAAATATGTTGCCGTTTTTTGAGCAATGAGAGAGCCGTCCTCATATTGGAAAGTCACGGTATACAGGCAGGGAGTCACTTTTACATAAAGCGACTCCGGTGCACAGACAAGATCATCGGTTTTGTTCCAGAGGTTTGTCAGTGCCGCATCTTTGTAGTAACCGTTGAAATCATAGCCGGGCATATCAAAATCCGGAATAATGTCTGCGATCGGAGCACCGTTATCCACAAGATAAGTATTTTCAATTACATTATCTTTGTAAATCACAACCGGATATTTCCAGTTTTCTTGCGCATCGGCCTTGTTTATTACATAATATGCCTGCATTTTTTCACTGTTATTTGCCCCCGGTGCAGCAGCATAATATGTTATTTCGGAAGTGGCATCAATTGTTATCGGGTTGGTGTAGACTTTTTCAGATCCGCCGTTGACGGAATAATAAATAACAGAATTTTCAGAAGAACAACTGAAGACCAGGGTCTGCGGTGTGGTGTAGACACCGCTGCTGATATTCACTGTGGGATTTTCTGTTGTATTCGAAAAACAATATACAGGAGTTATTTCAATGTCTTTCGTAACAAAATTATAATCATAGGTATCCCACGAGATGAACATATAATCTTCATTTTCGGGAATCCGCGGAACTTCTGCGGCCTGACCGTAACCGACCTCTTGCGTGCTTATCAGATTCTTTTCATAATCATAGAATTTGACTTCAAAGGTCTTTTCTTCGTATTGAGCAGTGACAACCATGTTCTGCGTAACAACCATGCCGTCTGCAATGCCTTTCCAATACCCGAGAATTTCATCTCCGTTGACATAGGCTTCCGTCATGTTAAGACCCGGCACGGTCAGAAGATCCCCGTAATGGAATCCCGTTACCATTTCAAACAATTCGTTTGTCCAGTCGATGAAGACAACCGTATATTCATCCTGCACATAAAGTGCTGTGATTGTTGTGTCTTCAAAAATTGAAGCATTGGAGTAATTCCATCCTGCAAACGTATACCCCGGTCTTGTCGGATTTACCGTCGGCAGGGTTGCACTTTCGCCGCGTTTTACTGTTTGTGTGTCAATGATTGTTCCGTCATAATCACAGATATTTACCGTATATTCCTTCAAAGGTGCTTTGATCGGATCCAGTTCAAACACTGTATTGGTTCCCTCAACCCCCAGCGTTACGGTAAAGTCTCCCGTATCAACACTCGGTTCTTCCCTGAGCTTGAACGTGAAACGATAACTTCCGTTTTCACCGATTATGGTCTGTCCGACATATTCATTTGTATAGTCGGATGCTTCTCCGATTTTATAAATGAACAATGTTGCCTGTTTGCCGGCCAATGTTTTATCCACAACACCGGTTATGGTTCTGGTCTTGCCGGTGTTGACTTGTGTCGGATCATTCACTTCATATTGTCTTGTTTGTCTTGTACGGACTTCAATATCTTCTGTTGCGGTTACAGGAGTGGTACTCCAGCCTGACCATTCTTTCCATTTGTAAAAATAATATGTGTAGACCGGAATGCTGTCCTGATAGCTGTAATACGTCGTAGAGCCATACGTTGTATTATATGCAAACCAGATTTTACCTTCCCAATCATACCGTCCCCACTGACCTGCTTTATTGAAGCCGTTGGCACTGCCGGAGGATCTTGCACCGGGTGCGATTGAGGTATAGCTGTCCCATTCGGACAAAGAGACCCAGATATCTCTGTAAAACTGACCGTATGACTGCCTTTCGGGGCCATGGTTATAATCCCAATAATGGCGATAATAGGGGGAACCGTTCTGCTGTGTATTCCATTCGCGGATGTTATATCCCGACACCCATGATTCTGTTTTGGTGTGCACTTCTCTCAAGGGTGTGGAGGCAATGGGTGCGGCAGACCAACTGCTCCAGCCGCTGTAATTATAGGAAGTGATTGCAGAATCATACCGGGTGTATCCCGCCATTGTTTTGGATCCGCTTGACTTCTTATCCTTTTCGCGGTAGCTGTATTCGATTCTGTAATCAGTTGCGGAATAATAAGTAGACGGAGCCTGTTCATCCGGAATCCAGTCTGTAAAATTATTTACCGCCGAAATCTCTGTGATGCACGCTACTTCAGAAAGAGGAACCAGATCGTTGAAATTTTCAACAATGTATATTTCTGCAATTGTTGCAGCACTTGCATAGGGTACAAAGACATTAAGATCTTTTCTCGCCATTCCGTTTTCGGAAGCTTTCAGAACAAATGCGGAAGATTCTGTCATTGTCAAAAACTTTCCGGCAGTTGTTTTCAAAGCAACAACAGCCCGCCCGACCACACGTGTTGGGGTATTGTTGTTTACAGAGAAGGACACGGAATATCCGCTGGACTCCTCGGTGCGGGTTGCGGTTGCATTGCTGATCGACACGGGTAATTTTTTGGTTGATTCCATGACAACCGCTTTGACGGTAAGCGATTTTTCTATGAAACTGAAATCCTTGTTCCATCCCACAAAACCGGTAATATTATCTGTTGCAGGGGGTACGGCAGCATTGCCGTATAAAACCTTTTGCGGATTTTCTATGACATTTCCGTCGGCATCAACAAATGTCACCGTAAATGTTTTTTTTGCGTATTTTGCTTTTGTGACAATGTTTTCCGTTACGTTGGTATATTCCTTATCCCATCCCACAAAAGAATAGCCTGTCTTTTTAGGAGAAGCGGGTGTAGCCGCATCCATACCATACGCAACAGACTGTTTGTTCAGTAACGTTCCGTCTTCATCCAAAAACTGTACGGTAAAGGTGTTATGAACCTTTATCTTTTGTTCCAATGTTGAAACTTTGCCGGTATACAGTGCATTCTGTGCACAGGCTTTTACTGTATATGTTCCGGCTTCGTTGATAACAAAGGATGCTTCTTTTCCCGTTACTTTATCAAGCTCATCCACAAGTTTTCCCCTGTTGTTATAGAGCATGATCCGATAACTGTCTGCAAAGTCCACCTTTTCCCAACAGACTGTCAGAATATCCCCTTTTGAGAGATGCGTTTTGTTTTCATTCGTTAGTTTCAAAGAAACTTTTTCGGGGATTTTGATTGGGTTTTCCAGCATATCGGCAGTTGCAACATCAACAATGCCTGTTTCACTGAGCGAAAAATCCGCCTGGAATTCCTTGACCTTTTGTTCAGCTGTTTTTCCGTAATATCCGTCAACAGCAATTGCAAAGCCTGCATCTGTTAATTTTTGTTGTACCCATCTTACATCGTCACCGAACAACGGCATTATGGAGTCGTAGTACAAGGTTCTGTCGGGTTTTTTATAGTCTGTTTCGTTCTGAAATGTTGAAGATGCAAAATAGCTATTAGGCCATTTTACAAAACGAACCGTAGAAAAAGCGTAGATTTCACAAAATCGCTCCCATGTGTAGTAGGATTCTTTTCTTTCATCGGTTCTTTCATAAACACTGAATCCATTGTTATCAAAAGCGACAATCAAGACCATATGACCGATGTCATCGGATGCAGCATTTTCAATTATTGTTTCAACTTTAAGAACAGATCCGGGTTGACATCTCTGTACAAACGTTTTCAAATTGTCAGGATTCAGGGTTCTTTCCTCATACAACATATTTTTCAGGATATTATCCGAACTTGAAAAATCATCCGAAAAATCAATTCCCCAGATGAATTTGTATAAATCCCGGATGTATTGGGTATTGTTTCCGATACCCGGATCTGCAACACTGTCCGTAGCCAAGGCTTTGCCGTTAATCATATAAAAATTGACACCGGCAGCATCGGCAGAAGGAATCGGAAAGTTTTCGGAACGTATTTCCGGCAATAAGAATGTTGCACTCATCAGAATCGTGCAAAGGAATAATGAAATTATCTTTTTAAAATGTTTCTTCACTTTTTACCACTCCTTTCTTGCATTCTTCGTCAGATTGTTTCTTTGTTGACATTGTATCGCATGACAACAGAAGCATCGCGGTTGTTGACATCGCCGTCGCCGTTCACATCCGCAGCAAGCAGATAACACCCTTCCAGGTTTTCCTTGTTGATCAGGCTTCTCATTATGCGTGATGCATCGGAAAGTCCTGCATATCCGTCGCCATCCACATCGCCCGAGACAACAAGCGTCTTTTCATCCAGAACATTTCCGTCACTGTCATAAAGTCTAACAATAGTTCCGGAAACAACAATATCATCATCAAGAAGCTCGGTCTCATTCAACAAGAACTTGATCTTCTGTGCTTCGATTTGTGCACGAACCGTTTCAACATAATTGTCAGACGGGCTGATTCCGACAATGTAATCATCTGCAGCTGTGTATTTTGATTGTTCAATCAGCTTAACGCTCATTGCCGGGTTTTCTGTTACTTTGATATAACAGGTGTCATAAATACCCTTTTCCGGAATTGTAGCTGTAATTGCAACAACACCGTCTTCCAGGGCTGTTACACGACCGTTTTCGTCAACGGTTGCAATGCTTTCGTCATTTGATTGCCAGAACACTTCCATGCCATCAGCCCCCTGAACCGTTGCCGTCAGACTGTAGGAGTAGCCTTCCATTATGGTATACGTGTTTCTGTTTAATGAAATTTTTGCATATGCTTTTTCTTCTGCAATCATTGCGTGCACATCAATGTCTTGCGTCACGCAATAATAATCATCCGTATCCCATCCCACAAAAATGAATCCTTCCGGAATCTCAACAACATCCGGAGGTGTGGCTGTGCCAAGATAGTCAATCGCCAGCGAATTGATGATTTCACCATCCGCATCCTTAAAGTTAACCGTATATTGTTCGGGCGTAAATTTAGCATAAACATCCATTGCCGCATTGAGTGTACTGTCGTCCGTAAAAGTGAGCAGGTCTGCATCCGAACAGAAGCCTTCAAGTATATAGCCGGTTCTTTCAATTCGTATGGAATCTGCGTTGACAGGGGTACCCGCGGGGAGCAGATAAACACCGATGAGTTCTTCGGAATCATAAACGCGGACAGGATATTTCCAATTGTCATTGTCGCCGGCTTTGTTTATGACATAGTAATTTGTTAAGACAGCACTGTCATTTCTGCCAAGAGAAGTGGCATAGCAGGAAATCTCTGCGGTTTCATCAATAACAACGGGGTCGGTATACTCTATGAAATCACCATTATTGACAGAATAGAAGATAATGGCCTGATCTGTTGTATCGGCAAAACTTAACTCTACCGAATCGGAATAAATTCCGCTGTCAAGGCTGACTGTCGGAACAGCTGTGTTTTCAACATATCTGAAATAAGGATGCACCTCTAAAGAGCTGACAACATAATCCAGATCCTCAGAATTCCACGCATAAAAGATATGCTCTGCATCATCTTCAAGCACGGGAATGACTGCTTCACCGCCATATTCCACGACCTGCTCATCAATAACATTCTGTTCATAGTCGTAGAATTTAACCGTGTATGTTTTCTTTTCATATTTTGCGGTAATAACCATGTTCCGGGTCACAACCGTTCCTTCGACAAGGTTTTCCCAACCGAGGGCGTTATATTCATCCAAAGAATTCAGATCCGGAGCAATCAGCGTTTCACCATATCTGTATGTTTCCATATCAAAGCGCCGGTTGGTCCAGTCAATGAATACAACTGTATACACTTTAGGAACATAGATTGCCGTAATATTCAGATCTTCATAAATTGATGAATTGGAATAATCCCAACCGGCAAAGATATAACCTTCTCTTTCCGGGTTTTCTTCAGGAAGAACTGCACAGTCGCCTTGCACAACCTGCTGTGTGCTGATAACCGAACCGTCGAAATCCTTGATGGTTACTGTGTATACCGGCTTCGGTGCCTCAATTTTGTCAAGGAAAATTGCTTTTTCAGCACCCTCAATTCCCAGCACAACCGTAAAGTCTCCGGTATCAACACTCGGTTCTTCACGCAGGACAAAATCAAACTGATAGTTTCCGTCCTCTGCTATCACGGTTTGTGCTACAGTTTCATTGGTAAAATCAGCAGCATCCCCCTTTTTATAGATAAACAAAATTGCCTGCTTGCCGCTCAATGATGCATCGACAGTCCCCTGAATGGTTTCGGTAAATTCGTTCACCGGCTGTGCTGTGTTTTCTTCACCGGGATTCTGTACATCGCTGTTCTGCAAAACATCATACCGTGCAACCTCTGAAATCGGAATCAGATCATCGTAAGCAGCAACAACAAAAATATCAATATATGCAATATCTTCATTGCACGGAACAAAAATATCCAGTGTTGTGTTCTGAATTGTATTGGTGGAAAAATCGGATTTCGCAAGTGTGAATGCCGAAGATTCCGTCATGGTAACAAAGCGGTTATCACTTGTTTTCAGTGCCACAACTACACGACCGTTGGTGCGTTTTTTGTCATAATTTCTGATTGTGACTGCAACGTTATATCCGTAGCCTTCATCCGGTTCTACCGTGTAACTTTCGATAATGATGGGCAGATCATCGTTTTTATACTGAATAACGGGTCTTATTGTAATATCTTCTGTGATGCAACTGAAATTTCTGTCCCAACCGATAAACTTGCTCCCGGCAGGAACTGTAATCTGTTCTGCTTCCGGTGCAACAGCACTTTCTTCGAAGGTATATTTTGCAGAACTTAAAACATTGCCGTCCGTATTCAGGAAAGTAACTGTGTATTGATTCGGGTTATACAATGCATTCACATCAATGTCGGCTGAGGGTTTGCTGTAATCCTTGTCCCACTTCAAGAACGTATAGCCGTCGCGTTCCGGTGCTGCGGGTGTTATTGCCCCCTGACCAAATTCTACAAATTGCTTGCTCAGCAGGGTGCCGTCCCAGTCAAGGAATCGGACAGTTATCTTATCCCTGACGGTAATGGTTGTGCCGAGAGCTGCTTGTGTTCCGGTAAAGCGATCATTTTTGGCACGGATTTTTATTGTATATGTGTCCGGAGTATACAGCACAAAGGAGCTGACTGTAGCCTTTGTGTTGATGTCGTTATCCACAACTTCTCCGGCAGAATTATAAACAAAGACATCATAAGCGGTTGCGTGTGCAACTGCATCCCACGCAACGCTTGCAATTGCACCGGATGAAATTTCCGCCGATGTGGTTAATCTTATGTTTGCGGGAACGCCCACATTTTTCACAGGATGCTTGATGATTGCAACAACATTTGCATTGACTGTTCCTGTGACCGGCAATTCATAATCAGCCTGAAATTGTCTGACTGCCGCTGCTGTCCGGTTGCCGTAATAGCCGTCTACCGGAATATTATAACCTAAGTTTTTCAATTCACGCTGCACCCATGCAACATCGCTGCGTCTTTGTGTCGCCAATGCAGTAGAAAGAGTAACCCCTTCGTAGGGCTCTGTATAAGTCAACGGTGCAAGAGCTGTACTGAATCCGTTGCCGGAACGGCGGCGGAATGATAAGTAGGAGGAATCCACTTCCTCATCAACCTCAGAAGAACCCGCAGTCGCTTTGCGCAGCACAATGTAAATAAAACCCTGTGCGGAATCAACTGCGAAGCTGTAATTTTTAGTAACATATCCGGCGGCAGTTACCTTTACTTTATGCTGTCCGCCGTCAAACCAATCTGTGTATGTGCCGTTGCTTGTTGCTTTGCCGTTAATTTTTGCACCTTGAATCACTTTTCCGTTTTCATTCAAAACTTTAATAGTTTTCTTGTATGCCTTATGATCACATTCCCCCCATCCGGCTTCACCGTGCGTTATTGACCAATAAAAATCGCCTAATTTTACTTTTATAGAACCCGGTATCGGAATTTCTTTTTTATAATGCCAGATCAGGGCGTTGATTTCCATGCGGGCACTTTGGGACAGTACAAAATTGATATCACCGTCAACACAGAATGTGCAGGTATGCTTTTCCGTGCCCGTGTTCCATAAATCAAACTGTTGGCTCGCTGATATGGATATGCCGAACTTGCAGGAATATCCCTGACTCCACACATAAATAAGAGACAGGGCGAAATACGGTTTCAAGCCAATCTCAAAAGAAGCTTCCACTTTGAAATTGCCGGAAAAAGAGGTTTTGGAAGACAAATCCTTAAAACCCTCCTTGTTGCCAAAAGACCACTTGAGCGTTCGCTGCACCGTAGCATTAAAGGATCCGCTTATTGATCCCTTTGCATAAAAATAAAGCTTATAATCTACCGTCAGACCGACGATTCCCGTAGGTACACTTGTCCATTGCAGCAACCATTCCTTGTCGATCCAATCCACGGAATACGTCACGCTGAAGGTTACTGACGGTGTAGTCGAAAATGTTACTTTTATATATTTGTCTTTTAAAGAATATTCAAGAGTCAAACCGAATTTGAAACTTCCGGTGAGGCTTCCCTTAAGGTTTTTTGCGAATTCCTTCAGATCTTTCTTAAAGCTCAATGTTGCATTCACGCTATGGGAAGCTCCCACTCTGTTGACCGGCGTTACGCTGTCTGCTGCATATTCCTCGCTGTCGTAATTTATTTTTACAATCTGGAAGCACTCTTCGATTGTAACTTTACCGGCAGTTACTTCAACAAAGCCATCCTCCACTTCAATATCATCAACCTTGCCTAAGATTATTTCTTCAGCATTTGACTTGTTGCAGCAGAAGGTTGAACCAACTTCCAATTGCTGTATTGCATCCTCATCACAATAAAAATTATATATCCTGATGTCTTCTTCCGTGCTTTCAACCTCTTCATACGGGATGCCGTCATCCACAAAAACAACGGATTCCATGAAAACCATAAAGTTGGTTTCATCCTGTGCATCCAGGTTCAACACCAGGTCTGAATCGAAATCGTCAACGGTCAGATCTTGAAAATCCCGATACCATTCCGTGTTCTCCGAATCCACATATGCAGAACCGATCAGATTCATGCCGTCGTCAAGAAGTGCAGCTTCAACGATGTAGTTGTCAGGAATTTTTGATGAATTAAGCTCTACTTGTGCAGATTCTGCACCGGATGCAACGGATTGTATTCCGCTGGCGATCGTTTTTTCGGTTTTTTCGTCAATTATGTTAATAAAAACATTGCAATCCTGATCACAGATAAGATCAACATCTACCGTACCGTTTTGCACGTCCACATCACAAATATGTGTATCCGGATCCGTGTTCTCTGACTCGTTTGATTCATTGATTGCCGTGCTGATCACTTCACCCAGAGAATTGGTCGCAGATACGGCACAATCTTTTTGCGAAGACATTTCTATTGATTCATTATCTTCCGCAAAAGCACTCACGGGAAATGCTGTAATGATCATAACAATGCTTAACAGGAATGCTGTAGCTTTTTTCATTGGTTTTTTCCTCCTACATTCAAATGAGTCATCATCTTAATGAAAAAACATTCTGATCATTTCACTGACCTGAATAAAAAAATCCATTATTTTTTTCATAATCGAAAACAGTGTATTCTGATTTTCACTGTCCGCTTCAATTGTAATATCATTGCAATTCAAATGCACCTTTTCCCATTTTTCATTAAATGTATCTTTTGAAGAAAAGGACATCCTGATGACGATTGATTCCTGCGCATCTTCTGCAATTGAGAATGTAATGGTAAACAACTCACCGTCTTGCGTAATGTCGGCTGTATTACTCCAGATGACCTTAAAATGATTGTTGTCTTCTGTGCCGATGCTGTTTTCAAACAAGCCGGATGTAAGCAATTGTCCACGTTGTACTGCAATGGGAGTAACATTTTTTTCGTCATATTCAAATTCTATTGCAAATCCCATCAGCCCCGTATTTCCTGCAATATAAACAGGAACTTCAATGATGGTATCTGTCTGTGTGATGATATGCTCAGTATAAACAGTATTCGAATGCGTTGCACTGCAAGGAATGCCCGCAACAAAAATAAGCAGTACGGACAAAATGCCTGCAATAATTGATTTTGTTGATATCATTTTCGGTTCCTCCGTTTCTTTTTTAAAACTACACAAGCACCAATACACAATCCCACAAAAAGGAACGCAACAACCGGCAGAACAGATTTTGGTGCGATTGAACCCGAGGTTGTTTTTCCGGTTGTCTGTGTTGCCGAATCATACATTGACCGGTATTCTTCAATTTGTTCCTCAATATTCAAAGAATCAGACAACATATATTGTTCAGAATCAATTTCTTGCAATGCGGAGCTGATTTCTGAAACAATCTTTTCTTTGTCTTCCTGTACAATGTCATCAAAAGACAAAACGTTGTTTTCCAAAAAAACTTTTTCTATTACCTGCATTACAACATCCATGTCTGCAGTTTCATTCTTGTTATCTGTTTTTTGTTCAGCCAAGGGTTCTTCACCGGAAGGTTTGCCTTCTTCGGTTGCCGTTATCATTTCTACGGGTTGATTGACAGATAAGATTCCGGGTGAGCAATTGAATTGAACGTCTTCCCATCTTTCATTAAAAGTGTTTTCCTGCTTTGTAGTGATGGTTAATTGACTTGTTGTAACTTTCGTTGAAACAACATTGAATGCTATTGTGAAAAGCTCTCCGTCGTTTTTTATATCTTCCGTATTGGTGAAAATAACATGAATGGTTCCTTGCTTATCCGCATCAACGGAAAAATCAAATAATCCGTTAGGTAAAAGCTTACCGACTTCCACATTCTTTGCTGTTACAATTGCAGGATCATATTGAATCATCATTTCAAATCCCATAAAACCATGATTGTTTCTGATATAAACCGGAATCAATACATCCTGCCCGGTGCTCACCTGAGAGGCGATTGTATAAACAAAACATTGGTTTTCTGTTGATGATGAAAAACAAATTGCAACGTTTGTAAACAAAATATAAGTAATCAAAAAAACAGAAATTAGTTTTTTCAAAACCTTGTTCAAGGTAATCTCCTCCAAGTAAAATAAAGTTAAATTTCCCCATTATGACTTTTAATATTTTACATTTTTAAAAATATTTTTTCAAGTATTTTTATTATTAAAAAAATTTTTTATTAAAGTATATGTTGCATTAAGATCCTCAAATGTCAGACAAAAAAAATGTCGGCGGAACACAGGCCGCAAACAAATAAAACCCCGCCGATCGGCGGAGTTTTCAAAATATAAAAAACGGCATAGCCGCCAAAAAACGACTATGCCGACTTTCCCCGGAAAAGCAATTCCGGGGACCGCCCATTAAAGCTGAGGGCGGTTTTGTTTGGGGAGATATATGAAAAGGAAGGGAATTATCGGTCTTGGTCGAATGACAATATCGCACCGCTTTCGGCGTGGATATCGTATTCATATTCGGTGAAACCGACACGGAATTCGACTTCATAATGATAAATGCCGTTGTCGAAATCTCGTTCGGTGCGGTCAAAAATTGCATCCGCAGCGGCAACACCTGCGTGGTCAAGGGCAATGCGTTTTGCTTCTTCGGGGGTGATGAAAATCGTTTGCCCGTAGGGTGCGGAAACCGCACTGTCAACCACGGAATCGGAAATGTGCAAAGTCGAAGCCTGTTCCCTGAGCACGTCGCCGAGAATATCTGCGACTTTGTCAATGGAGTCCTGTGCGGGGTTGGTGACGGGAGTGGGCTCTGCGGGGACGGTGGGGTCCTGAACAGGTGCATTTGTCGGCGTGACGGCTTCACCTGTCGGTGCGGCATGGGTCGGATTGCCGAGAAGGGCATCCTCAACGGCATCGACACGGCTTTCAACCGCATCTTCAATGGGATCGAATTTGCTTTCGATTGCATCTTCAACCTGATCGACTTTGTTTTCGATCCGATCTTCGATCCGATCGAGTTTTGCACAGCCGGAAAAGACAAGAATCGCGGCAAGCACAAGAATCAGAGTAATGATGATTTTTTCAAACATTTCAAAAAACTCCTTTCATGCAGTGAGTATTGGAAAATTTTCACAGCATATCACAAAAACTTTTCAATAACCGCTGCAGAAAACAAAGTGGGGGAGCATTGCCTGCTCCCCCTGTAAGAATTAGCCAAAGTATCTCTTGAGCAGACCTTCGAGGCCGCGGCCGTGTCTTGCTTCGTCGCGTGCCATTTCGTGAACGGTGTCGTGGATAGCATCCAGGCCGTTCTTCTTTGCACAGGCAGCGAGGTCGAACTTGCCCTGGGTTGCACCGTATTCGCAATCTACACGCCATTTGAGATTGTCCTTGGTGGTAGCCTTCATCATGGGTTCGAGGTCTTCGCCGAGCAGTTCGGCAAACTTTGCTGCGTGTTCTGCTTCTTCGTAAGCAGCCTTTTCCCAGTACAGACCGACTTCGGGAGAGCCTTCACGGTGTGCAATGCGAGCCATGCACAGATACATACCGACTTCGGAGCATTCGCCGTTGAAGTTGGCCATGAGCTGTTCAAAGATATATTTCTTGTCTTCTTCAGAGATGTCGGGATTGTTCTTGACGGTCTTGGCATAGACGCCGTATTCGTGTTCGGCGGCCAGCTTCATTTCGCCGACGACTTCGTTGAACTTTTCAGCGGGAACCTTGCAAACGGGGCATCTTTCGGGAGCTGCGTCACCTTCGTGAACATAACCGCAAACGGAACAAACAAACTTCTTCATTTTCATTACCTCCATAAAATACATATAAAATTATTTTTTTGTTTATGATAACACTTTCGTGTTATGCTTTACATTTTTTGCAGGTGCCGTACAGCATGATCGCACCTGACAGGATTTCACTGTCGGTCATCGTTCTTGCCTGTTCGATGATCGGTTCTGCATCCAGCGGCAGGTCGATGACCGTGCGGCAGGTATTGCAGATGAGGTGGCTGTGGCCGCAGGCGTTTCCGTCGAACCGTACCACACCGTCGGCGGCGATTTTTTGTGCCTTGCCTTCTTCACACAGTTGGGTGAGATTGCGGTAGACCGTTGCCAGACTCAAAGCGGGGAATTCCTGCTTGACGGAAAAATAAATTTCCTCTGCCGTGGGGTGGTCATACCGTGCACACAGGTGGGCGTACACTGCGTCCCGTTGGCGGGAGTGTCTTTGACTGACCATTTTTATTCTCCTTTCGGCTTTGTGTTATCGCTAACGATAATCACTATCGTTATTATACTTGAAATTCTCCGTTTGTCAATACCTTTTTCAAAAAAAGTTGAAAAATTTTTTGAATTGCACATTACCGACAAAACAGGTACTTTCAAGCTATAAAACATACTTGAAAATACCTGTTTTCTTTTTTTGCCTTTTGGTCTGTGCTAAATGCGACAGCCCCTTCATAATTGTTCTTTATTTTGCACGGATGAGCAGTGCCATGTCGGTTGCCTGCGGGCGTTCGCCAAGGTAGTATGTGCCGAGGCAGTTAGCAGAGAAGGTTCCTTCTTCTGCGATTTCACCGCTGATGGGATCAAACCAGGTGTAAGAGTATTCTGCATCTGGGGTGAGATTGCCGACGGTGCCCGTCTTGATGCCGCCGTAGCCCTTTGTGTTTGCATTCTGTGCCACGGACTCGTCCGTGAACGAGTAGAAATAAATCACGATTTCGGTATTGTCGGCATTGCTTGCATACGCATAATACACATTGGTCGCACGCATAAAATAGGATTTGTTGTCAAAGCGGGGAATCAGATCCTGCCACTGTGTGGTCGCAAAGAAATCACGCATGTAACCGACCTGATACGAACTTTCATATTCAAGGGAATCTTCCCATGTAGCATTGATTTTTTCTTCGCTTGTGATGGTGTCCACGCCGTCGGAACTGTCGTTTTCTTCGTCAAACACATTCAGATAACTCCACGTATCATGACCGCCCCATCCGTAACCGTACATGCCGTTCAAAAATGCCAGCCATCCCTGCATGCGTGCACCGAAGTTCTTTGTCCACAGATAACAATACTGTCCTTCGTAATTGATGGCGGGCTTGCCCTGCGAATTGTACCAGTAATCCTTTCCCACATCAAAATCATTCTGATTTGTCTTGGACGGATTCCATTGTGCGGCATAAAAATCGTGTTCTTCCACATCGCGGAAGCAGGACGGGGCTGTGTTTTTCAAAAACACCTTGCCCGCATCTGTTGTCTGTTTACCGTTGCCGTAGCAAGCGGTTGCACCGGTATTTTCCTGATGTGCCGTCAGCGGATGGTCGTATGTGTCATATTTTGCAATATACTCCGCAACAAGTTTATAAGGATTGTTTGCATAATTCCAGTCGGGGTGGGTGGTGTCGTTCCAGTAAAAATCGTTGTCCACTTCCTGCCCGAGAGTCCACACAACAGGGAAGGCCCCGTAACGTGCCACCCAGTAGCGGCTGATTTTTTCAAGGTACGCTTTGGCTGTGTCGGACATATCTCCGTGTTCGGTGACACCGCCGAAGTTGTTGATAAGCACTTCCATGAAATAAGGGAAGAAAAACTGTGCGTTGGCATGGGTCAGTCCGTGCTGTGCAATGATGGCAAACTTTTCATCATAGCGGTGTAAACCCTCCAGATCATCTTCGGTGATACCGTTGGAAAAATCAAATTTTTCGTCAATCGGCTCACTCTGAATAACCGTAAAGCCCTGCGAAACACGCTGTGTGCAGATGGTTTTCACCATATCCGCTGTTTCACCGCCAAGACTCCAGTGCGTGTCGCCGAGCCAGAAAAACGGGGTGCCGTCGGCATAGGTGAAATATTTTTCACCTGCGGCGGTGGTCACAAAGCCGTGCTTGTAAATATCATGTTCACCATTGTATTCGGAACATTCGATTTTGCCCGTGCGGTTGTGCAGGGAAGTGTTTGTTTCGTCGGTACAGACGGTTCTGAAGTACCATGTACCCGCAGACTGACACACAAGACGTACCTTCCACACATTGCCGCCGTCCCAGAACGCGGGCACGGTGTACATTCTGCCGTTGCCGTAAAGGTTAACATCCATGTTGACATCGTTGAACGGGTCGGCATAAGTTTTTTCGCTTTCAAAAACGAATTCCTGCATGACCCATGTTTGTGCTGCGGCAGTCAGTTCGGCATTTTCAATGACAAAACTTTCGTCACAGGCAACCCACGACGGGGTCGAAACGACCGCAGCGGGAATGTCGGTTTCATCCTTGCCTGTCAGGCGATTCCACTGCCTTGCAAAGACGCTGATAAACATACCCGAAACCTTTTCAAATGCATGAATAACGGACGGTACCTGCCCGCCGTCCGCACTTGCCGCCGAACCGGGTATGATGCAACCGGAAAGAAGCAGGCTTGCACAAAGAACTGTTGCAATGAGTTTTCTTTTACGCATGAAAAAACCACCTTTCGGTTTGTTTATTGGAATGGGAGTAAAATACGGTTTGTAGGGGAGTCGGAGGAGTCAATCACGGACGCCGTCCCCTGTGATTGGCTACTTTCCGATAAACCGTAATTTATTTACAATGTAAAACAGTTTATAACATCCGCTCCTTTTCTGACAAATGCAATGAATTCGTCAATTTTTGCCGTGATTTCGTATGTGCCTTTGGTGTACACCTTTTTGTCCTTGGTCAGAATCCATTCACCGTCGGGAATGTATACGGTCTTCACGGTCTGCCCCTGTTCAACAATGGGTGCAAACAGAATGTCATCCCCGAACATATACTGGCTGTCAAGCGTATAGCAGACTTCGTCTTCGGGGTATTCAAAGAACATCGGCCGCATGATGGGGTATCCCTTTTCGGCGGCGGTGTCGGCCTGTTTGAGAATATAGGGTCTTAATTTTTCGCGGATGAAAATAAGGTTTTTGAGGATTTCAAAGTTTTCATCCCCGAAACTCCATATTTCATTCGGATCGCCGCTCGGTTCTTTCAGTCCGGGTGTCGGTTCAAAATGACGGATGCGCGAGCCGTGCAGACGCATGACGGGTGAAAACAGACCGAACTGGAACCAACGCACGATGAGTTCTTTGAAGTAATCGCTGCGGATGTCCGCACCGTAAAAACCGCCGATGTCGGTGTTCCACCACGGAATGCCGCACATTGCCATGTTAAGACCTGCTTTCACCTGACAGGCAAGGCTTTCAAAGGTGGATTCAATGTCGCCCGACCAAACGAGCGAAGCGAATTTCTGACTGCCGAGGTAGGCACAGCGGGTGAGGGTGATAATGTCCTCTCTGCCCGTGGAACGCAAGCCGTCATAAGCCATTTTCGAATAGTAATAAGGATACAGCAGTGCCACCATATCGCCTCTGCCCTTAAACCAGATGAGGTTGTCAAAATGCTCGGGGTGAATTTCGGGTTCGGCTTCGTCAAACCAAAGCCCGTCCACACCGTTGTCAATGTAGTTTTCTTTTATTTTGCTCCACACATAGTCTCTTGTCGCGGGGTTGGTCACGTCAATTTCATTCTGCCAGCCGTAAAAATCAAACACACGGTCAGCCCCTCTTGCAGCCCGCATGAGCATGTTGTTTTCACGCATGTGATGATAATTCTCACTGCCGTTGTTGATGGTCGGCCACACGGACACCATGAGTTTTGTGTTCATCGCATGTAGTTCATCCGTCATGGCTTTCACATCGGGCCAGTATTGCGGGTCAAATTTGTAGTCCCCCTGCTCTGTCCAGTGGAAATAGTCGGCAATGAT
>JAZUQC010000054.1:0-17148 GCA_045605525.1 Acutalibacteraceae bacterium
TGAGGATTTCCTCGGTCTGGGCACCGTGATTATTTCCTCTCAGATCACTCAGGGTACTTTTGTGGCAACCGCAAAGGAAAACCTGATTGTTTACTACCTGACCATGAATGGCGACATCGCCGCTGCGTTCAACCTGACCGCCGACGAGACCGGCTTCATCGGTATCAAGTCTGGTTACCAGAACGAGGAGCGTGCACAGATTGAATCCCTGGTTATGTCCGGCGTTCAGATTCTTGTTGAGTACGCCGCTGGCGTTGTCAAGGGCACTATCGGCGCAGATGCTGGCGATGAAGGTGCTGGCGACGATGAGCAGGGCGCGTAATGTACAGAGTTGTACATAAGTTCTACGACCTGAAGGACAACAAACACGCCTATTCCGTTGGGGACACCTTCCCCCACGATGGCGTTGAGGTTGATGCTGAACGAATTGCAGAACTGGCAAGCGACAAGAACCGGCTTGGCGTTCCGCTGATTGAAGAAATCGCAGAAAAGCCGAAGCGGACACGGAAAAAGAAAGACGAAGAATAACGAAGGAGGTGGCGTGATGCTCACCGAAATGCTGGCGGAAATCCGCAATTATTTTGAAGTGCCGAATGGTAGACACTTTGGCACATTTGCTATCAGCGGTGGAAGCATTGCGCCGCTGGACTTTTTACAGGAGGGTCAATACTTCCGTATCGTTGGCTCTGTCTTTAATGATGGAGTTTACCAATACCCTGCCGCATCTTTGACGGATGAGGTATTCGAGGGGGCGGTTTGGGCAATGCGGTTGCCTCCTGCCGTGATTGCCCTTTCCGCTGAAATTGAGGAATACAGAAAAAGCGATGCTGGCAAGGCAAGTCCGTACACATCTGAAAGTTTTGGCGGTTACAGCTACACAAAGGCAACCGATGCAAACGGTGCGCCTATTGGTTGGCAAAAAGCATTTGCAAGCCGTCTGAATAAGTGGAGGAAACTGTGATGGCAAAAGTACTGGAAAATGTTGTCGTGGAAGTAAAAGCCAAAATGACCGTTGACAGAGCAACCGCAGAGGCTTGTTTGAAGATGGTAGAACTGTATGTCAACAGCAACGGTATCAACCTTATGGCTAACAAGTCTGAAAATGGGGAGGTGCAGTTCTATTATGAGCCTACTTACACAAGCGATGGAAGATGTCGTTTTGATGGAAAAAAAGCGTGAGCCTGACGGCGAGGGTGGATTTCTCCCGGCTGTTTGGGTTGACGGTGCATCTTTTAAGGCGGCTATCACTTTTAATTCCTCTATGGAAGCAAGGGCGGCTGAAAAGCAAGGCGTAACAAGCCGATACACTATTACCGCTCCGCTGAACGCAAAGCTTGAATACCACGATGTAATTCGCAGATTGCGAGATGGCAAGGTGTTCCGCATCAAGTCCGATGGTGACGATGTGCAGACACCTAAAAGTGCGACATTCCAGTTTTTGCAGGTCGAAGCGGAAGAATGGGAGTTGCCTGTATGATTTGCAGAAATACGAACTGCCCGTGGCGAAAAAATGATATGACAGATGTTTATCATTGTGATTGTGCGTCTGTTTGCCCTAACAGAGATGACGGCACTGTGATTATTGCAACCGATAGAACAGAGCCAACCGAACAGAGATATTCTCATAGAACGATTGGAGAGTTTAAGCAATGACAAAAGCGGCTGCAATTTACCAGTTTTGGTCTGGCTTTGGTCTGACCGCCTATGAGGAGAATACAGTCCCCACAGATGCGGCTTTTCCGTATGTGACATATCAGCTTGTCACAGACAGTTTTGACCGCGAGGTAGCCGCTACCGCCTCTCTGTGGTATCGTGGCGAAAGCTGGACGGCTATCAATGCCAAAACGGAAGAAATCTCTGCCCATATCGGCTTGGGCGGTAAAATTATCAAGTGTGACGGCGGTTACATTTGGATTAAACGAGGTCGGCCGTTCGCGCAGAATATGGGCGATGAAAGCGATGACCTTATCAAACGCAAATATTTGAATTTATCAGTTGAGTTTTTGACCGCTGATTGAGAGGAGTAACAATGGGTAGATTTACGAAAGTTGCGCAGTCCACATTCGACGAGTTTCAGGTGGATGCTGGCGTTCTGCTGAAGTCGTTTGATCCCTCCAACCCTGAGCTGGTTGACGAGGATATTATCTGCGCCACTACTGGCGGCATCAATCCGACTTGTGTGCCCACTTACAGCGATTACGCCGAGGACATCGACAACGCCCCCAACGGCATGAAAGAGTTTATGCACCTTGATGGATGGGAAACTACGCTTGGTTTCACTGCGCTAAACACGACCGCAGAGGTTATCCGCATGTCGCTTGGTGCGGCTGATATTGATGCGGCAAGCGGAAAGATTACGCCTCGCCGCAGTTTGAAGGATACCGACTTCGCCGATGTGTGGTGGGTTGGTGATCGCTCCGATGGTGGCTTGGTCGCAATCCGTCTTATCAATGCACTGTCCACTTCCGGTTTCTCTCTCCAAACTACGAAGAACGGCAAGGGACAGATTGCAGTGACGCTGGCCGGCCACGTCTCCATTAATGAGCAGGACGTTGTTCCTATGGAGTTCTACGTGCAGGAAGGCGACGAAACCGCCGAAATCGGCGATTAACAATTAACATATTTAGGAGGTAAAACAATGGCAAGATTTTTGTTTGATTGCGAGGATGAAATTTGTTTGCCTGCCGCATATCGGCTGGTTGACGAAATCAAGCCTTTTGTTGACAAGATTAAGAATATCGATGTTGACGAAAATGAAGTCAAGGGTGACAGAAAGGCGGTTTTCAAGAAAATCCTTGAAAACATTATGGTGAAATATCCTGCCGATACTGGCAAGCTGTTTGCCAAACTGTGGGTTTTGGATGATGGTGAAAAAGCACCCAACACATTCAAGACCATGGCAACGCTGTTTTCCAATGAGGTTGCAATCGATTTTTTTACATCTGTTCTGCCCTCCCTGCTTCAGCTGTCAAGAGAGGTCTTGCCTCTGTTGAGCCAGTAAAATTAAAGATGTTTGGATGGGGATATGCCAAGGAAACTTGCATATCCCTTTTTCAAAAGGAACAGGAAGAAAAGGAAGTAAAAATTTACTATGCGGAATGCTTGCGGATTATGACAGAGAATACCGCCAAAATGGGCGGTGGATCGTACATCGAAGCTAAACTGCAAGATATTCTTGATCCGAAACCCATCGATAATCGCACGGCTGATGACATTATCGAGGGCATAAGAAACAAACTGAAATAAATTCAAAAGTAGGTGATAGGTTGAATTTATTTGAATTATTTGTAAAAATTGGTGCAAAAGACGAAGCAAGCGGAACGATTTCCAAAATCACAAAAGGATTGGGCAAAGGACTTGCGACGGCGGCAAAGATTGGAACGGCGGCTGTCGGTGCTGCTGCGGCTGGCATCACGGCATTGACAACGGCGGCGGTGAACAACTATGCCGAATATGAGCAGTTGGTTGGTGGTGTTGAGACACTGTTTAAGGATAGTGCAGACACAGTTGTGCGGTATGCGGAAAATGCGTACAAAACCGCCGGCCTGTCGGCCAATCAGTATTTATCAACAGCAACCAGCTTTTCTGCAAGCTTGATTGGCTCACTTAACGGAGATACTAAAAAGGCGGCTAATTATGCGGACATGGCAATTACTGACATGGCTGATAATGCCAACCGCATGGGAACGTCAATTGACCTTATTCAAAATGCTTATCAAGGCTTTGCAAAAGGAAACTACACCATGCTCGACAACCTCAAGTTAGGCTTTGGTGGCACAAAAGAAGAAATGGTTCGCCTTATTAAGCGAGCCGCACAGCTTGATTCAAGTATTGATGCGAACAGCTTGTCTTTTGACAACATTGTTAAAGCTGTCCATGTAGTACAAAACGAATTGGGAATTACTGGTGCAACGGCCGAAGAAGCGGGTCGCACAATCACCGGTTCAGTTGGTTCTATGAAAGCGGCATGGACGAATCTTGTTACTGGTTTGTCTGACAAAAACGCAGATGTTGGAAAACTTGTAAACAACCTTGTTACAACCATTGTTGGCGATGGAACAGAAAAAAATCTTGGTGTCCTTGGAAATATCTTGCCTGCTGCCGAAACTGCGTTGGATGGAATTGTCAATCTAATCGAGCGTGCAGCACCCAAAATCATTGAGATTTTGCCAGATATAGTCGAAAGAATTGTTCCTGCATTAATTTCTGGTGCAACAAATATTGTAAAAAGCATTGTTGCCGTACTGCCAAAGCTTTTAGAATCCATAGTTGATGCAATTATTGAAAATGCACCAGCTTTGGTTGTTGCGGCGGTGGAATTGGTTAAACAACTTTGTATTGGTGTTTTGGAAATGTTGCCAGACATTCTTCAACTTGGCATCGACTTAATTTTTACATTGCTGGATGGCATTACTCAAATGCTTGATGACCCTGAATTTGTGCAAACGATAGTTGACGTGGTTTTGAAAATGATTGACATTTTGACCAACCCGGAAACCATAACAAAATTGCTAAATGCAGCCGTTACGATCATTGTTGCGTTGGCAAACGGCCTTATTCAGGCATTGCCCCAGCTTATTGCAAAGGTGCCGGAGGTTATCGCAAATCTTGCAAAGGCACTTGTCGATTTTGCATCTCCCATTTTGGAGGCTGGAAAAACTTGGGGCAAAGATATGATTGACAATTTCATTGGTGGCATCAAAGAAAAGTGGAACAAACTGAAAGACACCGTTTCCAATGTGGCACAATCCGTCCGGGATTTCCTTGGTTTCTCTGAACCCAAAAAAGGCCCGCTTTCCAATTTCCACACCTATGCGCCCGATATGATGGACTTGTTCGCAAAGGGAATTAAAGACAACGAAAGGGTTGTAACCGACCAGATTGAAAAGTCTTTCGACTTTGGCGAAAAGACCATTGGCTCTGGCGATGGAATCTATGGCGCAAGTGCTGTTGGCGGCAATTCGTTTGGCGATATTTACATCACCATTGAGGGTGCAAACTACGCAGACGAAGAAAGCCTTGCAAAGTCTGTTGCAGAGGCAATTCAAAACCTGACACGGAGAAAGGAAGCTGTGTATGCGTGATACGTTTTATATTGATGGTGTAGATGCAATTTCCGTTGGCATCCAGCTTCAAGCACCGATTGAGTTTTCTGAACCAATCCCCATTGTGGAAACGGACATAATTGACGGAAGAAATGGCGAGTTGATCTACGAAACTGGGGCATACGAAAACAGAACGGCATCGGCTGCCTGCTTTTCTCTGCAAAAGAATGTTTTGGACGCAGTTACCTCTGCAAACAGATTTTTGCTTGCAAAACATGGCTATCGCAGGCTGGAAACCAGTGATTCACCCGATGCGTTTTGGCTGGCAAGAGTAGTAAACGGAGCAAGAATTGAACAGAGGCTGCAAACTCTCGCACCATTTGAAGTTGAGTTTTCCTGCAAGCCGCAAAAGTTTTTGAAGATTGGCGAAATGGAAACTACATTCACACAGCGTGGTGCAATTTACAACCAGTATTTCTATGATGCAAAGCCGCTTGTCACTGTCTACGGAAACGGCGAGGGGACAGTTTACATCGGTGGTAATGTTGTCAACATACTGGATATGACCGATATTCTGTATATTGACAGCGAAAACATGAACGCATATAATAACAATGGAAACCAAAATATGAATGTCCGCATAAACGATTTCCCGGTTTTGAAAGATGGCGAAAACATTGTGGACTTTGATGGCGGTGTAACCAGCGTATCTATCAAGCCAAGGTGGTGGGTTCTGTGAATTATCCCATTTTGTATGATGCAAGTGAAACGGAGTTTGAACACAACGGCCTTGGTGTTCTTTCTGATTGTGTCGATTGCCATGTAACGGAAGTAAAAAACGGAGAGTTTGAACTGCAATTTACATACCCGGTCAATGGCATCCACTTTGACGAAATAAAAAGCCGCTGCATCATTAAGGCAAAGCCAAACCAAATTGCAGAACCGCAGTTGTTCCGCATTTACGCACAAAGAAAAGTTATGCGGAAAAACGTGGTTTTTAGTGCTGAACACATCAGCTATGATTTGGGCGGTTATCCAGTTTCCCCATTCAAGGCCACAAGTGCCATTTCTGCGGTTTCTGCACTTTCTGAAAAAGCTGTTTCTGCTCATGGGTTTTCTTTCTGGACGGACAAGGGCGACACGGGGGATTTCTCCGTGCCTGCCCCTGCCTCCACTCGCTCTGCACTTGGCGGAATTGTTGAAACCTATGGCGGCGAAATAGAATACGACAATTTCTCCGTCAAATTACACAATAAACGTGGCGAAAATCGTGGTGTTTCTATTCGATATGGAAAGAACCTAACCGACCTTCGGCAAGAAGAAAACTGTTCCGCAATTTTCACAGCCGTATATCCATACTGGATTGATGCAAACGGTGAAAACCTCGTGGAGTTGCCGGAAAAGACCATTGATTGCAAAGGCACATATTCTTTTGCTCGTGTAAAGACACTGAATATGTCGAGTTCGTTTCGAAGTAAACCGACAGTTGACGAATTGAGAGAAGCAGCGGAGAAATATATTGAAGAAAATGGTGTTGGTGTTCCTGACGTTTCTTTGACGGTTTCTTTTGCCGCATTGGAGCAATCCAGCGAGTACGAAAACCTTGCGGTTTTGGAGCGTGTCAATCTCTGCGATACTGTTAATGTCGAGTTTCCGCAGATGGGTGTTTCTGCCACAGCGGAAGCTGTTGAACTGGTTTACAATGTTCTGCTTGACCGGGTTGAAAGCGTCACGCTCGGCTCTGTAAGACCAAATATTTCTGACACCATCGCACAGCAAAACGAGGAATTGCAGAAAATTCCAACTGCAAGTCAACTGCAAGTAGCGCAGGAATTGCTCACAAAGGCCCTGTTGGGCGCAGAGGGCGGTTCTGTGCGGTTTTTAGACACGAACAATGATAACACACCAGACACACTTTACATCGCCGACAATGCCGACCCAGCCCTTGCAAAGAAAGTGTGGCGGTTCAACTATGAAGGTTGGGGCGCAAGCAAGAATGGATATGCTGGGCCGTTTGTGATGGGCGCAACGCTTGAAAACGGCATGGTTGCTGACTTCATTACTGCCGGTGTTTTGAATGCCGCACTTGTAAAAGTTATCAACATTGATGCCGACAACATCAATGCTGGTTTGCTATCTTCCGAAAGAATAAATGGATCAACGATCCACATTAAAGACGGAGCAACCCTTGGCAACTGGAACATTTCAAATGGTGCGTTGTTTTCCGGTGAAATCGATGAAGAAGGTGAAATACACGATGGTGTTTGGATTGAACCTGGTCGGATCTTTTGGATTGAATATTCTGGATCAAGTTCCGGAATGTATACAACGTGGCAAGACCTCGTTGAAGATATGAACATCCACGGATTAACAGAAACAATCAACATAAACGGACAAAATTACAAGTTTGTCCGTGGGCGGCTTGTAGACCCTGATTATGAATAACCGGAGGTGTTTTTTTGAAAGTAACAAGCATTGTAAACATTGACTTATCAATTCGGCAGAACATTCCTTTTGTCGATGCCGTGCAGGGCGATAGCGGACGTGCAATCGAATTTAGGCTGTTTGATAAAGGTCAGCCGTTCATTGTTCCAGATGGTGCGGTTGCAACAATCAAATATAAGCGTGCAGATGGTAGCGGCGGTACGTATCAATTTCTTGAAAGTGGCGAACAAGCTTATCAAATTGTTGACAACAAAGTTCTTGTTTCAATTTCAGAAAAGGCGATTGGTGTTGCTGGCAATACAGAAATGCAAGTGTCCATCAAGGAAATGTCTGTCGATAGCAATGTAATCTCCACATTTACTGTGACAATCAGGGTGGAAGCCGACCCATCTTATAAAGCACCCGCACCGGGCGAAGATAATGGCGAAAGCATCACCGCAGAATTGCAACCACTGAAGATCTATAAACAAGGCGCAAGTGGCATCACAACCCTTCTTTTCTCTTTTGATGGCAAAGAGCCAGAAGATTTGACGTTGCCGACTGGATTTTATTATGTCCAGCAAAGCGACCCCAGCTGGGGGCATTATCTTTGCTCCATTGATTTTCCCGAAATTTTGGACGGAACATTTTATGCATTAACAGAAGGTGACACATATTCGTTCAAGGGCGCATACGCTTTACCACAATATGGTGGTGGCAACGTAAAAAAACTATATGTTATCGACATTGAAGAAAAACAGCAACACATTTTCACTTTTGTTATCGAAAATGGAGCGTTTACGGATTATACAATTGAAACGTCAAACATCATTGGCGGCGGTGATGCTCCCAGCGGCGGCCAATGGCGGCTGGCGAAGTCCATCACGCTGGAAAGCGATGTTTACAGCATCAACATCACCACCGATAATGACGGAAATCCCTTAAATTTCAGTGAGGGATTTATGACATGGTACAACCCGACCAAAAGCACAAACTGTGACGCATATATCACGATTACAGGTGAAAAGGGAAACCTTACCAAAACACCATTTGGTAGTATATCTTCAGGCACAAATCCACAGGCAACCATGTGGTACTTTGACCGGGTAAGCGACCAGCTTTTGTTTGAAAGATCAAGCACACAAGGCAATGTATATTCCGGCGACAGACAGGCATATCCAAAATTATTGGATATTGGCAATATCGCAGGCATCAAGCTGGAAACAGATGGTACCGCTCATCTATATATGATGGCTGGCGCAACGCTGAACCTCTATGTAAAGGAGTAACGCTATGATTTACGATAACGGAATTTACAGAGCGCCCACCGCCGAAGAATTGGCACAGGCCGAACATGATGCAAAGGTCGCTGCCGCAGCGGAAAAGAGCCGTTCGATGACGGAAGCTGAGGTCAGCCGGATGGTGATTGCCCAGCAGATCAACACTCTTGCGGTGGACGATAACACCGCTGTGCGGATGATGGAGTTCTATCCTGCATGGGAGGCCGGGGCAGCTTATTCTGCCGGCTACAAGGTGCGCTATGACGGCCACTTGTGGCGCACCATTCAGGCACACACCAGCCAAGCTGGCTGGGAGCCGACCAATGCCGCCGCCTTGTGGGCGCAAATCAATGAAACTCACGCAGGCACGATTGACGATCCTATTCCGTACAGCGGAAACATGGCATTGCAGGAGGGTTTGTACTACTACCAGAACGGCACAATTTACATTTGCACTCGTGATACTGTCAATCCAGTTTATCAGCCCTTAAGTGAACTGGTGGGCTTGTATTTGGAGGTATATTGATGGACAACAAACAAAAACAACATTTGCTCGCATATCTTGGCCTTTACGCAGACAAAATTGACGGAAAATGGGGCAAGAATAGCAAACGCGCAACCCGGGATTTTCAGCTTCAAAATTATAACCTTGTGGTGGACGGCTCCTGTGGAACTGCCACCCAAGAGCAGCTAAAGGCTATTGTTGGCGAAACCGAAGAATACACCCCGATGGTTTATGTTGAGCGTGAAATGTTCAAGTGCAAGTGCAAGGGCGAGGGTTGTGACGGATTCCCGGTTGAGCCTGACTGGCGGCTGATGCGATACCTTGACAGAATTATTGACTACTGTGGCGGCGCAGAGTTCAAAATCAGTTCCGGTGTTCGTTGCAAGACACACAACAAGGCAAAAAAGGGTAGCAAAACCAGTTGCCACCTAAAAGGAAAAGCGGTTGACTTTGCAATCATTGGCAAGGGCGGCAAAACCACATTAAAAATCATTAAAGAAGTTGTGAACGAAGATTTGCACGATGCCTATATCATTGAAAACAACTGGGTACATATGTGCATAAAGTGAGGTAAAACCATGGAAAAACTCAAAAGCGTTTTGAAAGATATTTTGAGCCGCTTCAAATCTTGGGCGGTGTGGCTGTCCGTTGCAGCGTTGGTGGTTTTTTGTGTCAAGGAATTTGGCGGCGCAGACATTTCTGACACTGTTAATGGACTGCTGGACGTGCTTTTGCCGTTGCTCGTGACTTTCGGCATTGTGAATAACCCAACCGACAAAGAGCATTTTTAAGGCGGTGGGTAGTTGATGGCGATTGAAGATCACGACATTGACCGGCTAAAAGAGATTTTTGTCACCCGGCAAGAGTGCCAGAAACAGACCGATGGATTTGAAACAAAGCTGAACAAAGACCTTGTACGGCTTGCGGTGATTGAAACCCAGCTTAGCCAAATCAAGTGGATTTTGACGGCTGTTGGTGGTGGTGTAATCACGATGCTTGTCAAGATGTTCTTTGGTGGTTGACAATTCTCTTTCGATTTGGTAAAATCACAAATAGGGGGAGATAAAACAAGGGATGACCTAAAGCCTCCAGCGTCCCTTGTCCCCCTTTTCAAAAATATGGAGGCTAAAAATGGAGGCAAATTATGGCAAACTGTGAAACCTGCAAGGGCAAGGAAGCCCACGCACCCGAAAGCGTACCCTATATCGTGCATGAATCGTCTATGGCAAGGATGGAACGGCAAATCAAGCGGCTGTGGATTGCTTTGGTAGTCTGTATCGCTATGCTGTTTGCGTGCAACGCTGGGTGGCTTATTTATGAGAGCCAATTCGCCACAATCTCCTACGAACAAGATGGCGAGGGCATCAATAATGTAAATATTGGTGAACAAGGAGATTTGATCAATGGCACAGAGAGTGAGGATCCGGGTTAAGAAAAACGGAAATCACAAAGCCGTAAGAGTTCGCAAAGCGAAAGGCAAAAGAAAACGATAAACGGGGAGGGATGACCTATGTTTCTCCCCGATTGGCAACCGATAACGGTTGATTTACCAACAGAGTGGGAGTTTGCACATCTGTACTTTGTACACGATTTGCACTATGGCTCTGAACTTTTCGACGAAAGGAAATGGATGCGGCTCAAAAACCGCATCCTTTCTGATAAGTACGGAAAAGTTTTATTTATTGGGGATTTGTTTGAAAATGCAATACCCGGCTCAAAAAGCGATATGTTCACGCAGACCGCAAACCCAGCAGAACAAAAGGAATTTGTCACGCAACAGTTTGTTGACTTGAAAGAACAGACCATTGCGATTGTTCCCGGAAATCATTGCAGCAACAGAACGACCAAATCGGCAGGATTGTACCCTCTGTATGATTGTGCGTTGCTTGCCGGTATGGGTGAAAAGTACAGAAACATTATAGCATTTCTAAACATCGGTGTAGGCACATCGAAAAAGAACAAAAGCAAGCAAGTCCATTACTTTGGGCAAATACAGCACAAAGCAAAGGATTGTAAAAACTACGGCACATCTGACTTTACGGATGGTATCGACTTTTTCGCATTTGGTCACGATCATAACCCAAAGGACACACCTATGGCAAAACTTGTGTTTGACAAGCAGAACAATGTCATTTACAAGCGGAACATTGAAAACATTGATTGCGGATCTTTCTGTCAGTATGGCGGCTATGGAGCAGAAGCCGGTTACAGACCGCAAAGCGATAAAATGTATGTGTTGACCATCTTCGGCGAAGAAAAGCGGATGGAAACAAGCGGTTTTTATTTGTAGGAGGTTTGATAATGGCGACTATTTATGTTTCCCATAAATTTGGCGGTGATACCGCCAATATGGAAAGAGCAAAGAAAATCACCCACGACCTGCAAATCGAAAGTCCTACGCATTGTTTCGTTTGCCCCATTTTGGCATTTTCGCATCTGCAATATGGTGAAATCGGCTACGATGACGAAATTGAACTTTGTTTGGATTTGTTGAGCCTGTGCGACACTTTGGTTGTTGCAAGCGATGTCAGCCCGGGAGTACAGAAAGAAATTGACTTTGCCCGTATGGTAGGTATGGAGGTGATAGACCTTGCGGAAAAGTACCGAAGCATATAATCTATCAAGGTCTGAACTGCAATACCTTATTGACCAGTGGATTTTCAATGAACGGCATCGGCTGATTTTGAGTGACCGGCTATTCAATGGCACGACCTATGAACGGCTGGCAGAAAAGTATGACCTATCCACCCAGCAAGTGAAAAACATCGTTTACAAGGCGATGGACAGACTGGAAAAACACCTATAGCAGAGCCTCTTGCAGGCGCATAATATTGAAGGAACGCCACCAGCCGGCTGAAAAGGTGGTTAGTACACCCCCCTCCGCACCTCTCTTTGATGTGTCCCAGGAGGGGATTTTTCTTTTTCTCAAAATAGTTATAAAATTTTATGAAAAAGTTGTTGACAAATAGAAATAGATGTGTATAATAGGAAGTGTGGAAAGCAAGTCCACAGAAAATCGAAACATAATAGGAGGCAAATTATTATGGCAACAAAGAAAACTGAGGTAATCGAAATTCGTCCCATTGAGATCAAGAAGGTGACCGTCCGTGTGGTAGGCGATACTCCCTTGATTATGCACGCATGGAGCGAAAAGGCAAAGCGCATGATGCTGGAAGCGCAGATGGGCATTGCAAAGGGCAAGAAGAAAGAAGTCAAGAATCCTGCGGATGATTTTATCCGTTCTATGTACTGGCTGACCCCGATGCCCGAAGATGGAACTATGGAGTCTTTTGAGGAAGCCATTGCAAACGGCGCACGGTTCGGTTTCCCTGTGACCGCATTCAAGCAGGCGGCAATTTCTGCGGCATACCGCATGGGATGGGCAAAGGATAAGATGTCCATGCGTGGTGCGTTCTACATTGACAGCGATGAAAACGGCATGATTGAAATTCATTCCGATACCCCCGAAATGCGTGAGGATATGGTCAAGGTCGGCATGGGTACGGCTGACATTCGCTACCGTGGCGAGTTCAAGAATTGGTATGCCGATTTGACTATCAGTTACAACGCAAACGGTCAGTACAGCTTGGAAAACATTGTCAACGTCATAAATGCTGGCGGTTATGTGTGCGGCGTTGGTGAATGGCGTCCTGAGCGTGACGGTCAGTATGGTATGTTCCATGTTGCTGGATAAATAAGGCAGGCTCGGTGGGGCGAGTCCAGGCGGGTCTTGCCACGGCGTGTATTGGTATGTCTGGCAGGTCTGGGTACGGTGCGTCATGGTGTGATTAGTTGAGGATTGGCTTGGCTGGATTGGTTAGCTATGGTTCGGTTCGTTATCGCAAGGTTAGTTATGTTGTGGCTCGTTTTGGCTGGCTTGGTGGGCTATGG
Source organism: Acutalibacteraceae bacterium (assembly GCA_045605525.1). Taxonomy (GTDB): domain Bacteria; phylum Bacillota; class Clostridia; order Oscillospirales; family Acutalibacteraceae; genus RUG806. The sequence goes on from JAZUQC010000054.1 coordinate 13,146, forward strand.
CATGGTAGGCTGATGCACGGTCTGTTTAGGTTTGGCTGGCAAGTTCGTGTGCGGAATGGTGAGGCACGGACTGGTTTGCTCGGTTTTGGCAGGATGGGCGAGGTTAGTTATGTTTCGGAAGGGTGTTCTGTGGTAAGTTTTGGCAGGCTATAAAAGGAGGTAATTTATTATGGTCTACAAGTGGAAAGATGCGGCACGGATTAAATCCGATGCACAAACAGCAGGTGAAATCTGCGAAAAGTTGGAGAAAAACGGCGGTTTGACAGCCAAGCGATTGGTGGACGAAAGCCGCCCAGAAGATGCACCGCTTCACAAAGAATTTGAGTGGAACGATGCAACAGCGGCAGAAGCATACAGAGAAGAACAAGCACGGTATATCATTCGTTCTTTGATCGTGCAACCCGAAGCAACAAAAAACGAGGTTGTCCGTGCGTTCTTTCAGATGGCTGAACACAAAGTTTTTGAAAGTCTGCCCGTCATTCTGTCCGATGCCAAAAAGACGGACGCATTGCTTGACATGGCTATGCGTGAGCTAAAGGCATTTGAACTGAAATACTCCACCCTATCACAGCTTGCACCTGTTTTTGAAGCCATAAAAGCAATCGAAAAGTAAACAAAACATAGTCAAAAGTCGCACTTGTACTTTCTTGTACGGGTGCGGCTTTTTTGTTATGCTTTCAGCAGAAAAGGAGGCGATTTTTTGACCATCGAAGAATACATCAAAAGCAAGCCGAAATTTGAGTTGATGCCGTTTGTCACGGTTTACACTACCATTATGGAACTGATAAACGATGGATTTATCGAGCAATCAGCATTTGAGAAAGGCGGTGGCGAAAATGTGGCAGCACACAAACTTGAACCCCAAAGGAAAGTCTGTCGGAGATTGTACGATCAGGGCGATTGGCATAGCGACAGATAAAGGCTGGATGGAAACATATCTTGACCTCTGTTTGTTTGGGTTATTGATGGCAGATATGCCGAGCGCAAACAGCGTGACCACTGCCTACCTACGCAATAAGGGTTTTCGTCGTCGCACAATTCCCGATGATTGCCCCGATTGCTACACAATAGAGGATTTTTGCAAAGACCACCCAAAAGGAACATTTGTGATCGGCACAGGCAGTCATTTGACCACCGTCATTGACGGCTGTTTGTGGGACAGCTGGGACAGCCGAAACGAAACACCCGTTTACTACTTTGAAAAATCGGAGGATTGACAATGTACCAACCTAACTATGGCTATCAATACCCCTATTACGGCGCACAGCCGCCTATGCCGGACAATTTGGCACAGTTACGAACGAATGCCAACCAAACGCAAAATGCCGTTGTACAGCCGTCTATGCCCTCACAGCCAATGCAGGTACAACAGCCTAATAATGGCTTGATTTGGGTGCAGGGCGAAAGCGGTGCTAAATCTTACCTTGTCGCTCCCAATGCAACAGTAATGTTGATGGACAGCGAGGGGGAGCGGTTCTATCTAAAATCGGCTGATGCGAGCGGTATGCCGTTGCCTCTGCGTATCTTCGACTACAAAGAACGCACTACGGCGGCTCAACAGGCTTTTGGCGGCTCTGTGTCGGCTGAAACTGTAAACCTTGATAACTTTGTCACTCGAAAAGAATTTGACGAATTAAAGGCTGCCATAGCCTCACAGCCAACGGCAAAGAAAAGCAAAAACAAACTGACGGAGGATGCAACAGATGGCGAATAATTTATATCAGGCTCTGAATGGTCAGCATACCAACCCTATGCAACAGTTGGTTGCAGACGCAAGAAAACTGCGGCAGACAATGCAGAACCCCCGTGCAGAGGTTGAGCGACTTTTGCAGAGTGGGCAAATGTCCCAGCAACAATTCAACCAGTTTTCCCAAATCGCCCAACAGATTGTTGGTAGCGGTGTATTCAAATGATGTTTGAGCCAGTCCGGAATGGCTTTGACATAAAATAAAATACTTTTGTAAAGGAGAAATTCAATATGAGTATTGGAGTTTCTGAACTTTCTGCGGCTGATGTTGCTGCCGTGGTAGGCAACAACGGTGGTCGCAACAACAACGACGGTATGTTTGGCAACGATTGGGCGTGGATCGTGATCCTGTTGCTGTTCGGCTGGGGCGGTCGTGGCTACGGCTTCGGCGGTGGCTTTGGTGGCGGTCAGGGCGGCGGCTACGGCTATCCCTGCTGCGGCACTCCTGCAACCCAGGCTGATCTGTCCGCTGCTTTTGCTTCCAATTCCGTGCTGAGCGGCATTAATGGCATCGATAGCGCGTTGTGTCAGGGCTTCAACGGTTTGAACACCGCCATCCTCCAGAACGGCTACAACACCCAGGCTGGCATTAACACTCTGTCCCACCAGATTGCTGACTGCTGCTGCACCACCCAGAGAGCCATTGACGGCGTGCGCTACGATATGGCAACCCAGTCCTGCGCCGTGCAGAACACCATTCAGAACACCACCCGTGATGTGATTGAGAACCAGAACGCTAACAGCCGTGCTATTCTCGATGCTCTGAATGCAAACTACATCCGCACTCTGGAGCAGGAAAACAACAGCCTGCGCCTATCCGCTTCCCAGTCCGCGCAGAACGCTGTTCTGATGGCTGCTATGGATGCAAACAAGGCTGAAATCCTGCGGAAGACTGGTGCTGAGTGCCCCACCGCCGCTTACATCGTCCAGCCTCCCCAGCCCGTGACCTTCCCCACCAATTGCTGCGGTCAGGTCAACTATGCCAACGGCGGCTGTGGCTCTTTCTAATCGAATAGAAAGACTTACTTTTCCCACTGTGGAAATGGTTGGCTGAATAGCTGACACTGTTTACCGAGGCGGTGGGATGCCATATCCTGCCGCCTTATTTTATTTGAAAGGAATGATTTAATTTATGGCTGCTGAATACAGCTATCCGCTCACTCAGAATGTGGCGGTCAATGAAAACATCGTGTTTCTGAATGGTGACAGATGTTGCAAAAAGGGCTTTATTGTCCACAATGATGCTTCCGGTGTATTCCGGCTGAAAGGCATCTGCAAGAATTGCGCTCCCCGTGCAATTTACAAGGTGAACTTCCACGCAAATGTGGCGGTCGCTCCGGCTGATGAGGGCGGTGTACTTGAACCCATTATTGTTGCTTTGTCTCAGAATGGGGAAACGGCACGGAACACGGTCAGCGTGGTCACTCCGGCTGCAATCGGAGACCAGTGGGTCGTAAATTTCGAGACCCTGATTGAGCTTCCTTGCGGCTGCTGTGACACTATTTCCGTGCGGAATATCAGCGCAACTACCGCTATTGAGGTAGAAAACGCCAATATTCTGTTCGAAAGAATTGCGTGAAAGGAGATGTAATTATGGATTATATGCACGATTTGAAAGACCTCCTGTGCGCTGAGCTGGAGGATTATGCCGAAAAGGGCAAGAAGTCCGGCAAGATGTCTATGGGCGATTTGGAGAGCATCCACAAATTGACCGATACCGTCAAGAACATTATGAAAATTGATGTGCTGAAGGAAGAGGTTGGCTACTCCGAAGATGGTCACTATATGGGCGAGGGTCGTATCTACGGCACTTCTTATGAAAGCGGCTACTCCGAGCGTGGCGGTTCCAGTTATGCCCGTGGTCGTGGTCGCAATGCCCGTCGTGATAGTATGGGCAGATACAGCCGTGATGGCGGTATGTCCTACGATGACGATATGTCCTATGCCCGTGGTGGCAGAGGCGGCAACCGTGGCGGCAATTCCTCTTATCGTGGCGGTGGTTATTCCCGTGACGAGGGCAAGGAATATATGATGGAACAGCTTGAGGAAATGATGGAGCGGGCACAGAAGCCCGCCGAGCGTGAAGCACTCAAGAAGTGTATGCAGGCACTCGAAAGAGCATAACAAGGGGTTGATTGAATGATAACCGAAAAGGAAGTTGCACAGGCGATTGAACAATGTATGCAAGAGCCTGTCACGGGCAACAAGAGAGCCGTTCTTGCTGATTTGATAATCATACAAGACTATCTTTTCGGT
>JAZUQC010000055.1:0-2257 GCA_045605525.1 Acutalibacteraceae bacterium
AACGGCTCATCCGTTTTCTTCCAGGGAATCCGTGAAGGCATCATTACCGATATGAAGGATTACCTCATTGCTGAAGATTACGAAAAGGCATTCAACACATACCTTGACAGAGCGGAAGAACAGCTCAAGCCCGGCACTCCCGTTATCTGGCTCTTTGTTCTTGCATGTGTCGGTGCGGTTGTCGGTCTGCTTATCACAGGCTCAATGACTTCAAAGAACAAGAGCGTTGTTGCGCAGAATCACGCCAAGGTTTATACCCGTCAGGGCAGTATGGTTGTTACGGGCGCTCAGGATGTATATGCATATTCATTTGTTGACACAAAGCCCAAGCAGTCAAGCAGCGACAGCGGTGACGATGACTCAACGCACACAAGCTCTTCAGGCAGAACTCACAGCGGCTCGGGCGCAAAATTCTAAGGAGTGATTACTTATGGCACTTTTTGATATGTTCAAAAGCAAAGCGGAAAATGCAATAAAGAAAAGTGTTAATTCCGCCGTAACACAGGGCTTCAACAAAGCAACGTCAGCAGTCAGCAATCTCGGAAATAAGAAAGAAAAAATTGTTTTTTCTTCTCTGCCCTCATCTTTTGAGGAGTTTGCTTCTCTGCCTCAGGCTGCTTTGTCAACTCCGTTTGAAACAGCCGCAATGACCGTTCTTGCCTTCTGCTATTATCCGCAGAACAAAGACCTTGCTTTGCAGATGGTTAACTTCCTTCGTGGACCAAGACCTTTAAGCGGCGGAGATATATCATTTATTGCAGACAGATTCCGTGACAGTGATTACGTTCCCCGTTCATATTTCGAGGGCTCAACTCCTGCAAACGATTATACTCCTGCAGAACCCTATACAATAATCGTCAGCGAAAGTCCCTATTCATATCAGAATGAGGGTTATGCAACGCTTTATATCACATCGGGCGGTGCAGATGCTCCCCGAAGCGTTCAGATGCGTAAGGCAAAGGACGGCAAATGGTATCTCTGGGAGCAGTTTATCCTTGTCGGTATCCGTCAGCCGGAAAGTGCAAATCCTTGGGCATAATCGGAGGTAAAACAAATGGAAGGTTTTAACGGAATTCAGTTTGACGGTCGTTTTCATACCGAAGTGGTGCAGGGTACATATAAACTGTTTACGGAAGTTAAGTTTACGGCAACTCTCGTTATTGAGATTGCGGACCCTGATAAGTTCAATACTATGTTCGGCGGTCAGCTTCCCGTTGATATTATTAAGAAAGATGCTTCACGTGTTGCTGAAATGACCTTTACAAAAATGTTTGCGGAAGGCTGCTCTGTTGATGAGCTGAAATATAAGGCGGACACACAGGCTGATTTGATTTTGAAGGACTTCGCAATTGCAGGTTGGGAAGCAAGAGCAGGCATCAGAGCAACCGCAATAAATGATGTGCTTATCGAAATTGACCCCAAAACGGAAAAATTGCTTTCGACTGCGACTATGAACATTGCTTCTTCTCCTGTTTCTGCACCTGCACCGCAGGGTAATGCTGTCTGGCAATGTGTCTGCGGCAATAACAATTCGGGCAGGTTCTGTACCGAATGCGGAACCAAAAAGCCTGAAGATTGGGTTTGCTCCTGCGGAAACAGAAATAAAGGTAAGTTCTGCACGGAATGCGGAAAACCTAAAAGTTAAGGTGATTTTATGAAAAAAGTTATTTCGATTTTATTGACTGTTCTTATGATGATGCCGTTTGCTCTGCCTTTTGTTTCAGCGGCAGATGCAATCGGAACAATAGCCGTAACAATTGATACTGCCGACCTTGGCGGCAAATCGGTTGACAGCTATGCAGATTACGTTACTATCGGAACCGAAGGTGTAATTTTTGAGGAATCAAACGGTCCCGCCGTTGAAGCCTTCAACAAAACAACCGAAAGCTATGATTCCGAGTTTGAAGGCGGCAATTATTATACTTTTACAATTAAACTTACCGAAGCACCTTATTATGCTCTGCCCGCTGCAGGAACATTTGCAGAGATTGAGGTAAACGGCAGTAAATATGCCGCACTGGTTCAGGAAAAAAGCACAGGTTCAGGTACGATTTCCTATATTTCACTTGAGGTTGAGCTGTATGTCGGCGACCCGATGAAAAACCTCAAGGCGATTGATTTCCATGTTCCCGCACCCGTTGCAGGTGCTGTTCCGGCAGACCTTTCGCAGGTAACTGCAAATAATATGGGTGTAATCATTGTCGGCATTGAATGGTTCCCCGAAGACCCCGTTTTTGTTGAGGGAACACAATATACG
>JAZUQC010000056.1:0-82303 GCA_045605525.1 Acutalibacteraceae bacterium
AATAATGTTCAAATCAATGATTCTTTTACCCTCATGCGGGATGCCGAGGGCGTCATCCCCTACAGGATAAAAAACCAAGTCGGACAGGGTCGGAACGCATACTATGCGTTCCCTACACGCCCCGATAAACCGTAATTTATCTGCTTGCCGACCTCCCCGTTTCCGTGCACAAAAAAAAGACTGCCCTTTCGGACAGTCTTCATAATCAGTATTTACAAAAATCAGTCGTGATTTCTGCGGGGTCTGCGGTCGTTGTTTCTGCGATCGCCGCCGCGGTTGCCGCCCTGACGGGGCTTGCGGGGTTCGTCGGAAACTTCGTTTTCGGGTACAAGCCCTTCAACCTTGATAAGAGCATTTCTTCTGGAAAGATTGAGTCTGCCCTGGTCATCAATGGGAAGCACTTCAACGATGATTTCGTCGCCGACATTGACAACATCTTCTACCTTTTCAACACGTTTGACATCGAGATGGCTGACGTGGACCATACCTTCTTTACCGGGAGCGATTTCAACGAAAGCACCGAAACTCATGAGTCTTGTAACAACACCCTTGTAGATAGCACCGACTTCGGGATCATTTGCAATGGTGTGGATAATATCAAGTGCTTTCTTTGCATTGTCAAGATCAGTAGAAGAAACAAATACGGAACCGTCGTCTTCGATGTCGATCTTAACATCACATTCAGCACAGATCTTCTGAATAACCTTACCCTGCTTGCCGATAACATCGCCGATTTTTTCAACATCAATCTTGGTGGAAAGCATCTTGGGAGCATATTTGGAAAGTTCTGCTCTGGGTTCTGCGATGCAGGGAAGCATAACTTCATCAAGGATCTTGCAACGGGCAACATAGGTCTTTTCAAATGCTTCCTTTACGATTTCGGGAGTCAGACCGTGCACCTTGGTATCCATCTGAATAGCAGTAATACCCTTCTTGGTGCCGCCGACTTTGAAGTCCATATCGCCGAAAAAGTCTTCAAGCCCCTGAATATCAACCATGGTCATGAAGCGGTCACCTTCGGTAACAAGACCGCAGGAGATACCTGCAACGGGAGCCTTGATGGGAACACCGGCTGCCATCAGAGAAAGCGTGGAGCCGCAGATGGAAGCCTGCGAAGTGGAGCCGTTGGAGGACAGAACTTCGGAAACAAGGCGGATGGTGTAGGGGAATTCTTCAACAGAGGGGATCACAGGCAGGAGTGCTCTTTCTGCAAGTGCACCGTGACCGATTTCACGTCTGCCGGGGCCTCTGGAGGGCTTGGTTTCACCGACAGAGTATGCCGGGAAATTGTAATGATGGATATATCTCTTGGATTCTTCTTCGTCAATACCGTCAAGAAGCTGTGCATCACCGATGGTGCCGAGGGTAGTGACGGTGAGAACCTGGGTCTGACCGCGGGTGAACATACCGGAGCCGTGTACTCTTGTCAGCAGGTCAACTTCTGCATGAAGCGGACGCATATCGTTGATGCCTCTGCCGTCAACGCGCTTGCCTTCGTCAAGAAGCCAGCGGCGAACGATGAATTTTTGCAGTTTGTACAGGCAGTCGTCGATCTTGGCAACTTCTTCGGGGAAGAGTTCATCGAACTTTTCGTGAACGGCTGCATAGATGGGACGAAGTCTTTCATCACGGATGCGCTTGTCGTCGGTGTCGAGAGCAAGTTTGACATCTTCAATTGCGAATTCCTTGACAGCTTCGTAGAGCTCGGGAGAAGGATCATTGGATGGGAAATCAACTTTTGCTTTGCCGATTTCAGCCTGGATGCCCTTGATGAATTCGACCATCTGCTTGTTGACTTCATGAGCAGCCATGATGCCGTTAAACATGGTTTCGTTGTCAATTTCGTTTGCACCGGCTTCGATCATAGCAATCAGATCTTCGGTGGATGCAACCGTGACAGCCATTTCACTCTTTTCACGCTGTTCGGCTGTGGGGTTCATGACATATTCACCGTCAATAAGTCCCACGGAAACACCTGCAATGGGGCCTGCCCACGGAATTTCGGAAATGGAAAGAGCGATGGAAACACCGATCATAGCGGTAATTTCGGGAAGACAATCGGGGTCAACGGACATAACAGTTGCCACGATTCCGACATCGTTTCTCATATCCTTGGGGAATAAAGGACGGATGGGTCTGTCAATAACACGACCGCAAAGAACAGCCTTGTCGCTTGCCTTGCCTTCACGTCTTTGGAAAGAACCGGGGATTTTACCTACGGAATACAGTTTTTCTTCAAAATCAATGGACATCGGGAAGAAGTCCACGCCTTCACGGGGCTTGTCCGCCATGGTGGCAGTGCAAAGAATTTCGGTTTCGCCGTAACGAACAAGACAGCTGCCGCCGGCAAGCTGTGCCATTTTACCGACCTCTACGACAAAAGGACGGCCTGCGAGAGTGGTTTCATACTTTTTGAAGCCTTCAAACATTTCTTTTACCTCACTGTTATTTTATATTTCTACGGCATGAATTCGGATTTTAACAATAAATACAGTATTCTCCTTCAAAAATACTCTATTCACTGCTAAAATCCTGCTATCACAGCCGGAGATTACTTTACAATATTTTGCAAAAATAAGTATTGCATTATGCAAAACAAGGCGGCAGAATACCTGCCGCCTTTTTCGGAATCGATTATTTACGGATGCCGAGTCTTGCGATGATAGAACGGTATCTTTCGATATCAACCTTCTGCAGATAAGCAAGAAGGTTTCTTCTGTGACCGACCATTTTAAGAAGACCGCGTCTGGAATGATGGTCCTTCTTGTTTGTCTTCAGGTGCTCGGTAAGGTCGTTGATTCTTTTGGTAAGAACAGCGATCTGAACTTCGGGAGAACCTGTGTCGCCTTCGTGAAGAGCGTACTCGTTGATGATTGCGGTTTTTTCAGCAGCAGTCATGATTTTTTCACCTCATTTAATATTTAATCCAAAAGCCCCAGTCAAAGGCAGGTCAAGCACCGCTTGGCGGTTTATTCCAAAGACCGAGAACCCGGACAGTAATGCAGTATAGCATAAAGTTTTACATTTGTAAAGAACTTTTTTGCAGTTTTTTGAAATATTTTTCACACAATACCCTGTGCGATCATTGCATCGGCAACTTTCAGGAAACCTGCAATATTTGCACCTGCAACAAGGTCATAGCCGAAGCCGTATTTTTCGGCAGCAGCAACAGAAGAATCATGAATATTTCTCATGATACCTTTGAGCTTTTCGTCCACTTCCTGTGCAGACCATGCAAGACGCATGGAGTTCTGGGACATTTCAAGTCCCGAAACTGCAACACCGCCCGCATTGACAGCCTTGGAGGGTGCTACGCAACGCAGTTTATCATGCAGATATGCGAGTGCTTCGTTTGTGGTGGGCATGTTGGAAACTTCAACATAATAGGAAACACCGTTATTAACCATCTGTTCGGCTTCAACCATGCCGACTTCATTCTGGGTTGCACAAGGCATGCAGATATCACACTTGACATTCCAGGGCTTCTGACCGGGGAAGAATTCAACGCCGAATTTGTCGGCATAAGCCTTGACCTTGCCTTCGCCTGCACGCATTTCGAGCATGAAAGCGATCTTTTCGGGTGTGTTGACACCATCGGGATCATAAATGTAGCCGTCGGGACCGGACAGGGTAACGACCTTGGCACCGAGCTGGGTCAGCTTGGAAGCAACACCCCATGCAACATTACCGAAACCGGAGATGGCAACAGTTTTATCCTTAATATTGTCTTCAAAGTGTTCAAGCATGCACTGTACATAATAAACAGCACCGTAACCGGTGGCTTCGGGACGGATGCGGGAGCCGCCGTAGGAAAAGCCCTTACCGGTGAGAACACCGTTTTCATAAGCATTTTTGATTCTCTTATACTGACCGAACAGGTAGCCGATTTCTCTGCCGCCGACACCGATGTCGCCTGCGGGAACGTCCACATCGGGACCGATATGACGATACAGTTCCGTCATAAAGGACTGGCAGAAGCGCATGACTTCCCCGTCGGACTTGCCGATGGGATCAAAGTCGGAACCACCTTTACCGCCACCCATGGGCAGGCCGGTGAGACTGTTTTTGAAGGTCTGTTCAAAAGCGAGGAACTTCATGATGCCGATATAGACGGACGGATGGAAACGCAGACCGCCCTTATAAGGACCGATGGCACTGTTGAACTGCACACGGAAGCCGCGATTTACCTGCACATTACCGTTATCATCCACCCACGGAACACGGAACATGATCTGACGTTCGGGTTCCACCATTCTGCCGAGGATATTCAGTTTTTCATAAATGGGCTCGGCTTCAATTACGGGGGCGATGGAATTAAAAACTTCCTCTACGGTCTGAATGAACTCGGGTTCATTCGCATTTACTTTTTTAACTTGTTCGAGAATCCTGGTCATATAGGCATTCATCTCAGATTCACTCCTTTGCATCAGCAAAATTATGGTACCTATAATAAAACATGAAAAACCCTATTGCAAGAAAAAAATGGTTACTTTTTAGAATTTTTCCCTTTTGCACAAATTTTATCACTTTAGCACAGCAAACCGCTATACAATCTGACAAACCCCAAAACAGGCTTTGCCACATTTTTAACAATGTATACAAATATTATGTAAAAAAGAAGTATAAATTTGCAAAAAAAATGTTTATTTTCTTGTTTACTTTTTGCACAATAAGAGTTATAATATGCGTTGGTGTAAAAATATAAACACGCTAATAATTTATGGAGGAATAAAAATGGCAAGAAAGTTCAAATCCATGGACGGCAACAATGCAGCAGCATATGTGTCTTATGCTTTTACTGAAGTTGCCGGCATCTACCCCATCACCCCGTCCAGCCCGATGGCTGACTATGTTGACCAGTGGTCCGCACAGGGTGTGAAGAACATTTTCGGCACCACCGTCAAGGTTGCTGAAATGCAGTCCGAAGCAGGTGCAGCAGGTACCGTTCACGGTTCCCTTGCAGCAGGTGCTCTTACCACCACCTACACCGCTTCCCAGGGTCTTCTTCTTATGATCCCCAACATGTATAAGATCGCAGGTGAACTGCTTCCTTCCGTTTTCCACGTATCGGCAAGAACAGTCGCTTCCCACGCTCTGAACATCTTCGGTGACCATTCCGACGTTTATGCCTGCCGTCAGACCGGTTTCGCAATGCTTGCAGAAACCAACACGCAGGAAGTTATGGATCTCGGTGCTGTTGCTCACCTTGCATCCATCAAGAGCCGTGTTCCCTTCATCAACTTCTTCGACGGTTTCCGTACTTCTCACGAAATCCAGAAGGTTGCTTGCTGGGATTATGAAGACCTCAAAGAAATGTGCGATATGGATGCAGTTGCTGCTTTCCGCAAGAATGCACTCAACCCCGAACGCCCCGTCATGCGTGGTTCTCACGAAAACGGTGACATCTTCTTCCAGCACAGAGAAGCCTGCAACAAGTATTATGATGCAGTTCCCGGTATTGTTGAAGAATATATGGATAAAGTCAATGCCAAGCTCGGCACCGACTACAAACTGTTCAACTACTACGGTGCTCCCGATGCTGAAAAGGTTATCGTAGCTATGGGTTCTCTTTGCGACGTCGCAGAAGAAGTCATCGACTACCTGACCGCAAAGGGCGAAAAGGTCGGTCTTATCAAAGTCCGTCTTTACAGACCCTTCGCAACCGACAAGTTCGTTGCAGCTATCCCCGCAACCTGCAAAAGAATTGCTGTTCTTGACAGAACCAAGGAACCCGGCTCCATCGGCGAACCTCTGTTCCTTGACGTTATCGCTGCTCTCAACGCTGAAGGCAGAACCGGTATCGAAGTGCTCGGCGGCCGTTACGGTCTGGGCTCCAAGGATACACCTCCCTCAAGCGTATTTGCAGTATATGAAGAAATGGATAAAGATGCTCCTAAGAAGCACTTCACCCTTGGCATCAACGACGACGTTACCTACCTTTCTCTTGAAGAAAAGCCCTCTCCCAACACTGCAGCAGCAGGCACCATCGAGTGCAAGTTCTGGGGTCTGGGCGGCGACGGTACTGTCGGTGCAAACAAGAACTCCATCAAGATCATCGGTGACCATACCGATAAATATGTGCAGGCATACTTCCAGTATGACTCCAAAAAGACCGGTGGTATCACCATTTCCCACCTTCGTTTCGGTGACAGCCCGATCAAGAGCCCCTATTACATCAACAAGGCTGACTTCGACGCTTGTCACAACCCGTCCTATGTTACCAAGGGTTACAAGATGGTCAACGACGTCAAACCCGGCGGTATCTTCCTGATCAACTGCCAGTGGACTCCCGAAGAGCTCAATGCGCAGATGCCCGCTGAAGCAAAGCGTTACATCGCGAACAACAACATCAAGCTCTACACCATCAACGCAATCGACCTTGCTGTTGAAATCGGTATGGGCAAGAGAACCAACACCATCCTGCAGTCTGCATTCTTCTCCCTTGCAGCAGTTCTGCCGCAGGCTGAGGCAATCCAGTACATGAAGGATGCCGCAACGAAGTCCTACCTCAAGAAGGGCCAGGATATCGTTGATATGAACCACAAGGCCATTGATGCAGGTGCAACCGCTTATGTTCAGGTTGAAATTCCTGCTGACTGGGCAACCGCTTCCGACGATGCAGCCGCTGCTGCTTCCGAAGGTCCCGCAAAGCTCGTCAAGATGGTCGACAACATCATGAAGCCCGTTGCTCTCATGGACGGTGACAGCCTGCCTGTTTCCGTATTCATGGATCATGCTGACGGTACATTTGAACACGGTGCAGCCGCTTACGAAAAGAGAGGCGTTGCTGTTATGGTTCCCGAATGGGATGCTACCACCTGTGCAAAATGTAACAAGTGTGCATTCGTATGTCCGCACGCTACCATCCGTCCCTTCGCAATGACTGACGCAGAAGTTGCCGCTGCTCCCGCTGCAACCAAGATCGCTCCCAAGCCCATTGTCAAGACCGACTACAAGTACACCCTTGCAGTTTCTCCCCTTGATTGTATGGGTTGCGGCGTATGTATCGGCGTTTGCCCGACCAACTCCCTGAAGATGGTCGCAAAAGACAGCCAGGAAGCACAGCAGGAAGTATTCAACTACTGTGTTGCCAACGTCGAAGAAAAGAAAGAAGTTGCAACTGCTGCTACTGTTATCTCCAGCCAGTACAAGCAGCCGCTTCTTGAGTTCTCCGGCTCCTGTGCAGGTTGTGCTGAAACCTCTTATGCCCGCCTGATCACCCAGCTGTTCGGTGACAGAATGTACATCTCCAATGCGACCGGTTGTTCCTCCATCTGGGGCGGCCCGGCTGCTACCTCTCCCTACACCGTCAACAAGAAGGGCCAGGGTCCTGCATGGGCTAACTCCCTGTTTGAAGACAACGCAGAACACGGCTACGGTATGTTCCTCGGCCAGGGTGCTCTTCGCAACGCTCTGATTGCCAAGGTTGAAGCTCTCGCTGCAGGCGAAGGCACAAAGGCAGAAGTCAAGGCTGCTGCTGATGCATATCTTGCATCTCTCAACGACGGCGAAAAGAACAACGCTGCTGCTGCAGAACTTGTTGCTGCTCTTGAAGCTTGCGATTGTGATTGCCAGCTCAAGAAAGACATCCTTGCAAACAAAGACTACCTCGGCAAGAAATCCGTATGGATCTTCGGCGGCGACGGTTGGGCATATGACATCGGCTTCGGCGGTGTTGACCACGTTCTTGCTTCCGGCGAAGACGTAAACATCATGGTATTCGACACCGAAGTTTACTCCAACACCGGCGGCCAGGCTTCCAAGGCTTCCAACATCGGCCAGGTTGCTCAGTTCGCAGCTGCCGGTAAGGCAATTGCCAAGAAGAGCCTTGCTGAAATCGCTATGAGCTACGGCTATGTCTATGTTGCACAGATTGCTATGGGTGCTGACCAGAACCAGACCCTCAAGGCAATCAAGGAAGCTGAAGCTTACAACGGACCTTCCCTTATCATTGCATACGCTCCTTGCGAAATGCACTCCATCAAGGGCGGCATGGTTAACTGCCAGGCTGAAATGAAGAAGGCTGTTGATTGCGGTTACTGGAACATGTTCCGTTACAACCCGGCTCTCAAAGCTGAAGGAAAGAACCCCTTCACCATTGACTCCAAACCCGCAACCGCAAGCTATCGTGACTTCATCATGAACGAAGCTCGTTATTCCTCCCTCACTCGTTCCTTCCCCGAAAGAGCAGAAGAACTGTTCACACTGGCTGAAAAGACCTCTGTTGACAGATATGCTCACCTGCTCAAGCTCAAGGCTATGTACGAGCCCGACGCTGAATAAGCAGAGTCGCAATAATAAAAGAACCGGCTGTCCGCAAGGGCAGTCGGTTTTGTTTTGGGGGCAAGCAGATAAATTACGGTTTGTCGGGGAGTTGGCTTGCTGTATTTTGGTTGATTGTCAATTATTAAAAGTTTTGGTCAAGCTTTTTCAAAAGCTTGTGGGTTCAAAGGGCAACGCCCTTGCCGCTCGTCGCAACGAGCGGAATTCCTTATGCGTCAGAAAGCGCAGGAAAGTTGTTAAGAAAATCCTCGCCGGGGGTTTTCTTAAGTGCGAAGCACCATAGCAGACTGATCAATATATTGATGATAAATCATAAATCAGCAAAACTAAAATTGTAAGCTTATTTCATTTCATCTGAAAATCAAGTAATTGCATTTATTGTTTGTGCTTCGCACAAATAGAGAACCCCCGGCGAGGGTTCTCTACGAAAAACAGTCCACCGGACTGTTTTTCTACTCTCCTGCGCTATTGTGCGGAATGGGGGTTTCGCCCGTTGCGACGGGCGACGAAAGGCTCCGCCTCTCGACACCGCAAACTTTTGAAAAAGTTTGATCAAAACTTTTAACGACTGACGATCAACTATCTCCCCGATAAACCGTAATTTATCCATAAAAAAGGTGCGATCATCGCTGACCGCACCTTTTATTCTCTTATTTAACAATACCTGTAACGCCGTCGACCACTTCATTGAATCCTTCTTTGATTTCCGTATCGAGTCTGTCAATCGGATCATAACCAAGTCCGAAATACTTGAATGCCCAAATGAACGGACTGAATTTAAAGAAAATCAGATCCACGAAGGAAACCAGTTTACGCAGGAATGTGGAAATATCACGTGTAACAGGCACATCCACGGGAGCAAAATCTGCACCTTCTTCATGCAGCACCATCGGCTGTGCATAGCAAATGCCGTTGTCGCCCGAAATATAGAAACGGACATACAGATAGGCTTCGTCAAGCAGTTCATCATTGTGCAGATCAAGCGTTGCCACACCGTTTGCAAGATTTTCTCTTTTAATGACATTGCCGTTGGAAACCCAGGTGATGATGTTTGCATTATCTGCGTAAACGGTAATGGTGTCGTTTTCTTCATCCACATCAATGCGGGTTACATTAGGGGTATTGTCAAGCCAATAGCTTTTGGTGTCATACACATCCTGCTCCACAAAGCCGGGCATTTCCTCCATGCCGTTGAGCTCAACACCGTTGGAGTAGTGCGAGATTGAGAAATACTGTCCCTTTTCCTGGCATTCACGGAAGGCTTCGAGTGTCAGCTCGGGCATCCAGCACATTGTGTATGCATCGTTGACGGCATTTTCATTATGAGAGTCTGCAAAGGTATTGCCCCACGGCACAACACCGTTCGGGATGGTTTTCTGCAGAATCTGGTCATACAGAATACGGTCACAACGGGTGTGCGCATCGGTTGCGGAGTTGATGCCCATGCCAAGGGACGAGCCTGCATAATCAAGGAACAATCTTGCAAACTTGTTGGCATAGTAGTCATCCACCGGCTGACCGACATGGTCTGCGGAATCCTTGTCTGTGTACACATACTCACCGACATGCGACAGATACGAAATGCCGCCGTCCTCCATAACACCCTTGGAGGGAGTTTCATAGTCACCGAACACACCGGCAAGCCCCTGGCCGTAATCAGAGAAATAGCCCGTCAGATGGCAGTCGGCAACGGGGGTTGCCATATTCAGCTCAATACCCTTGGGCACATCGAGCATCCCGTTTTCGTGGGTGCGGGTCAGGGTGTAGCCGTCCTTGGTCACATAGGTGCGGTTTTCGTTTGTGCCGTCGAGATAAGCCTGATATTCATCCTCGGGAATGGGGATGATATCCGCCATATTGGTACGTTCCTTTTTGATCAGGCGCATCAGCGGAACGGTTTCGGGCACCACATTCCAGCCCTGATTGATCGTGCCGTGATCGGTCAGTGCAACAATATCGAAGTCTGCAGCATAGTGAATGCGCACAAATTCATCAATCGTCAAAAAGCCGTCGGATGCATTCGTATGGCAATGCAACTGGGTCTTATAGTCACCCCAAGTATCCCAATCGACTTCTTCGTAAGGATTGTCGATTACATAACTGACATCCTGCGTTTCTGCGGCAAATGCGACAGGTTGAACAAAGCCGAATGCAAGAAGCATTGACAGCAACAGACAAAGTGTTTTTGTAAATCTCTTTTTCATTGCAGATCACCTTCATAAATTTAATATATTAAGATACTAACACAATCAAAAAAGCAAGTCAACGAAAAATAACTTTTTCATCGACTTGCACAAATTTAAGCCTCTTCTTTTTTACGTCTGTCCAATCGCCACATGGCTGTAAAAATGGAAATGAGGGCAAAAACCTCGTTGCACATACCGGCATAGGACAAGCTGTGGGCGTTGTAAACAAACCACGAAACCGCAACGGGAATGGTCATGATGCGGATGTGCTTCGGATTCTGCTGCCACAATGCGACGGTGGAAATGATCATACCAAGAAGCGGCAGCACGCTCCACCAGCTTTCCCATGTCTGCACCCCTGCAACAAAACCTGCAATCAGGAACAGCACAAGCCAGACTTTATGCTGTGCCCATTTCTGCGTTTCCTTGAAATAATAGATCACGCAACGCAATGTCATAATGCCGTTGAGTGCACAACCCGGCATATTACCCAGCACAAAGAAATGCAACGACCACAATGCCGTGCAGACAAGCTGAAAGATCATAATATTTTTGCGTTTTTTCTGCTGAAAGCTGACAATTGCCGTTGCCATGGCACAAAAACCGATGATCTGTGCAATCACAAAACTGTGTTCATTCAAAAATTCCATTCTTCCCCTCTCCTTTTCTGCCCTATTGTACAGTACAATCAAGCATTTGTCAATCATTAAAAAATTATTGACAAACGATAATTTTTATGCTACAGTAAAATCAGAAATTATAATAAAACAATAATTTGAGGTGGCATATGAAAAAGAAAAGCATTCTCTTTTTTCTTTTAACGGAATTTGTTCTGCTGTGTCTTTTCCATATTGGTGACTTTATTGACGGGGAAATTGTTTTTTCTGCTCTTTGCGTTCCGTTCTCTCTCCCTGCTTTTCTGCTCGGCAAGCTGGCAGGACTTGGTACTGTTGCAAACGGCTTTGCCGTGATGCTGACCGCCGCTGTCTGTTGCCTCCCCTTGCTATATGTATTGAAAAATATAAAGAAAAAAGAGCAACGGACTGAGCACATTGCCTTGCTTGCAACTTCTGTTTTGGCAGGTATCGTTTTTCCGTTACTCGCAAATCCCGACAGACTTTCTGCAATTCTTCCCTTTTATACGCAAGACATGCAAAACGTTGTGCAATCGGGTCTTTGTCTGACACTTTGGTCTGCTTTGGTCTGTTTCTGCATTCTTCGCCTGCTACGCTTGTTCAGCAATGCAGACAAACAAAACCTCTTGCAATATGCACAGAAAATGCTGCTTGCCTTGTGCTTTCTGTTTGTTGCCTGCCTTGCACTCAACAGTGTCGGCAATCTGATTACACAAGCAAAAGAAGCACAACAAACAGCAGATTTCTTAATTGCAATACTTCATTTTATCGCAAACGCATTCCCCTATGCGGCTGACATTACGGTAGCACTCGCACTGCGGGATATTGTTCTGCATTACGAAGACAATTCCGTTTTGTTGACACAAAAGGCAAAAACCATGAGCCGCCTTTGCTGTATTTCTCTTGCCGTTACAACGGTACTCGGATTGATTGTCAACACCGCTCATATCGTGCTGCTACAACATTGTTCTGATTTTACCGTTTCTCTTAATATTCCGATTGTAAGCCTTGCATTTGTGCTCGGTGCTTTGCTGTTTGCAAGATTGATTATCGAAAACAGACAGCTTCGCGAAGACAGCGACATGATCATCTGAGGTGGGTTATGGCAATTGAAGTACATCTTGATGAAGTCCTCAAACAGCGCAACAAAACATCCAAAGAACTGTGTGCACAGATCGGCATCACGGAAGCAAATCTTTCGATTCTCAGAAGCGGAAAAGCAAAAGGCGTGCGCTTCGGGACGATCAACAAAATTTGTTTCTATCTCGACTGCGATGTCGGGGACATCTTGAAATTTGACGGAAAGGCGGACTTTGACGATGAAGAATAAACACCTGATTTTAATCGGCATTTGTATTCTTGTTATTTCCTTTGTGCTGGGAATTACAAAAACCGTCGATCTTGCCCCATCACAAACAACGCAAAACAAAAGCGGTGACAGGCTGATCGGTGTCATGATTACAAAAGAATCGCTGAATCTTTTCGATTTTGAAAGTTATTTCAATGACCATGCAAAAGACATCCTCAACGGAAACAATGTTATAACCGAAACGGACGGCTACACCAACCGCATCTATGCCGAGCTTGTTGACAAAACAGCGATAAACGAAGAAACGGACGAAACGATACACACCAAAGAATATGTATTTCCCGACACGGACGGCTGGTATCTGTATTGTGCGACCGTTTATGAAGAACCGAATAACTATGTGACCAATATTGCAGGTGACGGGCTTTGCGATGTAAAAAGCGGCAACCACTACAAAGACAACGGGGAAGAACGCACCATGGAAGCCACGCTTTACACCATCCGCGGCAGTGATCTGCATACGGTTTATGTAAATCCCATTTATCAGACGCCGACAGGCGAAGTGTATATCACCGAAGGCACGGGCATCGGCGGTGCAGGAGGACTTACCAAAACCATCACCGAAACCGTGACCGTTGAAAAAGACGGCGAGGAAATTTCTTACACGGGCACATTCATCATCCACCGCGAAGAAATCGACACCCCGCAAAATGTGACCTTAACACAAATGGACGAAAATCACACTCCCTTGCAGACAGATATTTACACAACAGGACAACTCCCCGAAACCATTGTGACAAAAGCAGAAACGGCATATATTCTCGTTACCGAACAAAACCTTGACGAAAACGGCAACATGGTCGAAAACCGTTCTCTTTTACAGCCGTCCGATGAACACCTTGAAACCTTCATCGTAACCGAAAACGGGGTTTGCGATAAGCAATATACCGAACTTCATTGGGCAACGGAAATTGAGTTTGCGGTTTAACTAAAAACAAATTACGGTTTATAGGGCAAACCGTAACACACAAAACAGGGACTGCACACACCGCAGTCCCTGTTTTTGTATGATTTTCATATAAACTTAAATTCAAACCGTGTGTATTCCCCTGCTACGGGTGCACCCGTGAGGAAGTTGCGTGCAGTGAACACAATACGGTCATCATACACTTCCCCGTAATAACCGACCCCTGCATCCGTGAATCCGAAATTGTTGGGTTTTCTGTAGCCGGGAATGCTCAAAGAAACAACATTCTGCTGTTCATTGAGCACTTCGAGGGTTTTGTCAAACACACCGCCGTGCAGATGTCCGTTGATAAAGAACACATTTTTATATTTTTCCATCACGGCACGGACTTCATCGTTCTGCTCGCCCATGTCCCCTGTTTTCCAAACTTCAGGCAGACCGTGGGTTTCGGCAAACGGCTGATGGCACATCACAAACACAGGCTTGCCGTCCTTGGTGCCTCTTGCCAATTCACGGTCAAGAAATGCGATCTGTTCAGGGGTGATGTGTGCCTTTTCGAGCACTCGCTTTTCGGTGGCGATGACAACAAAAGTATAACCCTTGACATCGTAAGAATAATAACTTTTGCCCTTGGTATCAATGCCGAGATACTGCTCAACCTTTTTCATGACGATATTTGTATTGCGCTTGTAGATGGCACGGGCGTCGTGGTTGCCGATGGTAACAAGCATATTTTTAATAACCTGCTGCTTGTCAAGCGCACGGAAAAAGCGCTTGTATTCGCTCTTGAAGCCGTAGTCGGCAATATCGCCTGCCATGAGTGCGGCATCAAACGGCACTTCGCTGTTAGAGAGGTCTTCAAAGAAATTGCCGAGATTTTTTTCTGCACTTTCACGGTTGGGCAGATGCGTATCTGCCATGCAGGCAAAAGACAGTTTTATGTTCTGTGCATCCTCAAAACGGACGGGATTTTCTTTGGAAACCTCATAAATGACATCATATTTCGGATTCATCGCCTTGAACTGTGCGATGTATTTTGTAACAAAGATTTTGAAAGACATATGCAACGCCTCTTTTTTTATTTTTCCAAGCAGAAATTATACCATGTTTTGCCACCGTTTGTCAATTGAACAAATAAACGAAAAACATCTTTATTTATACAATTAAATATGGTATAGTAGATACAAACACCACAAGGAGAAAAGCCATGACACAGAAAGAAAAAATGCACGCAGGGGTTATTTATGATCCCGGTAATGAAGAAATTATGGCAGAGCAATTACTCTGTCTCGACCGTTTGTATGACTTCAATCAGACCCGTCCGACCGAATTGGACAAACGCGAAAAAATGCTCAAAGAAATGTTTGCCGAGATCGGCGAAAACTGCTACATTGAACCGCCGTTTCATTCCAACTGGGGCGGCAAGCACTGCCATTTCGGCAAGAATGTGTATGCCAATTTCAACCTCACCATGGTGGATGACACGCATATCTATGTCGGAGATTACACCATGTTCGGCCCGAACTGTGTGATCGCCACGGCAGGACATCCCATTCTGCCCGAACTTCGCGAAAAGGCATATCAGTACAATATGCCCGTTCACATCGGCAGGAACTGCTGGCTGGGTGCAGGGGTGCTCGTGATGCCGGGCATTACAATCGGCGACAACAGTGTCATCGGTGCAGGCAGTGTGGTCACAAAAGACATTCCCGCCAATGTGATTGCCGTCGGCAACCCTTGCAAGGTGCTTCGTGAGATCAACGACCACGACAAAGAATATTATTTCAAAGACAGAAAAATAGATTGGAACGAGATTTGATTTCACTATTTTTTCACTATTTTTCATTATGCATAATTGAACAGCCCTCGTAAACTAAAAATACGGGGGCTGTTCTGTTATTCTGCATACCATGCTGCTTTTTTATAAGCATCCCATGAAACGGTTACACTGTCAAAGGAAAACAGAAGCGTAAAAAACGGATCGTTCCCCATTGCATCGATAAAATGAGCAGTATCATCTTTTTTATCAAAATCAAAAATGACAATTTTGTCATTCAATTGCTCTTTGAATGCCTGTGCAGCCTTATCTCCTTGCAGTATAACCTGCGGTTCATCTGTGTACCGTTCTCCGTTTTCATCTGTTTTCCATGCTCTGCCGTGTTCGTAGGAGATTATATAAAAACCGTCAAAAACAATTTGTGCTTGTTCAATTTCCATGTCCTTATCAAACGGATTCTGTTCGGCATTGCTGTGAATATTCAAAAACTTTACATTTGCGATGAAGCGGCGTTCAGAAACATACCCATTCCAAAACTCGGCATCATGAAACTCAAAATCGCACAGACTGTTTGAAATATAGCACATAAGATTGGCTCCTTCGTAATTTTTCAATAATCACACAAAACATATTTTTCTCCCAAAACGGCTTGCAACCGTTGGGCAACTTGTTGGTGTTCATTGTCTGCGAATGTCGATTTATCAACAACAAAAACCTGCGTCTTGTTCTGATAGATGAAGAAATATCGTTTTGTTTCACCGACTTTAAAAATCATGCTGTATTGCATATCCGTTTCACCGTTATATTCCTGTGCTGATAACACAATATGTATGCTGTCATCATAAAAAGCAAAGTTATTGACGGCATCTTTCATTTTTTCCAGGGCATTGTATTGATACTTCGGTACTGCGAACAGCAAAACCGCAAGCAAAACGACACACGCAACAAGACCGACAACAATCCCCAACAAAAATTTGGACGGCAGATCCATGCTATCACTCAAAAGAAAAGCAAAAACAGCCACAACAACAGCGACACCTGTTAAAATGAAGTTTTTGCGCATTTCTTTTTGCGGAGATTTTTTCTTGAAAATATGAAAATAATACAATGCTTTTACAGCTTCAAGATTCAATGTTCCGCTTGCCCGAATTTGCATACAATCACCTCAAAATTATTATATCATCATTTTACGCAGGGTGTCAACAAATAAAAAATCCTGCTTGCTTTTTGCACTGCTTTGTGATAGTCTTATTGTGCATTTAAAAGGAGCGTAAAAATGGAAATCACGGATTTTGTTTTCAGTTTAACGGAAATGATCGGCACTATTTCATTTGCGGTATCAGGTGCCATGATTGCAATTGCAAGAAAACTGGATGCCTTCGGCGTGTTGGCACTCGGCATGGTCACTGCTTTCGGCGGCGGTGCGGTTCGTGATCTGCTCATCGGCTATGTGCCGCCCCGTTGTTTTTACAGTTTTCGTCTGCTTGCGGCGGCTTTTGTGTCGGCGTTGGCTGTGTTCGTGGTTGCCTATATTCTTCGTGAACATTACTTCCGCCGTGAAAAACTGATCGATAATATCAATAATATCGTTGATTCCGTCGGTCTTGCCGCTTTTACCGTGTCGGGCATTCAGGCGGCGATCACGGCAGGCGAAGAAGAAAACCCCTATTTCTGTGTCTTTTTAGGTATGCTCACGGGCGTCGGCGGCGGTATTCTGCGCGACTGCATGAGCCGTACCATTCCGCTTGTTTTTACCAAACGCGTATATGCAACTGCTTCTATCATCGGCGGTGCTGTTTATTATGCTTTGCTGCATTTTAATTGCAACGGCACTGCTGCCGCTGCAATTGCAATGATTCTGATTGTGCTGATCCGTATTTGTGCAACAGTATTCCATTGGAGCCTGCCTAAAATTTCTTTGCACGAAGAAGCCGAAAATTAAAATAAAAATAATTTAAAAATTTTAAAAATAAAGGTTGACATTTGCTTCAAAAAGTGCTAATATACTTGAGCAATAAGAAATGCGCTGGTAGCTCAGTTGGATAGAGTAACTGGCTACGAACCAGTAGGTCAGGGGTTCGAGTCCCTTCCAGCGCGCCAAGAGAAAACATCACCCTTTCGGTGGTGTTTTTCTTGATGTTTTTCCATAAGGGACTGGGCCTAAAAACGGCGAAGCGGCTGTACCGCAAGCCGATAGGATGAAATTCCACTGTCCCTTCCGACACGCAAAAAAACAAACGATCATAATCATAATGCAACAACAGCTTCACACCTGTCAACGAAATGTGAAGTTGTTTTTATTTTTCCGGCAACATCGAAAAAAAAAACGTTATATTCTTTCAATCAGCTTTGAAGCCCATTTGAAAAGCGTTTCACTCATTGCGTTAAAATCGACATTTGCCCCGTTTTTCAAGGCAAGAAATGTGCTTACGATTGCCTTTTCGTCTGCCGACACAACACCAAGCAGGTCTTTTTGATACTTTACATACTTTCCCGTTTGCATGAATGCGATCGCCTGCACGACAAACGAAGCGGATTTATACAGACTACGCAGAATTTCTTCGCTTTTTTCATGCAACATATTATGCACACAGCCGTGATAAATGTTGCACGCACCCGTTCTGACGGCACGGCGGATTGCCGTTTCGTCAAGGACACGCAGCAGCTCGTCAAGGCAGCCCTTAATGGGGGTTGTATCATAATAAAACTGAAACAGGTCGGCAGGATCCCAATTCAGAATCTCCTTTTTGCCTGACAAAAAACCGCAAAGCAGCTCCCTGTGCGGCAAGGTGTCGAGAAAATCGTCATAAGTTTGTATATCATCTGTTGTCAGTTCATCGAGAATTACAACCATGTCAATGTCGCTGTTTTCGGTCGCTTCCCCTCTGCCGTAGCTGCCCTGCAGACCTACAAACCACACCCGCCCGCAGAAGTGCTCATCCAATCCTTTCAAAAATAAATCCATCCAAAAAGATATGTCAATCATAGAAAATCCCTCTTGTTTTTTTATCAACAAGAGGGATTATACTATAATTCTGATCAAAAAGCAACCAAACGACCGCTTTTTGCACGTCAGGCAATTTATATTTCAAGTTTCATATAAGGTGCTCTGCCGAAGACACATTCACGGATGATTCTTGCAACGTCGGCAATCGGCTTTTCACAACCGTCATTCAGCCATTGCTGACTGATTGCATTCAGCCCGTTGAGGTAATACATCATCACATATTTTCGGTCGGATTCGGGATAATGAAAGCGTTCAAGAACAGGGTTTAAAATATGCACAAACAAACGCGCATAAACATCATCAAACCCGAACAGTTTCAGGTTGTTCATAGCAACTGCAAAAACCTCTTTGTGCTCCTTGATATAGGTCAGATACGGGATGATATACTCATCACAAATGAAATTCAGTTCTTTCAACGAACAGGTGTGCAGATCAATTTTCATGTTTGTTTTGTCCTGTGTGAAATAAGCAAGAAAATCATCCAACAGACACTGTGTTGTTTCACAAAGCAAATCAGTCAGCGTTTCATAATGCAAATAGAAAGTGGTGCGGTTCACACCGGCTTCCTTGCACAACTCACTGACGGTAATATATTCAAATGATTTCTTTTTCAGCAACGTAATGAGTGCGAGATCCATTCTCCGTGCTGTCATAAAATACCGACTGTTTGCTTTGTCCATTTTCATTCTTCCTTATTGCTTTTCAATAATTTCATTTGCAAGCTGCATAATTTCAAAGCCGTATTTTTCTTTGCCTTTGATGAGCAGTTTTTTGTAAATCGGATAATTGAAACCGCAAGCGACAAATCCGATTATACCAATAACAATGCCGAGAATCAAGCCTGCGGTTCCGCTGCCGATAACCTGCATAGAAAGGCACATCCCCGTGCCTGCAACAAGAGCGGAAATAATGCCGAAGGTGTAGGCAAAAACGGTGGCGGGAAGCTTTGCCTGTCTGTCAAGTTTTTTGAGTGCGATGATTTTGGAAGTATCCTTTTTGATATACTCCTTTGCGATGGATTCTGCTACAATTTTGTCTGTGTTCATGTTGTGAACCTCCTTGTTTTTTTACAAGGAGAGTATAGCTTTTGCCCGGCACAAAATGAACAACAACGTTGGGATAAATTGTTGAGTTGCTTTTTTATTGAAAAAAATCCCCGAAAGTCAAAGACCTTCGGGGTTGCAATCAATCATATATTTCCCTGCGGTGACCGATCTGCAAAATCAGAATCGTAATGGTTTCATCTTCAATCAGTGCAAGCAATCTGTAATCGCCGACACGATACCGCCATGTACCGCTTAAGTTGGCTGTCAACGCCTTGCCGTGTGCACGGGGATTTTCACAGTTTTCAAGATTTTTGCGAATCCAACCTAAAATCAGCGCAGCGGTATGCTTATCCATTTTCTTCAGATCTTTTTTTGCACGTTCAGAGAATCTGACTTTATACATCACAACCCCAATTCCCTTTCCATTTCTTCAAGGGAATATGTTTGCGGATTATCCCGATATTCTTCCATTGCTTTGCGGAATGCATCCAGGTCATATTCATTTTCAATCCGTTCCATAACCGATTGACGAACCAATTCCGACACGGTAAGATTGTGCACAGATGCATATTTTTTTATGAGCATGGAATCCTCATTGGATAAACGCAACGAAAATGTCATAAAAATCACCCCTTTGTATTACATTGTATTACAAAAGTTTCTTTTTGTCAATAGTTTTTGCAAAATGGTAACAAGTAAAACCGCGAATTGCAGTTTTCAAATTGAGAAATTTAGTAAAAATGGTATCAATTTACAAAGAAAACCGGGTTCGTTTCAACCCGGTTCAGTTCTGTTTGCAAATGTCACTTATTCTGTTTTCTCATCGGGAATATATTGTGCAATGTCTTCTAATTTACATCCGAGTATTCCGCACAAAGTATTGAGAGTATATGCATTTACATTTCCGTTTTTTCGGAGTCTGTCAAGCTGTCCGGAACTGATACCGTATTCTTTTATTAACCGATATTGACTTATGCCTTTTTCTTTTAATGTAACCCATAATTTATCATAAATTATCACAATATCACCAATGAAACACCAATTTTTCTTAACACCAAATTTTCTTTTATTATAAAATCATGTCATCCTCTTGACAATTGCCCGTATTCGGGCTATACTATAAAAAAAAACAAGAAAGAGGAATAATGAATGGCAGACAAATGTTCAATCTGTGGCGGCAAAAGTGATAACTTGTGTTTTAATTATGAAAGTCATCGTATCCCCTGCATTTGTAAAGGGTGCAAAGATGTTTGTGAACGCTTAATTGATTCTAAAATGCCCAGAAGCAAAAAAACGGAAGCAATAAACATTCTTGAAAGCTACATAACAAACAATCCCGATATGGCATTGTTTGTAAAAGGTATTTTAAGAATGAGCATAGCAAATGCTTTCATTCAAAAAAAGAAAACCATCACAGAACGAGAAAAAGAAAAAGGGAAAAAAGTTAATAAAAAGCGTCCGAATGATTTTTGGACTAATATTGCCGCTTTGGTAATTTGGATTTTTTTCTTTATACTGATTGCTGCCGGTGCGGTTATAGGTTATCAGTTTTATGAAGAATCAGGACTTTTTTTCGGTGCCTTAATTGGTGCAATTGTGGGCGGTATCATAGTTTGCTTCACTATGGTGCTTCTTGAAATATCCAAAAATAATGCAAAGCAAGTAGAATTGTTAGATGATATACTTAAGAGAATAAACTAATAACAGCTAACCGAGTATTCTGAAAATACTCGGTTGCTTTTTTTCAGTAAGAAAAAAACGATTCTTCACGGCAATGTGTGGGAATATTGCAATCAAAACAGCCAATGTGTAAATTATGGTTTAGCGAACAGATTGACGGTTTAATTGTAGGGAACGCATACCATGCGTTCCGCTGTAAAATTGCCGATGAGAACACATGAAAAACAACAGAAAGCCGTATCAAACCGCCAATTTGCTTGGAACGGATGCTATCCGTTCCCTACGGATGATATATCCGACTTTGTGCTGTAAACCATAATTTATCTGTTTTAAAATCTCATACATTTCCGTAAGAACCTCTTTTTTCCTCTCGACCGCAGCGGCTGTGCCGCGAGGACCGCAGTTCAGGTAAAATAAAAACCCGACAGTCGGATGACCATCGGGTGCGAGTAAACTCTGAAAAGTTATCTCTTGCTGAACTGCGGTGCACGGCGAGCGCCTTTGAGACCGTATTTCTTTCTTTCCTTCATTCTGGGGTCTCTGGTAAGGAAACCTGCCTTCTTGAGAGGAGAACGGAGTTCTTCGTCATACTGCAGAAGAGCACGGGAAAGGCCGTGGCGGATTGCACCAGCCTGACCGGTAACGCCGCCGCCTGCAACACGGCAGACGATGTCGAACTTTTCTTCAGTGCCGGTCAAGGTGAGAGGCTGACGAACGATGAGCTTGAGGGTTTCAAGACCGAAATAATTGTCGATATCTCTGTCATTGATGGTGATTTTGCCGGTGCCGGGATATACACGGACACGAGCGACAGATTTCTTTCTTCTGCCGGTACCATAGAAATAAGGATTGCCTTCGTACATTTTAATTTGCCTCCCTTTCCTTAAAATTCATAGTTAGCAGGCTTCTGAGCTGCGTGTTTGTGTTCAGCACCTGCATAAACGTGAAGACGGGTGAAAGCAGCGCTGCCGAGAGAGTTCTTGGGAAGCATGCCTTTAACTGCCTTTTCAACGATAAATTCGGGTTTTTCTTTGATGAGGGTGCCGTATTTGACATCCTTGAGGTGGCCGATGTAGCCGGTGTGATGATAGTAATGTTTCTGTTCGAGCTTTTTGCCGGTCAGAACGATCTTGGAAGCGTTGATGACGATAACATTGTCGCCGCAGTCAACGTGAGGAGTGAAGGTGGGCTTGTTTTTGCCGCGAAGAAGGTTAGCAGCTTCGACAGCGAGAGCACCGAGGGTTTTGCCTTCAGCATCAAGAACGTACCATGCGCGCTCAACAGTAGCAGCGTTTGCCATGTAAGTAGACATTGTGGTTCCTCCTGATTTTATTTATCTTTGCCCGTGTATATTATCACTTTCAGAATGGTTTGTCAATAACATTTTCAAGAAATTTTAAAATATTTTGCATTTGCTTTTATTTTCTCTGTTTTTCTTTTGTTTTCATAGCATTTGCTCGTAAATGATTTTATAAAACGACCCCCAAAAAAAACGGATGCAAAGGCATCCGCTTTCTTATTGATTATTCTTGAAAATCCGAAAGATCCAATCCTACGGAATAGCGAAGGATCTGGCGTGCATCGTTTGCCGTGATTTCGCCGTTGCAGTCCACATCGGCAAGAATGAATCCGATTTCGGTCGGGATTTTTTCCAGTCCGACAGCAACGCGAAGTACAATTCTGGCATCGCCTGCTGTTACAAAGCCGTCCACATCGGCATCGCCGTAATAGTAAATGGTTGTTCCGTTGTCGAGTGCGTAAATCAGATCCTTGCTTCTGGAATATGCCATATACTGCGGATAACGCAGTTCTTCCCAGATGGTTCTCTGATGATCGCTCATCAGCAGCCATGTGATAAAATCGGCTGCCGATTCGCTTTCATACTGCATATTGGGAAGATTGCGAATATACCATGTGTGTTCGGGCAGAGCACCGGTGGAAGCGTCGATCTGCGAATCGGGAGAAAGGTGTTCGTGCCCGTCTTCTTCTTCCTGCTTCAGCACGTCATCCGAGCCGTGTCTTGCTGTTGTTGCACCTGCAGAGGCATATTTGGTCAGCAGCATACTGTCGCTGTGCTGATCAATGGTACCCGAAATGGGGATAATCTGCAGATTGTATCCTGCAACAATACAGACATTGATTCCGTTTTCTTTTGCTGTTCTGAGTGTGTTTTTCGTGGAAAGAAGAACCGTACGGTAATCATTGATTTTCTTTGCAAGTTTTGTCGATGCCTCATCTTCAGGGAACATATAGCCCCAAGCATCCTCGAAGTTATCCTGCGGCACCAGTGCCCAAAGTCCCGGAGCATAACGCAGGAAATCTGTCAGATAACCGCCGAAAAGGGCTTCTTCATTATCTCCGATATACTTTGCATATTGTTTTGCAAGTTCAGCCCAGACATCCTGTCCGCCGAGGAAGGAGTTGATCAGCCAGACCAGCGTTGAAGAAAGCTGACTGGTGTATTCCCCCTCACCGAATACCGTTTCAAACAGGTTCAGGATAACACCATCCGGATCATCGTTGATATAACGCACAAGTGCACTTGCACGTTCAGAAGCGGTAATGATCTCATACATATGAAGAAGGCTTTCCGCATCCACCAATTTTTGTGTCAGATTCCCGCTCATAACATCCCCTACAAGGCTGTTACCGAGTATAGGCGAATTCAAAAATACGCAGGAAGCAACATCCGTTGCGGCGGAATCCGCATAGGTATAAAGATAAGCATTGGCAACAACACCGCCGTTGCCTGCACAAAGAAGTGCAACCTCTTTTGTACCCTCGCGGGATTTGACATGTGCAATAAAATCATTGAGCTTTGCGGCATTTTCAATAGGATCCAATCGCCAGTCGTATGTAAACAGATAAGTATGTTCCAGACCGACAGCCCCGTTTGCCTCATCAAGTGCAAGCATCAATTCCGTCATAACAGCAGGATCGTCTTTGTAATAGGACAACGGATACTTGTAAGAATTCACACCGATTCCGTCCTGCGTTTCGCCGTACTCATTGCAAAGTGCATCTCGCAAAAGTCCGTTCAGCCCGCGAAGCAGAAGTTTGTTACCTTCTGCAGTTTCCCCTGCCACGGTTGCATACAGAAGACCGGCAACAATAAACATAAAATGTTCTTCCAACTTGTCCTGCTCCGGCAAAAACACTGCCGTTGCCGCTGCTGTATTGGGTTTCTCATACAATGTGCTGTTTTCAATATCGGCAATGTAAATGACGGGGGTTACGGATGCACCCGATCCGACGATACCGAACAAACCAAACAGCATCGCAACACAAAGCAAAATGCTGACAGTTTTTTTGAAAAGATTTTTCATCAGTTTTCCCTCCGGAGAAGTACATAATTACATAATCATAAATATTATACAATACTTTTTTTCGCATTGCAATAATTTTATTGAAAATAAAAACAAAAACAAAAATTGACTGTTATTTCTTTTTTTGGTATAATAACATAAGGCGAAAATAAAAATAAAAAAGCTTCCCAATGATGTGCTATATTTAGCTTCCTCGTGCAAAAGTACCTGAAGAATGCGGTCTTTCAAGTGCTGTTATATAAAAGATTTCAGCATTTTTAATGTTTTACATATTATTATCACAGGAGAAAAAAACATGGAAAAGGAAAAACGTCTGCGTTTACTGTATTGCCCGCACTGCACACATGCACTGAAAATTGCAAATGATGCCCGTAAAGTTATTTGTCCTTATTGCAGCATTCCCGTTCGTCCGATACAATCCCCGTCCATACAGCCGCCAAATGAAGCAGATGCACTTGCTGACATTACCGACGTTCGAACGGCACTTGCATTTGTGCGGTTTTTCTTTGAATCCTTTGACTGGGACGCATGGATTCTCTCCCATCGTTATACCGTTGAACAGACAGAGAGGCTCGTCAGTCATTTTCTGCAGAGTGCCTGCAACAATGCCGCGGCATGGATGCTTGCATTTGAATGCATCCATACGCCGGTTCTGAAAAAAACACAGGGCTTTACTGCTGCAATTGCCGTAATTACAGACCTGTATTCACAAAAACAAAAGAAGGAGGCCGTCGCATACTTTGATTCCTTGCGACAGGCTGTTGCATTCATGCAGAACAAAAGCGGAGAAATTATTCGTCTTTTGAACTATTATGCAGAAAATGCAAAACAGTTCGGTGCAAATGAAACCGACTGTTCTGCTTTACATGAAAAAATACAACAAGTGCAAACCGCAATTGCTGAAATACAACTTCCGCGTGCGACAGAGGAAATTCCCGCCGTCAAAGCAGTGTTGGATGCAAACAACCGTGCCATGTCCGAGCGTTTTGCCGAAGTCGGAATTGACCTGGAGGTTGAATACCGCAAAATCGGCAATCAATTGGCACAAAAACAGATCAAAGATGCTGTCAATGCCCTGCAACGGTTCAAAGGATACAAAAACACGGCCACACTGCTCAAGGATGTCAACCGTTGTTATCGTTTTCTTGAAATTCTGCAGATTGCCGGTCGGTTATATATTGAAAAAAGCAATGCCCTGTATGCACTCGAAAACGGCAAGCCGTCTGCAGAACCGATCCTCCGGGGTATTGGCGAAATCCTGCAGACAAATGCCGACCGCATTATATATCTGGATATCAAAAACAAGCTTCTGCAGTTTGATCTGACCGAAAGAACAACCGTCGAATTTGACCGCAAGCGCACCTTTCCCGAAATGACCGCCATCGAAACCGATGATCCGTGTTCTTTATACTGCACCTATCGTTCGAAAGAAGGGAAAGGCCCTAAGGTGTTTGCACACATAAGTCCCGACAACATGGCAGAAACCGTTCTGCTGGAAGATGTCGCAACCGTTCACGGCATAGGCAATGATATTTTGCTTTATTCAGACAGCCACGGTGAAACGTTTGCATTCTCCCTTGTAAGCGGGGAAGTTTACTCCGTCTGCCGAAACCGCATTGAGTTATTTGCATTTGCAGGAAACTGCATTCTTTATACTCGCAACGCACCGACGGCCGACAACAAAAATCTTTATGTTTTCACACTCGATAAAGACCCGCATGAACGCTTATTGGCAAGCAATATTTATTCCGTCTGTGCCGCAAACGGTAACTCTGTTTATTACACAATCGGCAATAAACTGCAAAAAAGTCTGTATTGCGTAAGTTTGCAAAACGGTAATTGTGAACAACTGTTGCAAATTGCGGATACGGTTGAACTGACAGACCGTCAGTATGCATATGCAACCGTCGGCGATGCAAACAATCGTATTCTGTATCGTATTGATACGCAGAATCATAAACAGACAAAAATTACAGACAGCATACGCCTTCTCTGCGGCATGCACTGCGGTCGCCTTTACTATACAGATGCGGACGGCAATCTTTGCAGTTGTCTGCCGGACGGCACAGGTAAGCTGTTTTTGTTTGCAGATATGCGTAAGATGCTGTTCATGCAGAACGGCCAGCTTTTCTTCCTTGCGGCTGATGAAATTCATTCCTTCCGCGATGAAGACGGCAATCTGCATACAAAAGAACTGCAATCACTGTACAGCATGCATGCGGACGGCACACACCTGCAAAAGGTGGCACATGCCGTTTCAGATACACAGTGCTTCAATGACAGGGAAATCGACTTCTTTAAAAATGCCGCAACTTCCGACGGTGCAACAGCAAGATGGATGTTCCGTTATGACACAAAATCGGGGGAAACCTTCAAATTACTCGAATGCTCCGTCGGCGGCAAAAAAGGAAAGTGATCAACAGAATGAAAAATTATCCTGATTTCATAGAAAATCAGATGAAGAACCACCCGAACAATGAACTGACTTTCTCTTACAAGAAATCAGTTCTGGAGGCGATGGAAAAACGCAGTGCCCTCCTGCAAAAACGGGGCCTTGACGATGAAAATGTCATCATCGATCTCGTTTGCAGTGAAAACATGAATATCGAGCAAGGCTATTTTGACTTTCTTGCCAAAGAAAAGGACAAAAAAAGAATCAAAAACCTGCCGCGGAACATCGGCATTTATATGATCGTTCTTATTCTTGCGTTTCTCAGTATCGGCTTTACAACAAGTGTCTGGCATCCGACATGGTTGCTCATAGAAGGCGGCGTGACCTTCATGGTCATTTATTTGCTCGTTTTTTTGACGGCTCATCTGACCGACACCCCGCTGTTTCCGCTTGCACGGCTTTGTGTTGCGGGATCCGTTATGATGCTTGCACAGTTCATATTCCTCGTCATCCGCATTCCGTTTGGCGTTGAAAATGCATACCTGCTGTTTCCGGCAGCAGTGGCACTGATGCTGATTGCCGACGGCATACTGGCAAGCCTGACAAAACAGAAATTCGCATTTCTGAGCTGGCTTCTTTATATCCCTGCCGTTACGGGACTTTTGTATGTCCTGCTCGGCATTACGGGCTTTATCCCATGGCATCCCGGCTGGTGGATGATGGTTGCCGCCGTGGCTGCGGATATATTTCTTGTGGTCGGCACGGTGCTTTACAAAGGCAGATATTCCATTAAACAGGAGTTGGAAAACATATGGAAAGAAGACTGACAGCCGAGTTATGGGATAAAATGCATTATCTGTTCCGCGGTTTCAATGACCGCATGGTTCATGTTGCATTATATTATGATTATAAAATAGATATACAGGCACTCAAAACAGTGCTTTTGTGCTTCATGGAAAAGGCACCTGTTCTGCATTCCTCCTTCATCGACACAAAACTGACTGCACATTGGAGGGTCAACGAATACACCATTGACGACGTACTGATCGTTTGTGAAAGCAATGACCTGCAGAAGGATGCGGATGCATTCCTGACACAATATATTGAACCCGAGGCACCCGTACAGATCCGTGTCGGTGTCTTTTATAGCGAAAGTGAAAGCGTGCTTTGCATGGTTGAAAACCACATGTGCATGGATGGCGGCGATCTGAAATATTTTGTGCGATCTTTCTGCCGGGCTTACACAGAGTATGTGCAAAACGGAACAAGCCCCATCGGTCTACGCGAAGGCAGCCGTTCTTATGATGAAATTTACAGAGATTTCTCACGCAGAGAAAAGAAAATGGCACAAAACCTGTACAAAAATGTCTGTGCAAAGGATGAGCACCGTTTTCCGCTGACTGAAAACAATCTGCATGATAAGTCCTTTATTGCACTTCGCAAAATAGATGCAGATCGCTTTGCGGCATTGCGAAAAGCCGGTAAAATCTTGGGGGCGACCGTCAATGACCTGTTGGTTGCCTCTTATTTTTACAGTCTGTATGAATTGGCAGACTACGGAATGGACGAAAGTGTTACCATTTCGTGTGCCATCGACCTGCGAAGACATGTTAAGGATACCGAAGGCATGGGCATCACAAACCACACCGCATTCATGCAGTGCAATATTCCCGAGCGCGGAAAAGACATTTTTGAAACGTTGAAATACACCCAAAAATCAGTTGAAAAATTCAAGAATGATCCGTTTATGGGACTTTACGGTCTGCCGCTTCTTAAATTCGGCTACGGCATTTTACCGCAGACCGCAGCGGAAGGGGTCATTAAACTCGGTTATTCCAATCCTTTGCTTGCAATGAGCAATATAGGTGTACTGGACAGCGAGGGATATTCGCTTTGCGGAAATGCACCGAAAGACGGATTCATGACGGGTGCAGTCAAATACAAACCCTTTGCCCTTGTGTCTGCCACATCCCTGGGCGGGGTACTCACATTGTCGATGTGCGTACGCGGAAATGAAGAAGACAAACGCATTGTTGAACGCTTCTTCGACCTGATGGAACAAAACCTGCAAACGCTCGCAAACGGCAAATAATTGCAAAAAAATATGCAGATTGCCTAAAAGTAAGGGCAAAATATTGAAAAAAGTAATAATTGAAAATAGTGTTCTTATATGATATAATAATTTTTGTTGCCGTGTTTTTTAACACGATACTTTTGTAAATAGGTCCTGTCCGCAAACACTTGCGGAAGGCATAAGGAGGAAAAACACTTGAAACTCTACACAGCAGAAAACATCCGTAATATTGCCATCGCCGGTCACGGCGGCAAGGGTAAGACCACTCTTGCCGAAGCAATGCTCTACATCGCCGGTGCAACCGACAGACTCGGCAGAACTGCCGACAGCAACACTGTCATGGACTTTGATGCGGAAGAAAAACGCCGCAAGGCTTCCGTTTCCACCGCAGTTGCTCCCCTTGAATGGAAGAACACAAAGGTCAACCTTCTTGACACTCCCGGTCTGTTTGACTTCGCAGGCGGAATTTCCGAAGGTATGCGTGCAGCCGATGCTGCTCTCATCGTTCTTTCCGCAGGCAGCGGCATTGATGTCGGTGCTGAAAAGGCTTATGCGGCCGCTTCCCAGAGAAACATTGCAAAGATGTTCGCAATCACCCGTTGCGACGCTGAAAATACCGACTTCTTCAAGACTCTTGAAGCTCTGAAAGAAGAATACGGTGCACCCATCTGCCCCGTTGTGGTTCCCTACATGGAAAACGACGCAGTCAAGGCTTATGTTGACTTTGCACAGGGCAAGGCATTTGCATACAATAACGGCAAAGCAAGCGAAGTTGCAATGCCCGAAAATGATACCATCGCCGAAATGAAGGCAATCTTCAGCGAAGCTGTTGCTTCCGCTGATGATGAACTGATGGAAAAGTTCTTCATGGAAGAAGAATTCACCCACGAAGAAATCGTCAAGGGTCTGTCCGCAGGTATTGCAGACGGTTCCGTATATCCCGTATTTGCTTGTGCAGGTTACACCACCGACGCAGTTGATCTTCTTCTTGATTCGATCGTTCACTTTGCTCCCGCTGCTTCCACAATGGTCGAAAAAGATCTCAAGTGCGATGAAAATGGTAACGTTGCAGCCATCTGCTTCAAGACCGTTGCCGACCCGTTCGTCGGCAAGATGAGCTTCTTCAAGGTCATTTCCGGCAAACTCACTGCTGATGCTGCTGTTGTAAACAGCCGTACGGGTGAACCCGAAAGAATGGGCAAGCTTATTACTGTCCGCGGCGGCAAGCAGGAAGACACCGCAGCTATCCCCGCAGGTGACATCGGTGTTATCACCAAACTTTCCAACACCATCACAGGTGATACCCTGAGTGCACAGAAGAATCCCGTTGAACTTGACGGTGTTTCCTTCCCTGCTCCCTGCCTTTCCATGGCTGTTAAGGTTCGCAAGAAGGGTGAAGAAGAAAAGGTTGCTTCCGGCTTAAAGAAGCTCATGGAAGAAGATCCCACCATCGCATTCACCATCAACGAAGAAACCAAGGAACAGGTTCTCTCCGGTCTCGGCGAACAGCATCTTGACATCATCGTCAAC
This sequence comes from Acutalibacteraceae bacterium, assembly GCA_045605525.1. GTDB lineage: Bacteria > Bacillota > Clostridia > Oscillospirales > Acutalibacteraceae > RUG806. The sequence continues at coordinate 30,213 of JAZUQC010000056.1, forward strand.
AAACTCAAGACCAAGTTCGGTGTTGAAGTTGACCTCGTTGTTCCCCGCGTTGCTTACAGAGAAACCATCCGCAAGACCGTTGAAGTACAGGGCCGTCATAAGAAGCAGTCCGGTGGTCACGGTCAGTTCGGTGATGTTTGGATCCGCTTCTCTCCCTGCGAGAGCGACGACCTCGTCTTCACAGAAGAAGTCTTCGGCGGCTCCGTTCCCAAGAACTTCTTCCCTGCAGTTGAAAAAGGTCTTCGTGAATGTGTTGCAAGAGGCCTTGTAGCAGGTTACCCCGTTGTCGGCCTGAAGGCTACCCTGTATGATGGTTCTTACCATCCCGTTGACTCTTCCGAAATGGCATTCAAGACTGCTGCTTCCCTTGCATTCAAGAAGCTCAATCCCGATGCATCCCCCGCTATCCTTGAACCCATCGGTACGCTGAAGGCTTATATGCCCAGCGACAACATGGGCGACATCATGGGCGACGTTACCAAGCGCCGCGGCCGTGTACAGGGTATGGGTCCTGCTGAAGATCCCAAACTCCAGTGCTTGGAAGCAGAAGTTCCCATGGCAGAAATGGGCGACTTCGCCACAATCCTTCGTTCTGTCACCGCAGGCAGAGGCTACTTCAGCTTTGAATTCACCCGCTACGAAGAAGCCCCCGCAAACGTAGCCATGAAGGTCATCGAAGAAGCCAAGAAGAACATGGAAGAAGAAGACTAAGTCTTCGCTCACTTATAAAAGCATTACGGCAGTACCTTTCGGTACTGCCGTTTTTCGTGGGACAAATTACGGTTTATCGGGCAAAGTATATTTTATGGATTGTAGGGAACGGATAGTATCCGTTCCGCGGATAGTATCCGTTCCGGTTTTTTTCACATCGTCAAATTTGTTGCGGAACGCATACTATGCGTTCCCTACGGTAATCAACCAACATCCCGCTAACCCGTAATTTGCATTATAAAATGCAAATCTTTGTTTGCTTCGTTTTTGTCTGCACGACACAGGTGCAATGCAGACATTTTTTCATTTTATCACTCTGTTGCTATATTTTCCGCCAATATAGTTATATCTACTACACCGCTTTCTGTGAAATATGCGACACTTGTATTGTTACTGCCGATGATGTTGTTGAAACATCTTTAATAACATCACTATTATAGTAATAAGCTATATTTTGGCTATGACTGTCGATTATTGCGATTATGAAAGTTATTGCCAACATAGCAAGTGCGATTACTACTGCCGTAACTACCACTTTACGTGTGTTGACCGCTTTTGTGATTCTGTTTTTTGACATATTGGCAAGATGCAGGTTTGCAATGGTTTCGGGTTCTCCGAACTGTTCAACAATCTGCACCATATCGGCATCCGGATTTTCCTGTACAAAATCAGACACATTTGCTTGCAGTTCCCGGAGCATCTGACGGCTTTCGGCAGTCGGGCAGACGATCTGCTTTTTAACCGATTTTATGTATTCTTTGATTTCATTCTGCATTGCCATTGATTTCACACTCCATGTCTAAAATATTAAAAACCGATTTTGTAACCGTTACTAGAAATAAAATTAGATGAAATGATCATTTGTGCTACTTCTTCAATAACACCGCTTTCGTAATAAATAATTTTGCCACTATGGTTGTCTATTATTGTGATTATTACGGTTATTGCCAATATTGCAAGTGCGATTACTACTGCCGTAACTACCACTTTACGTGTGTTGACCGCTTTTGTGATTCTGTTTTTTGACATATTGGCAAGATGCAGGTTTGCAATGGTTTCGGGTTCGCCGAACTGTTCAACAATCTGCACCATATCGGCATCCGGATTTTCCTGTACAAAATCAGACACATTTGCTTGCAGTTCCCGGAGCATCTGACGGCTTTCGGCAGTCGGGCAGACGATCTGCTTTTTAACCGATTTTATGCATTCTTTGATTTCATTCTGCATTGCCATTGATTTCACACTCCATGTCTAAAATATTAAAAACCGATTTTGTAACCGTTACATATTCCTGCAACAGTTCTTTGTAGTATGCACGGCCGGATTCTTCAAGGTGATAATACCGCCGTCTGCGACGCTGGCCGACCAGCTCCTCGTAGTCCGAAATGTAGCCGGCATTGACAAGACGGTACAGCACAAGATACAGTGCCGCTTCCGCCATGGTGTAGTTACCGCCGCTTTTTTCTTTAAAGGCCTTGGTAATTTCGTAACCGTACAGATCGCCGTCCTGCAGTAAATACAAAACGAGCAATTCTGCCGTACCTCGTTTAAAATTGTCTTGATTGGGACTCATATATTATCCTCTCAATGTTTTCCTTTTTCATCCCGTAGGGAACGGATATCATCCGTTCCGATCCCATCCGACCCGTTTTTTTCACATTGTCAAATTTAGTGCGGAACGGATGATATCCGTTCCCTACAGATTATACCACATAATAAATATCGTTGTAAATACTTATCGTAAATAATTATTATTGACAATTGAGATTATTTGTGATATAGTTTATTCATCGTTTAAAATGTAACGGTAATACATTAAAAAGGGTGATGCTGCATGGTTTATTGAAATTTTAACTTTTTACACCGAAAAAAATTATTTAAGAAAGGAAATGGAAATTTTATGAAAACAAAGAAATTGTTTATTCTCGTACTGGCAGTTGCGATGTTATTTGCCGGTTTTGCATCTGTTGCATTTGCAGCAGAAATAACAGCGTTGACAGAAGCTAATATAGCCGTTTGGCCGACTTTTGAAGGCGAAATGTTTTACGGTCAAAAATTGAATGAAGGCAATCTGCAAATCGTCGGCGGTGTGGTTACTCTTGACGGCACGGCAGACGGAACGGTTGTCGAAGGTCATTTTGAATTTTCCGATCCTGAATATCGTCCTACGCAGATAACAGGGAATTATGCTTCGATAACATTTATTCCCGATGATAAAGATTCTTATGCCGGTTTTACTGTCAGTGAGAATGAGAATGCCGTATACGCAATCAGCAAAGCAACCCCTGTTTTGAAGGATCCCATTAATGATCCGATTGTAGCTACGCAGGTTGTGGCAGGAAAAAGAGTGATGACCTCCACACTTTCCGGCGGCGATCTCGTAAATCCATATACAAATGAGGTCATTGCCGGAACTAAATGGGCATGGGCAGCAAGTTCTCGAACAAAAGTTGTAAATGAAAGTGCCTATTACCAAGCAGGAACCTCACTCGGCACACAGAAAGACTATTATAATACCATTACCATGTATGTTTATGTCAGAGTTACAGGCGATACAGCTGAAGAAAAAATGCTTACAACGGTTGCGGAAGAGCCGACAATTACAACAACAAAGTTTACGGTCGGTGATGCTTGGTCAGCCGTTTCCTTTACCGGCGGTAAAGTAGTTGACTTAAACGGAATTGAAGTTGACGGTGAATTTAAAATTACAAATATGGGAACAATGCAACATGATGGCAATGACAATGCTCAATTCATGTTTATTCCGTCGGATGATTACTATTCCACAGTATCATTTGCTATCCCGATTGTTGTAGATGCATGTCCGATTTCTTTCGGTCCCGATCATAAAGGCACAAGCATTGATGACCCCTATATTTTTGAGGTCGCTCCGTTTGCTGACATGGGAGAGGTAAGGGACACTCTGAAAAATTATCACCTCAATTGGCCCGGTACAGGCAGCGTGCAGATTGAAGACTACAACGGCAAAGCGGAACACGGCAGAATTTATGAATATCAGGTTCATAATCATAACAACAGCAACTACACCGGCAACATTGCCTATGTAAAGCTCGTATTTGCCACCACCGAAATCACCCCCACAATCGTGAGTGCCGGTTCCAACAAATTCAAAGTGGACTGTGCAGGTCACTCCGTGCCCGGAACGTTCACCATTTACCACAATGATGTGGAAATTGCCACTGTAAGCAGAGCCGTGTCGTATGTGTTTGACTGTGAGGTTTACACTGACGAAGGCGGCACCTCGCACATCAAAGCCGTGTACAACCCCGTTGAAAACGACTACTTTGTATGCAATGATGCCGAAGTTACCTACGTCGTTCCTGCCATGCACTCCGTCACCAATGCCAGAAGTGCCGATAACAGCACCTATGGCATCAGCATGAAGGTGCTCGGCTCCTCAAGCTTCACTGCCCGTGCCGGTCAGAAGGTCGAGCTTCGTGCAACCCTGGACAGCTTTGTATGCTGGACTTTCAAGGATGCCGACGGCAATGAAGTCACCCTTGAGGGTGTTGACCTCAACGCAAAACAGAACACCTTCATCATGCCCGATTACGACCTGTTTGTAAGCTACAAAATTCAGGAAGACATCGACCGCGAAGAAGCCATTGCCAACTGTGACCACCTGTGCCACAGCGACAATGAACTCATTCGTCTGTTCTGGAACATCATCTGCATGTTCTTCCGCCTGCTTAACGTGCAGCAGTACTGCGATTGCGGTGAACTGCACTACAATGCCCCGCTGTTTGACTTCGGTGCTTAAATAACAAATGTAAATATAATTCACATTTCATGACAAAAACACAACCCGTTTCATAGTTATCTCTGCAACACAGCCACCGGAAGCACACTCTCCCGGCGGCTGTGTTTTTTTGCAATTACGGATTGTAGAGAACGCAAGTGTTCCGACCCTGTACAATTTAGTTGATTATCCTGTAGGGCAATGTCGTCAACTTAAGGAAAATAAATTTATAGTATGGCAAACTGATTGATTTGCAGGAAGTTGGACACAAACCGTAGGGAACGGATATCATCCGTTCCGGCAAATCGGCGGCCTGATGAGGTTTTCTGTTGTTTATAATGCATTCTCATCGTCAAATTCACAGCGGAACGCATGGTATGCGCGGAACGCATGGTATGCGTTCCCTACAAATCAAACCGCTAATCAGCTCGATAAACTGTAATTTGTCCGTTTAATAGACAGACAATATGCTTGCATTTCTTAAGTTGACGACATTGCCCTGTAGGGGATGATGCCCTCGGCATCCCGTTTGTAAACCCAAAATTTATCAATCCATGGGGGTCGGGTCGTCGAAGCACCGACCCCTACCGAAGTACGCGTATCACCTTGGCAGGACGGGGTCGGAATGCATAATATGCACGGAATGCATAATATGCATTCCCTACGGCAATCAACCAACATCCCCGACAAACCGTAATTTATTTGTAGCCTCCCCCAAGACCCAAAAAAAAACCTGCCGCGCGGGCAGGTTTTTATTATGCAGAATTGAGACTTTTTATGCAAACAGCGAAGTCAGCGGTGCGGTGAGATATTTAATGAAGAATGTGAAATACAAAACGATGGTCGAGAAGAAGTTGGTCACCTTTTCAAAGATGTTCTGTGTGTTGGATTCGCAATCCACCGTACCGTAACCGGGCAAAGTACCGTTGTTATCATCCACACCGTCTCCGTCAAACGCAAACTGATACAACAGCGGGGAAACAAGAGCCACAAGGAAATACTGCCCCGGGGTGACACAGCCGAAGGTCTTGGAAATGAGCTTGTTCAGATCCTGCATCACGGCATCGGTACCTACATTGGAGAGAATCTGATTGGCAAGACCGAGGAATACTTCATCTCCGACCGTGGCAAGGTCGTCACGGAGAATGAGCGAAACCATGCGAAGCAATAAGGTGACTTCAGGGGTGTCAAGCGAATAGGCCTCAGAGCCTTCATAATGTGCACCTGCAAGCTCGGTCACAAGATCCCAGCCGTTATAAAAGTCGGTTTCAGGCAGTTCCACATCGTATTCGGCGGCAATTTCCTGCACACTGCCTTCACCGTACAGCGGCAATTCAAGCAGCTTGAGCAGACCGCCGACAGCTGTATTGACAAGGTCATAGCCAAATTCTCCTTCGGCAATACCGATCTTTTCCATGGAGAGAGAAAGAGCAAGTCTGTATTCAATACCGGCTTTAAAATAGCCCTTGGCATAGGCATTCATGCCTTCATTCATCAGTTTGATCTGTTCTTCGGTGTAGCCGTCAACAGCGGCGGTAAGAGCATTGACATCAATGGTATCCACTGTTTCGGCAGTGTAGGTAATTTCCTGTTCGTTCATGGTGAACATACGGAACTGCAGGGGGTACATGGTCAGTGAAGTGGTTGCAAAGTCATAGATCTTGTTGCCGAGTGTGCTGGTGTAAACAGCGGCATCACTGCAATGCTCGTGACCCGTGAACACAAGTTTAATGCCTGCATTTGCAAACAGTTCAGCAGTGGTATAATGGAATTTAATAATGAAATTACGGCTGAGTATACGCTGCATGGGAAGATGGTCAAGCAGATTGTGGTGCATCATAAGAATGGGATATCTGCCGTCTTCTTTTGCATTCTTTGCCTGTTCAAGCACCCACATCACGCGGGCGGGTGTCATGCCGTCTTCGGTGGATTTGGATGTGTCGCAGGAATCAAGAGCTATCAGTCTGTATGTATTGCCGAGGTCGGCGGTGTAGGAGGTTTCTTCTTCGACAACAGTCAAGGCTTCATCATAGCCGAATTCGGCATAAATTTCTTTGAACATGGCATTGGTGGTGTCATTCTCCCCTGCCCCTGTATCGTGATTGCCGGAAATGACATATACGGGAATGCCCGTTTCCGCTTCAAACTTGCGAAGCATTTCGGCTACAGGATAATGATCTTCGGGACGGGGTCTGCCGTCATTGGTAAGATCCCCGGGAATCAGAACAAAATCACTGCCGTTTTCAGCAGCTTGTGTCAGAAATTGCTGAATGATATAAGGGCTTTCGTCTTCCAATGCCGCACGGCGGTTGGCATACCAGTAAATTTCATCATCAATATCCCCTTCGAGTGCTTCACGGGGTGCATGATAATGCAAATCCGCGGCAACAGCAAATTTCAGTTCTTCCGTTTCCTGTGCAGAAACAGGCATCACAAACAAACTTACAATCATCAACAAACTGAGCAATAAAGCAAGACCTTTTTTCATAACTTTTCCTCACTTTCCGTTTATACAGAATTATTATACTACATTATTTTTATTCAGTCAACAAAATATCTCTTGCTTTTTATGAACAAAAATGATATAGTATATAAAGAATGCAACACTATATTGCTTTTACATCACAAGATCGGAGAATTCTTATGGTTTCCGCTGAAAACCGCCGTACCACCATGACAAAAAAACTGTTGCAAAACAGTCTGATTGAAATATTGGAAAAAAAGACCATTCATGAAATCACGATCAAGGAGATCTGTGACAATGCCGATATTAACCGCAGTACGTTTTATCGGCATTACAACACACCGCTCAAGTTACTTGAAGAGATTTACGACAATGTATACGGTGATATTCTTAATATTACAAATCAGTTTAAAGATGACCCTTTCAACAGCACAGCTGTACTGACACAGATTCTGACGTATTGTGAAGAAAACCGTCAGCTCTGCCTTGTATTACTCAGTGAAAACGGGGAACTGAAAATCGGAAAAAGTTTCAGCGAAAGGGTCACGCAGGCAGTAATAAACACCCCCGAAATCAATTCATCGGAATTGCATATGTATGTGGTGCAATTTATTGCGGCAGGTATGGCAAACTTTATATGGACATGGTTGCACAACGAAACCCGATTGCCTGCAAGAACGGTTGCAAGAGGCATGGCAATGCTTATCAAGCATGGCTTCAACCGTGCTTTGAGCCTGAGTCCGAATCCGGATACAAGAGCGAGCATTTCACAGAATACCAACAAATAAAAAGATAAACGGAACTGCATTTTGTCGGCAGTTCCGTTTTGTTCATTCTTTTGTGCATTGAAATGCAATTCTGCTGTCACCGTCTTCAAGATAGATCGTGCCGCATTTTTTAAATCCGTTTTTGGCAAGTGCTTTTTGCATGGGAATATTATTTTCGTGTGTGTCAATACGCAGATTTTCGATGGTCTGCTTGCAAAAATTGACAATCTCCCCCATTGCACCGTGCACAGTGCCGTCGGTTGCAACCCGGTGAATGGTACCATAGGGTGCATCGTTCAACCACGTGCCGTTTTCAATATAAGAATAAGTCGGTTCGGGGTCTGTGAAAAACACAAACACAAAACGGACAACATCGTCATCATCCACTCCGACATAGTTTATTTTTTCTTCAATATCTTGTTCTACCCGTTCGGGAGCGGGCTTGTGATTTTTCCATTGGGTCGGGTTGCCGTTTGCCGCCATAAACCGACGTGCGATGGCATAAATTTCAAGAAGACGGGGCAGGTCTTCCCTGTTTGCATGGCGAATGTGCATAAATTTCCCTCTGTTTTTTTGTTCCATTATACAATAAAAATTCGTTTTGTCAACCTTGACAATAAAAGTTAAATTAAGGTATAATAAGGATTATCAAAAAATAAAGGAGTATTCTTATGAAACGCTTAAGAAAAACACTCTGTATTGTTCTCAGCTTGCTGATGGTGCTGCCGTTCGGCATTCTTGCAGCAAGTGCCGCAGCCGCAACAGATTATGTTCTTGTTTCCCCTTACGAAAACGTTGATTGGGAAACATGGGGACTTTACAAGGGCAACCTGCACACCCATTCAACCTACAGTGACGGCTCCGTCACCTACCCCGAAACCATTATTGAACACTACAACCAGGGCTATGATTTCCTTGCCATGGCAGACCACGGCGTCACCGGCAGAGCTTGGAATGAGCGTCAGCCTCTGATTCCGCTGTATCTGTATCAGTACATCATCGGCTACAAGCAGACACACCTGACCGACGAGCAGTTTGAAGGCATCACCGGCGGCACCTATGCTCTTTATGACGGCACAGTCCGCGGTGAAGGCATGACCTGTGTGACCGGTGCAAACGAACTCAACTACATCAACATCACCAAGAGCCACGTTAACGGCTATTTCCTTCCCGACGGTGTCGGCAACGGCTTTGAAGGCGGTGAAAACGGCCATGAAATCGCTGTTGCTTTCGTTGACAAGCACGGCGGTCTTTCGCAGATCAACCATCCCGGTGACTGGATCGGCTACGAATCCGTTGACGAAGCATCCAACCCCGAGCATGTCCGCTATTTCAGCGAGATCATCCTGAAATACGATTCCTGCCTCGGCTTTGAAATTTTCAATCTCCATAACAACACCGAGCCGTATAACCGCATTCTGTGGGACAATATGCTCATGTATACCCTGCCCTACGGCAGAACCTTCTGGGGCTTTGCCAACAATGACTCCCACAATTTCAGCGAAATTGACTCTTCGTTCATGGTCTTCGCCATGGAAGAAAACAATGTTGACAACATCAAGCAGGCTATGATTAACGGCAATTTCTTTTCTGTCGCACGTCATCTTGGCACAAATGATATCATCGGCCCCGAAACGGAAGTGGATGCCTGTGACACGGATCTCATGTATCCCACCTTCACTTCTGTCACAACAAAAGACCATTCCGTCAGCGTGACGGTTGCCGATTGTAACTACATTCAGTGGATCGCCAACGGCAAAATCATCGCTTCGCAGGATGTGACTGCCGACAGCGGTGTGCTCACACTTGATCTTGACACCATTGAAGGTGCTGAAGAATTTATGTATGTCCGTGCGGAAATCATTGGCGAAGGCGGTATAACATGCACACAGCCCATCGTGATTGACAACGGCGAAGAAAAACCTGCTTACGAAAAAGAAACCACCGTTGACAGCGTTCTTGCCGACATCACTTTCAAGCTCAAGAGCACCCGCATTTATGTTATTATGGCAAAGCTGATCGGCTTGGTCGTTGATGAAATCAAGGATTTGATTAAATAAAAAAACAATATTGCAGAAAACATCGACACATTTCAAGTTTGTGTTGACTTTTGCAAACAACAATATTAAAATAATAAAAAACGAAAGGCAGGTGGACAAAATGACAATGGTTATTTCACTGAGAAACCGAAGTGCTGTTTTGTCCGTTTGCAAGTAATTTTTCGTTCTGTAAATGCAAAGGCATCTTCGGTTTTCGGGGATGCCTTTATTTTTTTACAGAAAGAGGTTACAAAATGAAAGACCGTAATAGCAATATCATTTTCACGAGTCTGACAAAAGAAAGTATAAAGCAAATTAAAAATCTGCGCAGAATCTTTGCGAAATATAAGATGCAGACGCTTCGTAATCACGGTGAAGCACCCGGTAGCAAGAAGATGTTTTTTAATCTTTTTGACAGCACGCTTGAAAATCTGTCAGCAGACAGCACAATGCGTTTTATTGTTATGCAGAAAGGAAAAGACCTCCTCGGCTTTACCTTGATCGACATTTTCGACCGGGATATGCTTGACATTCCCTTTTCTTACGGATCAGTCCATGATTTTTATATTTCACCGAAACACAGACGAAAAGGCTACGGCAGCATTTTAAACAGACATATCGAAAGCATTTTCAAGGAGAACGGCACAAATACGGTTCTGCTGTATCCCGACCCCGTCAGCGGCATTGACTTCTGGAGAGCCATGGGATATTGCAACACGGGAATTCATCAGGGATGGGGGCATTTTTTGGTTTACAGAAAACACCTGACCGAAAACGAACACACCGCAGAAATTGACAAGGCAATTGAACAGCTTGTGACCCCGACCGACACCATCGGCATCAACCCTTACAACAAGCAGCAGATGAAAGAGGTTTACAAGATCTGGGAAGAATACTGCAAAGAAACCAACCGAAAGCCGCACAAAAGCGAAGTCAGAAAAATGGCTTTCAGTGCAAGAAAAAACCGAAATGTGCATTTTTCTGCTTTGTACTACAAAGGGAATGTGATCGGTTTTACATACAAAGCTGAGAATGAAATAAGTTATATACTGCCCGAATACGAAAAACAGGAGTTTCATCTATGAGCAAGCAGAATATTTTTAACAACGATACATTTTTCGAGGGTTATAAAGCACTTCGTGCAGGCGAAACAAACTATAATGACTTGCTCGAACAGCCTGCCATGGCAAAGATGCTGCCTGATTTAACCGGAAAAACAGTGCTTGACCTCGGGTGCGGTTACGGTCACAACTGCATTGATTTTGTGCATCGCGGTGCAAAGCGTGTTGTCGGCATTGACATTTCCGAAAAGATGCTTGCGGTTGCAAAAAGTGAATCTGCCCATGAAAAAATTGAATACCTGAACATGAGCATGACCGACATTGCCGAATTGGATGAAACCTTTGATTTTCTTTACAGCTCACTTGCTTTTCATTATGTCAAGGATTTTGATTCCTTTGCAAAAACGATGTTCGCTGTTCTGCACAACGGCGGACAGCTGCTGTTTTCACAGGAGCATCCCATTATCACTGCCACCGTTGACGGAAACGGGCACTTCAACAAAGACGAAAACGGCAACCGTGTTTCCTACACGTTTTCAGATTACAACAAGCCAGGAGAACGAAAGGTCCACTGGTATGTGGACGGCGTTATCAAGTACCACAGAACATTCAGTGATGTGATCAATGCACTGGCCAAAGCCGGTTTTTTGATTGAAGAAATCTGTGAGCCGACACCCGAAGAATGGGCAATTGAAAAACTGCCGACAATCGTCAAAGAATACATAAAACCGAATTTTCTGCTTGTGAAAGCCCGAAAATAAAACAACCGCGTGTTGAAAAAATAGATTAACAATCCAAAACAAGGAGAGCTTGTTATGATTTTTAAAGAAAAAACAATTCAACTGAAAAACGGCAGAACGGCCGTTCTGAAAACACCCGAAGTGGAAGATGCACAGCAATTGCTTGACTGCATCCGCACCACTTCCAGCGAAACGGATTTTTTTGCACGTTTCCCCGAAGACTGGGACAAAACCACGGTAGAAAGCGAAGAAAAATGGATCCGCAACAACCGCGAATCCGAAAATGATTATGTCATTACCTGCTACATTGATAATGTAGCGGTCGGCAGCTGCGAAATCAGCTTTTTCGGCAAGGGCAAATCAGTGCACCGTGCGGGACTCGGCATTTCGATTATGAAAAAATACTGGAATCTCGGCATCGGCTCTGCCATGTTCCGTGAATTGATGAAACTTGCTCAAGAACATGAGGGGACCGAAATCGTTGAACTCGAATTCGTAGAGGGCAACGACAGAGCACAGGCACTGTACGAAAAATTCGGATTCAAAATCATGGCAACAAAACCGAATGCCTACAAGCTCAAAGACGGAACATACCAGAACGTGTGCTATATGCAGAAATATTTATAATGCGGAGAACACACCATGATAATAAAAAATAAAATCCCGATTCTTGAGTTTGACACAGACAAATCAGCAGTTATTATGCCGACTCATGAAAAACTGAATCTGCATTTACCAAAAAAAGCTGTATTTGCTTTTTTAGATACGCACATTGAACAATATGCCAAAGCCCATAACGCCATTCATATCGGTGATTTCACATCAGAAACAAAAGACTATCCTATATATATTATCAATCACAAGGGTGAAGATGTTTGCTTGTGTCAGGCACCTGTCGGTGCTGCATCTGCTGTTCAGATATTGGACTGGTTGATCGGGTACGGTGTGCGTGAAATCATCACGGGCGGATGCTGCGGTGCACTTGCGGATTTTGAAGAAAATGTATTTATCGTTCCTTACAAAGCATTAAGAGATGAAGGAACATCGTATCACTATATGCTGCCGTCGCGTTTTGTGGAGATCAACAGGCTTGCTTTGAAAGCAATTGAAAAAACGATTACCGAACACGGCCTTGCATACCGCGAAGTCATAACCTGGACGACCGACGGATTTTATCGTGAAACCAAGGACAAGGTAACCTACAGAAAACAGGAAGGCTGTGAGGTTGTAGAAATGGAATGTGCCGCACTTGCCGCGTGTGCAGCATTGCGCAATGCAATATGGGGATGCATTCTGTTTACTGCCGACACCCTTGCGGATATAGAAAACTACGATGAACGCAACTGGGGAAACGATTCATTTGGCTTTGCACTTGATCTGTGTCTAGATGCGGTTGTCAACATTTAAAGAACTTATAGAATCACACAAGAACAAATAATTTGTGAGATATTGAGATCTTTGATTTTGTAAGAAAACGCATCTTGATAGCACTGCGGTCGTTTTTTTCATGAAACCTAATATCAGATGTGACCTTCCGTTATGAGCAAACTGCCCCCTTAACACTTGTCGCCCCTGAAAGGGGAGATGTCACGAAGTGACAGAGGGGTCAAAAAAAACGAAAGAGCAATAAAAAATGACCAAGAAAAAAGATTACGAATATACAGGATATAATTTAAACTTAATTGAACATGCAAGAGATTTACGCAAGAATATGACCGAAGAAGAACGAAAGCTTTGGTATTGTTTTTTGCGCCATTATCCCGTTAAATTTGTCAGACAGCGGCCAATTGGGAACTATATAGCGGATTTTTATTGCGCAAGAGCAAAATTGGTAGTGGAAATCGACGGCATTCAACATTATGATGAAGCTGCCACTAAATACGATATGAAAAGAACAAGAGCAATAAACAGACTTGGGGTCGAAGTGATACGATTCTCAAATGATGAAATAAACAAAGAATTTGAAGAAGTTTGTCATGCAATTGATGTTGTTGTTAAGGAAAAAATTCAGAACTCGGATTCTTCTGTGTGACAGAACCTCTCTGTCTGCTGACGCAGACATCTCCCCTTTCAGGGGCGACAAGGGGTGGTGGAGGTTGCTTTGTGCGTAACCTCAACTCACCGCAAAACCACACTTTTCATTATTTGCATCTGTTTAAAAAAACATTACAAAAAAGGAAAAAAGAATGATGAATGAAGTAGTATTTCAAATAACCGACATAAAGCAGCTCAAAACCGTTGCAATGAAAAATGAAATCCGCGAACTCGGTGCAGGTGATCTTGCAATTTTCAACGAACATCTGCGGCTTTGTCAGCCGAAGCACAAAAGAATGTTTTTTAAAGGTGCATCACAGGCGGATTGGGCACAATGGAGCAAGAAAGGGATCCGTTATTTTGTATTGCTTGAGGAAAACAAGCCCGTTGCACGGTGCTGTATTGAACCGTTGAATAACACGCAGTGGGAAGCGGCAGACGTGAAAGTTTGTGCAGAAGCACGAGGCAATGGTTTTGCAAAGCAGGTGGTCTTCCATGTTGCCAATATCATTTTAAACAGCGGCAAAACCGCCACCTGCCGCACCTTGCCGACCAACACCGCTATGCTCAGAGTCATTGACGCTTTGGGCTTTAGTGCCGTGCAAAGACAACTGCTGCCTGTACACGGCAGACGCATGACAGAAGAAGAATTCCCCGCTTATGCACAGTGGTCTGTGAAAGGATATGCCGATTATCTGCTTTACAAAGCGGAAAAAAACAGAAAAAAGGCACTTGCCGCATCACAGGAAGAATTCAATGATGTGTATCCCGACGGTGCAAAGACAAAGGACACCTATCTTTATGTCGTGCAGAATGAAGCAGACGAGGACATCGGGGTGATCGCTTATCAAAAAAGTCCTTACAACGAAAACTGTGCGTTCATCACAGAGCTTGTGATTCATCCGGACCACCGCCGAAAAGGCTATGCACAAAGTGCCTTGCAGTATGCACAAAGGGATGCAAAAGAGAAAGGTTTTGCAACCATGGCACTCAATGTTTTCAAAAACAGTTCGGCTTTTCCGGTCTATGTGTGTGAAGGGTTCCGATTGATTGAAGATTACCCCGACAGTGCCATTTTAGAAAAAGACTTATAAAGAGGTGAAAGGAATGAAACTCGTTCTTCTTTTCGGCAGCTTTGCCGTCGGCAAAATGACCGTCGGGCAGGAGCTTGCAAAAATAACCGATCTGACTCTTTTTCACAACCACATGACCATTGAACCGGTACTCGATGTGTTCGGCTACTACCACGGACGAGCCGTGCGCAGATTACGGGATGTTTTCTTTGAAGAATTCGCCGACACCGGTGAAGAGGGTTTAATTTTCACCTTTGCATGGGCATTCGACCAACAAAGTGATTGGGATTATGCAAAACATGTAACGGACATTTTTGCAAACAAGGGTGCAGATGTTTATTATGTGGAGCTTGTCGCCTCGCAGGACGTACGCCTTGTTCGCAACAAAAGCGAAAACAGACTTTTGCACAAGCCGAGCAAACGCGACCTTGCATTTGCAGAACAGGATCTGCTGGATGCAGACCGAAAATACCGACTTGAAAGTTATGACGGAGAGATCCCGTTTGAAAATTACATAAAAATCGACAACACCGAGCTTGCCCCCGATGTTGTCGCAAAAATGATCAAAGAAAGATTCAAATTGTAAGGTAACAAATATGGAAAACGAAAGAAAAACACTTGTACACTCATTTCTCGGCAAAACCGTACACATCAAAATCGACCGTCCGATCGGCTATGTGCATCAAAAGAACGGCTATTCCCTCACCTATCCGATCAATTACGGTTATATCCCCGCTGTGCTCGGCGGTGACGGTGAAGAACTCGATGTGTATCTGCTCGGCATTTCTGTCCCCGTCTGCGAATACACCGCCGAGGTCATCGGCATTGTGCATCGTCACAATGATATCGAAGACAAACTCCTTGCCGCACCGCACGGAATGGATTTTACAAAAGAAGAAGTTGAACAGGCCGTGCATTTTCAGGAGCAGTATTACGATACCGAAATCGAACTGTTTGTACCGCCGTGTGAAATCATCCGTCAATACAACAAAATATATGCCGATCCGCCCGAACGGGTGCGTGTTTCGTGCCGTGCTTTTGTGATTGATAAAGACAAACTTTTGCTTTCGCACGAAGTGAACAAAAATGTTTACATGAGCCCCGGCGGCGGTCTGGAAGACGGCGAAACACTCAGCGAATGCTGCAAAAGAGAAGTGCAGGAAGAAACGGGTTACATTGTGCGGCCGATTCGGAAATTCCTTGTTGTGAACGAATACAGCTTTGAAACGCTGTATATAAGTCACTATTTTCTTTGCGAAATCATCGGCAAGGGGGAAGCACATCTAACCGAAACCGAAATCGACCACGGCATCACCCCTGCATGGCTTTCTTTTGACAAAGCCCTGTCCGTGTTCGGAACCTATGAAAGCAAACAACTTGACCACAGAAGCCTGTATCTGCGGGAATTCACAACCATTCAAAAATATCTTGAACAAAAATAAACGGAGGACCGAAATCCCCCGTAATATTCATTGCAAAATCCATGTATAATCCTGACGGCAGTCAAGGCAATAATCCACATACACTTTATTTTCTTCAATTTTATACAGCAAGCAATATCGATTACCGAACATGATATACCTGAAATGGCACGGTGGAATATTAACCCCCGAAAACCAAGGGCATCTGTTCGGAAATTCACGCAAAGACAGAGCCGCCTGATAAAAATCTTCAATCAGACGGTCAGCGGCATCAAGGCTGACATTTGCAAGAAAAACAGAATGAGAAACCAGCATATGTTTTGCCGTGTCCGAAATAATGACCTCATATTTTTTTGCATTATCCATTGCGCACCTCCGCAACAGCGGCTCTCATGGCATCTACAACATCTTCAATCGTATGCCCCTTTGCACCGTGCTTGCGTGCATCTTCCACAGCCATCAGTTCTTCACGCAGTTTCAGCATTTTTTCACGGCGTTCAAAGGATTCAAGATCCATCACAACCAGATCGCCTTCGCCGTTTTTGGTCAGATACACAGGCTCCCCCGTGCGTTTGCACAGTTCGGCAATTTCGTTGTAGTTATTTCTGATGGCGGCAGAGGGACGGATATTCATAAAACACAACTCCTTAATAGCAATATTATATCTTTATTATACACAAATTATATCACAATGTCAACATAAAAAGGATATACAAATGATTACATTTTCATTTCTCAACAAAAATGAGTTTCATCAAATCGCACCTGTCATTTTTTCAATTCTTGCGGACAATATGGAAAAAATTGCCCCGACGGGCAACACAAGGCAGGAAGATTACCATTGCTGGTACAGCAGTGTCTGCGAGGGATTGAAAAAAGAGGAACGGCAGATGATTCTGATTCAGGACGATGAAAAATTGGTCGGCTTTTTTCAGTATTTCACAAACTCCGATACATTCAGGATGGAAGAAATTCAGTTTCACCCCGATTATCAGGGCAAAGGGTTATTCAGACCCTTGTGCGGCTTTGTCAAGCAGAATATAAGGCAGGACCTTGCGTTTGCAGATGCGTATGCGAGCATTCACAACGAAAAATCCATCGGCATTCTCACTAAAATGGGACTCAAAAACACAGGTCTTAACAAAAACGGACGCAGTTTCCACTTCAAAGGAAACTTTGAAGATCTGAAAAAATGGTACGAAACATGAAAATCATAAACACTTGTGAAGATATCAAAACCCTTTTTGCAGACGGTTTTGACTTACAGACATGGCGGCAATATGCAGGTGCAATTTCAAAAGCCCTGCCCGAAAAATGCGAAAACGATGCAAAAGAATATGACTTTGCAAAGGCTGTTCTGCCCGTTCTCAACAATGCGTTGCATACCGACAAAATCGACCTTGTAAGCAGAAGTTTTCAATCGGTAACAGACAGTTTGCAAGAAAATCTTAAAAAACTCTTTGACACGGAGCCGGATATCAACATCATTCTGTATTTGGGGCTTTGCAACGGTGCAGGCTGGGCAACTACGCTTGACGGGAAAAATACAGTTTTGTTGGGAATAGAAAAGATTATCGAGCTTGACTGGGGCGACGAAACCAATATGCACGCCCTGATTCTGCACGAAATCGGGCATTTGTGGCACAAGTTGAACGGCAATCTGCATATTCCGGAATTTACAAAACGTAGAAAAGGAATCGCACAGCTTTACTGCGAGGGTGTTGCCATGGTTTGCGAGCATATTTTGTGCGGTGATGATGAATTTTATCATCAGGACAAAGACGGCTGGCTCGATTGGTGTTATACAAACGAAAATGACATAAAGAGAGAATATCTCCGCCGTCTTGATAATAAAGAAAGTGTACAAGACTTTTTCGGTGATTGGTGCTCTTATAAAGGGCATTCCGATGTCGGTTATTTCCTCGGTTGCCACTTTGTGCAATCTCTTATGAAAGCACATTCTCTTAAAAAAATTGCAAATATGAAATACAGGGCTTTGAATAAAGCATTTACAGAGTTTGCAAATACGGTGATTGAACCGCTTGCGATCGAGGACTATCACAAGTGTGCAAATATATGGAACATGAATGCACAACCCCTTAGCCTTCAATGGAAAGAAGAAATCGCATCGGGCACACGACTTGTGTTTGTTTATAAAATCAACGGTGAATTTATCGCCGAGGGTGCATTGGTGCTACATACAGCTGATCCCGATTACACCATTCCCGGCAAAAGAGTTTATGTTTCAAGAATGATCGTCAAAAAGGAATACCGCAATCGGGGAATCGGCGGAGAACTGCTTGCTTTTCTGATCAGAAAAGCCAAAGAAATGGGTTACTCCGAAATGACGATCGGTGTGGACAAAGATAACACAACCGCATTGCACCTGTACAGAAAATTCGGCTTCACCGAAGTGCTGTTTGACGGCACGGATGAAAACGGAGAATATTATAAATTGATGAAAAGGATATAAAAATGCTTGACTATACTAAAATTAATTCCGAAACATGGGATTTGTGGGCGGAAGACGGCTGTGCATGGACATTGCCCATAAGCCACGAAGAATACGAAAAAACAACCGCAGATAATTTTATAGTTTATCTCACACCTTGCATCCCCGTTCCGCACGAATGGTTCGGTGACTTAAAAGGCAAAAAAGTGTTAGGTCTTGCAAGCGGCGGCGGTCAGCAAATGCCTGTACTTTCAAAGCTTGGAGCAGTTTGTACTGTATTTGATTATTCCGAGAAACAACTCGAAGCAGAAAAAACGGTGTCCGAAAGAGAAGGCTACAACATTGAAATTATCAAAGGCGATATGTCAAAAACACTTCCTTTTGAAGATGAAAGTTTTGACATTATTTTTCACCCTGTTTCAAATGTCTATGTCGAAGATGTTTACCATGTGTTCAATGAATGTTACCGCGTTCTTAAGAAAGGCGGCAGATTGCTTGCGGGACTTGATAACGGTATCTCTTTTTTGTTTGAAGAAAATGACCCTTTGAAAGTGGTCAATCCCCTGCCGTTCAATCCGCTGAAAATGCAGAAAGAAAGACGCGAGACAATGATTGCAAACGGCGACGGCATACAGTTCAGTCATACACTTGAAGAACAGATCGGCGGTCAGTTGAAAGCCGGATTTTCACTTAAAGCATTATATGAAGACCGCGACCGCGAGGGCGGCAACGAGATCGGCAAATACTATCCGCAATACATAGCAACCTTGTCTGTAAAGTGAGGGATTTTTCTATGCTGAAAAGCCACATTGCATTCAAAAACGGCATTCCGTGCTTGCAGATTGACGGCACACTGCACGCACCGCTTGCTTACACAACCTATTTTGAGGAACGCGGGGAATATTCCGATTTTGCAAAAAGCGGATATAAAATGTTCTTCGTGAATGTTTCTTTTACGGATTTGCCAATTAACAATGTCACGGGCTTTACGCCGTTCAGGACAGGTGTTTTTGAAACGGACACACCCGATTATTCCGAATTTGACAGCACCGTAAAACGCATTCTGGCAACCTGCCCCGATGCTTTTCTTTTTCCGCGCATCAACATTGCCATGCCCCGCAAATGGATTGCAGAAAATGAAAAAGAAACCGTTGCAACACCGACAGAAAGACGGGAATCGCTGTATTCCGACCGGTTCCGCCGTGACGGGGAAACATTATTAAAAACATTGGTTAATCATATCCGCAGTGCCGATTATGCAGACCGTATTGCAGGCTATCAGCTTTGCGGCGGCAGCACGCAGGAATGGATTCACCATGACCTTGCGGGTTCTTTCTGTGAACAAAGCCTTGCGCAGTTTCGTTCATGGATGCAAAACACTTACGGCGTTGCAGATGTGCCGACTTTGACAAAAGACGATTTCAACAGCAATGAATACAATGAAACGGTCAGCCGATTCGGGGAATTCAGTTGCCAAAAGACCGCCGAAACGGTGGAATACTTCTGCAGAGCATTGAAAGAATACATCAATCATGAGCAAATCGTGGGCGTTTTTTACGGCTACAATGCCTTTGTGCACGATTATCTGTGGGGCTTGCAGGGCTTGCGGTTTATTATTGATTCGCGGTATATCGACTTTTTCTCATCCCCCTGCTGTTATGAACAGAACCGCAATTTAGGCGTGGACTGGGGCGATATGCTCCCGTCCACATCCGTAAAACTGCACGGCAAGCTGTATTTTGTGGAGTGCGACATCCGAACACATCGCACACGCAGAATGCAGGATGCAAGACCCGGCGAGTATACGGACGAATTTTACGGCACGCACGATGCAGAAGGCAACAAGACCGTGTGGTGCGGGCCTGACACGGTCGGGCTTTCACTGTCTGCTTTACGCAAGACCTTTGCACGGCAGATTGTGAACGGATCGGGGATCTGGTGGTTTGACATGTGGGGCGGCTGGTATCACGAAACGGAACTGATGGCAGACCTTGCAGACATGAAGCAACTTGCCGAAAATATCAAGCACAAGGACACCGCCCGTTTTCCGTCGGCGGAAGTGGTTTTGTTCATCGATGAAAAAGCGTATCTGAACAACCCCCGCCATACACCTTTTGTGCACCGTGTGAACCAAACAAGGGGTTCCATGGGCAACACGGGGATTCCCTTTGACATCTGTATGACGGAAGATGCCGCAAGGGTGCTTCACAAATACAAAGCGGCAATCTTTACTGCTCCTCTGCCATCGGACAGCGGCAAAAAAGCGGCCGCACTTTGCGAAGAAATGCACATTCCCGCTTTGCACCCGACAGAGGAACACCCGTCTTACACAAAAACAGAACTTCGCGATTACCTTGTTTCGCACGGTGTGCATTGCTACAATTCGGATGACAGTGTGATTTACTGCGGCAACGGATTTGTGGGAATTCATGTGACCAAAGACGGCGAAACACAGATTAAACTGCCTGCAAAATACAAAGTCCATCCCCTGTTCGGTGCGGATTTTGAAGAACATGAAACCGACTGCATAAAAATCTTTTTAGAAAAACATCAGACGGCGGTTTTTGAACTGCTTTGACGAGGAAACAGAAATGAATACATGCTTAAAAAATCTGAATCGGATAGAGTTCGTTGTCACTGCTGCCTGCACGGGGCACTGCAAGCACTGTTCCCAAGGGGAGCACAAAACCAACGAGCATATTGACAAAGACCTCGCGGCGGATGCCGTGCGAAAGATTGCACGGGAATACAACATCACATCCGTTATGACCTTCGGCGGCGAGCCGTTGCTGTTCCCCGACACGGTCTGCGAAATTCATAAAGCCGCAAAGGAAATGGACATTGCACAGCGGCAACTCATTACCAACGGTTTTTTCAGCAAGAATACAGACAAAATAAACCTTGTTGCGGACTGCCTGATTGAAAGCGGTGTCAATGAAATTCTGCTTTCCGTGGATGCGTTTCATCAGGAAACCATTCCGTTGGCACCTGTTATCACTTTTGCAAAAGCGGTGCAGCAATACCACACCGTGCAGTTGCAAGTGCATCCCGCATGGCTTGTGAGCACAGAAGACGACAATGCGTACAACATAAAAACAAGAGAAATTCTCAAACAATTCAACGATATCGGCATTGAAACTGCCGAGGGGAATGTGATTTTTCCGAGTGGAAATGCGTTGAAATATTTAAGCGAATATTTTGACTTGAGCAAAACGGACAAAAACCCGTATTGGGAAGATCCGACGGATGTAAGGGCAATCTGCTTCGGTGCAAACGGCGATATTCTCGGCGGCAATATTTATAAACAGGATATAAGCGAAATCCTTTCAACTTACACCCCGAAAGGAGCATAATTATGGTAAGAAAAGCAACATGTAATGATATACCTACAATATCAGAATTATATCGTGAGCAATTCAGAGAAATGGCGAAGCTGATACCCAATTTCATTAAAGAGGGCGACCAAAGTGTAGAGTTTCTTGAAAAAACGATTTCGGATGATGATTCGGACATTCTTGTTTACGAAAACGATGGTACAGTTGTTGGTTTTATTCTGCTTCAGGCAAAGGAAAGGCCTGATTTTGACTTTATGCTCCCTGGTAAGTACTGTTACATAATGGATATAATTGTAACGAAAGCTCACAGAAATAAAGGCTTCGGTACAGTTCTTATGAATTCAGCAAAGGACTGGGCAAAAGAACAAAATTGCAGTTTTATAAATCTTGATGTCCTTGTGAACAATCCCGGTGCAATCAAACTTTATGAAAAACTCGGATTTATACCAAAAGCGCAGGAGATGTATTGCAAATTATAAAAGAAGGTGTTGCTTATGGCTAAAGTTTTTATGACTTGCGGAAAAATCTGCTGCGGCAAGACCACGTACGCAAAAATGCTCTGCACGGATCATAATGCGGTGTTGCTGTCCGTTGATGAAATCACCCTTGCTCTTTTCGGGCAGCATTGCGGTGAAAAGCACGATGAATACGTTGAAAAAACAGAAAAATATCTGTTCAATAAATCCTTGGAACTGATTGAAAATGATATCAGCGTTGTTCTTGACTGGGGCTTTTGGACAAAAAAAGAACGAGAGTCCGCAAAAGAGTTTTACAAATCCCGCGGCATTGAATGCGAGCTTCATTATATTGAAATCAGCGATGCAACATGGAAGTATCGTCTGGCAAAAAGAAATAAAGCCGTGCTTGCAGAAAAAACAAGTGCTTATTATATTGATGATAATCTCGCTGAAAAATTTGCTTCCATATTTGAAGTGCCTAACAAGGCGGAGATTGATGTTGTTTATCAAGGGGATATAAATGAAGTTAAATGAATTTATAAAACTGAGAAATATAATCGTCAGAGATAATGAACACTTTAGGGTTATCAAGTGTTTTTATCCGTATCTTCGCAGCATTTCCGGTGATGAACATTTATTGCCGTCAGTTCTTGAGAAATTACTTGGCATTGATTTGACCGCTGTTTCAGTTGTCACCGCCTGTTTTAACGGTGTCAATGACGGTAGCAAACCTCCTTATGACAATGTTGACCTATATATTAAGTTGAATAACGATATAAAAGTTTTTGTTTACGGAAGAAAACAGGAACGTCTTACTGACCTGAAAGAAAATGAGTATGTAATATTTTTTATTTCAAATGACATGTCAGATAGTATTACTCGTTCAGAGAATAATCATATAATTATTTGACTTTAGGAGAACAAAAATGCAGTACAGAATAATGACAGAAGATGATATTCAAAAGGTTGTACCGCTTTATATTGATTATTACAACAACAATGAAGACGGTGAATGGACAACCGAAACTACGTACAGACGCATTCATCAAGTATGGAGCCGTGAAGACTCGTACTGTTTGATTTTGGAAGACCACGAAACAGTTTTAGGTTTTGCAATGGGATATTTTGAGCAGTATGATGATTGCTTTGCTTATGACTTGGTTGAGATTGTTGTATCAACCAAACTTCAAAATCAAGGTATTGGCACAAAGTTTATGAAAGAACTCGAGAACCGGGTAAAAGAAAAAGGTGCTATGCTGTTACAGTTGCAAGCCGTCAACGATGAACACCACAATCATTTTTATGGTAAGCTCGGTTACAGAGACGCAACAAACCTTACGCTAAAAACAAAGATATTGTGAGAAATAAAATGATAGACAGAAGTATTCCATATTACAATTTGATATTAAAATGCACTAAAATTTGTACAACGCCTGTTTCGTTACCTGAAGGCTATAGCTTTAAGATGTATGATGAGGGCGATGAAAAGTATTGGGCAAAACTTGAATATGAAATCGGTGATTTTTCATCCATTGAAGAAGCTGAAATGTATTTCAATACAAATTATTGCAACCAAATTGAGAAACTGAAAAAACGTTGTGTTTTTGTTGTTGATGCTTACGGCGATGTTGTAGGCTCGTGTATCGCTTGGCACGATCTGAAAGGCAAAGATACTGTCGCTTCACTTCATTGGCTCGTTGTTTCACCGGAGCATCAGGGCAGACATATAGGATTAGCTCTTTGCCAAAAAGTGATGAATATATTCAGTGAATGTGGTGAAACTCCCGTATATATCCACACACAACCGTGGAGTTATAAAGCCATATTGCTATATATAAAACTTGGATTCAAAATTCAGAAAACCGATACTTTTTCACATTATGAGAATCAGTATGAACAGGCTATGAAAACATTAGAAAACATATTAACAGAGAAACAAATTTTAATTCTTAATCAAAATACAGAGTAATACTATCAGGAGGAAATGAGATGAACATAACAATACGCAAAGCAAAACTCGGTGAAGAAAAAACACTTGCATTTATTCAGACAGAATCGTGGAAATCTGCATTTGCGAATATCATTTCTGCTGAAAACATGGAACGATGTACTGATATAGCCAAAGCTGAAGCAATGTATGAGAATGTTCTGAAATCCGGTTATGCTGAAATGTCAATTCTTGAAATTGACAGTAAACCTCATTGTATTGCCGCTTGGAGTAAATCAAGAAATCCACAGTTCTCAGATTGTGCAGAAATTATCTGTATTCACAGTTTATGTGACAATTGGGGCAAGGGCTATGGCTCAATGATGATGAATCATATCATCGACGAAATTAAAAATTCAGGATATAACAGTGTGTTGCTTTGGGTATTTGAAAAGAACACTCGTGCTCGTAGTTTTTATGAAAAGCACGGATTTGAGCTTACAGATAACACACAAATTTCTTATGATGCAGTTGAAGTTATGTATCGTAAAGATTTTGATGTCAAATAAACCGTTTTTGTTCAAGAAAACATTTCTGATTACAGATATAATGTTGTTGTAAAGGTCGATTTTTACACACTTTATATTCAGGAGATGTTACGCATGGAAAACACAGAGCTTATTTTCAATGCGGTTCAGTTTGCAAAGCAGAATGCTACCGAAAGCGGTATATCCGTTGAAGAGGTTGCAAAAAATGCCGGCTTTTCAATTGACTATTTTAACCGTATTTTTCTTTCACACACGGGTTTTACTGTTACCGCTTACATTCATTATATCCGCTTGAAACAGGCGGCTTTTCTTCTTCGCACTACCGATAAATCTGTACTTGATATAGCCCTTGAAATCGGCTACGATTCCCACGAGGGATTCACAAAGGCATTCAGGAAAAAGTACGGTTTCACACCGAGTGAATACCGTTCTGCCAACAAAAGCCGAATGATGTTCATGGGCGAAATAACGGACAAAACCGTTGTAAACCGTTTTGTGCATGACAATCCCGATTTTATGATCGTTGATTCGTATGAAGTAATTGATTATCTGCTCGAAAAGGATGCAAAACGGTACGGCTATTTCTGCACAACAATCAAATATTGCGGACTTACCATCGTTGCCCCTGACGGCAAGTATGAAAACGGCTTTATCGGCATCGGTGATGATTTTAACGGCGGTTGCTATCTTGAAATAATGACGGACGATTTCAAACTGTTGGCTGATTGGATAAACCGTTTTCCTCAGAAAAAAGCATTTTATTCAGATAAAAATAAGGAAGAGGTTAAAGAAATTCTTGCTGCTTTCGGCATATCGGAACCTCTCAAGGTCACACCGCAGTCGTTATATTTCGGTGCACCTTTTGAATGTTCAATTCCCGAGAATATCACAATAAGACTGCTTACACCGAAAGATAAAAAAGCGATTACAAAATGGGCAAACGGCAGAAAAGACGGACATGTAAGGCACTTGCTGAACGAACAGGATTATCTTGATGAAAACAACCTCGAATACGGTGTTTTTGAAAAGGATAATCTGATTGCAATTGCAGGATGCGGAATTGATGAGGTTCACGGAATGAAACTCAACAACTGCTGTGCAATCCGCTTTGCAGACGGTAAGGAAAACGACAAGCTTTATAAAACAATATTCAAGTCTGTCACGAATGATATTCTTAAAAAAGGTGCATTGCCCTTTGATGACATTCAGCACGGCGAATATGCAAAAACACACGGTCATTTTACATCTGTTGACGCAGGATACAGAATCGTGAATTATCGATATGATATCATTCATAAACAGTAGTAATTTTTTTATTTTCCTACTTCCATTTTTTGAAAAAAGTGCTACAATGAATTTTATATTTTTCCTTTTCGGAATGGAGTGGGTTGTATGTTAAAAACAGAAAACCGTTCGGTTTTTGAAAAAATCATCATTGTGCTCATCGGCGGTATGCTGCTGGGGATGCTGTGGCGTGCCAGAGGGGAACACGGATGGGGCTCGGAATCGGGCGTTTTAATGGTCGGCTTTGTTTACACACTGTTTGTAACAGTCGTTCTCGGGGCACGCAAAAAGATGGATCTGGGTTGGTTTGCCTTTACGGTATCGTCCTTTGTGCTGACAACACCCGCATGGGGCACACTGCTGTCGCAAATGACAGGTACATTAAATGCAAGTGCGACGGTTGACAATGAAGTTCTGACGGCTGACATCAGTGTTTTTTCGGGTGTCTTTATGATGCTTTGTTTAGGGCTTGGCACGGTCACGCTGTTCGGTATTTTCCTCGGCAGAGGTTACAGCGACAAGCAATGGAAGATCAAAGATTTTGTGATTCTGATTGCCGTTTTCTATGCGGTGGATCTGATCACCAAAGCGAGTGTGTCGCACTGGGTCATTGAGCTTGTGCAACCGCAGGCGGCTGATCTTTTTGAACAGGGGCTTGAAAAAGCCGGCATTGAGGGCAGTGCTTACAGCGTTTATATGCAGCATTTTGCAAGCATTCCCTGGGGCAAAAAAATTCACGGCGGCAGAAATTATTTCTCCGAAGTGCAGGTCATTACCAATGCAATCAAAGCGGTAGTGAGTCTGTTTGTAGTGCGTTTTGCAATCAAAGACAAGGTTGCAGCCAAAATCGGGGCTGTCACCTGTGCGGCATTCGGCATCGGTATCACGGTTGCAGACCTGTTTTTCTTCTTCTGCAACGGCGGATTCAGAAATGCGATTCCCGAATACACGGGCACATTTGTCTATGCGTGGTCGAACTGGGAATACTTCACGGGCTTTATCGCAGGTATTATCATCACAGCGGTGCTTTTGAAATTAAAACCGACCGAAGATGTGCCTGAAATCACCTTTGACTTTATTCCTGAAAAGATCAGAAAGGTGCTTGTGTTTATCGGCGGATTCGGTGTGATCGGTGTCAACATTGTCCGTCCTGCCGTTCTTCGTTTTGACACCACGGACACAACCACCATCATCGGGGCGGTCATCGGTGTTGCAATTGCCGCTGTTTTAATAGGTCTGCTTGTAAAATTCGCAGGATTCAACGCGGAAAAGATCAGCATGGATGTTTTTTGCCGTGTTCTGTTGCTGTTTTTCGTCACATTCATTGCTGTTTTCTATCTGTTCATCTGCACCGAAGAATACCGCAATATCAATGAAATCAATTCGTTGCATACCATCCTCTTTGCAATATCGGCAGTTGCCTGCATAGCGTGGAGCACTTACGAGGCGGTCAAAATCAAAAAAGCATAAATAAGGCGAACAAAAAACCTGCAGGGAGAATTCCTTGCAGGTTTTGTAGTTTTTACAGTTTTTCAATGATTGCATCAACACATTCTTCGGGTGTAAGCAACGTGCAATCCACCGTGATGTCTGCATATTTTTCATACAACGGAGCACGCTCTGCAAAAAGCTCGGCAATGGAAGTACCGTCTTTCATTGCAATACCCCTTGTTTTAATGTTGCAGATTCGTTTTTCAAGTTCCTCTGCCGTGACTTGCAGATAAACAACCGTACCGTTTTTGCACAGATTGCACATTGCGTCTTCGCCGTACACCACACTGCCGCCGGTTGCAATCACGCAGTTTTCAAAGGTTTGTGCGGCAACAATGCGGTTTTCGGTCTGCACAAAGGCATCAATACCGATCTCGGCAATGATTTCGCAAAGGCTTTTTTTGCATTCCCTCTGAATAATCAGGTCCGTATCGCAGAAATCCGTCAGCAGGGATTTCGCAAGCAACACACCGACCGTGCTTTTGCCCGCTCCCGGCATTCCGATTAAAACAATGTTTTTCATTTGTTATAAAATATCTTCCAGTGCAATCATGATTTCATGTGCAATGATTTCAAAGATATGCTTGAACATACGGATCAGCCATGTAATGGGGTTTTCTTCCCTGTATTCGGTCTTGATGCCTGTACCCATATAACAGCCGATGTTGTTGCTTTCAATAGGATTACCGAAGAAATCAACCGTGCAATCGTCTTCCACAGCCACGCCTGCACCGATCAGCGGAGAATCCTTGGACAGGGTAAAACTGTTGTAATCGGCAAAGTCATCCGCCGTGAAACCGGGTCTGGTGTTAATGGCCGTCGGGTCAAAGAGCGGTGTGAACACATTATAATAACAGTTGTTGGTAAAGGTATTGCCTGCCAAAAGAAGTTCATTCAGGCGGTAAGAAATGACTTCGGTTTCTGCCGGAACAATGATATTATTGGCAATGTACGAATCGTAAATATTGAAGAACTGGAACTCGCCGCAGTTGATGATGGTATTGTTGTAGAAACGGAAGCCGTATTCCCCCGAACCGCCTGCACAGGTGCTTCTGCCGCCGTTGTCATTGACGGAAAGACAGTAACGCACGGTATTGTTGTGCTGACCGCTGTAATTCGGGCAGTTGCACATAAAACGGGTGTTGTCATGAGAATAGATGTACTGATAGGTGCAGTTGTTGGAATGAGAGTCGAAGTCCACTGCCATACCGTCGCCGACGTTCTTCTGACCTGCGATTTCGCAATACTGAATGGTGCTGTTTTCACTGCCCCAGAACCACATGGCGGCGGTGAAATACAGAATTTCGCCGTTTTCATCCACACCGAGTCCCTGGCAGCAGTTGATGGCTCTGCAGTGCGTAACAAGGGCACCGTCACACATGCCGACGACAACCGCTTCCGCATCCATGTCGTGGAAATAGCAATGCTCAATCAACACACCCGTGTTGTAAACAGGGTCGATTTCTTCTTCGGTTTCGCACCAGGGCTGCTGTGCATCGTTCCACGAACCCCAGAGAATAACACCGTTGCCGCAGTTATATACTTCACAATTGGAAACGGTCAGATCGTTGACCGCATAGCGGGAACGGGCAGGCAAACCCTTAACGATCACGGCTGCTCTTGCCGCTGCGGCACCGCGGCTGAAATCATCACGGGAAGTGACGGTGTAATTCTGCATATCGTAGAAATAAAGGTTGTCGAGCGTGATGCCGACACTGGTTTTGTTGAGGGTATCGATCCAGATACCGCCGCCGTTGGGTGCGGTGATGGAAAGATCGCAAATGGTGATGTAAGAACTGTCGATCAGCTGAAACACTTCGGTGTGAAGATCAGTTTTCAAAATAGCAGTTTCGCCCTCGCCGTAAGACGAAATGACAATAGGATTTTCCTTGGTGCCTTCCCATTCGGAAATGATGACATTGCAGTCATAAACACCGCCGTTTTTAAAGAGAAACTGTGTGCCGGGGCCGAGCTGATTGATTTTAAGCCCGTTGACAGATTGCACGGGTGTATCGATTGTGATACCGTCATTGGCATCGTTTCCGTTCACAGCATCAATGTAGTAGGTAACCGGTGCATCTTCCGCAACGGCAAACAGAGCAAAACAACCTGCCAGCATGGCAATTGCCGTAAAAATTGCAAAAATGCGTTTCATAAAATTTAAACCTCCTCAATTCATATAAATTTATTGTAGCAAAGTATATTTCCGATTGCAACAAAAAAAGGATTTTTTTAGTTTTTTTATAAAAAGGACTTGATTTTCTTGTGCAAATAGCATATAATATCACCACTGCGCCGGTGTGATGGAATTGGCAGACGTGCTGGACTCAAAATCCAGTGGTAGCGATACCGTACCGGTTCGACCCCGGTCACCGGCACCAAAAAGAAGCCCTGTTCCACGGAACAGGGCTTCTTTTTGTATCCATTGCGAAAGCAATGGCATATCATCACCCGCAAGGGTGCATATCATCGCCGAAGGCGCATATCATCAGCCGAAGGCTGCACAGGCTTTCGCAATGATGAGATGCAAAGCGTTCCGCTTTGATGATATGCAATTTCTTCGAAATTGATGATATACAAGGCTTCGCCTTGATTTTTACTTTAAAATCCGATTGGCTTGAAAGCCCTGTTACAAAATACAAAACGGAGTATATTATGCCTGATAACAAAACTTTTCTGATTGTAAAGAAACACATTGACAAAATGGACTATTACGGCTTATTGGCAAGCGGCGCACCGCAAGATGAGTTTGACAGCGAGTCACAGGAAATCAGCACACAAATTCAGCCCGGATTGTCCACACAAGAAATTGCAAGCATCATTGCGCAGATATTCAATTCAAACTTTGATAAGCAAGATGATGCAACAGCTTTCTTGCCCGTTGCGGAACAAATCAAAAATGAGTTACATCTTTGAAGGAGGTTATGGTTTGATCCTGTACAGCATCATCCTGTTTTTTGTTTCACTTGTTTTTCTTGCTCTCGGCATTGCCGTATACAAAGGCAGAACAAATCTGATTCATTCTTATCATCAGGAGAATGTGACCGACAAAAAAGGGTACGGCAAAGCATTCGGCAAAACATTGTTCGTGTTTGCAGGTGCAATGCTTGCAAGCGGAGCTGTTGCTTTGGTTGGAGAAACGCTTGCCGTGCTGTCTGTCTGCATTCTGCTTGCAGGACTTGTCGCAGGCTTTGTGTGCATCGGTAAGGTGCAAAAGAAATACAACGGCGGATTATACTGATAACGCACAAATGCAACAGCAGGGAACCGAAAATTCCCTGCTGTTTTTGCTTTATTTTTTTACAAAGACAATACAATGCCGTCCAATTCTCTGTTTTCATCGCAGAGATACACCTGCACGGGGTAGTCTGATTTTTCCTTATCCATGCCGAGAATGCGCACGGTCAGGTCTTTGTCGCACATTTCCTTTGCAATGGGAAAATAGTAGGTGTAATGGTGCTCCTGATACACGGAGCGGAACGGCGGGCATTCCCAGCCGTTGGCCTGATAACTCGGAGCACGGTCGGGGGCGGTCATAATTTTACCGTCTGATTCCAACAGTGCATAAGCACCTTCCCTGCCGTGTTTACCGTCCAAAGCCACACTGATATAGCAACCGTCTTTCCAATCGCTTGCAGGCACTTTTATCTGCAGTTCTTTGGCATATTCGACCTTTCTGCCGGCGGGCAGAAGATTGTTGGCTTTCGGGGATTGCAATTTTATTTCATTTCCGTCTTTCATAAGTGCGATCTTGTAAATACGATCCAAAGGACAAGGCATACGGAAGTAGCGGATCTGCCTGTTTAAGGGGTAACGGACACACTTGCGTTTGCCCTTGACTTCAATCACATTGTGCACATCCTGCACGAGCACGGGGGCAGTTTCGGAACGCAGCACATAAACGCTGTCAACACTCGTCTTATTCCACTCGGCAAGGTCGGCAGAATAACTGCAAACACCCGTCGGCCCTTGCATCTGAATGCTGTTGCGGAACACAAACTGTTCATCGGAATCAAAATAGGTAATTTCAACACAATCGGCATCATAAACGGAACCGAAATCAACACGCAGGCAACCGCCCTGAATGCGATAGCCGCCGTAATGCAGTTTGCTCGTACCGTCAAAGAAAGTTTCGTCCTTGCCGTCAAAAGCATAACGGCTTTCAATGCCGCGAAGCTGATAGGTTCTTTGGTCAAAGAAAGCATCCCTTGCTGCCTGCACTTCGGAAATAGCAGTTATTCCCGCTTTGTTGGCCGCCTGCCGTTCAAGGCTGTCGTGATTTTGTGCAAAAAGCAGGGTTTCCAACTGCTGTTCGCTGTTTGCGGGGACTTCGCAAAGGCTGTCTGCAGGAAGCGTAGCGAGCAAAACAGGCACACGAAGCGTATTATCAAAGGCATCTGCGGCATATTTTGTGCCGTCGGGCAAGGTAATATCGCCTTGACAGGAAACGATTTTCACTTTGTCGGGAAGTCCGTTTTCGTTTTCGTGCAGAACTTCATATTCGCAGTTCAGCGGCACTTTGTCAGCTTTGTCTGCATCGCAGATCTGCAAAAGGCTTGCACGGAACGGCTCAATCGTAATGCCGACCGTTTCGCCGTAATCGAAGAATCCGATAAATTTTTCATAGGGATGATGCACAAAAACGGCAACTTTTTCGCATTTTGCAAGACCGATTTCTTCATCCAGCGGCACCTGCATGGTCTTTTCATTCCATGTCATATTACCCGTGGCGATAAAGCGTCGGTCGGTTGAACCTCTGACAACGGTATGATTGGGGTAGGTGTCCCCCGTCAGTTCAAAACCGTCCACAAGAATATCGTTCCAACGGCGGTGCAGATTGAAAATCCGGGCAAGGTGGGCTTGTTCAAAATCGCGAAGAAGCCACGGATTGCCGTAGATTTCGGGGGCTAAAATCAGGTTTCTGCCGAAAGCCTGAATAATGAGTTCATCTTCAAAATATTCATTCTGCGAAGAAATGCACACACCGTGATCTTCGGTCATGCGGGTCATATTCGGTGTATTGCCTCTTGACATCATATAGGCTCTGTGGTGCGGTGCACAGCGGTCATTGGCAATATGCACATCGACATAGGTTTCAACACCTTCCCACAGAAATGTGGTGGCATATTGCATGCCCTCTTCACCGAAATCAAGGCGGTGATTCAGAAGAATAAAATCAGGCTGATAACGGCGGCATTCCTGCATCATTTTTACAAAATACGGTCTGTTTTCGGGGGCGAGCTTACCGCAGACACCGTCGAATTTAAACAGTGCAAAACGGTAGTCACGTGCAAGGGAAACCATCTGTTCAAGGCGTTTTTCGGCACTTTCCTTTGTTTTTCCGAAGCCGTCGGGACCGCCCCACACGCCAAGTCTTGTGTTGAGCTTTTCAGCCGCCTTTGCAATGGGTCCGTAGCCGTTTGGATACTGCGCTTTTATTTTGGGAGAATCAAAGGTTTCGTAGGTTTCGCGTGCACCGTCGAGGTTGCCGGCATCCCATGCATAAATATCGAGCTGCATGCCGTAGGTGCGTTTGAGATAATCAAAATAAGCAAAGTTCACAAGGGTCTGTGCTTCGGTCGAGCCCTCGTTTGTGTTGTTGATCCATGAAAAATATTCACTTTTGCTCGGTGTGCTTTCCTTTGCACCCGATTTGCCGTATTTCTCGTTCAAAACCGTTCCTCCTTATTTCTTTTTACATTCGTTCAGTATTTTTCTGCCGTTTTCGCTGCGGGTGAAAACAAGTTCAAAGTTACCGACAGGGCCTTTGAGGTTCTTTTGCAGGATTTCCGCTGTTTCCTTATTCACGCCGAACACAGTCGGGCAGGCAAAGCTGTTATCATATTCGCGCCTGACAGCACCGAACAGCCTGCTTGTGCCGATGATGACATAACGCGGATCATCAATGGGTGCAAACAATTCACGCACCGCCCTAAGAAATACTTTTTTCTCACGCTCGGCAGCACCGTTCAGGCTGACGGCAACCGCATTGCCGTTGGTATTTCTTTGCACCTGCACTTTTATTTTTGATGAGGACTCAATTTCCTTTGCCTCCTGCAGGGCTTTCAGAACTGCATTCGCAAAGCCGCTGACCGTTTTTTCGGGAGAAGCATTCTTACTGACATAGCTTGCCTTTTTGAAACACAAATACAGTGACGGCAAAGCGATGACAATGCCGGTCACGGCTGCAAAGCCGGTCAGGCTGATGCACAGCACAATGCCGATGAGTGCAAGCACGGCAAATACAATGGCGAGGATTTTACTCTTTTTGACCGTATCCTTGGGATAAACCGACAGCGGCACTTCATCGGATTCGATTACCGAATAATGGCTGTTTTCGTTTACGGATGCGCTCCAGCGGGATGCGGCGGTGCTTCTGTCTGCCGCAAGACGCAGCATTTCACGGTTGATGCGGTCTATTCCCTGCGCATTGTAAGGCGGCTTTAAAATATCGATTCTGCCGATGCCGCTTTCAATGATATCCTTGTTATAGGCAGGTGCCTGAAAACAGGAAAAACGGCGCTTTACGGTGCCAAAATCGCTGCCTTCTATTTCATTTTCATTTTTCGACTCATCTTCGGGCAGCACTGTTACAAGATGCCAGACATTGGAAACCTTTTCGGGATTATTTTTATCAATACGGATGGCTCTGCCGCGCATCTGATTGGAAAGCATGAAGCTGCCGACAAAGCTTGCAAGAATCAGAGAATTGATGTTCGGGGAATCCCATCCTTCCCCGAGCAAGGACTTTGTGCCGACCAGAATGTTGATCTCCCCTGCGGCAAATATACGTGTTATGATGCCCACTTTATGCTTGTTCGAACCGCTGAAAACGACTTCGCTGTGGGCGGTGCCGTCAATGGACTTTACACTGCAGGTTGCACCCGATTTTTCGGCTTCCGTTTGTGCAAGTTTCACGGCACTGTCCGGCAGAATGACCAGCGACCCTGTCAGCATAGCTACCTTTGCTTTTGCTCCGACAGCGCGTCGGATCGCCTCAAACACGGGCACTGCACCCATGGTGTGAAGCTCTTCGCTTGTTCCGATGCTTTTTCTGACTTCCTTTTTGATAAAATCGGTCAGAACCAGCATACGCAGCGAATCGCCGAGATTTTTTACCTCGTGCAATGCGATGATTTCCATGGATTTCAGCTTTCCCATGGAGGATGCGAGCATTCTGTCGAGCTTATCGTTAGAAATGAGCTGCACCCTGCGCTTTTCGATGAGTGCATTTTCAGCAAGAATACCTTGCACTTCCTGCGAAAGCGCTTCAGAAAAAACTTCGGGCGTATCAATAACAAACTGAAAAGCCGACTGTGTGGTCGCCGGGGTATTTGCAGGAATCGGCTTTTTGCCGAACAGCTTCGTAATGACTGCCTGCGGTATTTTTGCCCCTTGGGCAACAGCCACCGTAATCAGTGCACAAAAGCCGTTGACGTGATCATACAGCACTTCATCGGCAATCCCTTTATCACCGAGAATGCCTGCGTTGCGCAAAGCCGCCGTCATATAGCCGTTGCTGAGAATATACTGCGTACATTCCTTTGCCTTCTGCTTGTAGTTTCTGATCATTTCCGCTTCGGCTTCAGTGGGATAGCTGAAATAAATATAGTCCTGGTGCGGACATAGCGTCTTTTGTTTGACAAGCTGCGGTACAAAAATCTCCTCATCAATCTCACCGCAAAGCTTCACATAGCGGTTCCATTCACCGCTTTCGGAATCATAAGGCGGTGTTGCAGTCAGGGAAATAACGGTTACATCCTTACCGATGAGGGTGATGAATTTTTCAAGCGCACGCTGCCATTCGCTTTTCAAGTGATGCGCCTCATCCAGACACAATGTGCGGATGCCTGCCATTTTTACGGTTTCAATCAGATCAAAGGAGGTGAAATCGTAAGCCGATTCGGATTCAAGGGTATCCTCCCCTGCTTCTGCCTCTGTCTGCAGTCTGTTGACGGCAGCATGCAATGCCTGATAAGTAATGCTTGTAAGGAGTTTCGGTTTTGTGAGATCGTATGAAACATAATCGTAGATCTTTTCAGATTCAGGCAGATAGCATTCTTCAAAACGCTCGCCCCATTGCTGCTTGATAGAAACCGACGGGGAAAGCACCAGCGCAGGTGCATTCAACCGACGGATCAACTCCAACCCAAGCACCGTTTTTCCGCTGCCGGGTGCGGCCACGATGTGGATTTTGCGGTCTTTTAAGTGTTTATCCGCATTGTCAAGCACCTTCTGCTGATAATCGCGGAAGGTCCACTTGAAGCGGACCTTGCTGAAATTATTCATATCCATCTCTCCTTCGGACTGTTCCGTTTTCAGTATAGCACACTCTGAGCGGCATTTCAAACAAAAAAAAACAGCACCCCTTTTGGGATGCTGAATTGGTGACCCGGACGAGAATCGAACTGGTGTTACCGCCGTGAAAGGGCGGTGTCTTACCCGCTTGACCACCGGGCCGTTTATGAAGGCAGCTCGCTTACTGCTGCTGCCTTGTTTGGTAGCGGCAGTGGGACTTGAACCTACGACACCACGGGTATGAACCGTGTGCTCTAGCCAACTGAGCTATGCCGCCATTTGCGTGTTGCTTTTTCGCAACGAAAGTAATTATACACAAGAAACATACTTTTGTCAATACCCAATTTTATATTTTTTATTTTTTTACAAAAAAAAGACATCCGCTTTTGCGGATGTCCTCTTGGTGACCCGGACGAGAATCGAACTCGTGTTACCGCCGTGAAAGGGCGGTGTCTTAACCGCTTGACCACCGGGCCGTTTATGAAGGCAGCTCGCTTACTGCTGCTGCCTTATTTGGTAGCGGCAGTGGGACTTGAACCTACGACACCACGGGTATGAACCGTGTGCTCTAGCCAACTGAGCTATGCCGCCATTTGTATATTGCTCACACGCAACGGTGATAATTATACACAACTAAAGCACACTTGTCAAGCCTTTTTTCAAATTTTTTCCTGAATAATTTTCAAAAGCCGCCTGACTTTGCACCGCATCCGACAGAATCTGATTGCGAAGCGAATCCATATTATCAAATTTCACTTCACCGCGCAGATATTTTAAAAGGTAAACAGGAATATGTTTTCCGTAAAGATCACCCGAAAAATGCATGATCCATGTTTCACTGCGTTCGCTTGTGCCGTTGAATGTGGGACGAATGCCGATATTGGTCACAGCCGGATAACAAACCCCGTCCACCACAGCAAAGGAAGCATAAACACCGCTCTTGGGAACCGCAAATCCTTGCGGAAAATATTGATTGATGGTGGGAGTCCCCATGAGCCGTCCCCGTCTGTCGCCGCCGACTACTTCAAAGTCATAAGAAAACGGACGGGTAAGCATGGCATTCGCCTGTTCGATTTGTCCGTTGCGGATGCAATTACGGATGCGAGTTGCACTGACGGTTTCATTTTCAAACGTGAATTCGGGAGCAATGAAGCACTCTACGCCGTGAGCAGCTGTAATTCTTTTTAAATCCTGTGCCGTACCGATGCCGTTTTTACCGAAACGGAAATTGAATCCGCAGGCAACAAAACCCGCCTGCAAATTCTGCACAAGAACTTGTGCAACAAACTGATCCGGGGACATTTCGCAGACTGTAAGAAAATCAAGCACCTTTTCTTGCACTTCGTACGAATCCAACACCATATTGTGCACACGTTCAGTCAACAGCCTGTCGGGCGTTTTGCCACGTAAAACAGCGGCAGGATGCGGCTCAAAACGGACAAGGACAGGAGTAAGACCGTTTTTCTTTTGTTGGGCAACAGCGGACAAGACCTGCAGATGTCCTTCATGCAGGCCGTCAAAATTCCCCAAAGCGAGGGCTGTTGCGTTTTTGTAAAGAGAATCAGTCATGCAGATAAACCCTTTTTACAAGTAATAATTCTTTGTCTTCAGACAATTCACCGAGACCGATGAATGCATTTTCGTGATTATAAACACGGTATAATCCGTTTTCATCAATGCCACGCACGCGCTGTGCAAACAATTCACCACCGTTGGAAAAACGGTTTGTCTGTGATGCACTCACCTGCACGGCAGGATATTGTGAGAGTGCGGTATCCACGGCAATCAAGCCCGCATCGGGATTTTCACGCAGTTCATTGAGTGTGCGTGCTTGTGCAATGGTGAACCCGTTGGACAAGGTGCGTTGCAGGGCGGTCATGACGGCACCGCTCCCCTGCTTACTTCCGATATCGGCAATCAGCGAACGGATATATGTACCTTTTGAACAAGTGACGGCAATTTCAAATTCATCACCGTACACATCGGTCAGTTCAATGGAAGAAATTTCAATTTCGCGGGTCTTGCGTTCCACTTCAATGCCTTTGCGTGCCAGTTCATAAAGCCTGACACCGTTTTGCGACAGTGCTGAATACATCGGCGGCATCTGCTGTTGCACACCGAAAAAGGACGGCAGAATCTGCAAGACTTCTTCTTTGGTGACCGTCACTTCGGTTTTGCTTAAAAGTGTGCCCGTTACATCAAGGGTATCGGTTGTTTCGCCGAAACGAAAGCGAGCCACATAAGCCTTGGTGGAATCGGGCAGAAAATCAATGAATCGGGTGGCTTTCCCCAAAGCGACAGGCAGCACGCCCACCGCCATCGGGTCGAGCGTGCCTGTGTGACCGGTCTTTTTTTCATTGTAAATTTTACGCAGACGACCTGCGGCAAAAGAAGAAGACATGCCTTCTTCCTTATTGAGAACAACAAAACCGTTCATGGGTATTTGTCCTTTTATAAAAGATTATAACTGTGCAAAGCCGCTTCGATTTCTTTGAGCAGATCGGCAGTTGCTTTGCTGAGTGTGCCGTACAGGTCGCAGCCTGCGGCAAGCTTGTGTCCGCCGCCGCCGAAAATCTGTGCAATGGCAGAAGCATCGACGGGTTCATTGGTGCGAAGCGAAACACGGCAAAGACCGTTGTCTTTTTCCTTGATCGTTGCACCGACCAGCACGCCTTCGATCTGACGCGGCAGACCTGCGATCATGTGGGTTTCACTTTCGTCAAGCCCTGTTCTGTTGAACATATCTTTGGTCAGTGTCATCACGGCACACTTGCCGTCAAAATGCAAACGCAGATTGTTCATGGCAAGCAATTCAAACTGAATATAGGCTTTGCTTTTGGTTTCAAAAATACGGCGATTGATTTCTCCGTTGTCAATACCGGCTTCCACAAGAGCAGCAGCCGTATGCAGACAGGCCGCATCCGTGTTGTTGTAGCGGAAACACCCCGTATCGGTGGAAAGACCGATATAGAGTTGTTCGGCAGAACGGACATCAACGGGAACATTCATTTCTTTATACAACGAATAGACCAACTGTGCGGCAGCCGCGGCTTTCGCATCAAGGAATGTTTCTTTTGCAAAAAGCGTGTTCGAGCCGTGGTGGTCGATATTCAGGTCGATTTTTTCGCCGTAAACGGGTTGCAGTGCCTCGCCGAGCATGGTTGCTTCGGCAAGGTCAACGGCAACAATAAATTTTTCTTCAAATTCTTCCGGTGCGGCTTCTGCGGCAAACAGAAGATTTTCGGGCACTTTTCCGATAAGTCTGAAGGTAACCCGTTTTCCGAGTTTCGTAAGCAGTCGGTACAAAGCCCACAGACTGCCTGCTGCATCCCCGTCGGGATTGCGGTGTGTCAGAAGAAGAATATCATCCGATTCGTGCAGTCGTGTTGCGGCTGTTTGTAAATCAATCTTCATTTTCTTCTTCCTTTTTAA
This sequence comes from Acutalibacteraceae bacterium, assembly GCA_045605525.1. Lineage (GTDB taxonomy): Bacteria > Bacillota > Clostridia > Oscillospirales > Acutalibacteraceae > RUG806. The sequence continues at coordinate 69,508 of JAZUQC010000056.1, forward strand.
CAGTCTGATTGAGTTTGCGGAACATTTCAATTCCCTTTTCAACCGAATCGTCTGCAATAAATTTCAGCTCCGGTGCCTTGCGAAGACGCAAGCGGGCGGAAAGCTCGGAGCGGATATATCCTTTTGCACCTGTATTAAGTGCTTTGACGGCATTTTTTGCCCCTTCTATGCCGTCCAGAGAGCTGATATAGACCTTGCCGAACGAGAGATCGTGTGCAATTTCCACACGCACCACCGTGAGCATTGTGGCGGTCACACGCGGATCTTTCAATTCACGCAGGATCGCCGTAATTTCACGGCGGATATCTTCGGCAGAACGGTCTGCTTTATAACTCATAGTTTAATTCCTTTCAAAGAGGGTGATGCAATGAATCAGTCACGGTATTCTTCAACAACATAGGCTTCGAGAATATCGCCTTCATGAATGTCATTGAACTTTGTAAGACCGATACCGCATTCATAGCCTGCCATAACTTCCTTGGCATCATTCTTTTCACGCTTGAGGGAGGCGATGTCATCTTCCGCAATGACGATACCGTCACGCACAACACGGACTTTGCAGTTTCTGGTGACTTTTCCGTCCTGCACATAAGAACCGGCGATGGTACCGACAGAGGACAGCTTGAAAACACGTCTGACGGAAATTCTGCCCATTTCAACATCTCTGTACTTGGGAGCAAGCATACCCTTCATAGCGGCTTCAACATCTTCGATGCAGTCATAAATGACACGGTACATACGCATTTCGACGTGGTCGCGTTCAGCGTGTGCAACGGCAGTAGGATCGGGACGGACATGGAAGCCGACAATGATCGCATTGGATGCGGCGGCAAGCATGACATCGGATTCGACGATTGCACCGACCCCGCCGTGGATGACCTTGACACGGACTTCGTCATTGGACAGTTTTTCGAGGTTCTGTGTAATGGCTTCCACAGAGCCCTGCACGTCTGCCTTGACAACGATGTTGAGGTCTTTCTTTTCGCCGTCGGCAATGGTGGAGAACAAAGTATCGAGCGTGACACGTTGAATGGCACTGAACTGTGCTTCCTTCTGCTTCTGTTTTCTTTCTTCAACGAGTTCACGGGCAAGTCTTTCGTCGGAAACAGCGTCAAACTGATCGCCTGCCTGCGGGGTTTCGGCAAGACCCATGATTTCAACGGGCACAGACGGACCTGCACTCTTGACTTTTCTGCCCTTGTCATCGGTCATAACACGGACACGACCGACAGCGGTACCTGCAACGATGATATCACCGGATTTGAGTGTACCGTTCTGCACAAGCAGGGTTGCGATGGGACCTTTGCCCTTGTCAAGTCTTGCTTCAATAACAACACCCTTTGCCGCACGGTTGGGATTGGCTTTGAGTTCACGCATTTCGGCAATGAGAAGAATGGATTCAAGCAGGTTGTCGATACCCATGCCCGTTTTTGCGGAAACGGGAACACAGATGGTGTCGCCGCCCCATTCTTCGGGAACAAGGTTGTATTCTGTCAGCTGCTGTTTGATGCGGTCGGGGTTGGCTTCGGGTTTATCCATTTTGTTGATGGCAACGATGATGTTGACATCGGCAGCCTTTGCGTGGTTGATGGCTTCGATGGTCTGCGGCATGATCCCGTCATCGGAAGCAACAACAAGAACGGCAATATCGGTTGCCATAGCACCTCTTGCACGCATGGCGGTGAAAGCGGCATGGCCGGGGGTATCAAGGAATGTGATATCGTTGCCGTCGCAGGTGACTCTGTAAGCACCGATATGCTGCGTAATACCGCCGGATTCGGTGGAAGTGACAGCGGTGTTGCGGATGGCGTCGAGAATACTTGTTTTACCATGGTCAACGTGACCCATGACGCAGACAACGGGACTTCTGGTTTCCAGATTTTCATCCACGTCTTCACTGTCGTCAATAATGCGGTCCTCGATGGTGACAACGACTTCTTTTTCGACCTTTGCACCCAGCTCACTTGCCACGATGGATGCGGTGTCAAAGTCAATATTCTCATTGATACCTGCCATAATGCCGTAAGAGAACAGCTTTTTGATGACTTCGGCGGCGGTCATCTTGAGTTTTGCGGCAAGGTCGCCGACGGTGATTTCTTCACCGACCGTGATGGTCAGCGAACGCTTTGCACGTTCATCCGCAATTCTCTTCAGACGTTCAGCCTCTGTTTCACGGTGATGTGCCCGGGTGCCCTGTTTTTTATTGTACTGCTGGGATTTCTGCTTGATCTTCTGCTTACGGGTATCGGTATCACGCTGTGCGGCACTGCCGGGAGTGATATTTTCATAGCGTTCGTTGTATTTATCCAGTTCAACTTCGCTGGCACGGGTGTTGACGGTTTTGCGTTCACCCTTGGTTCTTGCCTGAATGGGAGCATCCTGCTTTTTGTTTTCCTTTTTCTTGAAAGGCTGATTGTTGGCAGGTGCGGCAGGACGTTCGGGTTGTTTGTTCTGCTGTGCAGGCTTGTTGTCTTTTTCAGCCTTTTTGGGCTGTTCGGCTTTTTCCTGCTTGGGTTCTTCCTGCACTGCGGGTACAGCTTCTTGTTTTTCTGTAACCGGTTCGGGCTTTGCTTCAACCGGCTTCTTCATTGCAAAATAAGCATCGAAATTTTCGACACTGTTTTTCTGTGTGAAATAATCAAACAGAATATCCAATTCCCATTCTTCAAGAGAAGTCTGGGATTTTTTCGGTGTATCCGAAAACTTTGCCAAAAGATCAATGATTACATTGCTTTTGACATTAAAATCTTTAGCGGCTTCATGTACTTTATACTTAACCATTAAGTTGCCTCCTCTTCAAACTGCTTTTTTAGAGCCTTTGCAAATCCGTCATCCGTTACGGCAAGCACACAGACTTTTTTGCCGATAGAATAAGACAATTCCTGCGATGTGATGGGCATGAGGACGATGTCTGCCGTTGTCTGTGCCGCTTCAAGCTCCCTCTTATGGCGGGGTGATGCGTCTTGTGTCAGCAGACACATTTTTGCACTGCCGGTTCTGACGGCTTCTGCGACCGCATCATGACCGAGTGCGAGTTTGCCGGCTCTGCGGCAAAGGCCGAGATATGAAAGCGTTTTTTGTGTCATCCGTTGAACTCCGTTTCCAGACGGTCATAAATCTCTGCAGGAACGGCACATTCAAATGCCTTTTCAAGCCGTCTGCCTTTTTTGGCTTTCAGCAGACACTGCAGATCAGGACAGATGTAAGCACCTCTGCCGTTCATTTTGCCTGTGGTGTCAAGATGAATATCTCCTTCGGGAGAACGGACGATGCGCACCAGTTCTTTTTTTGGTTTCATTTCACCGCAACCGGTACATTTGCGCAAAGGGATTTTTTTCTGTTGCACTGCAAACAACCCCTTTTACAGTTGGATCATCGGTTTGTAGTCACCGATGTAGGATTTGATATCAATTTTCCAGCCGGTCAATTTAACGGCAAGGCGGGCATTCTGACCCTTGTTGCCGATGGCAAGAGAAAGCTGATTTTCGGGAACAATGACCTGACAGCTCTTGTTTTCCATGTCTACAACTTCAACAGCGATGACTTCTGCGGGAGCAAGAGCCGCACCGACGAAGTCCTTGGGATTTTCGCTGTAGCGAACAATGTCGATCTTTTCGCCGTGCAGTTCGTTGATAATGCCGTTTACACGTGCACCTCTCTGACCGATGCAGGCACCGACGGGATCGACGTTTTCATCTTTACTGTAAACGGCGATCTTGGTTCTGGAACCGGCTTCACGGGAAATGGACTTAATTTCAACCGTGCCGTCTTCGATTTCGGGAACACTTGCTTCAAACAGGCGTTTGACAAAATCGGCATGGGTACGCGAAATCATGATTTTGGGGCCTTTTTCGGTATCTCTGACATCAACGATATAGATCTTGACCATATCGCCTGCCTTGAAAGATTCACCGGGAATCTGTTCTTTTTTGGGAAGAAGAACATCGCCTTTGCCGAGTGCGAGAGTCAGGTCACCGCTCTGCGGATCCACGGAGTTGATTTTTGCAGTGACGATATCCTGCTTTTTGCTCTGGAATTCTTCAAGAACCTGTTCGACTTCGATTTCACGGATGCCCTGACGAATAACGTGCTTAACGGTCTGTGCGGCGATTCTGCCGAGATCCTTGACCTGCAGCGGAATACGAAGAACGTCGCCGGCCTTGGCTTCGGTGTCATATTGAAGTGCATCTTCGGGAAGAACATCGATAGCGGGATCTTCAATTTCTTCCACAACATTTTTGATCATGTAAATGTTCATTTTTGCGGTTTCGGGGTCGAAGTCACAGAAAATGCCTTCTTTTACACCGAATTCGCGTCTTGCGGCAACCACAATTGCGTTGCAGACCTTTTCAATGAGTTTGTCGCCGGGAATACCCTTTTCTTTTTCAAGCATTCTGATGGCATCAAAAAATTCTTTGTTCATTTTTGTCGCTCAATCCTTTCTGTATATCAACTTTCTTTTTCACAAATTAAAAACCGCCGAAGTCGTCCAGCTGAACGCGGGTATATTCCTTTTTTTCGTAGGTGCGTTCACTGCCGTCTTCGTATTCCACGGTCAGCGTGCCTTTGTTGTAGCCTTTGAGAACACCTTTGCGCAGTTTCACGCCCGTTTCGTCGGCTTTGGGGAACTTGACCATGATGTCCGCCCCCATGAACATTTCAAAATGAAAGTCGCGCACAAGCTCACGTTCGATGCCTGCCGAGCAGACCTGCAGGTTGTAGCTCTGCTCGATGGGGTCGGCTTCATCCAGAGGTGCATCCAGTGCATCGTTCATGGCAACGCAATCGTCAATGCCGACACCGTCTTCCTTGTCAATGATGATACGAAGATACCAGTTTGCGCCTTCCTTCTGAAAACGCACATCCCACAAAAGCAGGCCGAGCTGTTCGGCAAGAGGCTGGGCGATGCCCCAGACGATATCGACCGTATTTCCTTTTTTCTTCTCTGCCAAAGTTTCCACCTCCGAATATTTTCCCGTATCAACAAAAATGAGCGGGTCGCCCCACTCATTTGTCAATACCTTATTACAATAAACAATATAGCACGGATTATACGCATTTGTCAAGAGTTTTTTTTGCACATAAAAAACGGCAAATATCCGATTCTGTAAACATTTTAGCCATACAGATCCCCATACTGAAATACATCACAGAAAAAGCGTACCGTTTTTTTGACTCCCACCAAAAAATGCTCCCGGATGCTCATGTTTTCCACATACAAATCAGATGCTTTCAGCTTCATTTCCGGGATATCCGCCACAAGCTGTGCATCCGCACGCACACCGCTGCGGTCGGTATAGGACAGCAGCTCAACATTGAGTTCGGCCTCACCGCTGCCTATGACATTAAAACCAATCGGATCGGTATACAGTGCACCACCGAGTCTGTCATAAACCAACAGACGGATTTTCCCTTCTTCCATTGCAAGCACCTTATCAGTAAGCTTTGACAAACCGTCTACATATCCGATCAAGGAATATTCCAGCACATCCGGGTTGTATGTAATCAGCAGCTCACAATTTTCAAAGCTGTAATCTTTCGGATATACACATATTTCCATCGAGCAGCTTCTGTAATGCCCACTCATGAACTGACCGTAAAGTACAGCATGTGAAAAATCTTTCGGCGGATCTGCTGCTTTGCATGCAGGTTCATTCACCTCAACCTTAACTGTCGGAACGGCATAACCGTCTTGGTCAGCTGCCTGTTTTTCACTCGGAAGTTCAGAAACCTCATTTGCATATCCCAACATAAACTCAGCATCAATATCCACACCGTCGGCATCCTTGCAAGCAACAAGAGAAGCGGCAAAATTCGGTTCTCCTTGTCCGTCATAAAGAAATGAAACGGATTCAAAAACCGATTGCCAGTCCTTTACGCAAGGCTCAATGCAGGCAATTCGCAGCACTCCGGGTGAGACCTCGGTCACCTGTATGGATTGAAAATCCCGTTCGGTTCGGGTGATATCTTCGGGGTAAACATTAAATTGCAGAACCTCGGGATTGTAGGTCAGTTCCACTTCAAGCGTCTTCACATCAGGCAGATCCTGTATCACAACACTTGCAAAAATGTATGCATTGTTTTCCGCATAATCTGCAATCGAAACACAAACCCACGGTTCAGGCTCAATGCCAGTCACATCGTCTGCCTCAACGGCTGCCGCATTCACGCTTTCCATGTATCGTTGCAAAGGTAGTTTTCTGTTTACATTACGCACCCAACAAAGCAGAGCCGAAAAAGAAAACAAAAGCACCACAATCAGCAACAGCAGATCTCTCTTTTTATTCTTTTGCAAATTACTCACTCCTCTTCTGTTAATCATCCAAGCCAACCGAACGGCGCAGTGCCGAGCGTGCATCCGCAGCGCTAATAACATTATCTTTGTTTATATCGCCAAGATACCGCTGCACAGCATTTGCTGTTTCTAACCCAACAGAACATCTGAGCAAAAACCTGGCATCTGCTGCAGAAATTGAGCCATTCATATTCGCATCATATAATTGATAAGCACATGGCTCCATATACCACAATTGATAATCTGTTAACTCTTCATCATCTGAAATTGGTATCCATTTTACTGAAGTCAATTCCGAGTCTGAGGATATTCCTAATACACATGATTGATTTTCAATGGAAGTCATAAAATAGTGGACATTACCGGAATAAGGCAGTCCTATTACGGTAGTAGCATTATCGCTCGTTGAAACCAAATAACCGTTTTCATTTGATGAAATATAAGAAAGATAACCATTGATATTTGTGCCATTTTGAATGTTCCAAAACATATCAGGGAAATAATTATCGATTGCGTTTTGAGTAACAAGCCAAATTTGCGATAGATTACCGAATAATGCATCCTGGTGCACTACACCAGTTGCTACATTCGTCTGAAGATAATTTCCGGTTGCAACATTCCGAAGCAGGTAAATTCCCTCACCGTTTTTACCGTTCTGCTTACAAGAATTCGACACTGACCATGCATAACCGATTCTTGTAGCGTTCCCATTGCCTTGATATTTTTTGATCTCCAATGTATACAAATCTGAGGTCACTCCAGCAAATGAATGATAAATCATTTCAGTTGAAGATACCGTATCAACAGACTCACCTATTTTATTTGCATTATTCCACAACTTAATATCAAAATCCTCACAATCCGCAGTATCTATAATACTGAGGATGGATTTTGTATTTTGGCGTATCCATGCAATACTGACATTCATACCGGAGGAATTATATCGTGGTTGAATAAATGATACATCAATTTCCGTTTCATCAGCAGCCATTACTCTTCCGCCATATGTACCGTGTGAAATAATACTTAATGCAATATACGGATCAAAAACACCAGCGCCCTGCTTATCGGTAATCCCCCAAGCCATCTGCTCTGCATCATCAGGATCTACCGTAGCCGGCGCTACTTTTCTGTGACAAGATGCAAGAACAATCGCTTTCACAACTTCTGGCATTGATGCTAATACTGGTTTCAGTTTCATCATCAATGCAATAAAACCTGCAACAACTGGAGCTGCATAACTTGTTCCTGCTTCATGTCCGTCATAAGGCGATATTGTATTTTCCCATGGACCAATTGCTGGAGCAATAACATCTGGCTTCATGCATCCACCATATTCATTATAACTAAATGCACACATTATATCATCTTCAATTGCAACAGTAGATCTATTATTAAACCCACCAACTGTAATCACATTATAAGCATTACCCGGACAAGTTATTCGCTGTGCGAAATCATTGCCTGCTACTTGCACAATAACCACATTGTGATTATTAACAATATAATCTATATACTTTTCTGTGTTGTAATATGGAGAAATATAGTACTCATAGTCTTTACCGACAGATGAATTTATAACAGTTACATTTCTTTCCAATAATTTTTCAATTTGCGATTCATATGATTCAAGTCCTTCCAAAGCTACGCAATAAACTGTAGCATCTTTTGCAACTCCATATTTACCGGCATACAATTTTGCTACTCTTTCAGCATGTTTGCTATTATCTTCTTCATATTCATCAAACTCTTCAACTGCAATAAATCGTTCAGCTGGCAAATCATCAGTATTAGGCTCAACAAGAGCCAATTCTATAATTCCGATTTTTACGCCTGCACCGGTCAGCCCAAATGTATTTCTAACCATTGAAACACCAACATTATCCCGCCAAACTTGCATTTTTAGGTCATCATTATTTTTAGTTTTTTGACCTGCTTCATACATTGTCATCGTAGCTACATCCAATCTTCCTGCCATCATCTGCACCTGATATTCAGACAGTTCGGCGATAATCATCGGAGCATAGGCACTTTGGAAAATGATTGATTTTTCGGAGATTTCGGCAGAAGTGACGAATGCGGTGTTTTTAGATTCGATTTTTGAACGGGCGATGGCGCGGCGTTCACTGATATAGGTATCGGTATTTATGCGTTCGAGTTCCCTCGCCTGTGCGGTTCGCTCTAAATATGAATTAAATTCCGTTGTTGTTTTTTCACTGAATCCTCTTGTTGATTCGCTTGTAATTGCCATTGCCAGTTCGGCGGATATGGTTTCGGTATTGACCGACAGCGTGTCTCTTGTCAGACCCGTTTTCTGTTCTACTTCCTTTTCCACACTGGCCTGATTGATATCGGTCAACCAAATATAAACGGGCACCTTCTTTGCGCCGTCCTCAAAAGCCTGTGTAATTTCCGGTGCAATCTTGGAAAGAGCCGCCTGCTGTGTTGACAAAAGCGTATCGGCAACGCTTGTCGCCGCAAAGCCGAAGCAAAAAATCAATGATAAAACAACACTTGTTATTCTTTTTATAGCTTTCATAACTTAATTTATCCTTTCAAATTGTGTAGTATTTTCAATAAAAATGCTGCGCGAACTGAAAAGAAAAATTATTTCGTCAATCACCTCCTTTTAACACAATGATTTCATGCTGTGAAATCATTTGAATCACCACCTTTAACACATTTATCAATACTATTACACGCTAAATATTTACATTACAATATTACAATAAAAACACACATTGTGTCAACAAATTTTCGTTCACCTGTTTTTATCCGTTTTTATTGCAAAGTTTACAAAATTATGGTAAAATGAAAGGTAGCGAAAAATATAAAGGAGTTTTACATCATGGTATACACATACAAACCCAAGGGAACCTGTTCGAGAATGATCGAAATTGAAGCCGATGACAATCTTGTGATTCAGAAGGTTGAGATCATGGGCGGTTGCAACGGCAACCTCAAGGGCATTGCTGCCCTGCTCAAGGGCATGACCTGCCAAGATGCCGCTGACCGCATGGCAGGCATCAAGTGCGGTTTCAAACCCACATCCTGCCCCGATCAGATCAGCGTGGCACTTCGCGAAATGATCAAAAAAGCGGAGGAGTAAGAAATGAAAACCATCGGACTTGTGATTGCAGACGAATACGAATATCTCCCCTTTCTGCGCATTGCCGCTACCTACGGCGAAGTAAAAGAAAGCACATTCCGCACCCGCCCGTGTGCAGAGGTTATTGTGAATGACAACCGTGTGATTGCTGTCTCCTGCGGCATCGGCAAGGTTGCCGCCGCAACTGCCGCCGCATTCCTGATTGCAGACAAAAAGGCTGATTGCATTTTCAATATCGGTCTTTCGGGTGCGGTATCGGGCTTGCATGAGGGAGAAATCGCCCTCGGTTCTTCTTTTGCGGAATGCGATTTTGATCTGACCGCCGTGGGCAGAAAACAGGGTGAAAATCCGTCCAAACCGTGGCAGCACGAAGCAGACAAAGACCTGCTCAATAAGGCTGAAACTGTGCTCGGAGTCAAGTCTGCCGCATTCGGCTGCGGAGATCTGTTCCTTGCTGACCCTGTGAAAAAAGATTTCTTCAAAGATACATTCAATATCAATGCTTTCGACATGGAAACGGGTGCCATTGCTTCCGTCTGCGGCAGTGCAGACGTGCCGTTTTTGAGCCTTCGTCAGATGTCCGACTCGGCAGACGATGCATCGGCTGAAACCTACACCGCCGTCAACAATGCACAGCCGGAGGATCTTGCAAAAATGATCCTCAAACTTATTGAAACACTTTGAGGAAAAACTATGTTTTATCTTGCTTCACAATCTCCGAGAAGAAAAGAATTGCTCACCCTTGCGGGACTTACCTTTGAAGTCCTCGTTTCGGGATGCGACGAAACCGTTCCAGACGGGTTTACGGCAGAGCAGACCGTACAACACCTTGCGAACCTGAAAGCCGAAGCGGTGCTGAAGCTGTGCAAACCTGAAGATGCCGTGCTTGCCGCCGATACAATCGTTGTGATTGACGGCCAAATTTTAGGCAAACCCAAAGACAAAGACGATGCCTTTGCCATGCTTCGTTCCCTTTCGGGCAGAACACACACGGTGATGACCGGTGTGTGCATTGCAAACGGCAGCAAAAGAAAAGAATTCGTCAGCAAAACGGACGTTACATTCTACGAATTGACGGACGAAGAAATAAACGCTTACATTGCCACGGGAGATCCGATGGATAAAGCAGGCGGTTACGGTATCCAGAGCAAAGGGGTTGTGCTGGTTGAAAAAATCAACGGGGATTACTCGAATGTGGTCGGTCTACCGTTGGCACAATGTGTGCACGAACTGCGCATATTCGGCATCCAATGATACAATTGATGAAACACGCATTCTTTCCGTCGCGGTGCTGTGTCTGCGGACGGGTATTGCAACCGGGAGCGGAAATCTGTGAATACTGCACAAAATTTATTCTGCGCGTACCGGAAAACAAGTTTTGCACGGGTTGCGGCAGACCGATGAAAGACTGTCTTTGCGTGCCCGAACCGTTTCTGACTGCCACCGTTGCACCGTTTTTATATGAAGGCAATGTGCGGGAACAGATTCAGAAATTCAAATTCAACAATCTTCCGCACATGGCGGTGCCTTATGCAAAAATTGCCGCAAAATATGCAGACGACAGCGGTGTGACACAAGGTGCGGATCTGATTACCTTCATCCCCATGACGCAAAAGGCTGTCAAAATCAGAACCTATAATCAGGCACAGGAATTCGCAAAAGCACTTGGGAATATTTTGCAGATTCCCTGCGAAGAAACACTTATAAAGCAACACGAAACACCCCGTCAGCACACGCTTTCCGCGGTTTTGCGGCACGGCAATCTGACAGGGGTCTATGATTTACCGCCGGACAAAGAAGACTTAATCAAAGACAAAGTGATCTTACTTGCCGACGACATTACCACAACGGGAAGCACCTTGCACGAAGCGGCAAAAACACTTCTGATTTTCGGGGCAAAAGAAGTCAGAGGAATCTGCATTGCAAGGTCTCCCGCAGAAAAACAGAGGATATTATGAAAGAAAAACTGAAAACAGCATTGGAACTGTTTTGGGTATTTTTGCGGGTCGGTGCCATGACATTCGGCGGCGGCTACGCAATGCTGCCCATTCTGCAACGTGAACTGGTCGAAAAACGGCAGTGGGTCACGGACGAAGACCTGACCGACTATTATGCCATCGGGCAGTGCACCCCCGGCATCATTGCCTTGAATGTATCTACATTCATCGGCAGAAGCAAAGCAGGGCTTCTTGGTGCAATCACTGCCGCTGTCGGCTTTGAACTTGTGCCGCTGATTATTATTCTGATTATCAGCCTGTTTCTGGAAGGATTTTCGGACAACGAATATGTGCAACACGCCTTGGCGGGCATTAACGTTTGCGTGTGTGTTCTGATTCTCAACACACTTCTCAAACTTCGCAAAAGCACACTGAAAAATGCGTTCTCGCTTGTTATTTTCTTTATTGTGTTCCTGCTTGCGGCTTTGGGTAAATTTTTACCGTTCTCAATTCCGTTACCTATACTTGTCATTGCCGCCGCGGCAACGGGCATCATTGCAGGACAGATCAAAGAACAGAGAAAAGCAAAAGGAGGCAATGCACAATGACCTATCTCCTTTTGTTTTATGAATTCTTCAAAACGGGGCTTCTTGCCGTAGGCGGCGGGCTTGCCACCTTGCCGTTTTTAAATGAAATGGCAACCAAATACGGCTGGTTTACCGTGGAAGACGTGTCCACCATGATCGCGGTTGCGGAATCCACCCCCGGTGCGATCGGGGTCAACATGGCAACGTATGCGGGGTTTATCACGGGCGGTGTGCTCGGCAGCATTGTCGGTGTTGCCGCACTGACGGCACCCGCAATTATCACTATCATGCTCGTTGCCAAGTTCATTGACAGATTCAAAACAAGCCCCCTGATGCAGAATGCCTTTACGGGCCTTCGCCCCGCTAGCATGGCACTGATTGCCATGGCAGGTTTAGGTGTTGCAATCCCGACATTCTTCAACACCGATGCCATGCTTGCAGGGGATTGGTCGGTCGCTTTTTTGTGGAAGTCAATGCTGTTGGCGGTTGCCATCTTCCTCGGGCAGAAATACCTGAAAAAAATTCACCCCACGGTGTTCATCCTCATCGCCGCCGTTGCAGGGATTCTGCTGAAGCTGTAAATTGAATCAAACACAAAAAACGGAGTCTGCACAGATTCCGTTTTTTCTTCGGCAAATTACGGTTTATCGGGGCGTGTAGGGAACGCACAGACCGCCCTCCTCCACCCTTGTCGCCCCTGAAAGGGGAGATGTCTGCGTTAGCAGACAGAGGGGTTCAATCGGCTACATCAAACTTTATTGACCAATTTTGTGCAATCTTGGTTAACCCCTCTGTCCCTTCGTGCCATCTCCCCTTTCAGGGGCGACAAGGGTTTGAGAGGAAAATTTTCATTGATAAGAGCCCGACA
>JAZUQC010000057.1:0-36818 GCA_045605525.1 Acutalibacteraceae bacterium
CCCTGACCAATGTCCCATTACGCACAATGTAAACATTGAATTTAATAAAAAAAATGAAAATGGTCCCCGGAACAACATGGTCAGATGGGATCGGAACGGATAATATCCCGGAACGGATAATATCCGTTCCCTACGGCAATCAACCAACATCCCCGATAAACCGTAATTTATAATATTAAAATGCAAAAGGGACTGTTTTTTTACAGCCCCTTTTTGTTTGGCTTATTTATAAAGCGGGAATTTTTCGCAGATGGCACAAACTTCTTCGCGAATGGAGTCTGCACTGTTTTCGAAATCGGTTGCACAACGGAAAATAAAGTCCGCAATGCGTTCCATTTCTGCTTCGCCGAAGCCTCTTGTGGTGACGGCGGGAGTGCCGAAACGGACACCGCTGGTGATGGTGGGCTTCTGGGGGTCATTGGGAATGGCATTCTTGTTGGCGGTGATGTAGCAGGCATCCAGTCGCTGTTCAAGTTCCTTACCCGTGACATTCAGGGAACGAAGGTCGGTGAGGATGAGGTGATTGTCCGTACCGCCCGAAACCATGTCGATGCCCTTTTCGGAGAATGCCTTGGCAAGGCAGGCGGCATTGGTGATGATTTTGTGCTGATAAGCCTTGAATTCGGGCTTGAGTGCTTCACCGAAGCAGACAGCTTTTGCAGCAATGATGTGCATAAGCGGACCGCCCTGCGTGCCGGGGAAAATACCCTTGTTGATTTTGGGAAGCAATTCTTCCTTGCAGAGGATCAGACCGCCGCGGGGACCTCTGAGAGTCTTGTGGGTGGTGGTGGTGACCACATCGGCATAGGGCACGGGCGAGGGATGTTCGCCTGCGGCAACAAGCCCTGCAATGTGTGCCATATCGACCATGAAGTATGCACCGATTTCCTTAGCAATTGCGGAAAGACGGGCAAAATCGATGGTGCGGGCATAAGCGGATGCACCTGCAAGCAGGAGTTTCGGTTTGTGTTCTTTTGCAAGACGCTCAACCTCATCATAATCGATGAAGCCGTTGTCGTTGACACCGTAGGACACGAAATTGTAATACATACCCGAAGCATTGATCTTCATGCCGTGGGTCAGATGTCCGCCGGCGTCGAGAGCCATACCCAGCACCGTGTCACCGGGCTGCAGAAGGCCTGCATAAACGGCAAGATTTGCCTGTGCACCCGAGTGAGGCTGCACATTGGCGGCTTCGGCACCGAACAATTCTTTGGCACGTTCGATGGCAAGTTCTTCGGTCTTATCAACACATTCGCAACCGCCGTAATAGCGCTTTGCGATGTAGCCTTCGGCATATTTGTTGGTAAGCACACTGCTCATGGCGGCCATAACGGCGGGAGAAGCAATGTTTTCGGAAGCGATCAGTTCAATATTGCGGCGCTGGCGGTCGAGTTCAAGATTAACGGCAGCGGCAACAGCAGGGTCATAAGCGGCAAGATAGGCACCTGCATCAAAAAAATCTGCGTACATAGATATTCCCCTTTTTATTATAATGCAATCACATTCATTTTACCAAACTGCGATTCTCTTTTCAAGTGAACTGTATCCATTTACACAAAAAACGGCACTTTGCACAAAAGAATACATCTTTATTCCGCAATAGAATACAGAAATGTGAAAAAAAATAAAAAACAACTCCTACCCCTATTGTACTTTTCTGTTTTTTTTGTTAGAATGATACGTTAAGAGAGTAAAGTAGGCACAAAGCCTGCAAAGCGGAGGAGAAAACAAAATGGAAAAGCAACAGATTCATGCCATCCTTGAGACGCAAAAACAGTTTTTTGCAGTAGGGGGCACAAGAGCTGTCGACACAAGAATCAGCTATCTAAAAAAAATCAAAAAATACATCGTTGAGCACGAGGCAGAGATTGCAGCGGTGCTTAAAGAGGATCTCGGCAAAAGTCCGTATGAATCCTATCTCTGCGAAATTGCGGTGGTGCTTGCAGAAGTCAATTACATGCTCAAGCACATCCGCCGCCTTACCAGAAACAGAACCGTCATGACGCCGTTCGGTCAGCAGTTGTCGCATAGTTACATTAAGCCCAAACCCTACGGCACGGTGTTGATCATGAGCCCGTGGAACTATCCGTTCATGCTCACCCTGCCGCCGATCATTGATGCCGTTTCCGCAGGCAACACCTGCATTGTCAAGATGAGTGCATACTCCCCCGCCACAAGTGCATATGTCAAAAAAATGCTCGAAAGCATTTTCCCCAAAGAGTATGTGGCAGTCATTACGGGCGGCAGAGAAGAAAATCAGTATCTGCTGGATGAAAAATTTGACTATATCTTCTTTACGGGCAGCAAAACCGTAGGCAGATATGTTGCCGAAAAAGCAGCAAAGACCCTCACCCCTGTGACTCTTGAGCTCGGCGGCAAAAGCCCGACGATTGTGGACGAAACCGCAAAAATAAAAATCGCTGCAAGACGACTTGTTTTCGGTAAGGGCTTCAATGTGGGACAGACCTGTGTTGCACCCGACTATGTGTATATTCACAAAGATATCAAGGACGAATTTATTGCCTGCGTCAAAGAAGAAATTGTCCGTCAGTTCGGCGATTGTCTGCACAACGAGGACTACGGCTGTATGATCAACGAAAAGCATTTCAACCGTGTCAAGGGGCTTATTGACCCGACAAAAGTGGTTCACGGCGGCGAAAGTGATCCTGCCACACGCAGAATTCAGTTCACGGTGATGGACAATGTCACCCGTGACGATGCGGTGATGCAAGAAGAAATTTTCGGCCCCGTGCTTCCCTTTATGGTGTATGACGATATTGACGAGGTCATTGCCGAAATCAATGCCCATGATAAACCGCTGGCATTGTATGTGTTCTCGGAAAACAAACAAACTGTTGAAAAACTTCACAACGAATGCTCTTTCGGCGGCGGCTGTGTCAACGAAACGGACATTCATGTCATCACCACCGCCATGGGCTTCGGCGGTGTCGGCGAAAGCGGCATGGGACAGTATCACGGCAAGTGCGGATTTGACACGTTTACGCATTATACGAGCATTGTGGACAAGGCAACATGGATCGATCTCGGTCAGAGATACCAGCCATACACAAAACTGAACATCTGGTTCTCGCGAAACATGAACTTCGGTTCGACCCTGCACACCACCTTAAAAACCGATTATGAAGCCGCTCCGAAATCATTTTTTGACCTGATCGGTTTTTACTTCGGGAAGAAATAAACGATATTTCATATTATAATCTTTTTTTCGGAGGCATATTATGGATTTTTTTGCCGGAAAATATCAGGTCGCCGTCATCGGTGCAGGGCATGCGGGGATTGAAGCCGCCCTTGCCGCCGCAAGATTGGGCTGTAAGACCGTCTGCTTCACCGTCAACCTCGACTGGGTCGGCAATCTCCCCTGCAATCCGTCCATCGGCGGAACAAGCAAGGGGCATCTTGTGCGTGAAATTGATGCACTGGGCGGTGAAATGGGAAAGGCTGCCGATGCCACACTCATTCAGAGCCGTATGCTCAACGTCGGCAAAGGTCCTGCCGTACATTCCCTGCGTGCACAGATCGACCGCCGCGCTTACAGCGGCTACATGAAACATTGCCTTGAACAGCAGGAAAATCTTGACCTTGTGCAGGCAGAAATCGTTTCGCTTGCCAAAACCGATAACGGCTGGGAAATGCTCTCCGAACTCGGTTGCATATATACCGCCGATTGCTGTATTCTCGCAACGGGCACCTTCCTTGACGGCAAAATTTATGTCGGTGAACACGTCAGAAGTTCCGGCCCTGACGGGATGTTCCCCGCTGTGGCACTGTCGGGATCACTCAAGCAGATGCAACTCCCCTTACGTCGCTTCAAAACAGGAACGCCGAGCCGTGTCAACCGCCGTTCCGTAGATGTTTCCACCCTCGAAGTGCAGTACGGCGACGAAACAGTAGTCCCCTTTTCCTTCGATTGCCCGAAACTGCCCGAAAACAAAGAAGTCTGCTATATTACATATACAAACCTTGAAACAAAGCGTATCATCATGGAAAATCTGCACCGTTCTCCCCTGTTCGGCGGCATGATCGAGGGAGTCGGTCCGCGTTACTGCCCCAGCATTGAAGACAAAATGGTACGCTTTGCCGAAAAAGAAAGACATCAGATCTTCATTGAACCCTGTGGTCTGAATACGGAAGAACTGTATCTGCAGGGCCTTTCGTCTTCCCTGCCCGTGGATGTACAAGACGCTTTTTTGCGTACCATTCCGGGGCTTGAAAATGTAAAAGTCATGCGTAATGCCTATGCCATTGAGTACGATTGTACGGACCCGCTTGCCCTGAAACCAACGCTTGAATTTTTGGATTTTGACGGTCTTTTCGGAGCGGGACAGTTTAACGGCTCATCCGGTTATGAAGAAGCCGCCGCACAAGGTCTTGTTGCAGGTGTAAATGCCGCACACAAAATATTGGGCAAAGATCCCTTTATTTTGGAACGTTCGGGATCGTATATCGGCACATTGATTGACGATCTTGTGACCAAGGGCTGCAATGAACCGTACCGCATGATGACCTCACGCTCGGAATACAGACTTGTTTTGCGACAGGACAATGCTGACCTGCGACTGACCGAAAAAGGGTATGAAATCGGACTGATTTCCGAGGCAAGATACAATGCTTTAAAGCACAAAATTGAATTGATTGAACAAGAACGGCATCGTGTGGAAAACACCATCATTTCACCGAGTAATGCACTCAACGAAGTGCTTGTTTCACGTGAAACATCTGCCATTCAATCGGGTGCAAGGCTGTCCGATCTGATCCGCAGACCACAGTTAAACTACAAGGTGCTTGCACCCTTCGACACAAAACGACCCGATCTGCCGTATGAAATCTTTGAGCAGGTGGAAATCGACCTGAAGTATGAGGGTTATATCAAACGGCAGTATGCAGACATTAAAGAACAACAACGACTGGAAGGGAAGTTACTCCCCGAAGATCTTGATTACAGTCAAATTATCAATCTGCGTACGGAAGCGGCTGAAAAGCTGCAGAAGATCCGTCCGCACAGCATCGGGCAAGCTGCCCGTATTTCAGGTGTCAGCCCCGCGGATATTTCCGTGCTGATGATCTATCTTGCAAAAAACGGCAAATAAATTATAGAGAAAAGGGAAGACCCTATGACGATTTCCAAAGAACTCCTGTTTTCATCGTGTGCCGAGTTCGGCGTGCAGGTCGACGATGCCTGTGCCGACCGTCTGGACACTTACGCAAAACTTTTGATTGAATATAATGAAAAGGTCAACCTGACCGCCATCACGCAGCCCGATGAAATTGTAAAAAAGCATTTTGCAGACAGCCTGCTGTTGTTGCGTTTTGTGGACATTCAAAAGGGGACACGCTATGCCGACATCGGCACAGGCGGGGGATTTCCCGGTGCGGTGCTGCTGTGTGCCGTACCCGATGCACAGGCGGTGCTTGTGGATTCCATCAACAAAAAACTGGATTTTATCCGCTTTTTACTGCGCGAACTCGGTCTGCAGGCAGAAGTTCTGACCGCAAGAGCCGAAGAATTGGGCAGAAAAGGGGAGTACCGTGAAACATTTGACGTGGTCACAGCCCGTGCCGTGGCACAGCTCAATCAATTGAGCGAATATTGCATGCCACTCGTAAAAGTCGGCGGTGTATTTGCTCCGATGAAAGGAAAACTGGAAGCGGAAGAACAGCAACGCGGGTTCGGAGCCATTGCGAACTTAGGCGGCAAGGTAGAGCAAAACATCGAATTGTTGCTGGACGGTGCACAACGACATATCGTGGTTGCAAAAAAGATATCGCAAACGCCGACAAAATATCCGCGTAATCAGGCACAAATCTCCAAAAAGCCGTTATAAATAAAACAATCACTGAAAATAATACAGCGTATTTCGCTGAAATATTTAAAAAGAATGTGGTATATTGATCTTGCAAGAGGGGAGGGACAAGCCCTTTTTGCAGACAAGCAACCGCATTCTTTTTATTTGGAGAAAAAATATGCCGCAAAACAACCTTGCACGCGGCGGACGTGTGTTTCCGATCGGAGTGGAGAAAATCATTCCGAATCCGCACCAACCGCGAAAACTGTTTCGTGAAGATGAGTTGCAAGGACTTGCACAATCCATTGCAGCAAACGGCGTTTTGCAACCCTTGTGTGTAAGACCGTCAGGGGAGTGCTTCGAATTGATTTCGGGAGAACGCAGACTGCGTGCTTCCATCATGGCAGGCTTAAAAACCGTTCCGTGTATCATCTGTGATGCAAGTGACAAAGACAGTGCTGTTTATGCACTGTTGGAGAACATTCAACGGTCCGACTTGCATTTTTTCGAAGAAGCAGAAGCCTTGCAGTGTCTGATTACACAACACTCCATCTCACAGACAGATGCGGCGGCCTTGCTGGGAAGATCCCAAGCGGCGGTTTCAAACAAACTGCGGCTTTTACGGATTCCCGCCAATATAAGAGAACAGATCCGACGCGGCGGTCTATCGGAGCGTCATGCACGGAGTCTGTTGCGATTTCAGACAGAAGATGCAATGAAAAAAGCACTGCGCCAGATCTTTTTGCAGAATATGTCAGCAGAACAGGCAGAAAAAAATCTGACAGCCGATGAAAAGGAATCACCGCAAGAGGAAAAACAGCGGGGAAGACGTGATAATCAGCGGCAAACAGCAGTGTTTAAAAACATCCGCATTTTTCTGAATACATTCAATCATGCGGTGGATATCATGCGCGATGCAGGTATCAACGCAGGAACAGACGAGGAGGAAACCGACGACTATTACATTTTCACCGTAAAAATCCCGAAAACAAATGACATTCGGGAGCCTTAATCTTATCTTCCACATCCATATCTTTCTCTTTCACACCCCATATCCAACACAGGCAGGCGGCAGAAATGCCGTCTGTCTGTGTTTTAACGCAAAAAAGTTTCACGTGAAACATTCTCCGCATACTGCCCTTTGTACAATGTGTTTCACGTGAAACATTTTAATTTTAGAGTTGATTTTTACATCACATTGCTATATAATAAGGATTATTATAATAAATATAATACATTATATATAAAGGAGGTTGCGTATGGCAAAAACTGTGTCCATTCTCAACCAGAAAGGTGGGGTCGGCAAAACCACAACAGCTGTAAATCTTGCCGCCGCCATCGGAATTGAGGGTAAAAAAACACTGCTTGTTGACATCGACCCGCAGGGGAACTCTACAAGCGGCTTCGGAATCAACAAAAGAGATATCAAACAATCCTCTTATGACGTGCTGACAGGGAAGTGCTCCGCAGAAGAAGCCATTCTTCGCACAGAATTTGAAAATATAGACATCATGCCGTCCAATATGAACTTAGCGGGTGCGGAAATCGAAATTATTGAAATTGCAAATCGCGAAAGCCTGTTAAAACGTGCTTTGGCTCTTGTCTGGGAGAAATATGACTATATTTTCCTTGATTGTCCGCCGTCCTTGGGCTTAATTACATTAAATGCCCTGACCGCATCCGACACCTTTATGGTGCCCATTCAGTGCGAATACTACGCTTTGGAAGGTCTTTCACAGCTTATGGCAACCGTCCGTCAGATCAAAAGGCTGTACAACCCCTATATTGATTTAGAGGGCGTTCTGCTCACCATGTATGACGGCAGACTCAATCTCACCCAGCAGGTGGTGGAGGAAGTCAAGAAATTCTTCCCCAAAAAGGTCTACACCACCGTTATTCCCCGCAATGTGCGTCTTTCGGAAGCCCCTTCATTCGGCCAGCCCGTTATGTATTATGACCGTTCCAGTAAGGGCAGTGTAGCATATTGCGACCTTGCAAAAGAATTTTTAGAAAAACAGAAAAAATAAAAAGGAGGACCCCGTTATATGGCAACAAAAAAAGGCGGTCTCGGAAAGGGAATCAGTCAACTTTTTGTTGAAAATGCCCCCGAAGATGCACTCACCGACGGTGCCGTGACCCTGCCCATCGGCGATATTGACCCAGACCGAAACCAACCGCGTACTAATTTTGATGATACAGCTCTGCAGGAATTGGCAGATTCCGTTGCCGCACACGGCATTCTGCAACCCATTCTGGTCCGTCCTCAGTCAGACGGCTCTTACCGCATCGTAGCAGGCGAACGTCGTTACAGAGCGGCCCGTATGGCAGGCCTGACGGAAGTGCCCGTCGTAATCAAAGTGCTTTCCGATGCAGAAGCCGCCGCCATTGCATTGATTGAAAACCTGCAGCGTGAAGACCTCAACCCCATGGAAGAAGCCATCGGCATCAAGAGATTGATGGATGAATTCGGCCTTACACAAAATGAGGCGGCTGAACGCCTGTCCAAATCACGTCCCGCCGTGGCAAATGCACTGCGTTTGCTGCAGTTGCCCGAAGATTGCATTGAACTTGTGGCAGACGGCACACTTTCCGCAGGGCATGCAAGAACCCTTTTAGGGCTTGAAAACAAAGAAATGATCTACGAAGTCGCACTCACCGTGTCCGAAAAGGGATTGAGTGTGCGTGATACCGAAAAACTGGTCAAAAAACTCAACAAACCCGCCAAGGAAACCGAAACACCGCCCATTGCACACTATCACAGTGAAGTGGCACTGTCTTTGAGCACGGTTTTGGGCAGAAAAGTCAACATTGTCACCGCAAAGGGAGCAGGGAAGACCGGCGGTAAGATTGAGTTTGAATTCTTTGATGATGACGATCTGCAAAAACTGGCTAAATTATTTGATAATTAAGGACATTAAGGAGATAAAACCTATGATTGATATTCGTTTTTTGAGAGAAAACCCCGAAATCGTAAAGCAGAACATCCGCAACAAGTTCCAGGATGATAAACTTCCCCTTGTGGATGAAGCGATTGAATTAGATGCCGAAAGCCGCCGCATCAAGGGTCTTGCTGACTCGCTGCGTGCAGACCGCAACCGTTTTTCCAAGCAGATCGGCGGTCTGATGGCACAGGGTAAACGTGAAGAAGCGGAAGAAATGAAGAAAAAGGTCACCGAACAATCCGCAGCTTTGGCGGAAGCCGAAAAGCAGGAAGCAGAATTGAGTGAAAAACTCATGCAGATCATGATGGTCATTCCGAACATCATCGATCCCTCTGTCCCCATCGGCAAGGATGACAGCGAAAATGTGGAAGTGCAGAAATACGGCGAACCCCTCGTTCCCGATTTTGACGTGCCTTACCACACCGATATCATGGAAAATTTCAACGGCATTGACATTGATGCCGCAGGCCGCGTTGCAGGCAACGGTTTCTATTATCTCATGGGCGACATTGCAAGACTTCATTCCGCTGTTATCAGCTATGCAAGAGATTTTATGATCGACCGCGGTTTCACCTATTGCATCCCGCCCTTTATGATCCGTTCCAACGTCGTCACGGGCGTTATGAGTTTTGCCGAAATGGATGCCATGATGTATAAAATTGAGGGCGAAGACCTCTATCTCATCGGCACCAGTGAACACTCCATGATCGGTAAGTTCATTGACCAGATCATCCCCGAAAACACCCTTCCGCAGACGCTTACAAGCTATTCTCCCTGCTTCCGTAAGGAAAAAGGTGCACACGGCATCGAAGAACGCGGTGTTTACCGTATTCATCAGTTCGAAAAGCAGGAAATGATCGTCGTCTGCAAGCCTGAAGAAAGCCCGATGTGGTTTAACAAGCTGTGGCAGAACACCGTTGACCTGTTCCGTTCGCTCGATATTCCCGTGCGCACGCTTGAATGCTGCTCGGGTGACCTTGCCGACCTCAAGGTCAAATCCATCGACGTCGAAGCATGGAGTCCGCGTCAGAAGAAGTATTTCGAAGTCGGTTCCTGCTCCAACCTCGGTGATGCACAGGCAAGAAGACTGAAAATGCGTGTTAAGGGTAAGGACGGCAACTACCTGCCGCACACCCTCAACAACACCGTTGTGGCACCGCCCAGAATGCTCATTGCCTTCCTTGAAAACAACCTCAACGCCGACGGCACGGTCAACATTCCCGAAGCATTGCGTCCTTACATGGGCGGCAAAGAAAAGCTCGTCCCTACAAAATAAAAGAATTCGGAGAACGAAAAATGAAGTGCATCAAGAGCGTTATTTCGATTATTCTTGCTATATTACTGCTTTTTAGTTCTTTTGTTTGTGTTTTTGCAACCGAAAAAACACAAGAGCAAATTGCCGATGAAATCATCGAAACCGCAAGAGAAGAAATCGGTTATTTCGGCGAGGGCTCGAATAAATTCGCAGAATGGTACTACGGTGTGCCGTCTACTGCAGCATGGTGTGCAATTTTTATTTCCTGGTGTGCAAATGAAATTGATGTGCTCGGCACAGCCATTCCAAAAAAGGCACTCTGCTCGGAAATGATGCACTGGTTCCAGAGCAAAGGTGTTTATCATAAAGCCGACAGCGATTATGTGCCGCAGAAAGGTGACATCATCTTCTTTGATACTGACGGCAGCGGTGTGACACACCATGTTGAATTTGTTGCCGAGGACGGCTTCATCACCGATGAAAACGGTACAGTTTATGTATGCTGCATCGGCGGCAACACATCTGACCTTGATTTCAACGGTCTTGACCATGTCACTGAACGCAACCGTGCACTGAACGATGCAAGAGCAGTTATTATGGGCTATGCTCACCCCGATTATAAAAAAGAAAAAGCAAATGACTTTAACTCCTTCATTGAAGCTATCAGAGATTTCTTCAACAAGGTGCTTGCATTCTTCCGCAATTTGTTTAACTGAACAAAAATATAATATATTTCTTAATCAGCAAAATAAGAAAGGGTGTTGTTTTGTGAAGAAAATATTATCTGTCCTGCTGGTTGCGGTAATGCTGCTGACGGCTGCGCCGCTGTCGGGCTTTGTCGGCCTCGAGCTGCCTGCTATTGACCTCAGTGCTGCCTTTGCACCGCAGGCCGATGCTGAAACAAGCGGAATTTATACATATTATGTGTCGGACGGCGAGGCAACCATAACAGATGTTGATACATCCATCGACGGCAGGGTCCAAATCCCCTCAAAGCTTGGCGGCTATCCGGTCGTAAGAATCGGAAATTATGCGTTTTCCGGTTGCGACAGTCTTATGAGAATCGACATCCCGAACAGCGTAACAAGCATCGGCAGATATGCGTTTGAAGATTGCCGCAGTCTTATAAAAATCAGCCTCCCGTCAAATGTAACAAGTATCGAGTATGGTGCGTTTTCTTATTGCGACAGCCTTACAAGTATCACGATTCCATCCGGTAGCATCAGCGGTTATGCGTTTGCATATTGCAGCAGCCTTATAAGCATCACCATCTCGTCCGGTGTGACAAGCATCAGCAGGTCTGCGTTTTCCGGTTGCACCAGCCTTGCAAGTTTTACGGTTACCGACAGCAATGGGTATTACAGCAGTGATAACTACGGCGTTTTATTCAACAAAGATAAAACAGAGCTCATAGAATATCCGTGCGGCAACACAAGGTCGGCATATGTCATCCCATCAAGCGTAACAAGCATCGGCAGTTCTGCATTTGGCGGTTGCGACAATCTTACAAGCATCACGATTCCGGACGGCGTGACAAGCATCGGCGAGCGTGCGTTTTCCGGTTGCGACAATCTTACAAGCATCACGATCCCGTCCGGTGTGACAAGCATCGGCGAGTATGCGTTTTCCGGTTGCACCGGCCTTACAAGCATCACGATTCCGGACAGTGTGACAAGCATCGGCGAGCGTGCGTTTTACAATTGCACCAAACTTACAAGAATCACGATTCCGGACAGTGTGACAAGTATCAGCAGTGATACGTTTGCCGGTACCGCATATTATAAAGATATAAGCAACTGGGAAAACGGTGTTTTGTACATAGGAAATCATTTGATCAGTGCCAAAACCGATATTACCGGTGATTATGCAATCAAAGAGGGAACAAAAACGATTGCAGCTTTTGCGTTTTATAAATGCAAAAGTCTCACAAGCATCACCCTTCCGGTCTATGTAACAACAATAGGGGAGAGTGCATTCGAAAACTGCACAGCACTTGATTATATTATTTTTAATTCCTTCTGTTCTGTTTATGATTCCGAAACAACTTTTCCTGAAAATACCACGCTGATCGGTTATGCAGGGTCCCCCCTGCAGGCTTATGCCGAAAAATACAACCGCACTTTTGCGGAATTGGTTTGTGAGCATGCCTTAACAGAGTCCATTCCCGAGGTTGCGGCAACGTGTATAAAAACCGGTCAGACCGGCGGTGTGCGCTGTTTTGCCTGCCGAACCGTGCTTGAGCCTGCAACCGAAACACCGATTATCGACCATGATTATCAGGGTGTTGTCACAACCGAACCGACACACATGAAAACCGGTGTCAGAACCTGGACCTGCTCAATGTGCCACGACAGCTACACCGAAGAACTGGCAAAGCTGACCGAGCACGTTTACAACAAAACGGTTACTGCTCCAACATGTGAAAGCGGCGGGTATACCTCTTTTGTTTGTCCCTGCGGCCACAACTATGTGGGTGACTATCTGCCTGCAACCGGGCATTCCTGCAAGCAGGGGGATGATGCTGTCACCCCGGCAACCTGCACACAAACAGGAACCCGAACCTACGTCTGCGCGGAATGTAAAAAGGATATAACAGAAACCCTGCCCATTGACGAAAACAATCATACCTCCTTAAAAGCAACATTTGTTCCCGCAACCTGCATAAAAACAGGCACAAAAACGCTTTTCTGCACAGCTTGCGAAAAGACTGAGGTTGAAACATTACCGCTTAATGAAAACCATGTTACAATCGACGAAACATTCACTGCCGCAACCTGCACCGAAACCGGTCTGAAAACTACCTTTTGTGTTGCCTGCAAGGATATTCTGAACGAAGAAGTTTTGCCGATTGACGAAAACAACCATATTAAAACCGATGAAACGGTTGTTGCGGCCACCTGCACCGAAACCGGCCTGAAAACTACCTTCTGTGTTGCCTGCAAGGATGTTCTGAACGAAGAAGTTTTGCCGGTTGACGAAAACAATCATCTTGAAACCGATGAAACGGTTGTTGCACCCACCTGCACCAAAACCGGCCTGAAGACAACCTTCTGCGTTGCCTGCAAGGATGTTCTTGACGAAGAAACAATTCCCCTTAACCCCGATAATCATGTTACATGGAACGAAACGGTTAAGGACCCGACCTGCACCGAAACAGGGCTTTTGACCCGCATTTGTGCAGCTTGCAAAAAAACAGAAACCGAAGCCATTGCAGCGCTCGGTCATGACGAAATTTCTCACGCTGCACAGGCTGCAACCTGCCTTACCGCCGGTTGGGAAGCGTATGTAACCTGCTCACGCTGCGACCACAGCACTTACGCCGAAATTCCTGCACTCGGCCATGCGGCAGGGGAAATTATTACCACCCACAACAACATGACCGTGCAGTATTGTACCCGCAATCCGGAGCATATTTATTCTGAAAAAACCGCCTATATCTGCGGTGACATCAATGAAGACGGCATAATCGCCTCAAGCGATGCAAGAAGTGCACTTCGTTTTTCGGTCGGCCTGGATGAACCCACCGAACAGCAATTCACTTCGGCAGATATAAACAAGAGCGGCAGTGTAGAGGCCTCTGATGCCCGCAGCATTCTGCGCATTTCTGTTGGCCTGGACACACTTGAAAACAACACCGTCTCTCTTGGAACTTATGAATACCGTGTTGATTATACCGCTGCTGCCTGTACGGTCGACGGAAAAACCGATATTATCTGTTTGACCTGCAATGATGTTGTGAACTCAACCCTGATTGAAAAAACGGGGCACTCTTACGCAAACGCAATCACAACACAACCGACCTGCACTGCAACCGGCGTAAGAACTTACACCTGCTCTGCCTGCAATGACAGTTACACTGCTGAAATCCCCATGACAGACCATGTGTATAAGAAAAACCGAACCGAGCCGACCTGTACCTCTGACGGGTTTGAAAAAACAGTCTGTGAAAGCTGCGGAGATGTAAAATCAGAAAAATCCCTTGCCGCAACGGGGCATTCTTACTCAAGCAGAATCACAAAACAAGCAACCTGCAGAGTGACCGGTGTCAGAACCTATACCTGCAATTATTGTTCGGATTCTTACACCGAAACAATCTCAAAAACCGGCCATACTTACAGCAGCTACTATTATTGCACCGGCTGTCAGATTATCCAACCCGGATATGAAGAAGAATTTCTGAATTCTTATCTGAGACGCTATGGAAGCAGAACATCAAACGGATCTTATTACATTTCCTTTTCCCTTGACGGCGGCAGAACAACACACTATCTGATGGGTGACGGATCTTCAGCACCAATCCTGCAAAGTCATTGTGATTGCGGAGACGGATACACTATTATTACTGCTTTTGAAATCGGTACCGGTTCAAGCTCCGAAGCAGTAGGTATAGTTGAGTATAGTAGCAGCTATTCAACAATTGCAGAAGCTGATTTCACCTTTAACCCGTATTATTTTACTGAATATACAACCATTTCTTTTGATTCGTATTCCGGATCGTCTTCCTTAAAAAGTGATCTTGCTTCAATAGCAGCTGATTCGATATGCAGTACAGTTCTGGCATTGAGCATATACATGATAGGAAAAGGATATAATATGACAGCAAAAGATCTTGGATTTCCGAATTTAGACTGATTTTTTTCGCGCTTAAAAAGGACAGGTTCGCCTGTCCTTTTTTGGTGGGGAAAATACGGTTGCAAACAGCAAGGAAGTATGGCATAATAGAAACATTGAATGTTCTTTCCGGGAGATTATTTCATGCACGATTTTACTTATCTTTATCGCAAAAATAAAAGACGATTCAAGCAATTGAAGCCGATTTATGCCGCATACCGCCGTCAGACGGTCATCAACCACGGGGGAGAAGATCTGCCCGAACGGATATTCCGCCGTGAGCTCGGCAGAGTGCTTCGCCACACAGATGAACTCATCTGGAGCAACAATCCGCGGTGTTTCATTGTTCTGCACGAAGGGGACACGGTGATCGGCTTTGCCGACATCCGCGCAGTGTCAAAAGATCTTCTTGAAACCGATTATCCTTACGGCACGGTGGAGGATTTTTGTATTACCGAAGAATACCGGAATAAGGGCTACGGCAGGATTTTGTA
Organism: Acutalibacteraceae bacterium; assembly: GCA_045605525.1. Taxonomy (GTDB): domain Bacteria; phylum Bacillota; class Clostridia; order Oscillospirales; family Acutalibacteraceae; genus RUG806. The sequence continues at coordinate 15,110 of JAZUQC010000057.1, forward strand.
TGACCGTGCTGAAACGGTGCTTCGCAAAAACGGCACAAAGACCGTTCTTCTGACCCCCGACCCGAAAACGGGTGTCGGCTTTTGGGAGAAAATGGGATTTATAAATACAAATGAAGTCTTACCGGACACCGAAAGCACGGTTTACAGAAAAGAAATATAAAATAGGAGGTTTTCCAATGCCTTATCTTTTTGCACATTTCAAAGAAAAACTGACGCCCGACGGGGAACAGGTCTATTTCAGCATCAGCAAAGACGGCCTTACATGGGAAACCGTCAACGGCGGCGAACCCGTTCTGACGGCACAGCTTGGCGAAAAGGGCTGCCGTGATATCTCTGTTGCACGTCTGCACACAGGCGGTTTTGTTGTGCTCACCACCGATCTTTGCATTGTCTATCGCATGGACGAAAACCACAATGTGAACTGGAAAGAGGTCAACAGCACGGGCAGCAAGTGCCTGCGACTGTGGAAAACGGAAGATCTTGTGCATTTTTCGGATGAAAAACTCATCCACATGGGTCGCGATGACTTCGGCTGCCTTTGGGCACCTGAAATTTTCTTTGACAAAATCAATGAAGAATACCTCATTCACTGGGGATCGACCCTCGCTGCGGACAACTTCACACACATGTCCATATTCTGCAGCACCACCAAGGATTTTAAAACTTTCTCAGAACCGAAACTGTATTTTACCAAGGACAACGAAATTTTAGATTCACACATCACGAAAATCGGGGATACCTATCATCTGTTTTACAAAAATTCCGACCACCCGCCTATGAATATGCATGCCACAAGCAACAACCTGTACGGTCCGTTTGTACATGACGAAAAGTTTGAGCAGTTCATGGCAGAAATGGGCAATGCAGGTGCATACGAGGGACCGACCACCTACATTCTGCCCGACGGCAGATGGTGCCTGATGCTTGATTTCTTCGGCTGTGAAAAAGAAAAAATGGGCTATGTGCCGTTCATTTCAGAAACACCCGGGGTTGCCGAATTTGAACGCAGAGCCGACCTCGTTTCGTTCCCATACGGCTTCAAGCACGGCGGTGCCATTGAAATCACGGATGAAGAATATGAGAGATTAAAAAACATGTAAAAAGACCGAAAAAATCCCTTGTTCGCAGTGAACAAGGGATTTTCTGTATCCTTATTTATTTTTCTTCTGAATGTTTTTTTCTTTCCAGACCTTTTTATAAATGGCTTCGGTTGCAAATGCCATTTTTGTGACGGAAAATTCACAGTTGTCAGGGAATACATACCATGTGTCTTTCATGGTGTTCAAGTCAACACAGTCCTGTTTTTGACCGAAACGGAAGCGGTATTCCACATGCAGGCTGTTCTGCATGGACGAATCCACATCCATATGCATCTTCTCACCGTCATAATCGCGAACAACATCCACATGGAAACCGGTCATATCATGCACCATTCTGCCCTTTCCGATCGTGATAAAGCCCCAGCGGTTGGGCAGGTCATTGACATGGCAGTCGCTTTCAAAATAATATCTGCCCTCGTTGACCTCTTTTTCAACCTCTTGCTTTTCCCACAGATACCAGTCGGACGGGAATTTGAATTCGGTTTCACCTTTTTCGGCTTCCAGCTCACCGTAGTAATTGAGTGTCCACTTCTTGCCGCAGGCTTTGCAGAAAACAGCAGCACCTTTGGAATCCATTTTATATTCCGTTTTGCAGGCAGGACACATATAAAGCGGCTTGTGTAAGCCCTCAGCGCGGTTTTTGCGTTTGACCTCCACGCGGTTTTCACTCTGCCAGCGCCAGTCATCATGATAGATGGCTTCGCGGATTTTTGCATTGATCTCGTCAACGGATGCATCTTTGATTTCCTCGGCAGTAAATAACTGCGTAAACACAGCCTCCAGCTTTTTCGGAAAACGGGGAATATGATTCCCCCAGAACGGATCATAAATATGGTGTCCCATGTTTTTATAAGTCACACAGGGAACACCCATCATTTTAACAAGCTGACCGAGAGAATCGGTGAGTGCATCCAGCTCCGTCACACCGCATTTTGAATAGCGTGCTTCCGGATAAATGCCGAAATTTTCACCTGCTTCCAGTGCTTTTTTACACTGAATAACAGTATTCAGATCCGAGGTATATCTGCGCTTGGGAACACAGCCCGTACAACGCAGAAACAGCTCTCTGCCGATAAAATCATCCACCGCTGCAGGATAAATACCCGTATGCGGCTTTAAGGATGCTGCCATAACATAAAAATCAATAAACGCATTGTGGTTGCAGATGATGATATAAGGCGGCTTGATGCCATCCATACGCACCTTTGTGACATGAGAACGAGCCATCCACTTGCGCAGCTGCAGATAATTCCAGCCTGCCACCGCAAGCACGATCTTGTTCTGACGGATAAAAGGCTTGTTCAGATCCATTCTTTTGGTTGCGGGAGCACCGACACGCTGATATCTGCCGATCCATCTTCTCACAAAAACACATCCTTATTTTTCTTCACAGAACAGGGGAAGTTTTCTGTTTTATCCCCACTTATTATATAAACTATTTTGCATTATATATTTATAAATTGTAACTTTTGTGAACAAATTGTAAACATTGCAACATCATATTGCATTTAAATTATCGTGTGGAATTTATTGCAACATATTCAAAACTGCGTGTGGATTTTGCAGCAGATTCTGCTGTTTGTGAAACAATTGCATTTATTTTATTTTTCCGTCTGCAATTTCAAAAGTCTTTCCTTCACACAACCGAAGAATGGATGCAGGATCACAGCAAGTGATAAACACCTGACGGTTATCAAGGTGATTGAGTATATAATCCTGTCTGCCTGCATCCAGCTCGCTCATCACATCATCAAGCAGAATCACGGGCTGTTCATTTGTTTTTTCTTTTAAAATCTGTGCTTCCGCCAGTTTCAGTGCAATCGCACACGAGCGTTGCTGTCCCTGCGAGCCGTACACACGGGCAGGCTTATCATTGATAAAAATTCCGATATCGTCTCTGTGCGGACCAACGGAGGTGGTTTTATTGAACAAATCCTCGCGTCTGTTTGCTTTGAGCATTTCAGAAAGCGAAAATTTGCCGTCCGGATTGTCTTTTTGTATATATTCCAAAGAAAGTACCTCACGGGACTGCGAAAGTCCGTCATACACCGTTGCGGCGGCAGGTAGAAGCAAGGAAAGATATTCTCTTCTCATATTCAGTATTTCTTCCCCTGCGGTGCAAAGGTGCGTATCCCATATATCGAGCATATCCAGAAGTTCGGGATGTCCCTGTACATCCGCAAGCAGGGAGTTTCTTTGTTTAAGTGCACGGTTATACTGACTGAGTGCGGCGGCATAATTGGGCTTAAACTGACACAAAGCAGTATCAAGAAATCGTCTGCGTTCGGCAGGACCTGCCTGCACAAGCGACAAAAAAGCGGGCGAAAACACAGCAGCACTGCATTTGCCGATGAGTTTGGCGGGAGAAGCCAAAGAAACACCGTTTAAGGAAGCTTTTCGGGCATTTGCAACGGTCATTACTGCTTTCTGCTCACGGTCTGCGGCAAAAAAGTCAAGTTCCATGCGTGCAAAATCTTTTCCGAAGCCTACAAGTTCGCTGTCTTTTGCACCGCGGAACGATTTCAACCCCGAAAAAAGCCATATACTTTCAAGCAGATTTGTTTTTCCCTGTGCATTTTCGCCGTAAATAACATTGACCCCACGGTCCGGGATCAATGTAAGGTCTGCTAAATTGCGATAACCGGTAAGGGTTAATTTTGTAATTTGCATATCTGTTTATTCCCTGCAATGAATGCAAAATGCAAAATGCAAAATGCAAAATTATCGGAATGGCATTGCCATTTTAAACTATAAATTATTTCAGTAAATCAATAATCCGTAACACGAATCACAGATGCTTCGGCAAAATTCTTTGTGTTCAGCAGCACTTCACGTAAATCGCCTTCGGGCATGAGGGGTGTGATGAACGCAATTTCATTTTCGGGTGCATCCTTGCGGGAAAGCGTTTCGATGTTGCCGAATCCTTCACGCAGGGCTACCAGAGCGGCATTTTTGTCTTTTGCAAAACCGCGTACATACAGGCGGGTTTCGGTCTGCTTGTAATCGGCAATGCGGCAATCGGCATGCGAGCCCCATGTGTAGCCGATCTTTGTATTTTTACCAAGACGGATGCAGTCCATTACGTCTGCCACAACCGCACTTGCGGTCGGGAATTTACCTGCCCCTCTGCCATAGAACATTACGTCACCAACAGCATCGCCGCGTACAAACAACGCATTGAACACATCGTCCACACTTGAAAGGGGAGAAGTCTTGCTGACAAGAGCGGGGCTGACCATAATGAAAATATTGTCATTTTCAACCAGCTTTGCTCTGCCGAGCAGTTTAATGACACAGCCGTAATTTTCCGCATATTCGACATCTTCCAATGTGATTTTGGTGATTCCTTCCGTATGCACTTCCACAGGAGAAACATGTGTCCCGTAAGCAAGAGAAGCCAGAATGCAGATCTTTCTGCAAGCATCCAGACCCTCCACATCGGCGGTGGGATCAGCCTCGGCATAACCGAGTTCCTGTGCCATTTTCAATGCCGTTGCAAAGGACATATTTTCACGGATCATCTTTGTTAAAATGAAATTGGTCGTTCCGTTGAGAATGCCTGCCACTTCCGTGATTTGGTTTGCACCAAGACAGTCGGCAAGCGGATGAATGGCGGGAATACCGCCGCAGACGGATGCTTCAAACAGGAAACTGACCGAATTTTCTTTTGCCAGCTGCAGTAGGTCATAACCTCTTGCGGCAACAAGTTCCTTGTTGGAAGTCACAACGCTTTTGCCCGCCTGCAGGCACTTGGAAACAAAGTTGTAAGCCACGGTAAGTCCCCCCATGGTTTCCACAACGATCTCCACTTCCGGGTCTTCCAAAATCACATTGACATCATGCACAACCTTATGTCCGTACGGTCTGTCGGGAAAATCACGCAGATCGAGAATATATTTAACATCCACAAAATCGGTGCCGGCCTTTTCGGCGATCTGTGCCCCATTTTTTTCAATCAGTTCCACAACGCCGCTTCCGACGACGCCGCAGCCCATAACGGCAATATACATAGCTTAAGAATCCTCCAAAATTGTAATTTACTTAATTTTTTCTGCTTTTAATCTATTTTATTCTACACAGTCAGGCAATAAATGTAAATAGGTAAAATAAAAAAAATATATAAATTTTTTTCTTATTTATTTATATATATTACATATTGATTTTAGTATTTATATTATGTTATTATATATAAGATAATTATTATACATTACTATACCTGAATATACTCTAAAAAGGAGATTTTTTAATGGATTCATTCAGCGATGTCTGGAAAGAGGTCCTCGCGGTCCTGCAGCCGCAGCTGACAGAAGTCGTTTATAATATGTGGATTGAGCCGCTTGAGCCGGTCAAACTCGAAGGCGACACCGTTGTTATGCTCACCAATTCAGACTTTAAAAAGAAAATTATTTTAGAACGGTTTTATGACGTCATCATCAAAGGCTTTGAAGCTGTGCTCGGTTTTCCGGTTGAGCTTGATGTCATCGTTTCGCAGCCCGTTCCCGAAAAGAAAGACAAAGACGAAGAAACACAGCCGCAAGGTGCTTTCACTTTTGACAATTTCATTGTCGGCGGCTCCAACAAATTTGCTTATTCTGCCTGCTACCGTGTTTCCAATGCACCGGGTGCGGAATACAATCCGCTGCTCGTTTACGGCAGAAGCGGCCTGGGCAAAACGCACCTGATGCTTGCCATTTATGAAAAACTGCACCGCAACTTCCCCGACATGGCAATCATTTACATCACGGGTGAAGATTTTGCAAACGAATTATATCATTGCATCGCAGAAAAAAATACGGATGCCTTCCATGAAAAATACCGCAATGTGGATGTGCTGTTAATGGACGATATTCAGTTCATCCAGAAAAAGCAGGCAGCACAGGAGGAATTCTTCCACACCTTCAACACCTTGACCCAGGCACAAAAACAGATTGTTATGACGAGCGACCGTCCGCCCAAGGAAATGGAAATTCTGGATGAGCGTCTTCGTACCCGCTTTGAAATGGGTCTTCTTGCCGACATTCAGCCCCCTGATATTGATACGAGAATGGCAATCGTCAAGCGTAAGGCGGATGAATGTAAGCTGAATCTCACCCCGGGCGTTATAGAGATGATGGTTTCGCATGTCAAGAGCAATGTCCGTCAGCTTGAAGGCTGTGTCAAAAAGCTGTCTGCCATGAAGAATCTGCATGACATTGACCCCACTCCCGATGTAGTACAGGGTGTGTTGACGGAAGTCGTATCCACCGCAAAACCTGTCAGCGAAGTGGTTACCATGATCATAGATGCTGTCGGTGCAGAATTCCGTGTTTCCGCAGCGGACATTAAAAGTGACAAGCGTAATTCCAACATCATGCTGCCCCGTCAGGTGGCAATGTATATCATCCGTGAAATGACGGGTATTCCCCTGCAGAACATCGGCGAAAATTTCGGCGGCAAAAACCACGCAACCGTATCGCATGCCGTCAAACAGGTTGAAACCAGAATGCAGAACGACAGTTCTTTTAAACTGACGGTCAAAGAACTGATCAAAAATCTGGAAGAAGCGTAAAAAAATCAATAAAGTTTTCAACAATTTCAACAATGTTCAACAATGGGTTTTTAACTTTTCAACACCCTCAAAAGTTATCAAAAACTTTTCAAAAGTTTACACACATTTTTTTCAAAGGTATAAAATGGCTGTAAATGCCCGATACTAAAAGGTTACCCTGCGTTTTCAACAATTTCGACATACACTACTAATACTACTATATTTTAACACATATCTTCTTTAAGGACGAATTCCCTCATTTTCCTTTTTTTTCTTTCTTCGGGGATTCGATTTTCCGGAAAGGCGGAATTATATGAAAATCATCTGCAACACGGCATCCCTCACACAGGCTTGTCTGAATATTCAACGCTGTGTACCCACAAGAGCCATTCTCCCCATGCTTGACGGTATACTCATGCGTACCCTCGATAACGGTACCGTGGAATTGTGCGGTTATGACCTTGAACTGGGCTCTACCACAACCGTCGAAGCCAGAATCGAAGAACACGGTGCTACCGTTATCAATGCAAAAACACTGTGTGATATTCTCAGGCATCTTCCCGGTGACCGTCTGGAACTTTCCTGCAATGCCAAAAACATCTGCACCGTCACCTGCGGTAATGTAGAATATACCATCGTTGCCCTTCGTGCGGATGAATATCCCGATCTGCCGTCTTTGCCTGACACCGAACCCATTCAGATTTCATCAAAGATCTTAAAAAGCATGATCCTTCAGACCATTTTTGCCGCTTCCACCGAAGAAGCCAAAGCAGTGCACAGAGGTGTTAAGTTTGAAATCAAAGAAGGCGAACTCAAGTGTATCGCCATTGACGGCTATCGTCTTGCCATCCGTACCGAGTTTATTGCTTACAACGGTGCACCGCACACCTTCATTGTTCCCAGTAAAACGCTCTATGAACTGGTCAAGCTGCTGCCCGAAGAAGATGAATTTGTGCAGATCTTTTTAAGTCGCCGTCATATTATTTTTGAAACCAACAATTATAATATCGTTTCCCGGCTTCTGGAAGGTGATTTCCTTGATTACCGCACAGCTCTTCCCAAAGGAACCACCGCCACGGTCAGAGTCAACACCAAAAAACTGCTCGAATGTATCGAAAGAACATCCATCATTGTTACCGAAAAAATGAGAAGCCCTCTGCGTTTCCTCTTTGACGGCGATATGATCCGCCTGTCCGTTGCCACGGCTGTCGGTTCGGCAAGCGACTTTATGGAATGTTCTCTTGACGGCAAGCGTACGGAAATCGGCTTTAATGCCCGTTATGTGTCAGAAGCACTCAGAGCCTGTGAATCGGATGAAGTGCTGATTCGTCTGAACGGCTCCATCGCACCCGCCCTCATCGTCCCCACCGAAGGCGATCATTTTCTGTATCTCATCCTGCCCGTCAGAATCGCGGATGTAGGTTAAGAGGTGAAACATGGCTAAAACAATTAAAGTAAAGGCAAAAATTGCCGCAATCGAAAATAAACCCCTTTTTATCCGCACGCCTTATATTGAACTGCAGGCGGCACTTAAACTTTGCGGCATTGCACAGACCGGCGGACACGCAAAAATCCTCATCACTGAAGAAAAATGCGTGTTTGTTAACGGCGAAATGTGCGAAATGCGTGGTAAAAAACTCTACAACGGCGATACATTGCGTGTCGGCAGAGAGAGTTTTGTGATTCAGTCCGAAGCAGAAAATTAAAATTTTTAAAAATAACAATATTCATTAAATATACAAAAAAAGATATAAATCTTGTATAATAAAGATCATTTTTATAAAGTTATTGCATAAATATTTTAATTTTACTGCCGAAAAAAAATCAATATCGCAAAAAAGCGGGGCAGAAATGATTTTCTGTTTGTGATATAAAAAAACAAACAAAGGAGAAAAGCGGAATGTATTTAGCCGTCGGCGGCGAAACGGTGTTGCGAACCAAAGATATTGTCGGTATTTTTGATACCGATTCCGTTACCGTTTCCAAGCACAGCCGCGATTTACTGAATACCGCCGAAAAAGAAAAACGCACCGTCATGGTATCCATGACCGAACTGCCGCGATCGTTTTTGCCGATACGTGAACAGGGGGAAATCAGAGTGTATTTGTCCCCGGTGTCGGCAAGTACCTTGATAGGAAGAATTAAGAAATAACGGAAAGATAAAATATAGCGTTGTGCACAGATTATCCTATTTGTGTAGGGATTGGTTTTCCCCTCCCTAAAAGGAACCGAAAAAGGGTCTGTGACGTATAATAAAGTTTTTACAGAGTAATAAAAAAAAGACAAAAATACATGTATCGGAGCGAACTATGAACAACACCGAAAACGAAATCATGCAGGAAATGAATATTTCCGAACAAACAAACACCGCTGAAGCTGCTGTTTCTTACACCGACGGTGAGCTTGACACGGCTGTGTCTGCCGATTACGGTGCAGACCAGATTCAGGTTCTTGAAGGACTTGAGGCTGTCCGTATGCGTCCGGGTATGTACATCGGCAGTACGGGTCCGAGGGGCTTGCATCACCTTGTGTATGAAATCGTGGACAACTCTATCGACGAAGCACTTGCAGGCTATTGCACCGAAATCAATGTTGAGATCCTGCCCGGCAATATCATCACCGTTCGTGACAACGGCCGCGGTATTCCCGTTGATATCAAGCCCGAACAGGGACTTCCTGCCGTTACGGTCGTTCTGACGGTGCTTCATGCGGGCGGTAAATTCGGCGGCAGCGGCTACAAGGTATCGGGCGGTTTGCACGGTGTCGGTTCATCCGTTGTAAACGCACTCAGCGAATATTTTGTGGTCGAAGTCAGCCAACACGGCAAAGTCCACCGTCAACGCTTTGAACGCGGTCATATTGTGACTGACCTTGAAGTGGTCGGCGAAACCGACAAAACCGGTACATACATTGAATTCAAGGCAGATCCGCAGATTTTCACCGAAACCACGGTATATGATTATGAAATTCTCGAACGCAGAATTCGTGAACAGAGTTACCTGACCGCAGGGCTTAAAATCACACTGTCCGACTTGCGTGACGACGAAAATCCCATCATCAAGGATTTCTGTGCCGAGGGCGGTATTCGTGAATATGTTGAATGGCTCAACGACAGCCGCGGACTTGTGAAGCTGCACGAAGATACCATTCACTTCAACACCGTTTCGGGGGATCGCAGTGCCGACATTGCCCTTCTTTACAATGACGGCTACAACGAAAACATTCTTTCTTATGCCAACAACGTCCGTACCGAAGACGGCGGTGCCCATGAAAACGGTTTCAAAACGGCTCTGACCCGTGTCTTCAATGATTACGGCAGAAAATACAATATTCTTAAAGATGCCGACAAGAATCTGTCGGGTGACGATGTGCGTGAGGGCTTAACGGCCGTTATTTCCGTCAAGCTCACCGATGCACAGTTTGAAGGTCAGACCAAAGGTAAACTCGGTAATACCGATATCACCCCCATGGTCAGCAAGATGGTTTATGAAAAACTCATGACTCATTTTGAAGAAAATCCTTCTATTGCAAGAGCGATTTTCACCAAAGCACTCGAAGCATCCCGTGCAAGGGAAGCCGCCCGTAAGGCAAGAGAAGCTGCAAGAAGAAAATCTGCACTTGAAAGCAACTCCCTGCCCGGTAAACTTGCCGATTGTACAGACAAGAATCCGGAAAACACTGAACTTTACATCGTAGAGGGTGACTCTGCAGGCGGTTCCGCAAAAGAAGGACGTGACCGCACCACGCAGGCAATCCTGCCGCTGTGGGGTAAGATGCTCAACGTCGAAAAGAGCAGACTGGACAAGGTCATAGGTAACGATAAGCTCATGCCTGTTGTTCTGGCACTCGGTACGGGTATCGGTGATGACTTCGATATTCAGAAACTGCGTTATCACAAAGTTGTTATCATGGCCGATGCCGACGTTGACGGTCAGCACATCAGAACACTGTTGCTTACATTCTTCTTCCGTTACATGCGTCCGCTGATTGATCACGGTTATGTTTATATCGCACAGCCGCCGCTTTTCAAGATTTCCAAGGGCAAGAAGTTTGAATATGCCTTCTCGGATGAAGAACGCGACAGACTCATCGAAGAATTCGGCGGAAACTGCGATATTCAGCGTTATAAAGGTCTTGGTGAAATGGACCCCGAACAGTTATGGGAAACCACCATGGATCCGTCCTTCCGCACCATGCTGCGCGTGACCATGGAAGATGCCATGGAAGCAGACGAAGTTTTCTCGGTGCTTATGGGAGACCAGGTTGCCCCCCGCCGTGAATTCATTGAACGTAACGCAAAATACGCAGACAACCTTGATATTTAAGGAGATATAAAATGGACGACGAAATCAGAAACGGCCAGCCTGAAAACGAGGCTGTTGTGAATACAGGCAAAGTCGTGGATGTGGACATTAACAAGGAAATGAGAACCTCGTTCCTGAACTATTCGATGTCAGTTATCATGTCCCGTGCCCTGCCCGATGTGCGTGACGGCTTAAAGCCCGTTCACCGCAGAATTCTTTATACCATGTATGAAAACAATCTGACCCCCGATAAGGCATACCGTAAGTGTGCCGATACGGTCGGTTCGGTTTTAGGTCGCTATCATCCGCACGGTGATGCTTCCGTTTACGATGCCATGGTCCGTCTTGCACAGACCTTCTCCATGCGTTATATTCTTGTGGACGGTCACGGTAACTTCGGTTCCATCGACGGTGACCCTGCCGCTGCTTACAGATACACCGAATCGAGAATGAGCAAACTCTCACTCGAAATGCTCACCGATATTGACAAAGACACGGTCAACTTTATGGGCAACTATGATGACCGTCTGAAAGAGCCCACGGTTCTTCCTGCCCGTTTTCCGAACCTGCTTGTGAACGGTTCGACGGGTATTGCCGTCGGTATGGCAACCAATATTCCCCCGCATAACCTGCGTGAAGTCATTGACGGCATGTGCTGTCTGATCGACAATCCCGACGCATCCCTTGAAGAACTCATGGAACATATCAAAGGCCCTGATTTTCCGACGGCGGGCATCATTATGGGCAAAGCGGGAATCCGTGCCGCCTATGCCACGGGCAGAGGAAAAATTGCCGTGCGTGCAAGAACTGAAATCGTGGAAGGCAAAAACGGCAGATACCAGATCGTTGTGACCGAGCTTCCCTATCAGGTCAACAAAGCAAGACTGATTGAGTCCATTGCCGACCTTGTCAAGGATAAGAGAATTGAAGGTATTTCCGATGTCAACGACTATTCGTCCAGACTCGGTATGCGTATGGTGATTGACTTAAAGCGTGATGCCAACCCGCAGGTCGTTCTGAATATGCTGTTCAAGCTGACACAGCTGCAGATTTCTTACGGTATCATCAACCTTGCCCTCGTCAACAACGAGCCAAAGGAACTTACCCTCAAGCAGATGCTGCAGCACTATATTGACCATCAGTGCGAAATTATCGTCCGCAGAACGCAGTATGATCTGAAAAAAGCACAGGAAAGAGCCCACATTCTTGAAGCTCTGCTTCGTGCACTCGACTGCATCGACGAAGTCATTGCTTTGCTTCGTGCATCCAAGTCCATTCAGGAAGGTAAAGAAGGACTCATGCAGCAGTTCGGCTTTGACGAAGTGCAGGCAACCCACATCGTGCAGATGCGTCTCGGTCAGCTGACAGGCCTTGAAAGACAGAAACTCGTTGACGAAATGGCAACACTGCAGGAAAAAATCAAATATTTCATGGAAATCCTTGCTTCCCACGATCTCGTTCTTTCTATTGTAAAGGACGAAGTTACTGTTATTCGCAATAAATACGGCGATGACCGCCGCACCGAAATTGTCAATGTTTCCGGCGAAGTGGATATTGAGGATCTCATTGCAGATGAAGCGGTCGTCATGACTCTTACCCGCAAGGGTTATATCAAGCGTCAGCCTACCGACACCTACCGTCAGCAAAAGCGTGGCGGCAGAGGCATTGCAGGCATGACCCGCCGTGAGGAAGACTATGTTGAAACCATGTTTACCTGCCGCACACATGATCACATCATGTTCTTTACGAACTTAGGCAGAGTATACAGACTCAAGTGCTATGAAGTCCCTGAATCCAGCCGTACGGGCAAGGGTATGAACGTTGTCAACATACTGCCCATTCAGGCGGACGAATGGGTTTCTGCCATGATCTGTGTCAGACCCGAAGATGAGGACAAGTATCTTTGTATGATCACCCGCAGAGGTATCATGAAACGTACTGCACTTGCCGATTACCGCAATGTCCGAAAAGGCGGCATCATTGCCATCAACCTCGACGAAGGAGATAACCTTGCGTGGGTAAAACTGACAAGCGGTGAAGACGATTTGCTTGTTGCCACCCGCAAGGGTAAAGCCATCCGCTTTAACGAAACGGATGCACGTGTCATCGGCAGAACCGCAAGAGGTGTCAAGGCTATCACGATGAAGAACGAAGAAGACTGGGTTGTCGGTCTTGAAATTCTTGAGGGTGAAGGCAAAGTTCTCACCGTCAGCGAAACCGGTTACGGCAGACGCAGTGAATTCGACGATTATCACATTCAGGGCAGAGGCGGTCAGGGTACCACCAACTACCATGTTGAAAAATACGGCGATGTTGCTTCCATCCGTGTGGTCAATGAAGAAGAAGACATCATCATGATTTCGTCCGACGGTATCATCATCCGTATCCCGGCCGTGGATATCCGCGAATGTGCAAGACCCAGCAAGGGTGTTCGTGTGATGAAGGTCAACGAAAACGAACGTATTGTCACCATCACAAGCACCGAAAAAGCGGAAGAAGAAACGGAAATTCCCGAAAACGGTGTTGAAAACACAGAAACCCCCGCTGAAAATAACGAAAATATCTCCGAAGTTGAAGCACAGGAGGAATAAAAAATGAAAAAAGCAGTTCCCTTTATTATTTTCGGCATCATTGCCGCTATTCTCATTGCAGGCTGCGGTGCGTTTGGTGTCGGACTTGCAAATCGCACCTTTGTGCCCGAAACCGCACCTGAAAAAGCAGGTACCGAATTTGTCGGTGTTGTGGACTCTGTTGCAGAGCTGAACACATCCTATTACGATGAAATCAACAAAATGAAAGACCTGCAGGAACTTGTTTCTGCCTGGTGCACAGCCAATAACGATGCAAAAATGCTTCTGAACACGGTCACAACTTTCCTCGTTGTTGTCAAGGAAGCAGGAACGGTCACCACCAACTACGGCAATGCCGGTGTCATTTCCCTTGTGTCGGTCAATACCGATGCCAAAAAGGTTGCCGTGCTGGCACTTGACCCCGACAGCCTTGTTTATATTGACCTTGCCGGTACCAATATGACTTCTCCCTCTCCCGTGTATGCAAAACTCAATACCGCTTATGCCAACGGCGGTATCAATTTGCTTGAAAAAACAGTAGAAAACAATTTCAAAATTGAAATTGACCACTATCTTGTATCCGATATGAACGGTGTTGCGGCCATTGCCGATGCCGTGGGCGGTGTCAGCGTCATGCTCGACAAGGAATTGAAAGATATGATCACCGAAGATTTCAATGTCATCATGCCCGCCGACAATACACCGCTCAAGGGTGAACAGATCGTTTCTTACCTTCGCGAAAAGCGTGACGGTGCTGACAGCCATCTCGGCAGACAGGCAGACAGCCTTGTTTCTCTGATCAAGAGCATTCAGCAACTCAAGTTCAGCCAAGCACTTGACCTTGTCAAAGATCTTGCTGCCGTTGTTATGACTGACCTTGAAGGCGGTGAGCTTGTAAGCGTTCTTCGCAAAACCGTTCTCGGTGTGTGGAATGATTACAATGTGGTATCTTACACCGCACCCGATAAGGATAATGCCGTGCAGTATAAGGACAGTGCATGGATGCGCATCATTGATATTCCCGTGGTTGCCCAGTCGATACAGAATAAGCTGTTCAACAAGAGCAACATCACGCTCAACGACAGCCGTTTGTCTGCTGTGGATCTCATCAAAGCCGTGAACAAGCTGTATTTTGACGAGCTCGAAAAACAGAATGCACCCGCCGATGAAACCAACCCCGAAGACACAACCGACGAAAATACACAAACCGAAGATACCGGAGCACTGGGGTAAATAAAAGCAAATTCAATACAGAGGTGTTTTTATGAAAACAACCAAAAAAATACTTTCGCTTTTATTGGCACTTGTTCTGCTTGCGGGCTTATGTGTTCCCGTACTTGCAGACAATCTTGCACATTATCAGGCACCTTTCCGTGTACCGCCGCTGTCGGGGAATATCCGCAGTGACCTGTACACGGTTGCCAAAAGTCAGCTCGGCTATCAGGAAGATGTGTTCGGCGGAACCTATTTCGGCGAATGGTGGACCGAAGTTGTCAGCGGCAGAGAGTTTGATGACCTCTGGGAGGGCAGAATCAACATTGATTGCACCGATGCCGACTGGTGTGCCATCTTCCTGTGCTGGGTCATGGAAAAAGCAGGCTGTTCTTACGGTTATACTTATAATGTATTGTCGGGTACGGTCGGCTATATGTTCGAACTGCTCAAGGCAGGCGAAGCGAAGGTGTACACTTATTCCGACGACATGGAATACAAGCCTAAACTCGGTGACCTCGCATTTTACACCTATGACGGCGGCAAATCCCTTTCCCACGTTGCCATCACGGACGGCAACAATCACTACATCCATGCAAACTATGCCAACAGTGTGGTGGAACTGGAAGGGAATATTGTTTATAAAATTGCGGCGGATGAATATTTCAAGCCCGCTTACATTGTTTCTCCCAACTATAATCTGAGTGCCGAAAGCGGCGACAGTGCCATCCGTGCAGCCGTGCTCGGTTTTGAAGCAGGCATCATTTATATGCCGTCCCGCCTGAAGCTTGAAATCGAAAAACTGTTCGATACCGATGATGAAGGTACAGCCGTGCCGCCTCCCGTTATTGTGGATGAGATCATTCCCGGCGATGCAGACCGTGACGGTGTCATTTCGGCAGGGGATGCAAGACTGATTCTGCGTGCTGCAGTGGATCTTGAAACTTTAAGCGAAGAGCAGATGAAACGAGCCGACCTCAACGGCGACGGAAAATGCACTGCAGACGAAGCAAGAACGGTGCTTCGTTTGTCGGTAGGACTTGCAGCAGATTGATTGGTTTATAAGCCGACAAACGAAAATACATTTTGCATTCTTGCGAAACTACAAATTATTCTTGTTTTCCTGAATATATTATGCTATAATGTTTTTTAACTATTTAACAGGAGGAAGCCAAATGGATCCTATCAAAGTTGATTTTTCCGACAGCGGAAAGAAAAAGAGCGTCAAAGAGGTTCTCATTCCGCCCGAAAAAGCAGGTCTTAAAATCGTTATCAACATCATCATCACCCTCATTGCGGCTGTGGTGATATACTATTTTATGCTCCCGCCCATGAACCCCAAGGCTTATGAATTCTATATTTATTTTGCCTCTATCTTCGGTGTGTATGTTGCATCCGCATTCCTCACCAGCGGTGCATTTGCAAAACCCGAATACATTCCTTACGCAAGAAGACAGTCCATTGCTCCCATTGCAATTGCACTTGTGATTGCACTTGTTGTCGGTGTGGGTTACCTTGTGTCCTGCCCGTTCTTCCGTGCAAAGGATTACAGCGAAATTCTGACCTTCCAGGAAAGTGACGATATTTCCGATATCATTACCATTATTTCCGACACCGAAGAAGCATTCAACAACATTCCTCTTATCGACAAGGCATCCGCAGAAGCCCTTGCCGACAAGCAGTTGGGTGACTTTGCAAAGCTGAGTGCAGGGTATGAATCGCAGTTCGAACTGCTCACCGGCGATTCCACGCAGATCAACTTCCACGGTGTTCCTTATCGTGTTTATCCCTTGCAGTATGCCGACTACTTCAAGTGGTTCCTCAACTCTGTTGTGGATACCGATGAATACGAAGGCATTCCCGGTTATGTTCTTGTGAACATGCACAGCCAGGAAGCAGAGCTTGTCACCGCTTACGACATCAAATACTCCACTGCCGAACACTTCAACGAATTTTTAGGCAGAAAACTGCGTTTTGCATTCCCGACTTATCTGTTCGGTGAAATCTCTTTTGAAGTTGACGAAGAAGGTTATCCCTACTGGATCGTTGAACGTCTGGACAAGACCATCGGTCTGTTCGGCGGTGAAGATGTCATCGGCATTCTGAAAGTCGATGCACAGACGGGCGAATGCGTGGAATACGGTCTTGAAGAACTCACGGCTGACAATTCCGAAATTTCCTGGATCGATCAGGCTTACGATGCAGATCTGCTTGTCAAGCAGTACAACTATTACGGCACTTACAACGGCGGTTTCTGGAACTCCCTGATCGGTCAGTCCAACGTCCGCAAGTCCAGTGACGGCTATTCCTTCCTTGCAAATGAGGACGACGTTTATCTGTATACGGGTGTCACTTCCGTAACGGGCGACCAGTCCATTCTCGGCTTCCTGCTGATTAACCAGCGTACCAAGGATGCTTACTTCTATCCCACCACGGGTGCTACCGAAAAGAGTGCGCAGGCTTCCGCAAACGGTAAGGTTTCCGATAAGGGCTGGCAGGCAACGTTCCCGCTGTTGCTCAATATCGACGGCGAACCCACTTATTTCATGGCTCTCAAGGACTCCTCCCAGCTTGTAAAGACCTTTGCTATGGTTAACGTACAGCAGTATTCTGTTGTGGCGATTTCTCCCAATGAAGATGCTGACCTCGGTGCATGCCTCGGTGCATACATTGGCGAAATGGCAAAGAACGGTGTCAATCTTGACATCAGCGGCGATCTTGCAGACATCGGTGACGGCACAACGGATGAAGTTGAATCTTCAGAAGTTACCGGCACACTGACCGAGATCCGTACCCAGACCGTAGCCGGCACGACTTACTACTATCTGAGCTTCGACAACAGCACCTATTACAGAGTGGCTGCTTCTCTTGATACAACTGCAGTGCTCTTCAATGTCGGTGACAGTGTCGTAATCACCGTTCCCGCAGAGGCCGAGGGTAAGATCATCCCCGCCGTCCGTGCAGACTTCGCAGCATAATAAAACGCAACATCAAACCGCATCCGCAAGGGTGCGGTTTTTTTTGGGTTCTTCACGGAAAGTTGGGGGATTTTTTGATTAAGGGAAGTGCAAATTACGGTTTATCGGGGCGTGTAGGGGACGCATAGTATGCGTTCCGACCCTGTCCGACTTGGTTTTTTATCCTGTAGGGGATGATGCCCTCGGCATCCCGCATGAGGGAAAAAGAATCATTGATTTGAACATTATTATTTGAAATAATACATAATCGATGCAATAAATGATATAATTTTGAAATCCAAAAACGGGGCGTCAAGGCGCCGACCCCTACCGAGGAGCGCGTATCACCTTGGCAGGACGGGGTCGGAATGCATAGTATGCATTCCCTACGGCAAACAACCAACTCACCGCTAAACCGTAATTTGTTTTCTTCATCCCACAACTTTCCGTGAAGATCCTTTTTTTGAATGCAAAATGCAAAAATGCAAAATTATCAGGAACTGCGTTGGCATTATAGAAGATATAATATTCCGGTTCTGATAAATAAATTATGGTTTAGCGAACAGATTGACGGTTTAATTGTAGGGAACGCATACCATGCGTTCCGCTGTATAATTGCCGATGAGAACACATGAAAAATAACAGAAAGTCGCCTCAAGCCGTCAATTTACTCGGAACGGATGCTATCCGTTCCCTACGGACAATATATCCGACTTTGTGTTGTAAACCATAATTTATCTCCTTTTTTTTACAGCTGAAAGAAGAATCGGCTGTATTTTTTTTGCCTTTTTTTGATATTCAGAATTCTGTAAAAATAGCATGACGAATTCTGTAGAAAACACTTGACTTTTACAGAATTATGTATTATAATGGAGTACATAACGGCAAAGATTACAGACTGCTGTAAAATATGAATATTATATATTACAGTATTCTGTAAAAATACAATAGATTTTACAGTATTTTTACAGACCGCCGTAAAAACAAAAAAGGAGGGGACGGAACGCATGGACAACACATACGAACGCATTGTGCAACTGTGCACGGCACGCGGAATCAGACTTTCCACGCTTGCACAGGACATCGGAATCCGCAGTTCCGTCTTCACCGAACTCAAAAAGGGACGTACCCGTCAGCTTTCGGCAAAGACCCTGCAGAAGGTCGCGGATTACTTCGGTGTTTCTACAGACAGTCTGCTCGAAGTACAGAGCACACCGGGTGCGGATGAGGTCAGGGACGAGCTGTATCGCAAACGCAGATTGCTGTTTGATATGAGTGCAAACGCATCGCCCGAAACGCTGGACACCATCCTGAAAATCGTTACGGCATTGGTCGAAAATTAAGAGATTAAGAGTATAAGGGGTAAAAAGACATGAAAAAGAGCGAAAAATACATCACTTCCAACGGTATTATCTGCGATGTGTGGCCTTTGGGTGAAAATAATGTGGTTATTGAAATCAACGGCAGACGCACCGTTCGCAACCGTCAGATCCTCAACACCCAGTTGCAGAGAGTTGAAGATGTTGCCCTGACGGGTGACAAGGTTGCACTTGAATTCCTTGCAACGGGCGAAAAAGCAGAATACGAACTGGTCGAATCTTATTCCGGCTTCCGTTACAAGCGTGTCGGCGGCAATCATTACAGCTACAGAATAGAAGAATATACCGAATCCGCCGCAAACCCCGCTCTGAATTCCATCAGCACCGACTCTCCTCTCGGCCGTTCACTGTACCGCAAGACCCGCGGCAGTGTCGCTGAATACAATGTCGGGGATGAAACCATGCGTGTTCGTATTCTCGGCATCAACAAAAAGGCAGTCAGCTAAACCGTAATTTGCAACTATAAAAGGAGTATATTTATTATGAAAAAATTTCTGTTTCCTGCAAAAATGATCTTCACCGTTCTGCAATCCAAACTGCAGAAAAAGGACGATAAACATATCTGTATGATCGCCCACCGCGGTTACAGTGCAGCTTACGAGCAGAACACGGCACTTGCGTTCCGTGAGGCAGCAAAGCACAAATCAGGCGGTGCGGAAACGGACGTTCGCATCACCAAGGACGGCTATTTTGTGACCAATCATAACGATGAAGTTGTGTTTTCTGACGGCACCGAAGTAAAGGTTGCCGATGCTACCCTTGCCGAACTGCAGGCAAAGCCCATCCGCAACACCAAAACCAAGGACACTATTTACATCTGCACCTTTCGCGAATATCTCGAAATCATGCGTGATAACAACATGGTCTGCTTTGTAGAACTCAAAGGCGAATGGCCCGAAGAAAAAATCAAGGAAGTTTTCGACATGGCGGCAGATATTTATGACCTGAAAAAAGTCATTCTGCAGTCCTTCAGCTTCGATAATCTTCTGCTTGCCAACAAGCTGTTTCCCGATATGCCGCTGATGCTCACCTACGGCTCTGCCGAAAGCGGTTACGAACGCTGTTTCGGCCACGGCTTCTCGATTGACGTGGACTATGTCACCGTCAGCAAAAAAATGATCCGCCAATTCCATGACCGCGGTCTGGAAGTGGGGATCTGGACGGCAAACTCGCCGCTCGTGCTCGCTTACTGCAAGGCTTTGGGTGCAGATTACATTGAATCGGATGTTTTCGGCGGCTGACAGTTAAAAAATAAAGGGGCTGTAAAAACAGTCCCTTTATTTTTATAACCGTATTTTATTGCAATCTTGACAAAAATCAACACATTCCGTATAATAATGTCGGTCGTAGAGGAGCCGGAAGGCGGTTGGCGATTTCCTCCGAAAGGAGGTGATCATATGCCTGTTACTTTAACATTCCATATTTGTAATTTAACAATTACAATCAGAATTAAGGTAAAAAGCAACAACCGCCACTCGGCCAAGTGACGGTTGTTTGAAATAAAAAAATAACCCGTCCGCCAAGCGCTTTAGACGGTTGCCTCTACGGCTTTATTATATACTTTATTTTTCGGTTTGTCAACGGCAGGCCGATCATTTTTTAAAAGAAGGACAGGAGAAAAAATATGTCAAAATTTTTAGACGATTTTGAAAAATTCATAGATGCACAACCGTTTTCAATCATCCGTGCTTCGCATGTGCAGGGCGACGGCGAAATTGAAACGCTCGATTACAGCGGCGGCAATCCCTGCCAGAACACCTATTCGGTGGCAAAGCTGTTCACCGCAACGGCAATCGGCATGCTGTGGGATGCGGGTAAACTTCAACTCGATGAAAAAGTCTGTGATATTTTGTCTGATTTCGTCCCCGAAACGGGCATGGATGTACGTTGGCATGAAACCACGGTGGAAGATGTGCTGACTCACCGTGCAGGCTTACCCGGTGGATTTTTAGATATTGACACTACCGCTGTCAGCATCTTCGGTGCAGATTTTCTGCATTATCTGTTCACATTCCCCCTCGCATACGAACCGAAAACCGAGAGCCGTTATTCGGACGGTGCGTTTTATCTGCTTTCGCGTATTGTCAGTGCAAAAACAGACGAAAAGTTGGACGATTTTCTGTGGAAAAACATGCTTTGGAAGCTCGGCTTTCAGGAAATGGCATGGTCACATTGTCCCAAAGGCTACCCCATGGGTGCAACGGGACTTTACATCCATTCGTCGGACATGGTCAAACTCGGTATGCTGTATCTGAACGGCGGCACATACAAGGGCGAACGCTTTATCAGCGAAGACTGGTGCCGCATGGCAACCGAAAAGGAATTTGCCGTGGATTGGGACGAAACGCACACCATTTATTATAAAGGCGGCATGTTCGGACAAAAACTCATTATCCACCCTGCCGCAAACCGCGTGCTTGCCTTGCAGGCATACGGTGCAAACTCCGACACCGTTGCAAAATGGGTCAGGGAATATAAGGATTAAAGAGGCCTTGAAAGCCTCTTTTTTTGTGCGGTATATTACGGTTTGTCGGGCTCTTATCAATGAAAATTTTCCTCTCAAACACTTGTCGCCCCTGAAAGGGGAGATGTCACGAAGTGACAGAGGGGTTAACCAAGTTTGCACAAATTTGGTCAATAAAGTTTGATGTAGCCGATTG
>JAZUQC010000058.1:0-100210 GCA_045605525.1 Acutalibacteraceae bacterium
TTGTGTTGGATAACAACGAAGATATCTTTTCGATGTTCAAAATGACACCCTATTTTTATCACACCCCCAGTGAGGGCATTGCAAAGCTGCAGCAAGTGCCGCAGCTTGCAACCGACATCTCCTTTGCACTTTACATTTACCAAAAACCGCTTGCGGAATAATTGCACTTTGCAAATTCAACAAAAGTGCAAATTTTGCACTTTTTAAATTTCATAGAAGTGCAAAAATACCACTTTTTTCCATCAACAAAGAGGCTGTGCAAAACAGCCTCTTGTTTTTTATTCCCTTGCCAGTTTGTAAATCAGATCATAGGCAAAAATGAGGTCATCCATCGTGCAATGCTTCTGCACAAAATGCGATGTACAACAGATCCAGCGTTTGCCTTTGAGCAGACCAAACACACGGCGGATCTCTTTTTCAAGGTCTTCGCGGTTCATAATACCGAGTGCAGACTGCACACAGATACCGCCCATCAAGCCAAAACGATCCGCGTATTTATCGAGATACATGGAAAGCGGCATGCCCGCGTTTTCCTGCCACGGGTGCAACACATCCAGCCCGAGGCCTGCAATGCCGTCGGTCACTTTTGCAATGCAACCGTCCGAATGCAGGCTCACAAAACGGTTTTTACCGTGCACGAAATCCGCAACGGTTTTCACATTCGGTGCAATCAGTTCTTTCCATGTTTTGGGACTGAACAGCATATCCTTCTGCGAGCCCCAATCGTCGGACAGATGAATCATATCCGCACCGAGGTCGATGCAGTGTTCCGCAAAACGCAAGGTCCATTCTGCCTGCCGTTTGTAAAGCTCACCCAATTCTTCGGGGTACAAGGCAAGATACAGCAGTTGGTCTTCGATGCCGAAGACGGTATTGAAATGCTCAAAAAAACCGGGCGTCTGCACATAACAGAAACGATCGCGTTTTTTGTGATGCTCTATACTGCGTGCAATATCGTCGTAATCGGACAGTTTGTCGGGCGAAGTAAAAAGATCATAATCGAGCAGAACATCGGGGGTGAGTTCTTCGTGTTTTGCACGGATGCGGTCAAAGGTGTCCCCGTCAAAGGACCAAGGACCGCCGAAAATATGTGCCGCATCGAACTCGTAGCGGTCTTCAAATGCGGACACACTGCCGAAAACTTCGCTTATTTCCCGCGACAGATTCTCACTGACCCAACCGTAAATCGGCTGACGGTCTGTTTTTTTGCCGAGAATGCAATTGTGTACTCGTTGGTTTGCGTTCATAATTTACTGAATTTCTCCGATTTTATATCCGTAATGTTCAAAATAGAAACCGAGTTTGTCTTCGATTTTCTTTTTGAGGTGTTCGGGATATTCAAAAGAATTCTTTTTGTAATTTTCTTCCTGTTTCCAGTATTCCTCGAATCCCGGCTTTGCGGCTTCGTAGTCGCCTAAATTCAGTTTTTCGTAGGCTTCTTTCAGATACGGGAAGGGATCCTTTTCAAAATCCTCAAAGCAGATCTCATAAATGCAATCTTCGGGTGCGGTTTCGAGGAATGCAAAGTAGTTCTTGTACATTCTCACGAAGTTATCAATCACCCAATCCTCAAAGTCACCGCGCTCGGGCAGATCCTGCGTAGTCCACATATCCATCGTACTGTCATACATGTGCAATGTGGAACGAATGACCGTGTAAGGATTGCGGTAGATATTGATAAATTTAGCCTGGGGGTACATCTCATGCAGAACCTTGATTCTGCCCGTATTGTCGGGGCTTTTGAGCAAAAGACGCTTATGGTCATTGCACACCGAACACTTTTTGAGCATTCGGTCATATTTGTTCTTTAATTTTTGTGCCTTTTTAACAGGAAGATCCTGCCAATAGGAATTGTTCATATAGCGGTTAAAGGACTGCGGGAAATAGTTGACGGGATACAAGGAATCAGCTTCAATTTTTGCAAATGCCATGTATTCTTCTAACGGCAGATCCATTTGCAGGCGCATATTGTCCTGAGGACGGGTTTCAGACAACTGCCCCGCAACAAGAGGACGGAACAGCCATCCCAGCACATTGTAATAGTTGAATGCAAAATTGAGTGCAGGGTCAAAATTGCCGAAATTTTTATCTTTCGACAGCAGATACTGCACCAGTGTCGTGCCGCTTCTCCAATGCCCCATAATGAAAACAGGGTTGGTTACTATTTCTTTTTGCACTTTGTTATAGCACAACAAATATTCAATCGCAGTCGGCAATGCCGTAACCGTTCCCATGCCCAACGCGGCAATAATCTGCGGAATGGCTTTTGCCTGAATATTTTTTTCTTTGAAAAGCATTTTGATAATAACATCCAGCCTTGTAATACAAAGCGGATGTGCAAGCACGATCATATGCTCTTCTTTGTTCATATCTTTCATACAGTCACCTGCTCTTTTGCGAGTTTTTTCTTATCCTGCACGTGGAAAACAACCAAAAATACAACACCGACCAGAATCATGGCAAGGCAATAGAAAGACAAATTGGAAAGTCCGAAAGAACCGTTAACAGCATCCTTCATTTCACCGAAAACAATGATTTTGTCGTTGTCGCGCAGGAACTCCCAGAAGAAACGGTTGATACCGTAAACGATAATCATAACATAGAACAGTCTGCCGTTGAGTTTGAATTTCTTTTTGTATGCAATCAGGAACATAACAGCACCGATAATGAGTGCTGCTAAGGATTCAAACAGCTGATTGGGCAACATGTTCGTTCCGGTCATCGAATTGGCGATATCACAGGCAAGAGAGCCGTCAACATAGGCAAATCCGCCGCAACAGCCTTCTCTGATACAGGCAAGATGAGAAATACCATGCAGAAGCATCGGCCAGATGGCATGCATATCGCTGACTTTGCGGAAATCAATTTTGAACACAGCACAGACAATAACAAAAATCAGGGGTGCAAATACATATGTTCTTATCATATTCTGTGCACCGAAGTTTTTGAATCCGCTTTCAACCCATGCAAGCACAAGCATTGTAATATACAGAAGCATCAGCGAAAATGCTGAAGACAAGGCGGCTTTTGATTTCGTAAGACCGAGTTTGTAGCCGTAATACGTATTGAACGCAACGGCAATAACCATGGATAAAATGTGAATGGCAGTATACATTATTTTCTTCCTTTCAATTCAGTTCTGAGCTGTTTTCCGTTTTTGTACATTTCCGTAAGTTGCTGAAAATCGAGTTTGGCTGAAAAATCATTCTGCGATGCAATTTCCATGAATTTTTCTTTATTTTCCTTGCAAAGACTTCCGTTTCGCAAACCTTCGGCATCACACTGCTCAAAAAACTTCATGGCTTGCAGGGCAGTGTATTTATGTTTCGGATGTGTAATGTGCTTTGTTGCAATAACATAAAGCACTGCCGTAACAGCAATACAGATAAGACTGATTACCAATGTTTTATATATAGGCCGAAACATAAAGTAAAAAAACGGCAACACACTGGCAATTAACGCTGCCGTTGCGGCATACCATGTTTTTACATCTTTCGCATTCAAAAAAAACCACCACTTTCTTCTTGTTTCTCTTCCGTCTTATAATATATAAAAATGAGTCTTTTGTCAAATCAGACAATCAGAACCCGTTTTTGTATTCATCAATGGGTTTGCCGCCGCGGGCGAGATACTCGTTGTAGAGTTGCTGTTTGCGTTCGGGGGTGTAGGTGTAATTCCATAGATTTTCCACCCCTGTAAAACTTTCAAATGTTTCGTCAGGATAAATCACTGCTTTGCCGAGCTTATACGGCAAGGGGAATTTGACTGTTCCGTTTGCAGAAATATAACACTCTTTTGCGAGGGCGACCGCAACGCGGTTGGCTTCGTAATGGTCGAATTCCTCGTCATACTTAATCTGCGTGGTCGGAAACAGCACAACGGGGGCATTGGCTTTTTTGTAGAATTCGGGTGACAGCCCCATGTGGCCGTGATGCGAAACCTGCATAATATCGCAGGCAAAAATACTGTTATAAAATGACAGCAGAACACGGTCGGACCGGTCGGAAGCATCCCCGGGGAAGAAAATGCGGTTTCCTGCGGCTTCGCACAGAAGCACGGTGGAGGAATTGTTGTAGGTCTCAAAGGAACCGGGATACACTTCCTCATGCGTGCAAAGCACGGTGAAGGCAAAATCCCTGACATAAAACCGCTGGCCGATGTGCAGGTTTACCACGGGAATTTCGGGGTGCTTTGTCACCTCTGCAATAAAAGCATCGGTAAATCGGCGGTCGGCGGCATCCCACTTTTCGGCATCGGGGTGCGATTGGCTGATGAAATTATAATACAGCCGTTCGATGGTGACATCGGCCATGTTGTATTTTAAGAAATCGGTGAATTTGCAGATGTGGTCGGCATGTCCGTGGCTGAAATACCAACCTGCAATGGTGCATTTCTGCCCTTTGGGGGTATGTTCAATGAGAAAATCATGCAGACGGTCATTGTCACGCACGGAATACGAATGTGCACTGTCAATCACAAAAAAACTGCCGTCGGCACACTGCATCACATAGCACATGCCGCAGTCGATCAGCCTGTGGTCGGTTTCAAACTGCCAAAGTGCAGGCTTGACAACGCGGTTACACGGTTCGGGACGGTTGACATACAAAGCGGTTTTGGTATCCACCGCCACACGGAAGGTGCGGTCAGAAAGGATCGCGGCGGTCTGCACAAGACAGCCATCCTTTATGTAGGTGGCAAACAGATTGCCGTCGATGCTGTTTTCGGCATACAAAGAGAATCCCTGCGAGGCTATTTCAGACAGATATTGCTGATAGCGGTAGGTGGTTGCACAGGGATAAACAGTATAAGTACAGGTTTCGGAACTTTGATAAGGCGGCAGAACGGGGACTGCATTCAGTTTCAGCATCTGCTTTTTCCTCAATCTGCCAGACGGCATTCCATGCACAGCCAACCGTTTTCTTCGTGGCGGGCGGTAATTTCAAAGCCGTTGTTGTAAAGGCAAGCCACAACTTCATCGGCACGGGTGTCGATGATGCCGGACACGATATAAACAGAATCCTTGGTCATGAACTTTTTGACATCGGGCGACAGTATCATAATGGCATCTGCCACAATGTTGGCGGCAATCACATCAAACATACCGCTGACCTGATCGGCAAGATTGCCGTGAATCATGTGATAGTTGGGTTCGGTGAAACCGTTCATTTCGCCGTTTGCGATTGCGGTTTTGACGGCAAGACGGTCAATATCGACCCCCACAACACTCTCGGCACCGAGAAGCATACCTGCAACAGACAGAATGCCGCTGCCGCAACCGACGTCGAGCATTTTTGTACCGGGCTTTACATGATTTTCAAGTGCCTGCATGCAAAGACGGGTGGTTTCATGTGCACCCGAACCGAAAGCGACACCGGGTTCAAGATGGAGCACCTTACGGTCACCGGCTTCGTAATCATCGTCCCAGATGGGATGAATCAACAGTTTTTCACCGACGGGGGTGGGTTTGAAATACTTTTTCCAGTTGTTTTCCCAGTCTTCACGAGCACAATTATCCTGGCTGATTTCAAATTCAATACCGCAGGCGGTCAGACGGTCGGTCAGGAATGCAATCGCTTCGGCGGGATTTTCTTCGGGGGAAATAAAAATATGCACGATCGCTTTGGTGCGGTCTTTCTGCAACAGCTCCTCATCAATAAGATCAATGTGTGCAATTTCCATTGCCTCTTCTTCGAGGTTGCTGTAGTCTTCAATATAAATACCGTACGGCACGGTCATGTTTGCAATGTCGCCCGCACGGTCAACGTCCTTTGCAGGCACGGCAATGCTGATCTGGGTCCAGTTTTCCATGGTTTATGTTACCTTTCGGGAATCAATATTTGTTGTGAACATCTTCTGCGAAGCAGAGAACATCCTTGAATTCGAGCACGGTGCCGTCATCGAGAATGCACTTGCCCGTGAGTCTGCCGAACACCTGATGCTGGTCGGTGATAATAAACTTGACGTCGATTTTCGCCGCGCGGTCAAGCACGGGAATGAACTCGGCTTCAAATCTGCCGTCGGATGAGGTGAATGTCCACGGCTTTGTGTATTGCTTCACGCCGTTTTCTTCGGGGATGTTGAAGGTTACATCATCGAGCTTATGACCGACACCGTCATAAAAGACAATGTTTTCGGTGGCGGAAGAACGATCAGAGAAACCGTAACCGAGGTTGAAACCGAAGGGTTTGCCGTTGATGACGGCATTGCCCGAACCCCAGTACCATGTGTTGTCGTAGGTCCAGACGCCTCTGCCCCAGTCGAGGGTTGCAAAGTCTTTGCTTGCATCGAAAACATATTCCTTGCCGTCAAACACGGCCTTACCCGAACAGGGCATGCAGTTGATTTTGCGATTGTAATAGAAAGCGGTGGGCTTTTCTTTCCACGGTGTGGCAATCACAAGAGAATCCATATCGGGCTCTTCAATGGCAAGGTCAACCGTCAGGGTCTTGCCTTCAAAGAAATTCTTGTATTCGCAGGTAATACGGCGGCTGTGACCGTCCTTGACAAAGTCCATTTTCAGTCTTTTGTCATGATAAGAAACATTGCCCTTGTCGGCACTGGGCGGCATTTTCAACTTGCCCATGGGAAATGCGTTAAGAATGGTTTCGGTATGTTCCCAGCCCTTGTTGAAATCGAGCAGACTTGCCGACTGCAGACCGATGTAACCGTCATCGGAAATGGTGAATGCAAGGCCGTAATTGCCATCGGAAGAGAGAACAAGGTAATAATCCCATTCCTTGATACGGAATGCGGGGGCTTTGATATCCTTGCGGTCATAAATCTGAAACTGTTTTCTGGACCAACCGGGTTCTGCAATGTGGCCGTCTGCATTCAGCAAACGCTGTACCTTGGTAATTTCATGGTTTCTGAGTGACATAAGACATTTCCTCCTGTTCAAAAATTAAAGATTTACATCTGTTGTAACGGTTTTTCTGCCGTGGTGATAGAATTTTCTGTCCTGCAAAGACCACATACGGGACGTAAATTCACCGGGGGCAATACAGCCGAGTGCAGCATTGATTTCATAAATATTGGCATCCATCAGGTCGAGTTGCGACAGAATTTCCGCTTCCAAAAACAGCGGACGGACCGCCGCACCGTATTCAGGCTCGCCGTGGTGGGATGCGATCATGTGCTGAATGAGCATGACCGTGTCGGGATTCAGACCGAGCTTTTTGCCGTAATTTTCAATCAGCATTGCACCGCCGACAAGATGACCGACAAGGGTTCCGCGCACGGTGTAGCTTTCCACAAGCCCTGCGGAAGACACATTGTATTCGGTCAGTTTTTCAACATCGTGCAGCAATGCACCGCAAAGCAGCAGATCACGGTCCACCGAAGCATAAAGCGAAGCCACGGCATCAGCCATTTTCATAATCGACAGCGTGTGCATCAAAAGACCGCCGCGGATGGCATGGTGCAGTTTGTATGCCGCAGGCCAGATGCTCATTTTTTCGCCGAAATCGGCAATGACGGCATTGCAAAGACGGCGGATATCTTCGTCTTTCATGGAATCTATGTAGGAATGCACCTTTCGCAGCATATCCTTTTCGGAATAAGCCGCACTGGGTACAAAATCCGCCATGTTGATGTTGTCGCGTTCCTCACTCTGACGGTAACGGTCAATGCGCATCTGCGGGGCATTGTTGTAGGTGGAAATGATGCCTCTTACAAGAATGACGGAATTAACCAAAGGCATGGCCGTGTCGTCACCCTTGTAATCCCACACTTTTGCATTGATCTCGCCGTCGGAATCGGACAGAATAATATCTAAATAGAACGAACCGTTCTTACTTGTTTTCTTTTCGCATGAACGCACAAGTGCATAGCCCTGCACCGTGCCGTTTTTTTCGTCAATAACCTTAAAATTCATGTATTCACCCTCTGAAAATGTTTACAATTATTTATATAATAACATACAGAGAGGCATGTGTCAAAGGTTAATTATACAATTCTTCAAGAGAGCAGAATTCATATCCGTTGTTGCGGGCATAATCAATGATATCTCCCATCGCTTCGGCATTGTCGGACGATACCGAGTGAAGAAGCAGAATCATACCCGGATGCAACTGCTTTGTGACCTGTGTGAAGGCATAGTCCGCACCTTTCTGTTTGGAAGTGTCCCAATCGCTGTAAGCGGCAGACCAGAACACACAGGTAAAGCCGAGGCTGTTGGCAAGATCAATCGCATTGTCATTGTATCTGCCCTCGGGAAAGCGGAAAAATAAAGATGAATAGCCGAAGTTTTCACGAAGATATGTGTCGAATCCGACGATTTCCTCTGCCATTTCGGTACGGTTGATTTGTGAAAAATCAGCATGTGTGACGGAGTGATTGCCAACAATATGCCCTTCGCTGATCATACGGGCAATCAGGTCGGGACTTGATTTTATTTCATGCAAGGTACAGAAAAAGGAAGCAGGAACATTTTTTTCTTTCAGCGTATCAAGAATTTTTGCCGTGTTGCCGTTTTCGTAACCGCAGTCAAAAGTCAGGTAAATGCGTTTTTTGTCGGTGCGTGTATCATACACCACGGCATCCATTTTTTTGCTGTCAAAAGTTTCCTGAAAAGAACGGCTGTAGCGGTGCACTTCCCCGTTTTCGGCTTTTCCGAAATAATGATCGACCGCCGTTTCCGACAAAGCGACCGTGTTTTGCGGGTCGGCAACGGCATACTCCAACGGCGGCAAGGCACAAAGCCCCGTCAAAGTGTCACCGTCAGCCTCGCCGTAAAACACTTTCTGTCCGACGGCGGACGGCATTGCCTGCACAGGCAGGGTGCTGTCTTCATTGGTCGGTAAAGGAACGGTGTCATCCGTGGATGTGCAACCCGCACACAGCAAAAATACAAGTAAAAACGATATAAAACGAATCATAAAAAAACCTCCTATGTACCGGTCAGAAGACCGGTTTGCTTACTTCATCAGGTTCTGCATGCCCGTGATGAGGTCATCCACGGTATCGATGGCTTTGATGGCGGTCTTTTTTGCCTTTTTCTTCACGGCATTGTTGGCAACCATGCTTGTGCCCATCATCACAGCACCGCCTACGGTCATCACCGCACCGACACCCTTCATAACGGTTCCGATTTTAGTTTTCATCATTTCACCCTCCTTTGCAGTATTTCTATTTTTCCCTGATCGCATCGAAATATTCCGCATTGCAAAGTGAATTCGCACATGGTATACTGAAAATAAAAAACGGAGATACACCAAAATGGCACAACTGAACATCGTGCTTGTGGAACCCGAAATTCCGCAGAACACGGGCAATGTTGCCCGCACCTGTGCCTGCACGGGCGCAAAACTGCATCTTGTGGAGCCGATGGGCTTTAAAGTGGATGACAAAAAATTAAAACGCGCAGGCCTTGACTACTGGCATCTTTTGGACATCACCTATCATGCTTCATTGGAAGAATTTTTCAAAAACACGCAGGGCGGCACTTATTTTTATTATTCCACCAAAGCCAACCACGATTACACGCAGGTGGAATACCCCGACAACTGTTATCTTGTGTTCGGCAAGGAAACGGCGGGTCTGCCCGAATGGCTTCTGCATAAAAACCCCGACACCACGGTGCGAATCCCGATGATTTCGGATGCAAGAAGCCTGAATTTATCCAATTCCGTTGCGGTGGGTGTGTTTGAAACCCTGCGGCAATGGGGATTCCCCGCATTGCAGAACAAAGGACATTTAAGAGAATTTGATTGGGAGTGAGTGTATGCAGACGGTAAAACCCGGTGTATTGAAACACATGATCAAGCAGGTGGCGAAATTCCTGTATCCGCAGTCCGTGTCGATACCTGTATGGCAATCCCACACGGGACGACACATTGCACCGAATGAATTCACACACAATGGCGATATCTGTACCATGCACCTCGGCGATTGGTGGAAAGCAGGCTATGACGATGTGCGATGGTTTGCGGCAGATCTGACTGTCCCCGCAGCATTTGCAGGCAAAAAGGTGTATCTGCAACTCGATTTCGGCGGTGAGGCAATTGTTCGTATTGACGGAAAAATCGTCGGTGCGGTCAGTTCCATGGACTCTGCTTCATGGGTGCACAGGGACATCATTCTTCTGCCCGCGTTACAAGACGGACAAACGTTACATATCGAGCTTGAAAATTCGGTTTGTTGCGGCGGATTCTGTGACCCCGCCATGGACGGTGCAAAGGACATGCCGATGCAAATGCGTGCGGCAGCCTTGAAAACGGTGGACGAATACACGGAAGAATATTATTTCCTTGTCACCCGTGTTTATGATTCGCTTGATCTGCTCCATGACGAAGTGGTACGCACCAAGGTGTACAATGCACTGGATGATTCCCTGCACGTACTCGATTTTGATTTTGACAACGAAACCTTTTACCGCAGTGTGCCGACGGCTTTGCAAACACTCAAGAACCGCCTTGCCGACATAAAGGCACACAATCCCGGGGATGTATACATGTGCGGTCACAGTCACCTCGATGTGGCATGGTTGTGGACGGTACTCGAAATCACACGCAAGACCGCACGCACATTCTCTAACAACCTCGCCCTGATGGACAAATATCCCGATTTCCGCTTTGCACAAAGTCAGGCGGTGCTGTATGATTTTATGAAAAAGCACTACCCCGACATTTTTGAGCGTGTGAAAGAAAAGGTAAAAAACGGGCAGTGGGCAATCACGGGCAATACATGGGTGGAAGCCGACACCAACCTTGCTTCGGGTGAATCGCTGATTCGTCAACTGCTGTTCGGCAGAAACTTCTTCTTAGAAGAATTCGGGGTCAGCTCGGATATTTATTGGCTGCCCGACTGCTTCGGCTTCACATGGGCATTACCGCAGATTATCCGCCGTTTCGGCATGAAATATTTTATCACCGCAAAACTCCAGAGCAACGATACGCAACTGTTTCCGCAGTCGGTGTTCCGTTGGAAAGCACACAGCGGCGATGAGGTGCTCGCCTACGTGCAGAATGTGCATTATGAAGGCGAATTTGACCCGCATTATGTTTACCACACACACCGCACGAACCGACAAAAGACCGAAACGGGTGTTTCGTTCGGCATGTTCGGTTACGGCGACGGTGGCGGCGGTTGTACATTTGATATGCTCGAATCCGCAAAAGCCATTGCACAGATTCCCGGCATGCCTGCTGTAAAACAGGAATTACCCGATGCATTCTTCAAACGTGCCGAACAGGCCTATGACGAACTGCCTGTGTGGGACGGTGAACTCTATTACGAAAACCACCGCGGCACATTCACAAGCCAGGGCTTTGTCAAAAAGAATAACCGCAAAGGGGAAATCCTTTTACGCAATGCGGAAATGATGCGTGTGCTTGCACAGATCACAAACGGACTTATCTATCCGCAGGAAAAATTAGAGGAAACATGGAAACTGCTTCTCATCAACCAGTTCCATGATATTCTGCCCGGCACCTCCATTCACGAGGTGTATGAAAATACAAAACTTGAATACGAAAAAATGAATGCCGACGGCAATGAAATTCTTGACACTGCACTGCAAAGTCTGGCTTCCTGCATCGACGGTGAAGACGGTGATACGGCGGTGTTCAATTTCCTGCCGTGGGAAGTCACCGCACCTGTCACGGCCGAATACGGCACGTTTACTGCCACCGTTCCCGCATGTGGTTATCGTGTTTACAAAAAGAATGACCGCCCTGCGTCTGTCGGCGGTGTAAAGGCTGATAAGACCTACCTCGAAAACCGTTTTCTGCGTGTGGAGATTGACCAAAACGGTCTGCTCACAAGCATTTTTGACAAAGAAAATGACCGCGAATTGCTTCGCTCTCCGAACGGCAATCTTCTGACGGTATTCCAGGACAAACCCATTCACGAAAGTGCATGGAATCTGGAACTCAACATCCGCAAAAAGTATTGGGAACTGACAAAAGCGGACAGCATTGAACTTGTTGAAAACACCGAACAATCGGCTTGTATCCGCATCGAACGCAGTTTCAACAAGAGCCGTATCGTGCAGAAAATCCGTCTGACCGATACCGACCGTTTTGTGCAGTTTGACACCTTTGCCGATTGGCAGGAAACAGAAAAGACACTCAAAACCGCATTTGATCTGAACATCCGCTCCACGCGTGCGACCTACGAAATTGCACACGGCAGTATTGAACGCCCGACACACATGAATACATCCTATGACCGTGCAAAATTCGAAAACTGTGCCCACAAATGGGTGGATCTTTCCGAGGGGGATTACGGTGTCAGCCTTCTCAATGAGTGCAAATACGGACATGATATTGAAAACAGCCTGCTGCGGCTTACGCTGCTTCGCTCGCCCAACTGCCCCGACCGCACGGCAGACAAAGGAGAGCACGAATTTTCCTATCGGCTATACCCCCACGCGGGCACATGGCGAGAAGCACAAACCGTGGTGCAGGCCAATATTTTCAACACCCCGCTTTGTTGTGTGAAATTGCATAATAATACAAATAAGGCACTGCCAAGTGAATATTCTTTCATTCATATTGACCGCACGAATCTTGTACTGGATGCCGTGAAGACCGCAGAAGACGGCAACGGATATATTCTTCGTGTATATGAAGCACACGGCACAAGGGGCAAAGCGGAAATAAATTTAGGATTTGATTTTAAGTCCGTCACGGAATGCAATCTCTGCGAAGAAGATGAAACTGCGGCAGAAAAAACCGGAAACGGCTTTAAATTCCGCTACCGTCCGAACGAGGTCAAAACATTCCGCATCACATTTTGACCTTTACAAAATCTGATTTGCATGATATAATTTCTTTTGCAACACTTCGGAAAGGATGATAAGAAAATGGCGAAAGAGAAAAAAACCAAAGAATTGCGTCCCGGTTATGTTGTGCCGAAAAAAGAACTGACTTCCTTTGCATTCGGTGCCATGGGACAGGGCATGATTTATGCCATGATGTCCAGTTACATCAGTGACTATTATGTAAACATTCTGCAGTTGCCGATGATGTTCGTGCTGCTTCTGATGCTTCTTGCCCGTGTGTGGGATGCCATCAACGACCCGCTGATGGGTATTATTGCCGACCGCAGAGAGCCAACAAAACGCGGTAAAATGAAAAAATACATTCTGTATGCCGCCGCTCCCATTGCGGTGCTGACACTGCTAATGTATGCAAGTCCCGATCTGAGCACAAAACCGCTGATGCTTTTCTCCGCTGCTGTTTATGTATTCTGGGGTATGAGTTACACCATGGCAGACGTTCCGTTCTGGAGTATTCCGAACTTTATGACACCTCACGCGGAAGAACGCGGCTATGTTATTTCCTTTACCAAAAACCTCAACGGTATCGGCTCCGCTGTCCCGGAAGTGCTGTTCCTTGTGGCAGGATTCACATTGCCGTCCCTGCTGGGTACAACGGGTACCGAGTTTGAAAAGCAGAAGTATTTCATCATTGCCGCTGTCACCGTCGGCATCGGCATTGTGATGTATGTCAGAAGCTATTTCCATATCAACGAGCGCGTCATCCCGCCTGTCAAGACAAGACAGCCGGGTGAACCGTCCACCCTGTCACGCATTTTCAAGTGCAAGCCGCTGATGCTTGTGGTTGCCATGGGTGTGCTGTCTTCGGGCAGATACCTTGTGCAGGCCGCCGCCATCCACGTTGCACGTTATGCGTTCTACATAGGACCGGAACTGACCTCCGCCATGACCGAAGCTGAACGCAACGGTTATATTCAGGTAAGTATTTCGAGTGTAAAGACCATTTTCCAGGTCTGTGCCATTGTGGGTATGTTCGGGGCAATGCTTCTTATGCCAAAACTCATGCGCAAGTTTGATTACAAAAAAATTGTCATCACAACCTGCCTTTTGGGTTTTGTTGCAAGCATTTTCACCACCCTCATCGGTTGGTTTACAAACAATCTTTACATCTGCACCCCGTTCATTCTGATTTCCTGCATCCCCTTAGGTGTTCTCAACGTTGTTTCCAATGCCATGATCTGCGACTGCCTGGACTACATTGAACTTGAAACGGGTTGCCGTGACAACGGGCTGGGCTCGGCATGTCAGGGCTTTGTCAACAAACTCGGCAATGCACTTGCCACCTGCGGTATCATCATCATGTACATGGTCATTGACATTGACCCCGCACAGATGTATTCCAAGGATGCCATTCTCACAGCCATGGATCTGACAAGAACACAGAACTTTGCCATGTTCTCGCTGGTATCCCTCATCCCCGGCATCAGCATGTTGCTTTGCTCGATTCCGATGTTCTTCTATAAGATTTCGGGCAAGGAAAAGGAACGCATTGTGACTGAACTTGCCGCAAAACGTGCAAGAGAAAGTGCAAAACTTACAAATTCTGCCGAATAAATACAACACAATCGTAAAAAAATGTCATTGAATTTTTGAAATTACTATGGTATAATTTAGTTATAGAAAAAAAATTATTAAACGGAGGATATTACAATGGATTTCATCAATCAGTTTGTAGACTTCATCATGAGCATCATCGAAACCATCAAGAAGCTTGTCGCTGACATCCGTGCAAAGAACGACGAATAATAAGTAAAAAAAAGGTTACCGAAAAAGGTAACCTTTTTTTTGAGAAACAGGAGAAAAGATATGAATGAAATTTTTGAAGCCGCCATGGTCATCTGCTTTGGTGCATCGTGGCCGCTGAATCTCTACAAGTCCGTCAAATCACGCACTGCAAAAGGAAAAAGCCTGCTGTTTGAAATTCTGATTGCCATCGGATATGTGTGCGGCATTGTCGGCAAAATTTATTCTTACACGGTGCTCGAAATGCCTGTCACCTATCCGTTTGTATTTTATATTCTCAATCTTGTGATGGTGTCGGCAGACATTGTGCTGACACTCAGAAACCGCAAACTTGACAAAGCAAAGGAGAACGCAAATGCTTAAACACATTGTTTGTTTCAAACTCAAGGACAACAGCCCCGAAAACTGCGAAAAAGCAAGGGACGTGCTTCTTTCCATGCAAGGCAATGTGGAGATGCTTCGCGATATCAAAGTCGGCATTGATGTGCTGCATTCCGATCGCTCGTATGATTTGATTTTAGAAACGGTGCTCGATGACGAAGAAGCCCTCGAAAAATATCAGCAACACCCCTATCACGTGCAGGTGGTCAAAAAACACATGCACGCGGTTCGCGAAACGAGTGTTGCCATTGATTATATTTTTTAAATTAAAGCAACGATCTGTGTGCTGAATGCAAAATGGAAAATGGAAAATGCTTTAATTTCGGAATGGCGTTGCCATCATAGAAGATATAATTTTTGGTTTTGTCATTTTAAATTTTAGTTTGTACTGATTCTTTTCACACTCAACGTCATGTAAAATGATTTACAAGTGTTAAAAATGCAAAATGCAAAATTACCCATGTTCTATAATCGGAGCGTCAGCGACCCTTTAATTTTGCATTTTGCATTTTTGCATTTTGCATTTTACGGTTTACCGGCTAAAATACATAGTCGGGATTGACGGGTTTGCCTGTTTTTGCGGATTCCACAATGGCAAGGCAGACCGCAACGGTTTTTGCCCCCTCGCGTGCATCGGTCAGCACGGGTTTTTCATTCAGAATGGCATCTGCAAACACGGCAAATTCCTTGCCTGCGTTGTGGTTGTTGACTTCCACGGGCAGGGTCTGTGCCTCCTGTGTAACACCTTCTTCGTCAACGGTGAACAATGTCATGGTGGGAGAAGTGTTGTCGCAAATGAGTGTTCCCTTTGTGCCGTAAATAACGGTACGCATGGTGTAATCACGTTTACATCCCGTGGAAACAAACACCTTACCCATCACATTTTCACCGAATTTCATAATTGCAACGGTAGCATCATCATACGAAACCATCGGCAAAAGTTTGTGTGTACCGTAGGCAAAGACTTCCTGCGGATCGCCCGCCAACCAACGAAGCAGATCCACCGCATGGCAGCCGCCGCCGATAACACCGTGACGCAAAGGGTCTGCACGCCAGTTGTCGCAGAGTTTCATATAGTCGTGTGCATATTCGGATTCCACAAAATACAGTTCACCGAGCACACCGTCGTCAATAAGCTGTTTTGCTTTTTCAAAAGCAGGAGTAAAACGGCAGATCTGGCCGACCATAAACTTTGCATCGGATTCATCTTCTGCCTTGATAATCTCCTGCAGGTCTTCCCTTGTCAGTGCAAGAGGTTTTTCACACAACACGTGTTTGCCTGCACGAAGAAATTCGCAGGAAAGCTGACAATGCAACTGATCCGGTACGGCAACGGTAACCACATCAATGTCAGCATTAAGCAGATCCTTGTAATCCGCAAAGCGTTTTTCCGCGGGAATATTGTAACGCTCGCCTGCAAATTGCAGGTTTTTTTCATTGCTGTCGCAAAGAGCGGCAATTTCGGCCCCGTACTGCATGGCACCTTCCACATGGGACATGCCAAACTGCATTCCGATGTTTGCAACTTTTAATTTTTTCATAGTTTCCTCTTTAATGATATAATATGTATTCTTTTAACCGACTGCAGGGAATGTCTGGGTATAGGTCATGACAACACTGACATTATGAGCAGCAAAAAGAATTTCAAAATTGGAGATTTCAACCGTCAGTTTCATCACATATTCGGCAGAAATCATTTTCATGCTCACGCGGTCATAGACCACGCGGCAGTACCCCCCGTCATAAACGGTTTTGACATTGGAAGCAGTATCTCCTTCCGACCAACCGTAGGCAAAGTTGGGCATGTAATCAAAAATCACACTGATGTCATTGATAACATTGAACATCTTGCCCTGCCCCGTGCCGAGGGTGGAATTGATGGATTGTTTGGGGTAAATAATCAGTTCAGCCTGCCCGTTGCCGAGATCTTTCCATTCGGCAGACTGTGCATCTTCTTCATGAAAAATGCAAACAGGGAACGGATTTTCCGCAGAGTACGGCGGCAAAGGCAGATTCTGCGGCTTGTAAATGGCATCCATAACAGAATGCACAATGCTGTCAACACCCGAATTCTTGACCCCGTCCACCGTAATGTCGGAAATGACAATATTGTCCGAGCCGAGGAAAGATGCATCCGCTTTGGTGTTGTTATAAACGGTGTTATACACGTCAATGATCCAACTGATCTGTGCTTCGGTTGTTGGTGCAACGGTCTGTTGCTCGACCGGTGCGGTGGTTTGTTGTGTCTGCGGATTTTGTGCATTCACATTGGGATCTACATACTGTGCATATTGCCCGCTTGTCAGTTCACCGACAATAATCGACCCGTCAGGCATGAGGTTAATGACACTCGTGGTTGGTGCTTCGGTGGAAATCACGGGCTTTTTGCCGCAAGCGGAAAAACCGAACACGCAGACAACAACCAACAAAAAGCAAATGGATTTTTTCATACAATTCTCCGTTTCTGCCGCAAATGCGGCTTTTTTATGCCTTTTTTGCAGAGTAAAAAACAGGACTGTTTCTACAGTATATCACAAATTTTCAAAAAAAACAACTGCGGCATTTTATACCCGCAGTTGTTTTTTTAAATCAATGAATCATTCAGATTGATCAGAATTTTTTCCCATTTCTGCCAATCTTCAAGTCCGACGGAAGCACGCAGCAACACACGTGCGTCCCCGGCATCCACTGTTATATTGTTATCCACATTGCCGAGGATACCGACATTGATATTGTCGCTCAGCCCGACAGAAAAACGAAGCACTTCTCTTGCATCGTTTGCCGTGATTTTGCCGTCCATATCCACGTCGCCGACATAGAATTCACTCAGATTGATCTCACAAATGAAGCCGGTCAATGCCTTATCGTTCGTAATGGACCAGTTCGGTGAGCCGTCTGCATTTGTGGTAATCACAAGATGCTCCCCTTTTGCTGCCGACGGCAAAATGACATCAGACATCACAGGCGTATTATCCAGCCATGCCCACTTGTCGCCTGCCTGCATGGTAGCACCGAGCAGATAGTCGGTATTTGCACTTTTCTGCAGATTGAGAATGGTTGCAAGTTCGTCTGCACTGCCGATGGTGACAAGGTGTCCGCCTATGGATTCGCAGAATTCCTGTGCTTCCTTGTAGTTAAGCCCTGCATCGAATACAGTATACTGATTCAGTCCGCTCAACACTTCACTGACTTTGATGATGGGAGTGGGGAATGCAGCACCCGTTTCAACGATGAAGCCAAAGCTTTCATTGCCATACGTCTTGCCTGCAACGGTGTAATCCGCACCGCAGGTATCCCACTTGCCGTTGAGCGTGCCCGAAGACAGTTTATCGGTAAAGAGGAAGCCGTTAGGGCCTGTGGTATTGTTGTCATAATCGTTGCGATACAGCAGCTTTTCACCCGTGACCCATGCATAGTCGCCGTCCTTGGCGGTCAGACCGATCCATGCAAAGGGCACTGCGGCACCTGCCATCAGACTGTTAACGACTGCCTGTTCTTCGGCAGAGGTGACCGTTGCCAGATAACCGTCCATGTCTTCTGCATATTCGGCGGCTTTTTCATAGCTGTCAGCACCTTTATAGAACGTGTAGCTGTGTCCGTTGAATACGATTTGTGAAAGCTTTTGGGGGGTAAAGGGAATGATAATACTGTCGGGATCGGTCGGGGTATCTTTGCCGGCATTGGTCGAATACACGCGCATGCTTTCGCCGCCGCTCATATTCAGAATTCCTGCAAAGTATTCATAAGAAGAATAATAAAGGCGGATGTCAAGACTGTTGCCGTTTTCAGAAAGATAGTAAAAACCGTCCTCCGTAGCAGCAAGATAGATGACGGAGTGTTCACCGTAAGAGGAACCCGAATAATAGAAATGCAGGTGCTCACCGGGATCTGCATAGGATGCGAGGAAGTTTTTCAGATCCGTCGCAGAATCGGTTGTTGTCAGTTTATACATGTTATTTCTGCCGTTACTGCCACGTGCGTACTGCGAAACAAACATGGAATAAGAGAAGCAACCCGTACCGCCCCAGCCCCAGTTGACAGTGCCAAGAACGGCATCGGTGACACTTCTGATCTGACCGTCGTAGTTGCTGTTGCACCACAGATCACCACCGAAATCCGTTACGCAATACTGTGCACGGAAGATGATGTCATACATCTTTTCTGCAATGTAGGGCTGCGTCTGTGCCGCCAACAATTTGTAGACTTCAAGCCCCTGCTCCAGTGTTGTTCCCTTTGCCTCAAAGAACGACCCCTTTGCGGGAGTAAAAAAAGTTGCCGCACTTGCCGTCGGAAAAACGGAACTTGCAACGCCTGCGATTGCCGACACAAACATTGCCGCGACAAGCAGAATACAAAGAATTCTGCTGCGGATGATCTTCATACGTTTCAAATCCTTTCATAAAACCGATGTATTATACCACATTTTTTTAAATTTGTCAACTACAAATCCCATTTATCGACAAAAGTATGCCAAATCATGCCAATCTGATACAATATACCGTCTGCAAAATAACAAATAAAACTTAAATTTTTCTAAAAGAAAATTACAAAACTGTAACAATTGTATGCAAAAACAGGCAATCCATACATTCCTTTCCGCATTTTCCTGCTCTTGCAAATGAAATCCGAATGTGTTAATATAAACAGGTACCGATGCAACTATAAAACAACGGAGGTATTATTATGGTTTTTTTTAAACGGATCGTCGCATTTTTAACTTTTGTCGTTACGGTGATTGCATCCTGGTTCGGCATGGATGTCAATCTGCAAAAAACGGTTGCACCCGAAGATTTTGAAGTTGTCAGTTATGCGGTGGCAAGCAACATCCAATCCCCCGACAGTCTGCACCCTGAGGATTTTGACATCATCACAACCGTGATTCTGTTCGGCTGTGTCACCTTTGACGAAGCAGGAGAGGTACATGCCGACACAAACATGCTTGAAACAGCCCTTGCCAATCTGCACAACGCAATCGGTGAACGCGATGTAAAAATCACCCTCAATCTGCTCGGCCCCGGGCCCGTTGAATACACCGACTGGAACGATCAGATGGCAAAGCTTGCACTGTTGCACAACGAAGCCTTTGCAAGCGGTAATCTGGAAAGCAACATCAAGGCATTGATCGAAAAATATGACTTCGACGGTGTGCATTTTGACTATGAATATCCCATTTCCAAGGATGCATGGAAAACATTCAACAAATTCCTTGTAAAACTGGATAAACAGATGCCTGACCGCACCATCGGCATTGCGGTTTCCACATGGGATGTCGGCCTGAACACGCAGGCACTCAATGCCATTGACAGCATTGAACTGATGCTGTATGACCATTATGACGAAGAAGGCCGTCATTCGCCCTATGAAACCGCCGTCGGAGCC
Organism: Acutalibacteraceae bacterium; assembly: GCA_045605525.1. GTDB lineage: Bacteria > Bacillota > Clostridia > Oscillospirales > Acutalibacteraceae > RUG806. The sequence goes on from JAZUQC010000058.1 coordinate 20,285, forward strand.
GCCGAAGGGTTCCTGGAAAAGTACATTCCGCTCGACATGGTTCATTTCGGCCTTCCTTTCTATGCCCGTCCGACCGACAGCGATGCTTACTGGTATGGCTATAACAGTTATTATGATAAACTCGATGAAAACGCCTTTTATTATGATGAAAGCATCGGCAAGACCTTCTGGTTCAACACACCCGAAGTGATTGCACAAAAGACACAGTATGCACTCGACAACGGTTTCGGCGGTGTAATGATCTGGCATTATTCCTGCGACCTGCCGTCGTCTGATCCGAACTCCCTGCTCGGTGCAATCGGCACAGCAATAAACTAAAAACACAAGCCGTCCTTTTACAGGGCGGCTTGTTATTTGATTATTCCTGATGATGTTTTTTGCGGTGGATGGCGTGGCTGTAATGTGCAAACGTGGAGCGTTCGGTGGTCTTTTTGAGTTCAATATCGCCCGAACGGACAAGTGCCCATTTGGTAAGCGACGGACCGACGAGTTCGTAAATAAGAATACCGAACAGTGTGATATTGCGGATGATAAGTCCCTGTTCTCCGAATTCGTTTTCGGCAATCAGCGAAAGACCGAGTGCTACACCTGCCTGCGGAAACAGCGTGATACCGAGATAACGGCTGACCTGCGGTTCGATCTTCAACATCCGGCAACCGCCGTAGGCACCGAGATATTTACCTGCACAACGCACAAGCACATACACAATACCGATGATGATAATGGCGGGTTCCTTGAAAATGCTGAAATCAAGGCCTGCACCCGACTGCACGAAGAAGAAAATCAGAAGAGGTGCTGTCCAACTGTCGGCTCTTGCCATGAGTTCATCTGCAAAATCACAGCAGTTGCAGAACACGGCACCGAACATCATGCACACAAGAAGCGGAGAGAAAGCAACGTGCACACTGCCGATATGGAAGGAAAGCATGGATATTGCAACAGTGAAGAAAATGAAGGTGACCGACATGCTAAGTCGCTTGGAGTTGGATTTGAAGAAGCGTTCAACAAAGCTGAAAATTCCGCCGAGAACGGCACCGAGCAGCAGGGATGCAACCACTTCGATGATGGGCTCTGCAAGCACGCTTGCAAGATCAACCGCACCGCTGTCAAGCGATTTTGCAATGCCGAAGGAGATGGCAAACACCATCAGGCAAACCGCATCATCCAGTGCAACGATGGGCAGCAGCAGGTCTGTCAGCTTACCCTTTGCCTTATACTGTTTGACGACCATCAGCGTTGCGGCAGGTGCGGTTGCTGCGGCAATGGCACCCATAGTGATGGCAACGGGCAGTGTGATGATTTCGGGAAAGATGAAATGTATTCCGATGAGAGCGGCATCCACCAAAGCGGTTGCAACCAATGCCTGTACAACACCGACAACAACCGTGGCTTTACCCGTATGTTTCAGGTGTGACAGTTTGAATTCGCTGCCGATGGTAAAACCGATGAAGCCCAATGCACACTCGGCAAGCAGATCAAAGGCCTTTACGTTTTCAGCCGACGTAAAACCGAGACCGGGAATATTCAACGCACCAAGGCAATACGGGCCAACCAGAATACCTGCCACAAGATAAGCCGTAACGGCAGGCAGATTCACTTTTTTTGCAACACGTGACAGCAAAAGACCTGCCACCATAGCAAATGCCAATGTAAACAATGTAACCGAAATTTCCGAAGCATGGAAGTACTGTGTCAACATACTTTTTCTCCTGTTTTAACTCAATTTCAAACATACAATAACCTGTTTTTCAAGCAAACAAAGGATACCACCATTGCGATTGATTTACAAGAATTAAAAACAACAAATAATCGTTTTTTATCGTCAAAAATATGTGCAAATCTGCCGTAAAACGGCTTTCATTTTCTACATTCGCAAAAGGTGTTTTCGGTTGCGTTTTATTATGATGTGTGTTATATTAAATTATATATATAATTTTTTAAGAGGAGAAACAAAATATGGCAAATAAAATCATTGTGGCAGGCGGCGGTCACGGCGGTATTGCCACAGCAGCTCTGCTTGCGGCAAACGGCTTTGATGTCACCGTTTATGAACAAAAGCAAAAAGATGAAATGGGATACGACTGGACGGATATTTTTGCTCCGCAGGCACTCGACCGCGTGGGACTCCCAATGCCCCCCGAAAACAAATTCGAATACAAAAAGAACATGACCTTCTTCGGGCCTTCCGCCAACACCCCTCTTAAACAGGATGTTCCCGAGGAAGACCTTGAAATCAAAATGGAACGCAAGGACATCTACGCCATGCTCATTGCCCACGCCGAAAGCAAAGGTGTGCATTTTGAATACGGATGCGAAGTGCTGTCCCCCATTATAAGCGGCAACCGCGTGATCGGCATTCACACCACCACGGGTGACCATTTTGCACCCATGGTGATTGATGCGTGCGGGGTGGATTCCCCCGTACGCCGCAGGCTGCCCGCGGCCTGCGGCATCGAAAAGGGGGCAGGCAAATTCAGCAAATTCATTGTTTTCCGTGCTTTTTATGACAAGGTGGCAGACATTGATGACGACCCTTACAGAGTTTACTTTTTCCCTGCCAATCGCCTGGGCATCGGCTGGGTGGCAACCGAGGAAGACACCACGGACATGCTCATCGGCGTATTTGATGAACTGACACAAGAAGACATTGATGCCGTTTCAAAAGACCTGCGTGCAAAAAATCCGCAGATGGGGGACAAAATGCTTCGAGGCGGTCAGATCGTCAAAATTCCCGTTCGTCAGCCGCTTGCCGTTATGGTGTGTGACGGCTATGCTGCCATCGGGGACAGTGCATTCATGACCGTACCCGTCATCGGATCGGGCATTGCAAACTCCCTGAAAGCTGCCCGCATGCTGGCAGATACCATTGTGGAAGACGAAGACCATGTTTATTCTTGTGAAACGCTGTGGAAATACCAAATACGCTATTTTAAAGCACTCGGTTCTTCGCTTTCTCCGCTTGCCTGTGTCAAACTGCTGCTTACAAAACTGACAAGCGAACAGCTTGATTACCTTATTGACAACCATGTTCTTACTGCGGACGACCTGACAATCGGTGCGAATGCAACGGGGCTTTCCGACTTTCTGAGCATGTCCCCCGCCTCCATGCCTGACAGACTCAAAGGGCTTGTCAAACGTCCCGACATCATCAAAAAACTGCTCCCCTGCGGCAAAACGCTTGTACAGATCGTGGCACACAATGCCGCCATGCCGCAACAGTGGGAACGCCGCAAAGTCTTTTCCTGGGCGGCAAACTATTGCAGGATTTTCAGAAATTACTGTTCGGAATAAAATACCAGCAAAATAAAAACATTTTTAAGGAGAAAAAGGCATGAAAGTATTGGTTATCAACGGCAGCCCCAAAGGCAAATACAGTTGCACCTTGCAGACCTCACTGTATCTCGAAAAACTCTTCCCCGCATGTGAATACACAATTCTGCACTGTGCACAACAGATCCGGAAATACGAAAAAGACATCAAACTTCTCATTGATGCCATCCATGAAACAGACCTTGTTGTTTTTTCCTACCCTGTTTACACCTTCCTGTGTCCTTCGCAGTTGCATAAAATTATTTATCTGCTGAAACAGAACAACTGCAAGTTTGAAGGCAAGTTCTGCACGCAGATCTCCACCTCCAAGCATTTTTACGATGCCACCGCACACAAATACATTGAAGAAAACGCACTTGACCTCGGCTTTTCGTTCATCAAAGGGCTTTGTGCCGATATGGATGACCTGACTACCGACAAGGGGCAGAAAGAAGCGGAAGATTTCTGGAAATACATTCTGCACTGTGTTGAAAACAACATCCGCGAACAGAAAGTTGTGCGTAAACTTGCCGACATCCCCGCTTTTACGGCAAGTGCACAGGCGGTCGAAAAGAAAAACACATACGACACCGTCATCGTTACCGATGCAGAAGAAACAGACGCCAACCTCTTGCAGATGATCGAAGAATTCAAGGCCGTGTACCCCTACCCCGTGCACGTTGTCAACATGCGTGAATTCCCGTTTGACGGCGGATGCCTCGGTTGCTTCAAGTGTGCCGTCAGCGAAAAGTGCGTTTACAAAGACGGTTTCGACGAATATCTGCGTAAGACTGTTCAGACGGCGGATGCATTCGTGTATGCGTTCCGCATCAAGGACCATTCCCCCGGTCCCGTTTTCAAAACCTTCAACGACCGCCAGTTCTGCAACGGCCACCGCACCGTCACCATGGGCAAGCCCATCGGCTATCTCATCAGCGGCAACTACCTGGATGAGCAGAATGTGCGCACGGTTGTGGAAGCCCGTTCACAGGTCGGCGGCAACTTCTTCTGCGGTACCGCAAGTGACGACAACTCCCCTGCCGACGGCATCGCCGCAATGGCACAAAGACTTTCTTATGCCGTTGAAACCAACTACAACCAGCCTGCCGACTTCTACGGCGTGGGTGGTATGAAGATTTTCCGCGACCTCATCTACGTTATGCGTGGTCTTATGAAAGCCGACCACAAGTTCTACAAAAAGCACGGCTTCTATGATGACCTGCCCACCAAGCAGAAAGGCAGACTGATCGCCATGACCCTTGTCGGCAGTCTGATGGCAATGCCGCAGGTGCAGGCAAAGGCAGGCAACTACATGAACGAGGGCATGCTCATGCCTTACAAAAAAGCCATGGAAAAGGCCGGAAAGAGAGCAAACGAAAAGAAATAAATTGCGGTTTGTAGGGCTGATATCAAAGTAAATTTTCCTCTCAAATACTTGTCGCCCCTGAAAGGGGAGATGTCACGAAGTGACAGAGGGGTTAAGCAAGTTTGCACAAAGTTGGTCTACAAAGTCTGCTATTACCGCACAAAACCCCTCTGTCTGCTTAACGCAGACATCTTTTTCTCCGAAAACGGGAACCCCTTTGTCAGCTTCGCTGACATTTCCCCTAACAGGGGAATAACCTTTCAGGGGCGACAAGGGGTAGAGTAGGTCGGCTTGTGAGTAACGGCAAGTCAGCGACAAACTCCAATTTGCAATCAAAAAAACACCCAATGAAAGTGAGGATGAACCCATGAAAAAACTGCTTGTTATTCTGCTCAGCGTTATTTTGTTTTCATTCTGTCTCCTCAGCACACAAGCCGCCGTTTTGCCTGCCGATGCCGTGATCGTGATCGGTGAAAACGCAAGCGAAACGGACACCTATGCCGCAAGCATGCTGCAGGATTACCTGCGGCAGAGCGGTATTGACCTGCAGATCGTGACCGACAGCACCGAAAAAGCAGACTTAGAGCTGCTTGTCGGCAACACTTCACGAAGAGAAGCGACTTTCGATGAAACCGCAGACGGTGCGTATCAGATTGAGTTCTTTGACGGCGGTATTCAGATCACGGGCATCGGTAACCGCGGCACCATTTACGGTGCCTATGCTTTCCTTGAAAAGCAGTGCGGCTTTCATTGGTATGCAGACGGTGTGACGGTCATTCCCGATTCTGCAGACATAGATTGGGAACCGAAGATGGTGATGACCGAGCCCTATGGAACAGAACCTCTCGTTTACGAGGATCCCAATCTCATCACCTATGTTCCTGCATTCGAATACACCGACACGGACTGGCTGAGTCCGCGTGATGCGCAGTATTCCCTTGCCAACGGCCTCAACGGCGGGCCCTACAGAACGCTTTCTGCCGAGCAGGGCGGTACGGTGGATTACATTTCCAACTTCTGCCATACCCTTGCCACGCAGTTCTGCGCGGCAGACACCTATTTTGCAGACCATCCCGAATACTTCGCTTTGCACAACGGTCTTCGTGTCCCGAATCAGCTTTGTCTGTCGAATGAAGACGTTGTGGAAATCGTAAAGAATGAAGTGTTCGGCATTCTCAATGAAAAGCACGATGCCTCGGCTGCCGTGCAGATCATTTCCCTGACCCAGCACGATAATCAGCAGTACTGCCAGTGTAAAAACTGCAAGGCAATTGACGATGCAAACGGTTCTCCGTCGGGCTCGATGATCACCTTTGTCAACAAAATTGCCGCCGCCGTCAAGCAGGCAGGCTATGACAATATCGCCATCGACACCTTCGCTTATCAGTACACCCGCAAAGCTCCCACGCAGGTCAAGCCTCTCGACAATGTCATTGTGCGCCTTTGCACCATCGAATGCTGCTTCTCGCATCCGCTGAACGATGAAACCTGCGAACAGAATGCCGCACTCAAGGCGGACCTTGAAAACTGGAACAAAATCTGCGACCGCATTTATGTGTGGGATTATGCCACAAACTATGCCTACACCCTCGGCATTTTCCCCGATTTCGGTGTTCTGCAGAGCAATATGCAGTTCTTCCGTGACCACGGGGTCAAAGGTGTTTACGAGGAAGGCAACTACTATATGGGTGCCTGCAACACCGAATTCGGTGACCTGCGTGCGTATCTGCTTGCAAAGCTGCTGCAGGATCCCGACTGCAACATAGCAGCCGAAGCCGAGGGCTTCCTGAATGCCTATTACGGTGAGGGCGGTAAGGCCATCGGCAGATTTTTGCAGCTGATCACCGAAAACAGTGCCAAAACGCACCACGGCATTTATGTAAAAATGACCGAAACCCTGTCCCTGACAAAAGAAGAAATTGCAACCTGCGACAGCTTCTGGTCAGAAGCCAAAGCCGTAACAGCGGACGATACGGCTGCCCTTGCACGCATTGAACGCAGTGAGCTTTGCTGGCGGTTCTGGAAGGCCTGCAACAAGGAAAGCGAATTTGCGAGACTCGGTGCATTCAAAGAAAACCGACAGCTGTATCTTGACATTCGTGATCTCGGCACAACGCAGTATTGCGAGGGCTCAAATGTGTTTGCGGACTACAACAAGATGGTCACATACACCAACCCGGACGGCTGGAACAGAGCCTCCTCAGCCACGACGGCTAACCTGATCGCAATCGCCATGTATACTGCGGTTGTGCTGATGGCACTGGTTATTTTCATAACAGCAATCAAAACCAAAAAATATATGTATGTTGTGCATCTTCCGCTGTTGGCAGGCTTTATTGAAGTGGTGCTGTGGAACCGCAGAGCCTATCTTGCATGGAAGGATCTCGGCCAGCTTGCCCTTACGGTCATCCTCTTTGCCGCGGCATTTGCCGTTGTTGCAGCCGCCGCTTCCCTTGCAGCAAACAAAAAGAAGAAGATCGCAGCCATTGCAGGCATTGTCGGCGGTATTTCATTCCCCGTTGTATACTTTGCATCGTCCTACATTGTCAATATAGTAATTTACAAAGAACTGGGCAATCAACAGGCCATTGCGGTTGCCATTATTGCTTACAGTGTATTGCTTCTTATCATGCTTGCAATCACCGAACTGCGCCTGAAAAAGGCAAAATAAAAATCAAAATCAAAACCAAAGAAAGGAGGCCCGGCTTATGGCTTTGCTTTGCACACTTTTGTTTGTTGCTTTTCCGTCTGTCATCATTTTTGCAAGCACAAAAATCAAGCTGCTTGAAAAAATCGGCGTTGTGCTGTTGTGCTATTTGTGCGGCATGATAATCGGCAATCTCGGCATTCTGCCCGAAAGCTTCACGTTACCCGCAGCAGGGGGCGGTGACAGCGTTCTGAGCTTACTGCAAAGCATTACCATCTGTCTCGGACTTCCGCTGGTTCTGTTTTCGCTTGACATCAAAAAATTCTTCAAGGTTGCAAAAAAAGGCATGCTGTGTATGCTGCTCGCCTGTGTCAGTGCGGTTGCGGTCACGCTTGTGCTGCATCTCATTTTCCGCACCTCGACCGAAAACAGTGCGCAATATGCGGCCGGTGCGGTTGCCGTTTACACGGGCGGCACGGTGAATTTCGGTGCCATCCGCAATTCCATCGGCATTTCGCATAACGATTACATTGTTTTCAACACCTATGATTCCGTCGTTTCGGTGGTCTACATTTTCTTCATGTCCACCGTGGCAAGAAAGTTTTTCACCAAAGTGATGCACCTGCCTGCCTACAAAGAAAGCGAAATTTCCACCGACAGCCTCGACAGCTCCGTCGTCGACGAATCGGTGCATACCTACAGGCAGCTGCTCAACAAAAAATACCTCCCCGGGCTGCTCGGGGCTTTGGGGCTTTCTGCACTGATTTTCGGTGTATCCTATGCACTGAATCTGATTGTTTCGCGTTTTGACCCGTCGCTCGGCATGACGGTGATGATGCTTTCCATCACCACCCTCGGCATTGCCTTTTCCTTTGTGCCGAAGATCCGCAGAATTGCCAAAAGCTTTCAGCTCGGCATGTATATCATTTATATTTTCTGTTTTTCCGTGGCGGCAAGTGCGGATTTCAGAAGTCTTCTCGATTTCAGTCTGCCCATTTTCTGCTATGTGTTCGTCACCATCACGGCAGGTCTTTTCCTGCATGCACTGCTGTGCAGGCTGTTTAAAATCGACACCGACACCTTCATCATCACTTCCGTTTCCGCCATCTGCTCACCGCCGTTTGTGCCTGCGGTTGCGGCAGCCCTGGGCAACAAGGCCATGCTCATTTCGGGGCTTGCAACGGGGGTTGTAGGGTATGCGGTCGGAAACTACTTAGGCAATGCAGTCTATTGGCTGTTCAATCTGATTTAACAGGGAGGACGGACGATGAAAATCCCCGAATACGGCAGATCGTATGATGAAATCCTCAACGAGCTTGACCTCTTGGCCGCAGACGATCCCGCTTACAAAGAAAGCAAAGCCTGGAGCCTTGTGTATTACAAGGACGAGGATTATACCCATTTTCTGGCACAGGCTTATGAAAAATATTTTTCCGCCAACGGACTCAACCCCACCGCATTCAAAAGCCTCAAACGCTTTGAAAACGATATCGTTGCCTTCACTGCTGAATTACTTCATGCGGATGAAAAGAGTGCGGGCTGTGTCACAAGTTGCGGCACGGAAAGCTGCATGCTTGCCGTGAAGACCTACCGCGATTGGGGAAAGGCCGTCAAGGGCATCCGCAGCCCCGAGATCATTGTTGCCGAAACGGCACACGTGGCATGGTACAAGGGTGCCGAATACTTCGGTGTGAAGGTGCACACCGTTCCCGTCGGCAAGGACTGGAAAATCGACATCAACGCGGTAAAACGGAAGATCAACCGCAACACCGTGATGCTTTTAGGCTCTGCACCCGAATATCCGCACGGAATGATCGACGATATCACGGCCCTCGGTCAGCTCGGCAAAAAGCACAACATCCCCGTGCATGTCGATGCCTGCGTGGGCGGTTATCTGCTGCCGTTCATGGTGATGGCAGGGGCAGAATTGCCGCCGTTCGATTTTGCCGTGGACGGTGTTACGTCCATGTCGGCGGACATTCACAAATACGGCTTTGCGGCAAAGGGCTGCAGCTGTATTCTTTATAAAAATCTTGACTTTTTCAAATATCAGTGCTTCGTGCATCCCGACTGGCCGGGCGGACTGTTTGCCTCGCCTGCATTTCTCGGCACAAGACCCGGCGGTGCGTATGCTGCGGCATGGGCAGCCATGCAGGCAAACGGCAGGCAGGGATACATTGAAATGGCAAAGCAGACCATGGAAAACGCACAGCGATTCCGCGAGGGCATCCAAAGCTTTGCGGAGCTCGAACTCATCGGAGACCCGCAGTGCTCACTGATCGCCTACCGTTCCAAAGACCCTTACAATGTCAACATTTTTGCCGTCGGTGACATCATGCAGGAAAAAGGCTGGCACATCGACCGCCTGCTTCACCCCGACGGCTTGCATGCCATGGTCACCCCCTCGCACGCACAGGTGCTTAACCAATATTTTGCGGACCTGCGTGAAGCGGTGGATGCGGTCAAAGGCAAGCCCGGGCTTGCGCTCAAGGGCGAAGCCGCAACCTACTCCACGGTGGGGCACATTCCGCTGAAAAAAATGGTGCACAAATCGGTGCTTGATATTTTCTCGCAGTCCTACGAAGTTTCAAAGGGTCTCATTGACCTGTCGGATTCCTCGCAGGTCACAGGCGGCGGCACAATGGATAAAATTGTCAATAAACTGGTTATGAAAGATATAAAATCCCCCGGTTTTGCAAAAAAGCTGGTAACGGGGGCAAAAGTTGCGGGCAGTGTCGGCTTGTCGCTTGCCGCAACAGGCATTACAAATGCGGTTATTAAAAAAATAAAAAAATAACAGGAGGAAATCACCATGGGCGAATCGGTTCTGTTTGTTTTTCTTTGCGTCATTGCCATGGCATACGGCTGGGGTATGCGGGGAAGCATTCTCGGCGGTGAAAAGGGTGCTATGTTGCCGGGTGCGTTTGTCGGCTTACTGATTGCACGCTTTTCGGGCATTCCCGCCTTGCAGGAAAACTGGTTTTTCCTGACAACGGCAGGTGCATGCGGATTTTATCTCGGCGGTTGCCAGACCTACGGAGAAACACTGGGGCTGACATTCGGCGGCTTCGGCACACCGGGTTTCAACAAAGGGATTGCGGGTGTTTTCATCAAAGGCTTCACATGGTTTTCCGTGGCTGCTGAAATGCTCGGCATCTGCATCGTTTCGGGCGGCGGCGAGCACTATTCCGCAGGTGATGTAATTTTCACCTATCTTGCAACCATCCCCGCTTATATTTTAGGCAGGGCACTTTTAAACCGTCCGCACAGACCCGCTGACAATGTGTTTCCGAAATTATATTTCTCCAAAACCCGTCCCGAATGGTGGGGCGGCACGCTGTTTGTGTTCCTCACATTTTTCATTCTCACCCTTGTGCGCGGTGATTGGTTTACGGCAATTTATGCCCCCATGGTCGGTCTTGTTGCGGGCTTTGGCTGGGTTATTGCACAAATCATGCATGTTTACACCCATCCGAACATGAAACTGAAAAACGGAAAATATCTGCTCGGCAAACTGCAGGAAAAACACTTCATCGACTCATGGAAGTTCATGGAATGCCTCATCGGCGGGTTCGGCGGACTTGCCATGTCGGCAGGCTTTTTGTTGCTCAAAGGCTTCTTGCCTTACACAGCGGAATCGACCGTCTATTCCGTGCCGTTTGCGGAATATGATGTGCCCATGAGCGTGGTGTGGACGGTGCTGTTCCTCATCAATGCCCTGCACATCATTGTGGAACCCATTCCGAAAAAGAAAAGGATAGACGAACTGTATTCTTTGGATCAGCTCACAAAAGAAGAATTTGACACCGCAACCGCAAAACTTGCCACACCCCCGTTCTTGATGAAATACAGACCCACCTTTGTGGATATTTTTGAGGGAGTCGACTTCATTCTGCTCGGCTTTTTGCCGCCGCTTCTGGGTATGCTCGGCTCGGCACAAACCGCAAGACTGTGTGCCGTGTTCGTGCTGTTCTGGGTGCTGACGGACGAAATCTGCTTTGAGCAGGTCATTTACCGCAAATCGAAATACATTTTCCGAATCTGCATGCTCGCCGTCAGTGTATTGCTTCTGCTCGGCATACATCTGAAACCCGACTTTTTCAGTGCGGGTGTTACGCTTCTGTTATATGCGGTCAGTTATGAATTATTGCAATTTTTGTGGCAACAGCGTCCCGCCATCATCAAAATAAGAAAAGAAAAAACAGGCTCTCTCAAGGGTGCAATTCTGTCTTTCGGCGGTCAGCTGACCATGCAGGCATTTTTTGTGCCGACCTGCATTATTCTCGACATCGTTGCACTGACGATCATCTGACATGGCAAACATTTTAATGCTCAACAAACCCCGCGGGCTGATCACTGCCTGTCGGGATGATAAAAACCCAACCGTCATGGAGTGCCTGCCCGCACAATACAAGCATCTTCGTCCTGTGGGCAGGCTTGATAAAGAAACGGAAGGGTTGCTGCTTTTTACCGATGACGGAAAGTTCACCCAAACCCTGCTTGACCCTGCATCGGGGATTGCAAAGACCTATGCCTTTTTATGCTTCGGGCACCTGACCGAAGACGGCATAAACGAATTGCAAAACGGCACTTGTCTTTATGCAAACAACCGCCCCGCCAAACCCTGTGAAGTCATTCTGCAACGGTATCTGACGGTAGCGGATGTCGGTGATTACATCAGTGAACGCAGACGGGATCACCACCTGAACAACCCCACGGGTAATGCTTCGCAAGGTATTATCCGCATCACAGAAGGGAAAAAGCACGAAGTCAGGCTCTTGCTTCGCACGGTACACTGTGCGGTGCTGTATTTAAAGCGACTGGCCATCGGCAATTTATTACTCGATGACACCCTTGCCCCCGGTGAAAGCCGTCTGCTGACACAAGCGGAAACACAGCAATTGTTGCAACCCGCACCGACATTGACACAAGACATTTATAAACATCTTCTTCCCTCTATCAATCTTCCCTGAAAGGACTTTTTTGTATGGAATTCACCCAGGACTGGATCATGCGGCAGGTACAGATGCTAGCCCAGATGCTTGCCAAAATTTTATTCGGCAAAGACACCACCGATTATATTATTGAAGACGAAGACGACCTGAACGGCACGGATCTTTTATACAAAGCACTGTGTGCAAAACTCGACAAAGGCGATATCTGCGGTGCGGAAGACATTCTGTTTGAAGCACTCGAAAACGGCGGCAAGGAAAATTTAGAAGTTGCCATCGACTTCTATGCCCGTCTTAATAAAATGAGCGACGCCGAATTGGAAAACGCAAACTTCAGCCGCGAGGAAGTGGAAGAAGGACTCAAAAACGCCACCGCTATGTTCGGGTTGGAAGGAATACTGTGACAGATAAATTACGGTTTATCGGGAAGTAGAAAGTTGGTCGCTCGTCAGTCACATTAAAAGTTTTGGTCAAGCTTTTTCAAAAGCTTGTGGGTTCAAAGGGCAACGCCCTTGCCGCTCGTCGCAACGAGCGGAATTCCTTATGCTTCAAAAAGCGCAGGAAAGTTGTTAAGAAAACCCTCGCCGGGGGTTTTCTTAAGTGCGAAGCACTAAACGAACTAACGGAACTTTTATGGTAAATTGATAAACGAACATTACAAATTTAATTTATTTATTATTTTATAATTAAGTTAACTGTGTTTAATGTTGTGCTGTCGCACAATAGAGAACCCCCGGCGAGGGTTCTCTACGAAAAACAGTCCACCGGACTGTTTTTCTACTCTCCTGCGCTATTGGGCGGAATGGGGATATCGCCCGTTGCGACGGGCGACGAAAGGCTCCGCCTCTCGACACCGCAAACTTTTGAAAAAGTTTGATCAAAACTTTTAACGACTGACGATCAACACACACCGACAAACCGCAATTTATACAACAAAAAAGGAGCTGAAATCAATCAGCTCCTTTTACTATTTATATATTTACCTTTTCCATTCTTTGGGGTCATCCAAGCCGACACTTGCACGCAGAATGCTTCGTGCATCCGAGGAAGTTACCCCCGTAAAGTCATCCACATCGCAGGCTTTGTACTGCACACTGTCGGAGGCAAAATCTTCAAGCCCGACCGACAAACGCAAGGTTCGCCTTGCATCCTCCGCGTTAATATGTCCGTCGCCATCATAATCTCCCGACACCAGCACGGTATACACGGTTTCATCTGCAAGGATCAAAGTCATCCCCGTGCCGACAAAGGCATCCGCCGCGACGGTATTGCCGTCCTTGTCGGTCAGAACTGCACCTTCACCTGCCTGTTGCAGAAGATCGGAAGCCGCAATTGCAACCACAACAGAAAGATAGCCCTCCATGTTCACAGTTGCCTTTTCATTACCTGCAAAAGCAGTTTTTTCCATTTTTGTGGTCTGCAAAGCATGGCACTGTTCGCAATTACGAAGAGCCACCCCCTCATTTTCAGGGGTCGGATACACAACCACATCCCACTTGCCTGCCGTGTGCGTGTGTTCAAAAATAACTTCCCTGTTTGCAGGGATTCCATCGGGGTAGGCTTGGATCCATTGTTCCTTGTCGCCGCCGAAATAAATCTTTTTCAGGTAATAGCACTGATCAAAAGCAGATGCATCAAGACTTGTTATGGTAGCAGGAATATACAACGCATCCAAAGTCTGACAATAGCGAAAGGCTTCACTGCCGATCATCTGCAAGCCTTCGGGGAGGGTGATCTTTGCAAGAAACAGACAAGCCTTGAATACGCTGTCCTCAAGTTGCGTGACAGCAGGCGGAAGCACAACTTCCGTCAAGGCTTCACAGCCGAAAAACGCATATTCACCGATTTTTTCAACCGTGTCGGGCAACCGCAAAGAATCAAGCGAAATGCAATCATAAAATGCATATCTGCCGATTCCCGTCAGAGCGGACGGAAAGACAACCTCTTTCAGATTATAACACTCGTAAAACACCTGTTCGGGCAGATCGGTAATTTCATCGGGCAGGATCATTGTCGACAGTGCCGCACAGCCGTAAAATGCAGAAGTGCCGAGTTTTGTTACGGTTTTCGGCAAGGTGATTTCTTTGAGATTATAACAATTATAAAACGCATTGTTGCCGACCGTTTGCAATGCTTCGGGAAGATTGATTTCTTCCATGCGGGCACAATCGGCAAACACACCGTCTGCAAGGGCAGATACTGCTTTGGGCAAGGTCACACTGCGAAAATTTCGGCAGGATGCAAATGCATATTCGCCAATCTGTGCAACGGTTTCGGGCAAAGTAATTTTTTCAAGACGGATGCAACCGCTGAAAGCACGGTTTCCGATGGCGGTGAGTTTGTCGGAAAAAGTCACACTTTGCAGATTTCTGCAATTTTCAAACAGTAAATCAGGCAATTCGGTAATTCCGTCAGGCAGGGTAATGTTCTGCAAAGCAAAACAGTTGCGAAATGCCCCGTCTGCAATCTGTGTGACCGTTTCGGGGACAACAATTTCTGCCGAAACATGTTCGGTTGCACCGATCAATACTGTTCGGTCTGCATTATAAACCACACCGTCTTTTTCAATCAACTTCGCTTCAAAGTGAACGGTCGCATTTTTGATTCCTTCACTGTGCACGGCAGACCACTGTTCTTTTGTGCCTGCAAAATAAACATCGGTCAGATTCGGGCAATCTGCAAACGCATGTTCCGCAATTTTTTCCACGCTTGCAGGCAGAATCAGGGCAGATAAATTTTCAAGTCCTGCTCCTGCATTCTCTGCAATGGTTTTTGTGTCGTCGGCAATGCTGACAACCGTCGAAGATGCACCGATTTTAATCAATGCATCATCCTTTGTGTACACTTTTCCGTCAACAAGTTTATTTTCTCCGTCGTTCAGGCAAACAAAAAGGTCTTTCCTGATTTCTGTGTTTTCACTTGTGATTTTCAGCATCTGATCGACGGTGCCTGCACAGCAAATTGCACGCAAAGACGGGCATTGCGAGAATGCCTCTTTCCCGATGGCGGCAACCTTGCCGTGCAGATTGATTCTTTCAATTGACTGACAACCGTAAAACTGATAATCCCCAAGTTTTGTCAAAAAATCGGGCACGGTAACTTCGGTCAGGATTTCGCCGTTCAAAAGCAGATCCCCACCGTTGTAAAGCGGGTTTGCATGGTTGGACATAAATTCAATGCCGCACCAAAGTGAAGCATCCGCAATATGCACATCAGAAAGCAGCGGACACCTGAAAAATGCCTGTTCGTCGATTCTTCTTAATGATTTCGGGATGCGCACACTGCGAAGATTATCGCAGTAATTGAAACTGTATTTCCCGATCGTCAGAACGCCTTCGCCGATTTCCACCGTTTCAAGATTGTCGTATTCTTCAAACATGTAGGTGCCCACATTCTGCACACCGTTTTGTATTTTTACGGCGGTGATTTGGTCGGCATAAGAATACCACGGGTAGTCCTGCACATATTTGTCCTGTATTCTGCCTTTTCCCGATATGCTCAAAAGACCTGTGTTATCCAGCACCCAGGTCAGATTGTTGTCTTCTCCGAATGTGCCGTCTGCCACAACCGCGGCAAAACTTGCATTTGCGGGAATCATCCCGACAAACAGAGATATAACAAGCAGAAAAACTGCAATATAAAATTTTGCTTTTTTTGATTTTTGCATGCGATAGCCTCATTCAAGAATAATGGATAACCTTATTTTATAATATTAAAAGGCTTTTTTCAAGCATTTTCTGACATTGACGGCATGCTGAAAATATGGTAAAATAATATAAAATATTTAAGGAGACTCCATGAAAGAAAAACTCATTACAGAACTCAAAACACTCAAATGGTACCGTTTTCTGATTTTGTTGGCGGCAGGTTGCATCAACGCATTCGGTGTGACGGTGTTTTTAGCACCCGTCAAATTATATGACGGCGGCATTTCGGGCACAAGCATGCTTTTGTCGCAGATTACACCCGATTACCTGACCTTATCCGTCTTTCTTCTGCTTCTGAACATACCGCTGTTTTTGTTCGGACTCAAAAAACAGGGGCTTGCATTTACGGTCTATTCCCTGTTTGCAGTCTGCATTTATTCACTCGGTGCGTGGCTGATTACGGACATTCTGCCCATTGATGTCAGTGTGTTTTCTCCCCTTGCAGGCAACGATCTGTTTTTGTGTGCACTGTTCGGCGGTATTGTTTCGGGCATCGGCAGCGGACTGACCATCCGTGCAGGCGGTGCCATTGACGGCATAGAAGTGCTGGCTGTTATTTTTGCAAAAAAGCTCAACATCACGGTCGGCACATTCGTTATGATCTATAACTGCATTGTGTATATCACGGCAGGTCTGATTCTGCAAAGCTGGGTGTTGCCGCTGTATTCCATTGTTGCATACGGTGCAGGACTTAAAATGGTAGACTTTATTGTGGAGGGCTTCGACCGCAACAAAGAAGTCATGATCATCACCGAACATCCCGACGACATCTGCAAGGCACTGACCAGCGTATTTGAATGCGGGGCTACAAAAATTGCCGCAAAGGGCGGTTATTCGGGGGCAGACAAGTCGATCGTTTATTTTGTTGTCAACCGTTTTCAGATCTCCCGCATGCGTGACATCGTGCATTTTGTGGACCCGAAGGCTTATGTGACCATCAGCGAAGTCGCAGACGTGTTCCACGGTGCAAAAATTGACCAATCGGAAACATAAAAAATCAACCGTCCCGTTGCAAACGGGACGGTTATTTTTATCTCATTTCAGTGGTTCAAAGTCGGATGCAGGGTGTTTGCACAGCGGACAGGTGAAATCCTCGGGCAAGTTTTCTCCCTCATAAACATAACCGCAGATTTTGCAGACATAGCCTTTCTTTTCATCCGTTTTCGGCTGGGGCTTGGGCTTGATGTTTGCAAAATAATAGGAATACGTCACACTCGGCACATCGGACAGTACCTTTGCTTCTTCGACCTCTGCGATAAACACCGTATGCGTGCCGACATCCTGATACGATTCGATCTTGCCTGCAAACACGGCATTGGTCACACCGCCGACGTAGGCAACACCGTTTTCACAGCGAAGCGGCTCACCTATGAATTTATCCGCATCTCTGCCGCTCTGGAAGCCGAAATGCTGAAACACTTCAAAGGGCGTTTCTTCGGTAAGCACGGACAGTGCAAACACGCCGCTTTCTTTAAGCATTTCATTGGTGAAATTCTGATTGTTGACGGCAAACAGCAGTCTTTTGGGGGTGTCCGTCACCTGAATGGCAGTGTTGATGATGCATCCGTTGTCTTTGCCGTTGAGAGAAGTACTTAACACAAACAAACCGTAAGACAGTTTGTGCATGGCGGTTGGATCTATGATATTCATAAGCGTCATCCTTTCTTTTTACACTTTTAATATAGTACAATAAATCCTAAAAATAATCAAGAAATTTTCACAATGAAGACTGTATTTTTATAAAAAACGCACCGTCGGATATACTGCAGTGCATATACTGACGGTGCGATTTTTTGATTTACGCTTATTCAATTCAGGCAGGTAAGCCGACTGCCACACGCAGAATGCTTCGGGCGTCTGAGGAAGAAACTTTGCCGTCCGCATTGAAATCGGCGGCTTTCAGCTGTGCATCGTTCAAAGAATCCAGCCCGACCGCACTGCGAAGTGCCGAACGGGCATCGCTTGAACTGATTGCACCGTCGCCGTCCACATCACCGATCACAACAAGCTCAAATTCAATGCCGCAATCCAGAACCAGCTTCGTGCCCGTGCCGGGCTTCTTGTCTGCTTCGAGGTCTGTGCCGTCGGCATTTTTAACAACAGCCGCATCATTTGCCATGGCAATAAGCTGTTCGGCGGTCATGCCCTGTGCGGCAATGATATTGCTGCCTTCAACTGCAACCGTCGAACCTTCTTCTGCAACAATGCCGTATCCGCAACCGTTGCACAGACCGTTCTGCATATCGGTATGCGTGCAGACCAGACCGCAGACACAGGTGTTATTTTCAAACGCATGCTTGTGAAGATCGACCTTGATTTCAGCATAATTTACATCTTCAACCGCATCGGCAACATCATAAACGGGCACAAAATCCGACTCCGTATCGAATCTGACAAAGAAAGAATAGTCCGCACCGAGGCCTTCTGCTTTGGAGAAGGTGGTCGTATGATAGAATATGCCGTCCTGCGAGCTGACGGTAAGCAGAGCTCCCGTGTTCATTATGACATCACCGTCAATGGCTTCGCTGTCCGGTGCTGTGCAAACAACATCCATTCTGCCACCGTGCAGGGTGATATCTCCCCAAACGGTATAGATATAGTTATTGGAAAGCATAACATGACCGCCGTTGAGAATAAAAACGCCGCAGTCAAGGGTGGGGTAATTGCTATCCGTCACAAGATCCATTTTGAGATTGCCGCCGTTCCAGACAACAGTGTTGTTTCCGCCGTAGGAATTCAGTTCAGGGATAACCAGCGTTGCATCCTCGTCAATCGCATTGAAAACAAAATTCTCATTCCGGAACAACATTCTGTCAATAATTTCATTTTCGCCGTCGAGCGTGATATATACATTTTCCGTATCATCTCTTGCATCCAGATTAAATATCGTCAGATCCTGAAAGGTGAGATAGCTGTCTGCGCAGATTCCGAGAGAGGTATCTTCTTTTCTGCCGGTCAGAATATAACCGTCTTCATCGTAATACGTCTCTTCGGGACCAAGGTATATGTATTTGGAAAGGGATGCCACATCCAGTGTCAGGGGTGTGCCGTCCGATTCGGCAAAGGCAGTCACGACCGTTGCGGCAAGCAGCAGTAACACAAGGGTAAAAGTCAATAGTTTTTTCATTTTGTTTGCTCCTTTCGGAATTGTTTGACATAATTATAGCATACTGTATGCAAATTGTGCAATAAGCAAAGGGGAATTTTATTTTTTTTCTTTACATTTCTAACAGACAAATGTATAATAAGGTCATGAATTTTCTTGAAACGGAGAAGTTTATGGAAAACAGCACTAAACTGCAAAAGAAATACGGACTTGTAACTGCGATCTGCATGGTCGTCGGCATTGTCATCGGGTCGGGTGTCTTTTTTAAGGCACAGAACATTTTAGTTGTTACCGAAGGGAACATGGGCATCGGCATTGCCGCATGGCTGGTAGGCGGTGTCATTATGCTGTTCAACGTGCTCGCGTTTGCACAGCTTGCACAGAACTACTCCAAAGTCAACGGACTGACGGACTATGCGGAAGCTACCGTCGGCAACAAATATTCCTATTATGTCGGCTGGTTCATGGCATTCATTTATGCCCCGACCATTTCGTCGGTGCTTGTGTGGCTGACCGCCCGTTACACACTGACCTTCATCTGTTCGGTAAATCCGGACTTTGCACTGCACATCGGTGCCGCTGACGGCGGAACGGTATTCGGCCCCGAAACCATGACATTGGCAATCCTGTTTTTGTGTCTGAGTTTTGCAATCAATGCACTCTCCCCCAAACTTGCAGGTAAGCTGCAGGTAAGCACCACCGTTATCAAACTGATCCCGTTGCTGCTGATGGCTGTGATCGGTACGATTTACGGTCTTACTCACATGTCTGATGTTCAACCCGATGTCAGCATCCTTGCTCACAACTTTGCTGTGGGCACCGGATCGGGCGACACTTTCTTCAGTGCCATTGTTGCCACGGCTTTCGCGTATGAAGGCTGGATCATGGCAACCTCCATCAATGCGGAGCTTAAAAATGCCAAACGCAACCTGCCCATTGCTCTTATTGTCGGCGGCATTGTGATTGTTGCGGTTTATGTTCTTTACTTCATCGGCATTGCAGGCGGTGCCGGCGTGGAAGACCTGCAAACAGAAGGTGCAACGGTTGCTTTTGTACACGTATTCGGACCCGTGCTCGGCAATATTCTGAATCTGTTTGTTGCCGTTTCCTGCTTCGGCACCCTCAACGGCCTGATGCTCGGCTGCACAAGAAGTATGTATGCACTTGCGGCAAGAAACCACGGTCCGTCCCCGAAAATTTTTGCACAGGTGGATGCCGCCACGAATATGCCTGCAAACTCCGGTATTGCGGCACTGCTGATCACCGCAGTGTGGGTTGTGTATTTCTACGGTGCAAACCTTGCACCGACAAGCTGGTTCGGGCTGTTCAGTTTTGATTCCTCGGAACTGCCCATTGTAACACTGTATGCTTTTTATCTGCCCATTTATATTGCATTTATGAAACAAGCAAAGGGCTTGCATCCCGTCAAACGATTCGTTTTCCCGATTCTTGCATGCCTCAGCTCACTGGTAATCATTTTCTGTGCGGTGTATGCACACGGCTATGTGCCCTATCTCAATGCTAAATCCGAAGGCAGATTCAGTTTCCCCGTACTGTTCTATCTTGTGGTGTTTGCGGTTGTGATGCTCGTCGGCATCTTCTTCTATAAAAACAAAAAATCAGCTTCGACAGAGGTGTCCGCCGAATGAAAAAAGCAAAATTGAGAAGACCGCATGAAGTTGAACACATCGCCAACAAAGGTTGGGAAAAATTCTGGTTTTATTTTGTGCAATGGACCTGGGGTGCCCCCGTCAATCTCATCGGTGGACTTGTGCATCTTGTCTTACGCAGAAAATTCCGTCACGAAAAGTTCTGCAATGCAATCATTACCTATATTCCCGGCAATTGGGGTGGCCTGTCGCTCGGACTTTTCATCTTCATGGCAGAGGGCAGAGAAGAGGGATGGACGAAAAACACACAGATCCACGAATACGGTCATACCATTCAGTGCCTGCTGTTGGGACCGCTGTATTGGTTTGTGGTTGCCATTCCCAGTGCATTCTGGTGCAACTGCATGAAGAAATACAGAGAAAAGAACAATGTATCCTACTACAAGCTCTATTGCGAAAGCTGGGCAAACAAGTGGGGCCAGACATGGAGCCGCAGAAAACAATACGGAATAAAATAAAAAAAACTACGCACCACACGAGCCGCGGTAACGGAGCGTGTGATGCGTTTTTCGGTTGCAATTCAGTTTTTGTTACTCGCTTTGTAAGGAGGGAACGGAGGAATCGGGATCTTCTTTATGTTTCGCTTTGATCTTACGGATCCCGCCGATGATTTTCACGGTAAGATCTGTCAACAAGTTCTGCAATACCTGTAAGACATAGGACAACAGCAAGGACAATACAATGACAATCGGAACAATCGCAAAGAAATACACAAATCTGTCCTCAATAACGCTTACCTTTTCCTTAAGAATCGGATAAAACAACTGATCAAAAATCCACGAAAGAAGATAGGCATTCATGCATAATCCCGACACCTTTGCAAGGCCTTTTCCGATGATTGCGGGCAGTTTATCATATTTGAGATTCAGGAAAAACAGGAAAACCAACAATGTCAGAATAAAACTGAACAGCGAATAATAATGCGACCATACTCCCCAGACAAATTCAACCTGAAAAGACCGCCAATAATTATAGATGCCGAAAATAAAGGCGACATAGGCAATCAGAAACAAATTGACCCATTTGTTCATCCGTATTTTATATTCATTCAGATAACAACCCAAAAAGTAATAAACAACCGGATACAGAATTGTGACCCACCAATTCGGAATGATCTCAACAAAATCCGAGCCGGAAGACGGAAGACGCCACCAATCAACCGAGTCAAAATTATAGACATTGACCACCGACGGCAAAAACACGATACACGCACCTATGATCAGCAAATTCCGCTTCCATTTGCGCGAAGGGATGTTATTGTAAAGCAGATTCAGGAACGGAATCAGTAAAAACAACCCCATATACATTTCGATATACCACGAATACGGTGCGGCTTTGAATTCAAGAATACCGATAATGGTTTTTCGCAATGTCCATTCCTGTTCCAGTTGCAAAACGGCAAAAACAACACAGGCAATGCTTGCCAACACGTAAGCAAAATAGGTCTTGCCGAGTTTTTTGTAATATGACACACTGAGCTGTTTTGTGCGTTGCAGATAGCCCGACAAGGTCATAAACAGCGGCACGCAGATAATAAAAAATGATCTGCCGATCAACATCATCAATGATTTTGTACTTTCAACGGTGACCTGATAAAACCCCGAATCCCGCAGAAAATGCACACAAACCACAAAACTGAATGCAAGACAACGCAAAATATCTGCGGCCGGATTTCGTTGCATATTTTTTTCGATAGCCATAAAAAAATCTCCGTTCTTATCTTGTTGTTACCGTTTTTATAAACAACTGCAGGTGCGGTGTATCAAGGCATGCTTTTTCGTATGTATAATCATAAAACAATTCTCTGTTTTCATCGCTGTATTCCATCTGTTTGGAATACAGCTTGCTTTTTTCGATCCATGCCGACAAACTGCATTCTTGCCCGCACAATAAGCGGATGACGAGCGGGGACACAACGGAAAATTTAACTTTGGACAGAATTTCCCCGTCAAAAACACCTTTGAGCAAATACCGCCACAAAAAATAACGGCAAAGATTGATGATATTTCTGTTTTCCCGTTCCGAGAGGGCTGAAAAAGATGACGGCAACTGCTTCTGCATTTTCTGCAATGTGCTTGTCCAAGTGTCATCAATGGGTTCAAAATCAGAAAACAGTTCCGCAATCGAACGAACACTGTTCCCTGTCACTGCCTGCACAGTCTGCACATATTCATTTTCAGCAGCGTGCGGATTATCCATGACAAACTGCAGTTTTTCGGCAAAACTGAGAATTGTACAAAGCTTGTCAGCCAACGGCATATCTTCCCTTTCAAGCAAATCTAAAATCTGCTTGCGGGAGGTACATAAGAATCGAAAAAGTTCTTCGTCGATTTCTTCTTCTTTTTCATCTGACTGTGTTTCGTGCAGCAAAACACGGTCGGTTGTGAGAATCAGCCGTGCACCTTCTTCGCATGAAAGCCCGATGCCGCCTTCTTTTACATTACCGTACCACTCAAAATAGCGTGGGTGGTCACGGCAGATCTGACAAAGATGCTCTTTTCCGCAGTGTATGATGATATCGCAAAGATTGCTTTCATTCAGAAACGGACATCGTTCGTTTTGCAGAATAAAAGTATCATCTTCCGCAATATTTGCACGCAAACGATTACCGAATGCCCCGCCGAGCGAGCGATAATATACGGCAGTGTCGCCGTCAATACCGATTTCCCAGCCGATACAGCAGTTATCGGTGCATTTGTCGGCAACACATTGAAATTCGTCATAATAAGACGGTGTTATAAACTTCATACACCACTCCCCCTTACTTATGACCTGTATCTATTATACATAAAAAATATTTTTTTGCAATAAAAAAAACAGACTCCGCGTTCTGCAACGCGGAGTCCGGAATTTTTTATTCAGTTTACCAGAGATCGTAGGGTTCAGCCATGAACACATCATTGAGGGACTTGGTACCGTCGATGAGTGCCTTGGTGTTGTCGGCATAGGAATAGCCGTAAGATCCGTAAAGGTCATTTTCGATGTATTTGACGATTTCATCCAGTTTTGCTTTCTGTTCGTCATTTGCATCGGTGAACAGGGATGCATAAACTGCGATCGTTTCGCATTCTTTCATTGTGGAAAGACCTCTTGTGTACAAAGCAACCACATCGTCATACGCATCGGCAAAATTGCCGCCCAGCATGCAAAGAATAATGTTCTGACATTCACATTCATAGGAGGTGTTTTCGTAAGAAAGACCTTTTTCAACATAAGCGGCTGCCGCTTCAAGATCGCCTTCCATACGTGCAATGCTTGCAAGAATGCTCAATGCAATGTCATCATATGCATTGACGGCAAGAATTTCATCTGCAAGATTTTTTGCACTTTCATAGTCACTGTCGGTAACTGCAACCTGCAACATGGCATAACCGTAAATAAAAATCTGTTCGGGAATCAGTTCACGGACTTTTTCAAGATATTCAGTCTGTCTTGCGGGCGATTCGGCATCGTCGCCGAAGAAATAGATTTCGCAGATGTAGCGGTTGTAATAATTGAACGCTTCGTCATATTTATTGCTGTCTTCCGTAAGCAGTGCATCGAACTGTGCAGAAACCTCTTCAAATGTGGGCACAGTACCGTAATAGCTCGAATAATAAGCCTGTTGCATGACAGCACTTGCTTTCTGCATAGCAGCATCAGAAAGCTGCACGTCTTCACAAAGGGTCTTAAATTCGCTGTCTGCAAGAGAATCCATATCCACATAATTGGTACAATATGTGGCGGCTGTCTGCAGGTCACCCGTACGGAAAGCACAGGAGATAATACCTTCAAGCAATGCGTTAGGCAGTGAAACATTGTCTTCTGCAAGCAGGTTTGCAAGTTCCTGATATTTTGCAGCGGCAAGGGTCAGGTTCTTTTCTTTTTCAGCAGCCGTTGCTTCTGCCAACGGTGCAAAATAGGCTTTGTAGAAATCAGCAACAGCAGTATCAATATTGCTCAGAGCAATCACATCATCAATATTGACGGCATCAGCACTGCCTGCGGCAAGTGCGTTCTTCGCATTCTCAACAAATGCATTGACCTTTTCTGCACTGAAAGCCCCGTCCAGCGTGGTCAGCAATGCACCGAATTCTTCGGTCAAAGCAGATTCCTTATCCTGAGCAAGAACGGTCTTGTTGGCAGAAACATAAACATAAGCGGCATGCAGATCTTCGACCTTGCTTGTCAGCACTGCAATCTTTTCAAGTGCAAGCGAACCTTTCTGTCCGATGGCGGTAAGGTTTTCGGCAACAGCCTTGTAATAGTCAAGTGCGGCTTTATTGTCTTCGTTATTTTCACAGATGACGGCACGGGCAAGATCGGTCAGAATGTTTTCGGCATCCGCATACAGGCACTCGGGAATTTCAAGAGAAGAAGCGATACCCGACATATCAACAGCCGCATCTTCTGCATCGGTAAAGCTTGCAACACCTGCACTGACAGCACTGAACTGCTCGCTGTCAAGTTTTGCAAACACATCTGCAGCGGCAAGGAAAGCGGCATATTCTTCGGTTACGGGTGTGTAATCGGTGCCGGTGATATTTGCTTTGGCATAAGTGAGAGCCGATGCATAGCCCTTTGTATAAGCAATGCAGATACAATTGCGTTCGGCCAGTGCGGGGCTCTTGGTGCTGTATTCGGCAAGACCGGCGATGGCAGCTTCATAGGCAACACCGGCATCGGAGAAAGCAAACTTTTCTTCTGCTTCCAGTGCTTTTGCAATGTTTTCAAGGATGGCAGTGATGGCGGCGGACAAGGTTTCGTCCGTGGTATACGTAGCGGCAAGGGCGGCAAAGTCGGCATCGGCACCTGCTGCTTCAATCTTGGAAACACATTCTGCGGCAACGGTTTCAAACACGCCTGCAATTTGCTTGAAGGATCCGAATTCAGCCGTCAAAGGTGCGGCAATCTGTGCTTCGGTCAGATTCTGATTCATATAAGTGATTGCAGCGGCATAGCCTTCGGTTTCTACGGTGCAGACTGCAATCAGCTCATGCATGCGCTGTACTTCATCTGCATAAACAGAGGCAAGTGACGGCATATTGGTGATATCTTTTTTAAGATAACTCAGTGCTTCTTTATAATAGTCAACCTTGGCAGCGGCTGTTTGCACACTTTCGGCACATTTGACACTGTAAATATAGCTGTCAAGTTCCGTAAAGGAGGAAGCATAGAAAGAAATGCCTGCCGTTACGAACATGAGCACAATGACAAGCAGGAAAGAAATGATCGAACCGATAACGGCGGATGCCTTTTTCTTTTCTTTCTTTTTCTTTTCCTTTTTCTTTTCGGGAACGACGGGAGCTTCCTCGTCTTCCTCTTCGTCTTCTTCCACGATTTCATCCAGCTCCTGAATCAGCGGATGTTCTTCTGCTTCGGAAGCGGTTTCGTCGTACACATTCTGAAATGTTTCGGCAAGATTTTCCATTTCATTCTGCAGAGTATCGTTTTTGTTTTCGCTCATCTTGTTACCTCCGTCTTGCGCAGATCAAAAAAAAACCTTTTGAAATACGCTTAATAAGTAAATATTATACCATGCGTTATTTCAAAAGGCAATATTTTTATTCATTCAGAAGCAATTTTCTTGTGCGTCGGGGCTTAAAAAGAATCACGCACACCAACAGCGTCAGAAGAAGCTCCGGCAACAGATAGGTGCCGTTGTAAAGCAAGGAATAAATATAAGGCCCTTCGTCACCTGCCCACTGTCCCCAGATGACAACACCCGTGATATAGTGGCAGATAAAACGCAGCATAATACCGCATGATACTCCGAAATATATTCCCGCATTCTTAAAACGAACTGAATCTTTTTTAATGTTTTTAAATAAACAGGCAATGCCGAGTCCCGTAAACGGCACAAGGTAGTCGAACACAACGCAAATGATGAAGGTAAAAGCGGTGGTGCAATACACAAACACATTGCCCGACACAAAAGCGAAAGCCAGTTGAAACAGCGAATAGATAAAAGCTGTCAGCCATCCCGCTTTCGGCCCGTTGCGAAATCCTGCGAGCATGATGGGCAACATGCTCACGAAGGTGATTTCACCGCCCATGGGCATCCGCCAAATTATAATAAAACTGAAAACAATTGCCATGGCAAGCAAGACCGAACATTCAGCAGTGACACGCAAATTTTGTTTTTTTCTCATTTTGATTTTCCTTTCATCTTAAAAGGAAGAAAAAAAGTCTGCACCGAAACGCAGACTGCAAAAAGTCTTCCTACATCGGCATTATCCGTACAGGTTAAAAGGGTTTGAAGCAAATCTTCATCTCAGCCGTTTGACAGCACCCCTGACAGATATTCATTTGTCTGTATTCTATAGCCTCAAAAATTGTTTGTCAAGAGGAAACATGATTTTTTACAATCACAAGTGTTCCCTCTTTTACGGCGATTCTGCTTTTTCTGCCTGTAAATTCGTTGCTGACACCCAATGCGGTCTTGTTTTCGAGGGTTGCATTGTCAAGACTGTACAGCAAGCCTTCTTCGCACACACCGTGCACCTTTTCGTCGGCAGCAAATACGGAAATGACACCTTTTTCGTGCTCGTCAAAGCAGATTTCGCCGTTTGTGACGGCTGTGACAGTATAATCACGGTCACAAAGATATGCTTTTTTTCCCTTGTGTGCAAGGTCAATGAGCAGGGCGATATTGGCAAGCGTGTGATCGAGCCGTTTGCCCGTGCCGCCGTACAGATAAAATATGTCGCATCCCTGTTCTTCTGCCAGATTTACTGCCGCCGCCATGTCCGTAACATCCTTTTGTACGGGCAGAACCACGGCATTTTCGGGGACAAACCCCAACGAGTCAAAATCCCCGATAACAAAATCGGGGGTAATTCCCAATTTTTCGCAGTAGGCAAGCCCGCCGTCTGCCGCCCACACAAGGCAGTTTTCGGGCAGGGTAAGCTGCGTTATATTCTGTTCTCCTGCTCCGAAAATAACAGCGGTCTTCATAAATTCCTCAATTCAAAATATAATCAGTCAATTCAGCAGGTGTTGCGAACAATTTGTCCGCACCTGCGTTCAGAAGTTCCTCATCCGTACCAAAGCCCCATTTTACCCCTGCGGCAAATACATCGGCACTTTTTGCCGCTTCCATGTCATTATGGCGGTCGCCGATCATCAGGGTTTGTGCTTCGGTCGTATTGCAATCAGCAAGGCTTCGTTTTATAAATGTTACTTTGTCACTTTCATGGTCTTTAAAAGTGATACCGTGCACACCGCAGAAATACTTTTCAAGGTTAAACAGCGGCAGAATTTTTTCAATAAACTGCAAGGGTTTTCCCGTGGCGATCGCCATTTTAAGCCCATTGTCCTGCAAGGTTTGCAACATTTCTGTTACACCGTCATACAGTTTCGTTTCGGCATAGCCTTTGACGGAGAAGCGTTCACGGTAAAGGGTCACAAAACGCTCGGCATTTTTGTCGTCGAGCATCAATATTTTTTTCCCGCTTTCAAACAAGGGCGGACCTATGAACGGCCGCAGTTGTTCGTCCGTCATATCGGGAAGTCCCATTTTGGCGAGTGCATGGCGGATGCAATTGTAAATACCTTCGGAATTATCGATGAGGGTACCGTCCACATCAAAAACAGCGGCTTTGAATTTCATATTTATCCCTCCAGAATCGGGGTGAGTGCGATCATAATGCGGTCTGTGACTTCTTCAATGGTGCCGTCGGCATCAACAGAAATAATGTTGTCGCGGTCTTTGAGCATGTCGAACACATCCGCAAATCGTTTTTTGATGCGGGTCAGGCTGTCCGTGTTTTCAAAAATTTCAACGGCAGAGGCATCCCTGTTTGCATGAATGCGGGCAAGGCATTTTTCAATATCCATGGTCAGGAACACGCAGGCATCGGGCTTTGTGACTTCGGGGCAGTTAAAATGGCTGTCCGAAATCCATTGCAGGTCGGTGTCCGTTCCCTGATAGGCAAAAGTGGAATAATAATAACGGTCGCAAAGCACGATATCGCCGTCCGACAGATGCTTTATGATACCGTCTTCGGGGTCGGTGTTGTGGTTGATGCGGTCGGCTAAAAACAGACTTGCCGCCGCCCACGGCGTGCTTCGCTCCTTGCCGCCTAAGAATGCACGCAACAGTTTTCCCGTTGCCGTGCCCGTAGGTTCGGCGGTGGTGTAAACGTTGTATCCTTTTTCGCGTAAAACATTGGCTACACACTGTAGTTGTGTGGTTTTGCCCGTTCCGTCAATACCTTCAAAAACAATGAATCTTCCTGCCATATTTTTCACCCGACCAATTTGTGTAATTGCCTTGTTAATTCTGCCAATTCTTCCAATGACAGACTTTCCGCGCGCACCGTTGCAGACAAGCCTGCATTTTCAAGTGCCAGTGCCGCCGTCTGTTTGGAGATGGAAAGTCCGTTGGAAAGTCCGTTCTGTGCGGTTTTTCTGCGCATGGAGAAAGCGGCACGCACCACTTTGAAGAAAAATTCTTCGCTGGGCACATCCACAGGCGGTGTTTTTCTTAAATCAAGGCGAAGTACTGCACTGTCCACATTCGGGGACGGCAGAAAAGCCGTTCTCGGCACATCGAAAAGCCGCTGTGCGGTGGCATAGTAGTTGACCGCAACCGTGATGGCACCCGAATCTCTGCTTCCGACGGGGGCACACAGACGGTCGGCGGCTTCTTTTTGCACCATGACCGTGATGGCTTCGATGGGAAGACGGTTTTCGAGCAGATACATGATCACAGGCGAGGTGATATAATAAGGCAGATTTGCACAGACGTATGTTTTTCTGCCTTCAAATTTTTCTGCAATGAGTTTGTGCAGATCCGTTTTGAGCACGTCTTCATTGATAATTTCCACATTGCGGCAGTCCGTCAGCGTTTCGGCAAGAACGGGAAGAAGTCTTGTGTCCAACTCCACACCTGCCACTTTTGCCGCACGCAAGGAGAGTTCTTTGGTCAGAACCCCGACACCCGTACCGATCTCAATGACTGCGGAATCCCGGTCGATGCCGCAACTGTCCGCCATGCGGGGACAAACGGTCGGGTCGATGAGAAAGTTTTGTCCCATCGACTTTGAAAACGTGAACCCGTGCCGCCCGAGCAGACTTTTTATGGTGTTGATATCGGAAAGATCGTGCATTTTGTCACCTTTTTATACAAGATATTTTTTGAATTCTTCGTAAGCCGCATCCCACACGGCGGTGTTTTCGGGGGTGTAACAGATGAGTTTTTCACCCTCTGCGATGATGCTTCTGGCTTCGGCAATATCCTTGATTTCACCGCTTGCAAGAAGCTGAACGGCAATGTTGCCGAGCACGGTGGCTTCAATGGGTCCTGCATACACTTCTGTGTTGCAGCTGTCTGCCGTCATGCGGCAAAGCAGTTTGTCTTTTGTGCCGCCGCCGACCACATTGATGTGCGGATATTTCTTTTCGGTGCAGTCTTCAATACCGCGGAAAATGTGACGGTATTTCAGTGCCAGGCTTTCATAGATGCAACGCACCACTTCGCCGACGGTTTCGGGCACATACTGTCCTGTTCTGCGGCAGAAGTCACGGATGCGTTCGGGCATGTTGCCCATGGGTGCAAAATCATCTGCATCGGGGTCGATGAAGCACTTGAACGGCTCACACTGCAATGCCATTTCTTCAAGCTGTGCGTAGGAAAATTCCTGCCCTTCACGCATCCACTGACGGCGGCTTTCCTGAATCAGCCACAATCCGCAGATGTTTTTGAGGAATGCGGTGGAATAATCGTAACCGCCCTCGTTGGTAACATTGAGTGCACGGGCTTTGTCGTTGAGAATGGGTGTTTCAAGTTCTGTGCCGAACAGACTCCATGTGCCGCAACTGATGAATGCAAAGTCCTTTTTGTCGGTGGGCACGGCGGTGACGGCACTCTGCGTGTCATGTCCGCAGACGGCAATGACATCCACAGCGGGAACGCCTAATTCTTCGCAAAGTGCGGGCGAAAGTTTGCCGACAACCGTGCCGGGTTTGACAAGCGGACAGACAATATCACGCGGGAAACGCATTTTTTCAAAGATCTCGTCGCTCCATTCGTGGGCGGCAAGGTCAACAAGCTGGCTTGTGGTGGCAATGGAATATTCCGCCGCCATGTTGCCCGTCAGCAGGTAATTGAACAGGTCTGGCATGAACAGCATTTTGTCGGCACGTTCCAACAGTTCGGGACGGTTCTCACGCAAGGACAAAAGCTGGAACAGGGTATTGAAATAAATAAACTGAATACCCGTGATGTCGTAAATTTTATCTCTGTCCATTTTCCGGCAGGCAAGTTCGATCATGCCGTCGGTGCGCTTGTCGCGGTAATGAATGGGATTTTCAAGCAGGTAGCCGTTTTTATCGATCAGACCGAAATCAACACCCCATGTGTCCACACCGATGCTGTCGAAACCGCCCGCCTGCTTGGCTTTGAGAATGCCCTGTTTGACCTCGTGGAACAAACGAAGCACATCCCAGAACACCGTTCCGTTGACGGTGACGGGATCGTTGGTAAAACGGTGAACTTCTTCCAGCTGAATGGTCTTTCCGTCGAATTTGCCGAGAATGGCTCTGCCGCTGGAAGCACCGAAGTCAAAAGCAAGAACTCTTTTCATGGTAAGTCCTCCGTTTATTTAATAACGCCTTTTTTGAGAATGATGTTGGCATACAGTGCACTTTCGCCCGTTGCAATGACGGCATAAGCATTGCGGGTGCGTTCATAGAATGCAAAACGCTCGATTTCGCTGAATTTGTAGTCACCGTATTTGTCGGCAATATCCTTGTAAACCGCCCAGATTTCGGGGGTGGGATCCCCCTGTGTGGTCGCCATGAGCATGGCAGGGCTTTCTACATAAGTATCAAGGGGCATCAGTTGCAGAATGGCATCAAGAAGCTCGGGCACATTGTGGCCGTCGCAACGAACAAGACGCTGTGCATTGGAAGCAGCGGGGAAATTGCCGTCACCGATAACGATTTCGTCACCGTGACCCATTTCGCACAAAATTTTAAGAAGTTCGGGAGATATGATTTTCGGAATTCCGTTGAGCATAATGTTTACCGCCTTTATAAAAGTATTTTTTTACAGTTTACCCTTTTTTAATAAAGATGTCAATAAAAAATGCTGAAGGCAACACAATTGGTGCAACAGAAGAATGTAAACAGCCTGTTAAACTGTATCCGATTTCCGTTTGGATATTGACAAAAGTTTTTTCTTTTTGTATCATAATATTATATATCCTTTTAAGGAGGTAAGAAAAAATGAATTTTTGTCCGAATTGCGGTGCTGCTTTGCAGCCGGGGGAAGCATTCTGTTCTTCCTGCGGCATGGCTGTGCAGCAGGCTCCTGTGAATCAATTCACACAACCCCCTGTTGAAAATAAAAAATCACCCGTTCCCGTTGTTCTGGGTGTGCTCGGCATTGTGTTTGCATGGCTGTTTGCAATCATCGGGCATGTGCTGTCCATCGTCGGCATTGTGCTGGGTGTCAAAGAATACAAGGCAAACAAAAACATTGCCGCACTGGTGCTGCCCATTATCGGTGAGGTCTGTGCCGTTGTTTCTTCTGTTATCGGCATTATCTCCACATGGCAAATGATGGGAATTTTATAAAACAGAATGTAAAAAATCGTCTTCGACGAATCAACCCCCCGTCCCCCAATCTTGGGGGCGAAAAGGTGTTTTTGTTATATGCAAATTGCTCACAACGCGAGCAATTTCCTATATAATAAAAAAAAGCGTTGCAGGGAGAGCCTTGCAACGCTTTTTATTATCTTTAACCCAGAGAGTCTGCCGTGGTTGGTTCTTCCGTTGCGGGTTCAGAGGGAAGATCGCGACTTTGCACATAAATATACTGCAACCAGTAATCTTCATAAAAATTTCCCGACAGGAACACACCGCCCGTGCCGAACAGATCCGCGTGTTGGGTAACAAGTGGTTCGTTATACAAAAACTGCCATCCGTTATCGGCACACATGGCCTGCAGGGCGGCATTGTAAACAGCACGGTTTGCATATTTCGGGTCTGCATTCTGTGCATCATTCGTCACGGGAAAAATCGAACTGACAACGATTCTGATCCCCGGCAGCAGATACTGAATCTGCTGAATGATGCTCTTATAGCGGTCAATGAATGCAGTCTGCATCTGCAACACATCCGCCTGTAATTCATACATACCGAAATGCAGAATCAATGTTTCGGGCTTGTTTGCCGCAATACTGACAAGTTGTTCACTTAAAAAGTCAAGATTGGCATCCGTTCTGCCGATGCACTGCCGTTCGGGAAGCAGGTTATACATACGGATGGTAGCCGCCGTATAATCCCCGATCAGCAACGTGCCGTCAAATAGTTTTTCATACGTCAGTGTACCGTCTGCAATCCCTTTTTCCACATATTCGGCAAGGGATTTTTTATCCTGAAAACGATTGGCAATTTTATCCTGCGACTGGTGCATGGTCAGTTCCATCTGTGCTTTTTCGGCTTCGGCCGCCATGGATGCCTGTTCATAAACCATCTGTTGAATGAGCCGTGATGCTTCTGCCGCTTCGGGCGTCAGTGTCGTGCCCATTGCAGCGGTCGGCCGTTCGGTGACGATTTCCTCAGTCGGGGCTTCATAGGGTGTCAGGGTGACAAAAACACGGGTCGAAAGGATCGCCGTCAGCAATGTAACCGCCATCAATGCAACCATCAGCAACAAGGATCTTCTGTTCATCTGCACCCCTCCTTCACTTCATTTTCTTTATCATACTATAATTATTTGCTTAAATCAATCGGAAATTACAAAAGTCCTGCATATCGCAATACACATACCGTTATAAATATAGTGAAGATCGACAGCAGACTTGACCAGACAACCAACTGTCCCGCCAGTTGCTCATCGTTGTTCATTTCTTTTGCCATGACCGCACTGGACACCGCAACGGGCGAACCGAACAGGGCAACAAAAGCGGCATATTCCGCAACACCGAAATCAAAAACAGACGTATACTTTGACAACAGCACCGCAGCACCGAGAATCAGCACGGGAGCCGCAACCACGCGAAGTAAAGTTCCGCTGACGATCTGCCCGAACATTCCTTTGATGGCTTTGAACGAAAACTGACCGCCCAGCACAAGGAATGCAATGGGCGAAGCGATGCCCGCCACCTGTTTGAGAGCCGTATACAAAAACGGAAAAGCCGTCTGCAACATAAACACCTTTTCACCGTCGGCATTTTCGGGAATAAAAGAACGGACGGCAAGCACTGCCAATCCGCAGAAAATGGCAATAATAAGCGGATTTTTGACAATCCCCTTGATGACCTTCTTCCAGTCAGGATGTCCGTTTGTGCTGAAAACACTAAGTGCTATAACGGCAAACACATTGAACTGTGCAATGGTAAATGCCGACAAAAGCGATATACACTGCAACCCCGCCGCACCGCCGAGGGTTTCTGCCAACTGATAACCGATGAGTGCAGAGTTGGAACGAAATGTCGCCTGCCAGACAACACCTTTCTGTTTGGAGTCTTTGACAAACAGAACCGCAAACACAAGTCCGAGCAGAAACAGCACCGTCACCGCCGCCACACCGAACACAAGGGTTGAAACCTGAATGTCGGCAATGCTTTCTATGTTATAAATGTTATAAAACAGCATGGCGGGCAGTGCCACCTTAAACATCAGGCGGTTGGCATCGGCAAAGAATTTTTCGCCGAGAAAGCCCGATTTGCGCAGAACAAAGCCAAGCAGAATGACGGCCACGATGGGCAACACCGCATTGGCGGCGAACATAAAAATTGAGAGCATAAGAAGCCTCCCATTTGCATAAGTTAATATCGTTTGCACGAAGTGCAATATCGTTGATGCGAAGCATCATATCGTTTGCGACGAAGTCGCAATACCGTTTGACCGTCAGGTCAATATCGTTTTGTGCCGCAGGTGCAAACCTTTTGTTCTCGCTTCGCTCGAAACGATATTTGAAACTTCGTTTCAAAACGATGTTGTGTCCTGCGGACACAAACACAGAAATAAAAGCACTTCAGTTGAAGTGCTTTTATTTCTGGGGTGGGTAGTCGGATTCGAACCGACGACCTCCAGGGCCACAACCTGGCACTCTAACCAACTGAGCTATACCCACCATATTCAAAACAACTGTCTTCAGACAGCATGAGAATTATATATGAAAAGAGAGCACTTGTCAAGAGGATTTTTTTATTTTTGTCCGAAAAAGCTAAAAAAAGAAATCACAAACGCTTTTTTGCCGACATCGCATTCTTTTCGGGGAAATAATTTTGAGTTTTTTACAAAAAGGTCTTGACTATTTATGAAAATGGTGTAAAATAGGTTTAGCACTCAACAAACGAGAGTGCTAACTCAAAATTCGACAATTATTTTATCGGGAGGAAACGATAATGACATTAAGACCGCTTGGCGACAGAGTCGTACTCAAATTCGTTGAAGCAGAAGAAACCACCAAGGGCGGCATCATTCTTGCTGCAGCCGCACAGGAAAAACCGCAGATCGCAGAAGTCGTGGCAGTCGGCCCCGGCGGCGTGATTGACGGCAAAGAAGTCGTGATGGAACTCAAAGTCGGCGACCGCGTAATCTTGAGCAAATATTCCGGCACCGAAGTCAAACTCGGCAAAGATGAATACACCGTTGCCCGTCAGAGCGATATTCTGGCAATTGTAGAATAAGATTTTTCAGGAGGCTTTTCAGATATGGCAAAACAGATTCTTTTCGGTGAAGATGCACGCAAGGCATTGCAGGCAGGTATTGACAAACTCAGCAATACCGTTAAAATCACCCTCGGCCCCAAGGGCAGAAACGTTGTTCTCGACAAAAAATACGGTGCACCCCTCATCACCAATGACGGTGTGACCATTGCAAAAGAAATCGAACTTGAAGATGCATTTGAAAACATGGGTGCACAGCTTGTCAAGGAAGTTGCAACCAAAACCAACGACGTGGCTGGCGACGGCACCACCACCGCTACCCTGCTTGCACAGGCACTCGTTCGCGAAGGCATGAAGAATGTTGCCGCAGGTGCAAATCCCATGGTCGTCAAAAAAGGTATTCAAAAGGCTGTTGATGCCGCTGTTGCAGGCTTAAAAGAAATTTCCGCACCCGTTAAAGGTTCTTCCGACATCGCCCGCATTGCAACCGTTTCTTCGGCTGACGAAAATGTCGGTGCTCTGATTGCGGAAGCTATGGAAAAGGTCAGTGCTGACGGCGTTATCACGGTTGAAGAATCCAAAACTGCCGAAACCTACTGCGACATCGTGGAAGGCATGCAGTTTGACCGCGGTTACATCTCCCCCTACATGGTAACCGATACCGACAAAATGGAAGCCGTTATTGACGATGCTTTCATTCTGATTACCGACAAAAAGATCACCAACATTCAGGAAATCCTTCCCCTTCTGGAAGCCATTCTGCAGGCAGGCAAAAAGCTTGTGATCGTTGCAGAAGACATCGAAGGCGAAGCCCTTGCCACCATCCTTGTCAACAAACTGCGCGGCACCTTCACCTGCATCGGTGTCAAGGCTCCCGGTTTCGGTGACAGAAGAAAAGAAATGCTTCGTGACATCGCCATCCTCACCGGAGGCGAAGTGATCACCGAAGAACTCGGCCTTGAACTCAAGGATGCTACCGTAGCACAGCTCGGCCGTGCAAAGCAGGTCAAGATCAGCAAGGAAAACACCATCATCGTGGACGGTGCAGGCTCCGAAGATGAAATCAAAGCCCGCATTGCACAGATCAAGAACCAGATCGAATCCACAACTTCTGATTTCGACCGTGAAAAACTGCAGGAAAGACTTGCAAAACTTGCAGGCGGTGTTGCTGTTATTCATGTCGGTGCCGCTACCGAAATCGAAATGAAAGAACAGAAACTGCGTGTGGAAGATGCACTTGCAGCCACCAAGGCAGCCGTTGAAGAAGGCTACGTAGCAGGCGGCGGTGTTGCACTGCTGAACGTCACCGAAGAAGTTGCAAAGCTGCTTGACTGTGTTTCCGGCGACGAAAAGACCGGTGTGAATATCGTTCTCAAGGCAATCGAAGAACCCATCCGTCAGATCGCAACCAACGCAGGCCTGGAAGGCTCTGTCATCATCGACGCCATCCGCCGTTCCGGCAAAAAGGGCTACGGCTACAACTTCGCAACCGAAGACTACACCGATATGTCCGAAGCCGGCATCCTCGACCCGACCAAGGTTACCCGTTCCGCACTGCAGAATGCCGCATCCGTTGCCGCTATGGTGCTGACCACCGAATCCCTTGTGTCCGACATTCCCGATCCCAAGGCCGAAGCCGCACAGGCAGCAGCCATGGCAGCCGCACAGGGCGGCGGAATGTATTGATTCCTTCCCCTTCATATTTCAGAGCCGACCCGCAAGGATCGGCTCTGTTTTTATTTATAAAATGTCATTTTGTCAACCACCGTCTGCATATCCTGTGGCAAGGGAGCTGAAAAGGACATGGGTTCCTTGGTGACGGGGTGGATGAAGGTGAGTTTTTCACAGTGCAAAGCAGCTCTGTCGGGCGGATTCACCGTTGAACCGTACATGTCGTCTCCGATCAGCGGTGTGCCGAGCGAGGCAAAATGAACTCTGATCTGATGGGTTCTGCCTGTTTCAAGGCACACGCGAAGAAGCGAACAGCTCCCGTCTGTAGCAAGTGCTTTCCAATGGGTGACGGCATACTCCCCGTTTTCGCCGACGGCACGCAGGGTTTTCATCGGGTCGGGACGATAAATGGGTTTGTCAATTGTACCCATTCCCGCATACACCCCGCCTGCGATGGCGAGATATTGCTTTTCATAATTACCCGATAAAGCGGCGGCGGCAAGTTGGTTCATGGCACACAGAACAAGACCCGATGTACATTTGTCGAGTCTGCCAACGGCACGAAAGACCGCATCGGGACGGTGTGCCGCAACGCAATTGGCAAGCGAATCATCCTGATGATTATGGGTCGGGTGCATGGCAAGACCGGCAGGTTTGTTAACAACCAGAATGTCAGCATCCTCATACACAATATCGAGTTGCACAACGGGCACGGCGGATACGGTGCTGTTTTCTTCGGGCAGATTGACCGTCAGCACATCTCCTGTTTTCAGTTTGTCAATGGTGCGGATGTGCTCACCGTTGAGCAGGATTCCGTCCGGGCGGTATTTAAGAGAAATGGTAAGCCGTGAAGACAAGCCCGCTTCCCCACGCAGATAATGGATGACTTTTCTGCCGTTATAAGCTTCGGGAATCACAAAATCCAGTCTCCTTCCCATTTTCGCACCGCCTTTCTTAATCTTTTCTTCATTTTGATATGGTATACTTTTTGCACTTTCAAGTCAAGTGCTTGACAAGTCGAAATATCTGTTTTAATATAGAATTAAGAACACAAAAGGAGGAATCTGTATGGCTGAAAATAAAATTATGATCCCAAGAGCTTCGTGCCCCGAAGAAGTCGGCGTTTCCTCAAGGGAAATTGCCCGCTTTATGCAACATATCAAGGACGGCAATATCCGTTTTCATTCTTTTATGGTCATCCGCCACGGCAAAGTCGCCGCAGAATGTTATTTTGCACCCTACAATGCCGACACACCGCATCAGATGTATTCCGTCAGCAAATCTGTCACATCTACCGCAATCGGTCTGTGCGTACAGGAAGGGCTTTTGTCGGTCGAAGACCGCATTGTTGATATTTTTCCCGATTACATCCCCGCAGATGCCGATGCTCGGCTTTATAAACTGCAGGTCAAACACCTGTTGAGCATGACTTCCGGTAAAAATGTGTCCTTCATGGAGGACAAAACGCAGAATGACTGGATTACATCTTTCCTGAAAGCACCGTGGTACAACGACCCGGGTGCGGAATTCCGTTATGTCAATGAAAATATCTATATGCTGTGTGCCATCGTGCACCGTGTGACGGGACAGACCGTTCGCGAATTCTTACAGCCCCGTCTGTTTGAGCCGCTGGGCATCGACACTCCGCAATGGGAAACCGATGCTTACAATGTGGAAGCAGGCGGCTGGGGTATTTTCTTAAAAACAGAAGACCTTGCCAAACTGATGCTGATGTATCATCAGGGCGGTGTGTTCAACGGACAACGCATTCTCAACGAAGAATGGGTAAAAACCGCCACAAGCAAGGTCGTTGACAATTTCAACAACATAGGCAGCGACAGTTCCAACGGTTACGGTTATTGCTTCTGGCAGAATCCGTTTGCAAATTCCTACCGTGCCGACGGCATGTTCACACAGCAGGGCATTGTGTTCAGCGATTACGATGCACTGTTCATCTGTACGGCAGGCATCAGTTGCGAAGACAACGCGCGCGCTATGATCTGGCCGTATTTTCCGCGGGCATTTTTTGATGAAAAAGCACCGCATGCAGACACCTCGTTTGACGGACTTGAGGAATTACTGAAAAATGCTGTAATGGACACCCCGCTGCCTGCCTCGGAAAGTGCATGGGAACAGCGACTGGAAGGTACGGTCATCCGTCTTCGTAAAAATGTTTTGCTCAATCTTGTGGGCTTCCCCGTCAGTATGCTGCCAATGGCGGTTGTGTATATGGCTTGCGACAAAGCAGGCAATATTGACAACATTGAATTTTCGTTCCGTGAAAAGGAATGCAGTATGACATGGACCGAGGGCGACGAAAAAAATACCGTCATCTGCGGAATGGACGGACATTACCGCTACGGCACCATGCGTCTGGGACAGCTCAATTATACCGTATGCTGCAGTGCTTACTGGAACAAAACCAACAACCTCATCGTGGATGTACGTCCCGTCAACACCATCGGCAAACGCAGACTTTCATTCACTTTCTCGCTGAATGACCGCGTGGTGATGAAGCCTTCAAGCGAACCGCCCGTTTCCGAAATCGCAGCAAACCTTGCCGAGGGTGTACCGGGCATGTTCAAGAACAAAGCATTGGTTTACATTGCACAGCAGGCACTGTACTTACTGCCTGCTATCGTGGAACCGAAGCACAGAGGAAAAATTATCCGCAAAAAATAATCACAAAAAAAGGAGCTGTGAAAACACAGCTCCTTTTGTCTTTATTCTTCCGCAAAAATCAAATCGTTTCCGCTTTCATCGGTCGGCTGTTCCGTAGGACGGGGCTCTGCCGCAACGGGCTCATTGTCGCCGTAAACGAGATCTTTCCATGTTTCGGTATTACTTTCAAAATCATAGATCCGCTTAACGCTCATGCCGTACACATAGGTGTCGCTGTAAGTGCCGTCCATGGGCATGCAGTGCTGTTCAATATTGTATTCCTGCAACATTTTATAAGCAGAAAACAGCAGTGAAATACAGGTTTTGGAATCAATATCGGTAACAATTCTGGGCATAAATTCTTTTACAAGGTCCAGCAATTCTGTCAGATCCATGCTCAACACGCGGTCTTTTGCTGCAAGCAGAACCTTGCGTTGGCGTTCGGTTCTGTGCACATCGGAGTCCATTTTGCGAATGCGGGCATAGTAGAGTGTCTGCACACCGTTGAAATGTGTCAGCTCGTTGGGTGTGTCGATGAGCAGGTCTTCACGGTCAAGAAGAACCATCAGTTCATTGATGTATTCCGTTTCATCCTCGGTCGGGGTCAGATACACACCACCGATGGCATCAATGATGTCCTTGAACAGTGCAAAGTCAAGCATGGCATAGTTGTCAACATGAATGCCGAAGTTGGATTCAATGGTTTCCGCCAACAGCGACACACCGCCGTAAGGAAGTGCGGCATTGATACGGTTGTAACCGTTATCGGGAATTTTGAGATAACTGTCCCGCAGGATAGAGGTCAGCACAATGGTATCGGTGTAATGGCTGACGGACACAAGAATCATGGAATCCGAACGGGCTGTGCCCTCGGCAAGTGCTTCGTCTGCACCGATGAGAAGCACATTCCACACATTTTCGTCTGCCATGACAATGCTGTTTCCTGCAGCATTGGCTTCGAGCAATTCAATCAGGGTATCATATTCTTCATCAGCAAGCGACAATTCGGGATTTTCAATGATCATCGAAGGTTCTTCAATTTTCCCTTGCGTAGCATTCTCTGCCGAAGCCCCCGTCTGTTCTTCCATCGGAACAAACGAGAACTGACCAAAAAACGAGTGCAATGCAAAATATCCGCCGCCGACAAGAACTGCCAGTACGATCACAACGGCAAGAAGCACCTTACCTGCTTTTCTCTTTTTCTTCGGTTTGAGCGGGTCAGCATAGATTGCAGCTTCACCTTGCTCCACCGTTGATTCCTGTTGTGTGTTCTGTTCTTCTTTGCCTGTTTCAACTTCCGTTACAGGTTCACTTTCCGCAGTCCGGTTGTCTGCAGGATCGTTTAGCACCTGTACATTTTCATTGGAATCATCATTCGGCTCGGTATGCTCTGCGGCATGTTCCGCATGACGCATTTTTTCCAGGAAAGAGTCAAACGAATCATTATTATTTACAGAATCAGACATTCAGATTCCCTTCTTTCTTTATTTCTGACTATATATAATAGTTAAAAAGTATAATCATGTCAAGCAAATTCAATTTTTGCATTTACAAATCTGCTTTTTTATTGTACAATAATTGTATCACAGCAGGAGGACTGAATATGGAATTTTGTGCACAAAAAGTAATGGAAGATGTTATACAGTGGATTCGCAACTGGTTTGCCGCAAACGGTCCTGATTGCAATGCAGTGGTCGGCATTTCGGGCGGCAAGGACAGCTCCATCACTGCAGCACTGTGTGCCGCAGCACTGGGAAAAGACCGCGTCATCGGTGTATTGATGCCCAACGGTGAGCAATCCGACATTGCCGTGGCAAGGGATCTTGTTGCAACGCTGGGGATCAAAAACGTAGAAATCAATATCAAAACCGCTTATGATGCCCTTTGTGCCGAGATTGAAAACAAAATCGGATCCATGAGCCGGCAGGCCGTTGTTAATTTGCCGCCGCGTCTTCGTATGAGCACACTGTATGCCGTTTCGCAGACATTCAACGGCAGAGTGGCAAACACCTGCAACTTATCCGAAGATTGGGTCGGCTACTCTACCCGTTACGGCGATTCGGTGGGCGATTTCAGTCCGCTTTCCAACCTGACCGTAGCTGAGGTCAAGGAAATTGCACGTTGTGCGGGGCTTCCCGACCGATTCATTGACAAAGTGCCGTCCGACGGACTTTGCGGCAAAACCGACGAAGACAATCTCGGTTTCACCTATGCCACACTTGACCGTTATATACGT
Organism: Acutalibacteraceae bacterium; assembly: GCA_045605525.1. Classification (GTDB taxonomy): domain Bacteria; phylum Bacillota; class Clostridia; order Oscillospirales; family Acutalibacteraceae; genus RUG806. The sequence continues at coordinate 62,216 of JAZUQC010000058.1, forward strand.
ACAGGTGTATGTGAAGACGAACAGATAAAACAAGCTATCGACCGCCGCCACAAAGCCAATCTTTTCAAACTGCGACTGATGGACAGTTTCCCTTATGACGGTCCCCGTAAAGCGGAAGATTGATTCATTTTACACAGTTAACTTAACCCTGTTTCCTTAAAAAAACAAAAAAAACAACGAGGAGTTGACATAAGCTCCTCGTTTTTTTGTGTATTTATCGAGCAACGATGAAGGTCATTCTTTCCTGTATGGTCAGGAATCCGTGGCCGGTATTGTAACCGCCGTGGTCGGAAGTGAGAATAATAAGCCAGTCTTCCGTTGCATAAGTCGCACGGCTTTCAATAGCATCAATGATCAATTTGCACTGTGCATCGTTTTCTCTGAAAGCGGCGGCATATTCGGGATTTTCAATGCAGAAGCCGGTGTCATGCCCGCAATGATCGGGATATTCAAAAATGGTGAAGATGAAATCGGAGCAATCTGCGTTTTGCACATCGGCAAGGGTGTTTGCAAATGTGCCGTTATCGTCATCCGCATCCAGGAATGTGACATTGAGATTCTTGTCGGCAATGTACTGTTTTTCATTGACATAAGTGGAATCGGCATCAACAAAATGGCCGTTCCATGATACATAAAATGCACTGTCATCAATACTCTTTTCTTCAACGAGTGAAGTAAGAAGACTCAAATGCTCGTTGGACTTGGGTACACCGTTGCCCGTAACCCCCGTAACATCTGCCCATTGTCCTGTCAGGATTGCCGCCCAACCGGGGGCAGTAGAAGTGTCCTGTTTGTGGAATTTGGGATAATTGACACCGCCGCAATAGCCGATCTGTGCCGTGCCGTTTGTGGAAAGCAAGTAACTGATGGCGGAATTTTCGGTGGAACCGTCAAGAAGGCTGAGTGCATCGGCTCTGCCGCCGTCATAACCGAGGACAATAACTTTCTTTTCGGTTTTGCCGTCGGGCAGATCGGATTCAAAATGATTTTTGATCATGGTGTAAATATCGGTCTGCGGAATTGCTGTTTCAAGAGTGTTGGAATAGCTTTCCACGGAATTGACATTTTCCTTGTACTTTTTCACGGTATCACCGAAATTGATTCCTGCGATCATGCCGTACAGCATCATAAAAAAGGTGATAACGGCAGCAATTGCAGATTGGAACATTGTGAACATGGCAAATACCTCACTTTATTCAATATAGTATATCCATCATATCACTTTTTCAAGTCTTCTGCAAGAGAAAAAAAGAGGACAGTTTGCACTGTCCTCATCGTTTGCAATATGTTAGCGGGCAACGCCTTTTTCGATAACTTCGCCGTCGAAAGTCCAGAACGGAGAAAGAACGTCAAGTTCTTCGCCTTCTTCAACAACACCGCCGACAACATTGTATTTTTCTGCAAAATCGTCTTCAGCAAAAACGGAAACATCTTTATCGCGAAGGATGCCTGCTTTTTTGAAAGCCTTAACAAGCTTACCTGCTTTTTTAACAGCCTTCTTGTCTTTCCAATCTTCATAATCACCGTATGCTTCACGGAAAGCAATAACAAATTCGCTGTCATCATCCAGTGTATCAACACGGTTATTCCATGCTGCAAAGCCTGTGCGCACTTTTGCGCTTCTGCCCTTGCTGACAAGGTACATTGCTTCATAAAGCTGACCGAACAGGGCGGCATTTTCGCGAAGACCGATTACAATGGGATCGGTAGGCTGTGCCTTTTCAACTTTGGTGATGGTAATAACACCTTTTGAACGCAACCAGAAGAAAGCAACCGTAGCACCGACAGCAGCAGCGATAACGCTGGCTACGATGACATCGGACATGAAGAACAGAACCATATTCAACTCTCCTAATTCAGTTTGATAACATCCATAGTGTCAAAAAGCGACACTTACAAACAGTATCATTATAATCAACTATTTTCTGTTTGTCAAGGTTTAAGCCAAAATAAAGCCGTAAAAAATTATTAAATTTTTGTTATTTTGCTTTATGCTTGATTTTCTTATCGGGAGCAATGGTCATATAAACCACGGCGGCAAGGGCTGCACCGAGTAAAGGAGCGGCAATGAATACCCACACAACTTTGATCGCTTCCGTATTTCCGCCGAGTGCCTGCACAAGAGCGGGACCGAACGAACGGGCGGGATTGACACTTGTGCCTGTAAAGAAAATACCGAAAATATGCACCAGAGTCAGAGTCAGCCCGATCACAAGTCCCGCAACGGAAGCGTTGGATGTGTAATTGGTGACACCGAGAATGGCAATGACAAAAACAAAGGTAAGAATCATCTCAACCAGCAAGGATTTTATAATGTTATCATCATACAATGCGTTGGCACCGAGTCCGCCGTCAAAGCCGACCAACAACGAAAGCGTTGCGGCCCCGCAGATGCCGCCTGCGAGCTGAGCACCGACATATAAAAGGAAATCTTTTACAGTCATGCGTTTGGAAATGATCATGGCAAGCGAAACCGCGGGGTTGATGTGACAACCCGACACATTACCGATGCTGTAAGCCATGGCAACAATGACAAGCCCAAATGCAAGTGCGGTCAGAAGATAAGAAACCTCACCGACTTCGCACCCAGTCACAACTGCCGTTCCGCAGCCGAACAACACAAGTGTGGCAGTGCCGATGAATTCGGCAATAAATTTACGCAACATATTCAACATCCTCCGTTTTATATATTTATTTTATTATACCGCCATTCATTTTCTCCGTCAACCGCAACTTGCCTTCTTGCAAATTTTTAGCAAAATGCCTAAAAACGGCTGTTATTTTTTTCATATCAAGAAAATTTTCGGTCTTGCAAACCTTGTATTATTGCGTTAAAATAAATTAGTATAAATTGATAAAGGAAGGGACATACTTATGAAAACGACCCGTCGTATTATCTCTTTACTGCTTGCAGTTCTTATGATTTGCAGCAGTTTTCTTGCTGTAACGGCTTCTGCCGTTGAAAAAGAAGAAATGTATCCGTCCATTGTCATTCCCGGTCTGTTTCAGGGCAGAGCCACATTGTATGAGAACGGCGAAATTGCCACCAATGCAGACGGTGAACCCCTTGAAGCTCCGTTTTTCCTGAGCGGCACGGAAGACATCATCGGCACTGCACTTGAGCTTGCAGGTATTCCGCTTCTGTCCACGCTGCTGACCCAGCGCGACCATGACCTTGAATTTGCAAACGGTCTCGGTAAGGCTCTGGGTGAAATTCTGCTTGGCAAGATCAAGAGTGACGAAAACGGCAAATTCATTTATGATGTACGCCCCGAACAGCTCAACACCGCTGTCAGCAATCTGACCGAAGAACAGAAGAATTATGTTTATGACACCATTCCGCTGACGACCTACAAAGAAATTGCGGGCGAAGACAAACTGTATTTCTTCACCTATTTCTCCTTTGAAAACATGGATGCCGTCACCGAACGTCTTTACAACCTGATTCAGACCGTTAAGGAAGAAACCGGTTACGACAAGGTCAACATCGTTCCCATCAGCCAGGGCGGTTCCATCTGCAATTCCCTGCTTGAAACCTACAAGGATCAGGGTATTTTCGATGACCTGAACCGTATTGTATATGTCATTCCCGCACTCGACGGCAGCTATACCCTCGGCGACATCTATTACCACGGTCTGCTTGACGATGACGAAGCTCTTTACAACTATATGTTCCCGCTTCTTCTCGAAGGTGATCAGGAATGGCTCGGCTATCTCATCAACACCCTCATCAAGATCTTCCCCAAGAAAGTGCTCAACGACGTGCTTGACATTGCGGTGGATATTCTGATTGAAGATTATCTTGAATATTCCACTATGATGTGGGGTCTGATTCCGAGCGAATACTATCCCGAACTTCGCGAACGTTATCTCAGCGATGAAGACAACGCGATTCTGCGTGAACAGACTGACCGCTATTATCAGGCTCAGTGCAACCGTGAAGAAAACATTCTCACAGCCATTGAAAACGGTGTTGAGGTATTTGACATCGTCAACTACAACGATGCACTTTATCCCATCTGTGACAACTGGAACAAGTGCCAGGCAGACGGTATCATTCAGCTTGAATCCACCTCCATCGGTGCATACGGTATCGGCGTGGATAAGCAGCTTCCCGAAGGCTATATCCAACAAAACGCCAACCCCACCTGCTCCGATCCCGAAAACCATGTGCACATCGACCCCTACAACCTGCTTGATGCTTCCACGGGTCTTATTCCCGACACTACTTTCTATTTCTACAACGGTGACCATGAACAGACCGGCAGAAACGACATTGTTATGAGATTGGTCGTTGAGTTGCTGACCGATCCCGATTTCAAGGATGTTTACACCTATGAAGCATTCCCGCAGTTCAACACCGCAAGAAAAACAAGAGGTGCACAGGATAAGATCAATTCCATGAAAGTGTATCTTACGGATGAATCGGTTGACCCCGCTGTCAGGGATCGTCTGGCAGGAGTCATTGACAGAGCACAGGCACTCTATGATGACACCGCCTGCACCCCCGAAGAAGTTGCAGAGCTTGAATCCTGCCTTGCAGAATTTGATGCAATCCGCAGACTCATCACCACCGGTTCCGAAGAAGAACCGATTGATTTCGGCGAAAAACTGAAGGATGCATTCATGGTATTCCTGACCAAGGTTTTCAAGTTCTTCAACGATATCCGTTTCTGGCTGTTTGGCGGCCGCGGCTTCTTTGATGAACTCACACTCAACACCGCACAACAAGAATAAGAATCTTAACTTACAGCCGGAGTCGACACTCCGGCTGTCTTTGAAAGGATTTCATTTATGTTTGAACTCATACAAACAGGCACACACACCTATTATTTTGACCTGCCCAGCAAAATCGGCATATACACCCCTGACCATGAAAATGTGTATCTCATTGACAGCGGACCACATAAGGACACCGCAAAAAAGGTGCTTCGTATTCTCAAAGAAAAGGGCTGGAATCTGAAAGGCATTCTCAACACCCATGCACATGCCGACCACATCGGCGGCAACCGTTATTTGCAGGATCAGACGGGTTGTGCCGTATTTGCGGCAGACAAGGAAATTGACCTGACCCGCCACACATATCTTGAACCGACAACACTGTATGCGGGCAATCCGCACAAGGATTTGCGGCATAAACTCTTATTGGCACAGGAAAGCGATGCGGTTGGGTTCTGCGATACACGGTTCCCGAAAGAAATTGAAGTCATATCCCTGCCCGGACACTCCCCCGAAATGGTTGCTTTCCGCACACCCGACAACACAGTTTTTCTTGCCGACCTTTTGTGCAGTGAAAACACGCTGACCAAATACGGCATCACATTTCAGTTTGACATTGAGCGGCATCTGCAATCACTCGAAAAAGCAAAAACCTTAACTGCCGATGTGTTTGTATCTTCCCACGCTCCGACAACGGACAACATTCTGCCGATGGTCGACATGAACATGCGGGAAGTGCACAAGGCCGCTGATTTCCTTTTACAGCAGTGCAACCGGAAGCAGACCTTTGATTCGCTCCTGCAATCGGTATTTGTGCATTATAACCTGACCATGAACCACGCACAGCACGCACTTGTGGGCAGCACGGTACGCTCGTATCTGTCATATCTGTATGACAACAACAAAATACAGATTCTGTTTGAAGACAACATTTTGTATTATCAATCTGATGAGAAGGAGTTGTGATTTTTGAAAACACTGATTATTTTAGTGGACGGCATGCGCCCGGATGCGATTGCCGATCTGCCACAGGTAAAAAGGGTATTGCAGAAATCCGCTTACACCATGCACGCACAGACGGTCATGCCGTCGGTAACTTTACCCTGCCACATGTCGCTGTTTCACAGCGTAACCCCCGAACGCCACGGCACAACCACCAACACCTACGCCCCGCAGGTCAGACCCATCAACGGCATCTGCGAAGTCACAAGAAAATACGACAAGACAAGTGCTTTTTTCTTCAACTGGGAAGAAATCCGCGATCTGTCCCGCCCGAATTCGCTTGATTTTTCTTACTTTTTCCGCGGCAGAACGGTCGGTTATGACATCGCCAACGAAAAGGTCACCCAAGCCGCCATTGACTACCTGTCAACAACCCCCACCGATTTCGCCTTTGTCTATTTCGGATATACCGACATGGCCGGCCACCGACACGGCTGGATGAGTGACGAATACATGCGTGCCATGAACAGCAGTTGGGACTGCATTGAACGCATTCTCGCCGCCCTCGACGACGATTACACGGTTATCATCACTGCCGACCACGGCGGCCATGACCGCACCCACGGCTCGGACCTGCCCGAGGATATGATTATTCCCGTTATCATCACAGGCGGTGCGGTCGAAAAGAATTTCCCCCTCGGTGAAACGCTGGGGGATGTCAACATCATCGACCTCGCCCCGACCGTCACAAAGCTGCTCGGCATCCCCGCCGACGAAGACTGGGACGGCAAAAGCATAATCTGACACAAGAAAACGGCTTCGCCGTAACGCCGGCTTCCCATAAGGCAGTATTTGTTTCTCGATGAAAATTCCCTATATTTTTGCCAAAAGCCTCGTCAGGCGCCAGCCTGACTGCGTTTTGTGGCTTCAATATAAGAATTTTTCTTATCTTACGAAACTGCGTAGCACTTTAAAATGAAAATTTTGAGTGCAAGAAAAGGCAAAACCTCCCGATGATGCTGACGCATATCGGGAGGTTTTAACGAATTATTGTGCCAAAATTTCACATTTTAAAGAAATACTTCCTTATGGGAAGTCGGCGAACGCGGCGACCGTTTTCGATTCGTCCATCGCCGAGCACGCGCAGCGGGCGTTCGGCGGGACATATAATCTTTTTTGCTTTATGGAAACGCAGTTTCCTATAAAGAAAAAACAAATCTGCAAACCTCCAATCGGGCGGCTTGCAGATTTTTGCATTTATATTACAAAACGGCAATAATCTTGCGGATGATTTCCTGCAAAGCTTCTCTTTTTTCGGGCGGAACGGTTGCAAACATGGCCTCCAATTCGGGAAAGCTTTTGCTCCCGGAACCGAACACAATGCTGTCTGCAGTCGTATGCAGGGCGGTACAGAGCTTATGTAATGTAACCACGCTCATTCCCTTTTTTCCCGTTTCAATATCGGCCAGAAACTGCGTGGAAATGTTTGCCATTTCCGCCAGTTTTTCACGGGACAGCTTCTGATATTCTCTGATGCTTCGTATCCGTTTTCCGTATTCTGCATTTTCCGCATTCATGATTGACCACTCCTATAGATATAGTATAATGTAAGCAAAAGTTGCTGAAAATCATCTATAGTTGTTGACAAGCAAAATCTATTGATATATAATTGTGAAGAAAGTAACATTTTCGGGAGGTTTTTTATGTTTTGTCAAAAATGCGGAAATCAAATCGAAAACAATGCGCAGTTCTGCATCAAATGCGGCACAAAGGTATTCATTCAGCCGCCGGTAGCAGAACCGCCGAAACAGCCTGCTGAGCAGATCAGTGCCGAACCGGAACCCGATCAAAAGCCGAAATCGAAAAAAAAGAAGACCGGCAAGGCAGTGCTTATATGCCTGCTTGTCTTTTTGCTTATTGCCGCGCTCGGCGTAGGTGCTTATTTCATGTTCCGTTACACTTCGCCATCCAAGGAAATCGTGCAGACCATCGAAGCGGGCGATTTTGCGGCAGCCGCGGAGCTTTATGATACCAACATTGCCGATTCGACCGTCGACACACAGGACATTGAAAAGGCAATTGAAGACAAGCTGACCGCGATTCAACAGCAATATACCGATCTGACAACGGATTACACGACCGCCGTCACGCAGATCAATGCCATTCTGCGTTTTTCAAACGAGAGCATTCAGCAAAAGGCGCAGACGGCACTCGCTTATGTGGAAGCACTCAACGCATCCCGCACGGCATTCGACACGGCAAAGCAATTTGCACAATTGGGCAATTACCCGTCCGCAATCGAAAACTACAAGCTTGTTATTGACACGGATGCAAACTTTGATGCGGCACAGGCGGAAATTGTGAACATGATCAATCTCTACAAGCAGGAAATCATGGCAACTGCACAGACTTGTGTGGAAAACAACGATTTTCTGGCTGCCGTGCAGACGCTGACCAAGGCGCAGGACATTACCGGCAACGATACGGAAATTGCGCAGAAGATCACCGTCTACAAGGAGCAGTTTATTCTGCAGACACTTGAACAGGCAGAATCGCTTGCAGGAGAAAAAGAGTATGTGCAGGCACTTGAACTGCTGACACAGGCACAGGACACCTTTGCAGATACAAGGCTGACAGATATGCTCAAAAAGTATGAAGACCTTTTCATTGATTCCGTGCTTGCACAGGCAGATGCCCTGATCGCCGACATGAAATACGACGATGCAAAAGCACTGCTGAACGAAAGTCTGAATGCAGTCAGCGACAAAACAAAGCTGACCGAAAAGCTCAACAGCGTAGACAGCTACAAACCGGTTGCATTATCATCTGTGCATTTGATAGATTCATACCGTTATAAATGGGCTAACCAAATGCTTACTGATTCATTCGGAAACACATATGACACATATTATATGCTTGATGGATTTGGTAGCGGCGGCACCTATGCTGTCTACAATCTTAACAAGGAATACACAACATTTTCCGGAACTATTGTAGCCTGCAGCAATACCGCATCCGATGCAAAATTTGTAATACGGATTTATGTTGATGATGTTCTGAAATATACAAGTGTGCAGTTTGGAAAAACAACAGGAAAACTCGATTTTAACATCGATACAACAGGTGGCACAAAATTAAAAATCGTTGCAGAATTAATCAACGGCAAAAGCTATTACTCCGGCTATAACAGTGCACTTGTCAATTGCGTGCTCACAAAAGACCCTGCAGCAGTAACGCCTGAACCTGCAACCGATGTTTCAGAACCGGCAACGGAAGAATAAACAAACCGACAAATCACACGCATACAAATAAACACGGAAGGAGCATTATTTATGTTTTGCAAATATTGCGGCTGCAAGCTGGATGATGCAACTACAGTTTGCACGTCTTGCGGAAAAACTTTGGATGCAAGTATTCATCCTGCTGCAAACGAGACTGAACAGTTCGTACAAGATAATGATTTGCAAGAAGCAAGCGAAACAGCAGATGAGATAACACAGAATGATTCACCCTGTGCGGAGAATGAAGAATTCCACTTGCGTGTTGTTGAGGAGATGCCGGCAGTCACGACAAAAAAGAAATCAAAAACACCGGGCATTACTATTTTGATTCTTCTTGTTCTGTGTATTGCGATTGGCGGCGGATATTATGCATACATCAACAGCGACGAATACAAAACAGAGCAGGCACAGATGTATTTTAATCAGCAGGATTATGACCGGGCAGAACAGTATCTGACGGATGTGAACACACCGCAGGCAAACGAGCTGAGAAATCAGATTGCAATTGAAAGAGCACTTTTGCTGATAAACAGTGCATCCCTGTCCGAAGCGGCTGAACTGCTTTATTCGGTCAACACGCCGCAGGCGCAGGCAATTCTCTCGTTTATCTCTTTGGAAAGCACTAAAATCGCCTATATGGATTCTTACGCAGAAAAGCCGCTGAGTAAAGATATGGCAAAATACAATGAATTCAAGCAGGCACTTTCAAACTTTGAAAAACAACAGGTTGAATATTACCTGCCCGAAACATTGTTAGCAACATTCCGCAAATATAAGTCTGCTTTTGCACAGGCAGAAGCTTTCTTTCACAGCTTCAGTGATATGATGCGGATTTGTGCACTTATCATCACAGAAAAAACGTCCCACGAAGACAGAACATTCAGTCCTTCTTCATGGCCTTCCGCGATCGCGGCTGAAAAAAAAGCGTTGCAGGAAGTACTTACCATCACAAACGACGATTCCTTTGATCTGCTACTGGTCGATGGGGATCTGGACACAGCAGGTCTTCCTTATGAGACAATAAACGGCAAACACTACATTTATTTAAGCAACGCCTTGTCAAGAGAATTGCACAATCTGTATGTTTTGATGGAATCAAAACTTGAATATTGCGAGGAAGAATATGCCGACATGGTCGAGGAATTCGGTGAAGATTCAGATCTTTATATCACTAACACTCAACCGAACTACAAGGTTCCCCTGAACTCAAGCATACTTGTTGATATCGGTGATTATGCCGATTACACAACCAACGAAGGCGCATTGTATTGTATGGTTAAACGCGATATGATCTACTACTTCCTGTCCGGCGGGAAACATAAGTAATAAGGGAGACTGTCATGAACGATGATATTATGTTTTGTTATCAATGCGGCAACAAGCTGATTGACGAAGCTCTTTTTTGTCCTTATTGCGGCACCGCTGTCCGCAGTGCCCAACCCGAACCTGCACCCGCACTCGCACCGCCGCAACCGACTCCCCTGCCGCCCGTGCCACCCGCGCCGCCTGCACCGCAGCCGATCGTTATAAAGGTTCGCAAATGCTGCATCTGCGGCAATGAATTGGACAACAACAGCAGTATCTGCGCAAATTGCGGTTGCGATACCGCCAAAACAGGCTTTATTGAAACCGAAAAGACCGTCATGGCGATCACTCCTGCCGATGCTTGCCCCGAAGCCGTTGCCGTACCTGCCTTGGCGCTGCCGAAAATCCGTCTTTGCAAGGTCTGCGAAAACGTTCTGGACGATGATTCCATGTTCTGCACGCACTGCGGCAGCAACCTCACCGCAACCGGCTTCACGGAAAAAACAATTGAAAATGCAACCGAATCGGAAGAACAGGCTTTGGCTGATGTCACGTCCGCAATCATTGCAAACAATGAATCCCCCTCGCCGGATGCCGCCAAAAACGAGCCCTTGTCTGCCAAATTCAACAAAAACCTGCTGAAAGAAAAAAGCTTTCAGATTCCGATGGCTATTATTCTGGCAATCTTTTTCGGGATCTACCTTTACTGCGTTTCAGATGCAGGCAAAATCCATCGCGCAAGTCTGTATGTGCTCGGCGGTGCACCTGAAGAAGTTTATTCCGTTCTGCAGGATGTCGGTTCCATGCAGGCAAAAACCCTTATTGCCTTTGCAAATGTGGAAATTGCATATCAGAAGTATGAGGATGCCTACGAAGACTCGTCCGACCTGCAGGATGCCACAACTGCCTACACTGACCTGCACAAGGCATTCAACACATTCAAAGAAGAGCAGGATGCCTTTTATCTGCCCGATACTATGTACAACCGTTATTGCATCTATGAAGCAACATTTGAATATATTGATCAGCTGAACATTCCTCTCAAAAACATGATGACTATATATTTGAATGATTATGAATATGAAACTGCAACAAAAAACAACACATTCACCATAAAGACCTGGCAAAACCGCATTGAAACGTGCAAAGAAGCGTTGAAGGACTTCAATTCACTTTTTAGTTTTTCATCCCCGCAGACCATCAACATAGGACAAAGTACCCACTATTCTGTGCAAATCGTGTCCCTCAACCCCGGATCCGATTTCCCCGAGCTTGGCACTTTACGGTTGGGGGTTAAACTCAGCCGTGAATTGGATGAGTTCAAAAACGGTGTTTCTGACGAAATCGAATATATGGAAGACGAAATTGAATCACTGTTGGAGAGCTGGGATGCAGATGACAGATTGAACAACAAGAATCCGGATGCAGATTATGCCGTTTCGCTGTATTCGGATATTCTGCAGGACATTAACGGAATCACAACCGTCAACAAAAACGTAACCGTTCTGCGCAATATGATCAACGAAGATATTCTGTACTACGCATTGAACGGAAAAATAGGACGATAAAAAGGAGAATATGAAAAATGATCTGCAAAAACTGTCAGCAAGAAAACGCAGCCGATGCGCTGTTCTGCAAATATTGCGGAACACCCATGAATGTTCAGGAAGAAGCTCCTGTACAGGAAGAACAATTGAATTTGCTTCAAAATGATCAGACTGAAGCAGCACAAGCAGAACCTGAACAAACAGAATCGGATATCAATTCAACTGAACCGCCTGAACAAAACGTACAGAAAAACATGACCGACACACAAAATATAATAAAAAAAGAACCGCTCATCACCATCAATCCTGCGGTTGTTGAGCAAGCAAAGGTCTACAAAGACGAAGCAATCTCACAGGCGAAAGTATATGCAGGAGAAGCTGTTAAAGGTGCAAAGATTGGTGCAGAAAAGTTAAAAGGACTCAGCAAAAAACAAAAGCAGATACTTTTGGGTATTGTTGCTGCCATTCTGCTGATTGTTGTAATTGCAAATTTCAACAAAGGACCCGAAGAAAAAATAATCGGAACATGGGAAGTCAGTGCCCGTAGTCAAAATGAAAGTTTAAGATACTACCCCGAAGATGATATACGGTTTATTGAAAACGGTATCTGTCATGTAGATGGCACTTCTTTTTCTTATTATTTTGAGGGTGACTCTTTGTATCTTGATAGTATGTGGGGAGATTATGCATATTACTATGAATTCAGAAGCGGTCAATTGGTTTTGAAAGAACATACCAAAGATGCTGATGATCCTTGGATTTATTACAATAAGATTTCATAAAAAACAGTCAAAAAAGGATTGCTCCATCACGGGATGCAATCCTTCTTATTTTTGTTCCTTATTCCAAAACAAGATATCCGCAGGGCGGGACGATGACATTGCCGTTGAGGGCTTCGTCGGTCATGACATTTTTATATTCTCTGCCGAGGGTTACGGTGCGGTCGGAATCGGTAAAATTGAGCACAAACAGCAGCTCGCCTCTTTTTCTGACTTCCAGACCGTCCTCGGCAGTGACATCGGGTGCATCGGTCGGAATGCCGAGTTCGTTTATCAGGCTTTCGCAGACATCGTCGCACAGGTCTTTGTCATTGCGGAAAGCAACATACCACGCCTTGCCGTTTTTATAGTGGTTGACGGTCACGGACGGCATTCCCGCATAAAAATCATCCTTGTATTCGCCGAGCACTTTGGCGGTGTTTGCATGGATGATGTCGCACACATGATGAATTTCATATTCCTTGCCGTTGAAAGTGGCACGGTTCTTCACATTTGCGGGCAGAGAGTCGGTTTCTTCCATCCGGATGCCGAACACGTTTTTGAGTTCTTCTGCTGGCCAGCCGCCGAGATAACACAGGTCGTCCTTATCCACAACGCCCGTCAGATACGTCGCCACAAAATTGCCGCCGTTTGCAACATACTTTTCGATGCGTTCCTTTGTGCCGTTTTTGAGCATATACAAGAACGGAGCAATGACAAGATCATATTTACCGAAATCGGCATCCATGGGAATGACATCCGTGCTGATGCCGCGTTTTCTGAACGGTGCATACCAACGGATACATTCGCCGAGATAATTGCGGTGCTCGTTGTTGAAGCCGCAAAACGCATCCGTTGCCCAGCGGTTTTCCCAGTCATAGACAATGGCAACCCTGCTGTTACTGTAAGCACCGACAACAGCGGACAGTTTTTCGATTGCCTTGCCCGTATTGGTCACATCGCGGAAGACTCTTGTGTTTTCATGGCCGCAATGATCCACCACCGCACCGTGGTATTTTTCGTGGCTGCCGCGGCTTTTTCTCCACTGAAAATACTGCACACTGTCCGAGCCGTGGGCTATGGCTTGCATGGCGGAAAGTTGTTGCACACCGGAACGGGGCAGTTTGTTGATGGGATGCCAGTTGACCAAAGACGGCGTACTTTCCATCATAAAGAACGGCTGTCCGTCCTTCATACTGCGAAACACATCGTGCACAAATGCGGTTTCAAGGGATTCGTAATCGTTGTTGCCCTTGTCCCATGCAGGGTAGTTATCCCACGAAACGATGTCAAGCTTTTTCGCCAGCTTCTGATAATCAATGCCTGTATACATCCGCATGAGGTTTGCGGTGACGGGGATATCGGGCGTCAGCTCACGCAAGGGGGCAATCTCATTTTCAAAGAATGAAATGTGGCTGTCGGACACAAAGCGTTTCCATGCAAGCACCAACGGAGACGAGCAGACCTCACCCCTGTATTTCGGGGAACGGATCTGACTCCAGTCGGTGACGGTATGCGACCAGAAATGGTTCCACCACTGACGGTTGAGCTCGTCAAGGTCGTTGTGATATTCGCCTTTCAGCCATTCCTGAAAGGCTTTCTGACACAGTTCGCAGTGGCATTCGCCCGAATATTCATTGGAAATGTGCCACATTTTTACGGCAGGGTGCTTGCCGTAACGCTCGGCTAAAATGCGGTTCATGTTGCGCACCTTTTCGCGGTAAACAGGGCTTGTCAGACAATGGTTGTGCCGCACGCCAAACTCATTGCGGATGCCGTTTTCCTGCACCTGCAACACTTCGGGATATCTGTCGGACAGCCAGTGCGGTCTTGCACCCGACGGTGTGGCAAGCACGGCATCAATACCGTTTGCGTGCATTTTATCAAGAATGGTATCCAGCCATTCAAAATTGTAAACACCCTCCTCAGGTTCGAGGATTGCCCATGAGAAAATCCCCACACTTGCAGAATTTACGTGTGCAAGCTTCATCAATCTCATGTCTTCATCCCATATTTCGGGGGTGCGGATCCACTGCTCGGGGTTATAATCGCCGCCGTGGACAATATGATCAAAAAATGCTTTTTTCATTTTGTTTCCTCACATCAGTGTACTTTCATATTCATAATTTTCAACGCATTCGGAAGAACGCACCATATAGGTTTTCACATGCCACGGGTCGGCTTCATCCACTTCCACAATTCTGCCGCCGCGCAGATCCCCTGCACAGTAGCCGTCATAGCCGAGACCTGCATCGTAGGTCAGCTTGATGCCGAGATATTCGCCTTCCGTGTCATTGATATGGTCATGCCCGCAGACAACGGTTTTGATGTCACCGCGTTGTACCATGGTGGCAAAAAGTCCCGTGTTGACTGGCCCCGATCCGACCGTTTCACGCATGGTGCCTTTGTATTTCGTCTGTGCGGGATTGCGGTAAGGCAGAACATATTCAGGCAAAGCAATATGAAATGCCATCATACCCGGTACTTTGCCACCGTTTTCGGTTTCGATTTGCTTGGAAGTATTCCAGTACCACATGATCTGATCAAAGCGAATCACATCATAGCCCGAGGACACATACAGCGGATCGTCCAGTTTTGCAAGACGGCTGTCACGTGCAAATCCGTAATCTTCCAGAAAATCACCGATTCCTCTGCCCGAATCAAGCCCCCACACATTGAAGACGGTCTTTTCGCCTTGTTCGTCTTTGATCTGCAAGACCCAGTTGCCCGTTCCGCTGATGTCTTCGGGGCCTGCAACGGAAAGACAGCCCTCAATCTGTTCATATACGGGTTGCTGGTCTTTGACAGGAAATCCTTTTTCGGCATCGTGGTTGCCGAACACATGTGCCCACGGAATATTGCGGTCATTCAGAGGCTTCACCAGAGCGGTGATGAAATTTCGGAGTGTTTCGGGGGTTTCGGCACCGTCACGCCATACATTATCCCCCAAAAAGAGAACGAGATCGGGTTGCACTTTATCAACAATCGCGGTAAGGTCACGGAACACTCTTGTGTCATAGTCCTTGACACCGTGCACATCCGAAAAGCAGGCAATTCTGAATTTTCCGTTTTTGAATCTGAGGTCTTTTGTTTGCATAACAGACCGTTCCTTTCTTTTTCTGTTCATATTGTATAATAGTTGCAATAAAAAATCAAGCAAAATCATACAATCTGCCGTCACACTCTTGCATTTTGCAGAACAAAGTAATATAATAAAAACAACATAATACAGGAGGCTTTTCATTATGAAAAAAAGTGATGCCGTGCAGGCGGTCAAATTTGCACTCTTTTCCGCTTCGGCGGGCATAATCGAGGTCGTTGCATTCACCTTGCTCAATGAAGTGGTGAAACTTTCTTACTGGCCTGCCTACTTAATTGCACTGGTGCTGTCCGTCCTCTGGAATTTCACCTTCAACCGCCGCTACACCTTTAAATCCGCAGCAAATATTCCCGTTGCCATGGCAAAAGTTGCAGGTTTTTATCTTGTGTTCACGCCGCTGTCCACATGGTTGGGGAATATGGCTGAACAAAGCGGCATCAATGAATACATCGTTCTTGCCGTGACGATGCTTGCAAACTTCATACTCGAATACCTGTTCTGCAAATTCGTCGTTTACCGCGGTCAGGAAAACACCCGCGAAGAAAAACCCAAAGAGCAATAATTAAGGAAGCTGTTGCATCAGATCAATGCAACAGCTCCTTGTTTTTATTCAAACAGATAGTTACCGACATACTCCGCAAACAGCTCATCTGTCTTTGTTGTACTGTCGGGGTCATTGTCCAGCCCGTGACCGGAGTTCGGAAAAACAACAAAAGCATGTTTCACACCGAACTCGGTCAGTTTTGCATCCAATGCAACCGCGTTGGAATACGGAATAAAGTAATCTCTCGGGCCGTGCAGAATCAAGGTCGGCACGGTATTTTCATTTACATGGAAGAACGGTGAGTATTCCTTTATTTTTTCTTCAAAATCCTTGCGTGTTTCGTAGGTATATTTTTCGCCGATGGCATACGAAAACAGCATTTCGACCTTATCCTTACCTAAAAGATTATTGGGAGCATAAAAGTTATCGTCCGTCAGATCACTCGGTCCGCATTCAGAGCAGACAAACGCAACAGGTACACGGCAGGTATCGGCATATGCATAGGCATACAGCATAGAAAGATGGCCGCCTGAAGAGTGCCCGCGCAGGGCTACCTTTGTGATCTGCACACCGTTTTCTTCGGCAATTGTGCAGATTGCATCAATGGATGCCCCGACATCCTGCATCAGCACATCCATGGTGGTGTCTTCCGACAGAAAACGGTAGCCGATGGTGGCAGCCGCCACACCGAATTGATCGCAATAGTCCATTGCGGTTTGTGCATAAGTGCTTTTGCTGCCGCGAATCCATTCACCGCCGTGAATAAAGACAATAAGAGGAAGCTCTTTTTCGTTCCCCGCAGGCAGAAACAGATCGAAGACCTGCTGTTCATCTTCACCGTAGGCAATGTTTTCAAGGTCAATTCTTGCCTCTCTTCCGCCGCAGCCGACAAGGCAGAGCAATAAAACGCCTGTCAGCAAAAAACAAATTATACCTTTTGCTATCATATTTTTTTTGTTCATCATTTTTCTCTCC
This sequence comes from Acutalibacteraceae bacterium, assembly GCA_045605525.1. Taxonomy (GTDB): domain Bacteria; phylum Bacillota; class Clostridia; order Oscillospirales; family Acutalibacteraceae; genus RUG806. Next base: position 79,387 of record JAZUQC010000058.1, read on the forward strand.
GTTTGATGCCTTTTTCATTAAAGTACCACACTCATAAAAAGAAGTCAAGTAACGGCAAAAAAGTCCGCTTTCTTACAGGTGTTTTTTGTTGCAAAAAATATTTTCGTGTGCTATAATATTTGTTTGGAATGAGAAAATAAAAGAAACGGGGGTACATATATGGCGAAACAGGCACCCTGCAAACAGGAAGACAACAAAGAAAACGTATACAAACACAATGCACCGACAAAAAAGATCATTGCACGTTTTCTGCCCTATTACAAAAAACACCGAAAGACCTTTGTGTTTGACCTGTGCTGTGCTGCACTGACCACCGTCTGCGAGTTGATTCTGCCGATGATTGTACGCACCATCACCAATGCCGCAACAGGCGAAGACGGTGCTGTGCTGACCCCCGGACTGATTTTAGGCATGGGCGGTGCATATCTGTTCATGCGAGTGGTTGACACCTTCGCAAACTATTATATGGCAGCCATGGGACACATCATGGGCACCCGCATTGAAACCGACCTGCGAAAAGACCTGTTCGGTCATCTGCAGAAATTGTCCTTTTCTTATTTCAACAACGCAAAAGTCGGTGTGCTGATGTCAAGGCTTACCAACGACCTGTTCGACATCACCGAATTTGCCCACCACTGCCCCGAAGAATTCTTCATTGCGGGCATCAAAATTCTCGGTTCGGGCATTATTCTGAGTTTCATCAACATTCCGCTGACTCTCATCATCCTGTGCATGATTCCGATTATGATCCTGTGCCTGTTACGTGTCAACCGCCGTATGCGTGACGGATTCCGCGAACAACGCAAAAAGGTCGGCGAGCTGAATGCCGACATTGAAGATTCGCTTCTCGGTATTCATGTTGTCAAGGCATTTGCAGGCGAAGAAAAGGAAAAAGAAAAATTCCGCAAAGGTAACGAGGCATTTCTTGCCGTGAAATCCGCCGTTTACAAGCTGATGGGCACATTCACAAGCACATCCCGCTTTTTTGACGGTGCAATGTATATTGTGGTTGTCATCTTGGGTGCATTTTTCATCCTTTGGGGCAAGATCAATGCCGCTGACCTGATCGCCTATCTGCTGTATGTGACCACCCTGTTCTCGTCCGTACGCAGAATCGTGGACTTTTCCGAACAGTTCAACCGCGGACTTACGGGCATTGAACGTTTTGCCGAAATCATGGACACCGAACCCGACATTGAAAACGTCCCCGATGCGGTGGACATCGGCAGAGCCGAAGGCAATATCACATTCAACAATGTCAGTTTTCATTATAACGACGGTGCGGATGTCATACATAACTTCAATTTAGATGTCAAAAAAGGACAAAGCATTGCCCTTGTCGGCCCGTCGGGTGCAGGCAAGACCACACTTTGCAGTCTGATTCCCCGTTTTTACGACATCACCGCGGGTGAAATCCTGCTTGACGGCATGGATATTCGCAACATGACATTGCGTTCGCTTCGCGAAAACATCGGCATTGTGGAACAGGACGTGTATCTGTTTTCAGGTTCGGTACGTGAAAACATCCTTTACGGCAAGCCCGATGCAAAGGAAGAAGATATCATCGAAGCCGCACGCCTTGCAGGTGCGTATGAGTTTATACAAGAACTGCCTGACGGCTTTGACACCTATGTCGGCGAACGCGGAGTACGCCTTTCAGGTGGGCAGAAACAGCGTATTGCCATTGCCCGTGTGTTCCTGAAAAATCCCCCCGTTCTGCTTCTTGACGAAGCAACAAGTGCACTAGACAATGAAAGCGAACGGCTTGTGCAACAGTCCCTGCAGGCACTTGCAAAAGGCAGAACCACATTTACGGTTGCCCACAGACTTACCACCATCCGCAACGCAGAACGCATTTTAGTACTGACCAAAGACGGTGTTGAAGAACAGGGCTCACACAATGAACTGATGCAAAAGGGCGGTTTATATGCCCACATGTATAATATGTACACCACAACGATGTAAACAAGGAGTAAAAAGGAAATGAAACTTTTGAATGCAGACTTAATAACGGCATCCGATACCGTCAGCGAAGCTTTTGAAGAAGCAGTCAACACAATAAAGGACTTTCCCGAAAGCACGGCAGAAATCGGCGATTATCTCTCGGGTATTTTTGACATTATTGCCGAATATGCCATCACCTACGGCGGCAGACTGCTTGCTGCACTGGTGTTGTTGCTCATCGGATTCCGTATTATTAAAATGCTGAACAAAAAACTGGCAAAAGCCAAGGTCTTTGACAAAATCGAATCCTCCACCAAAAACTTCATGTTCAAGGTGCTTGACGTGGCGGCAAAAGTGCTGCTTGTCATCCTTGCCGCATCCATTCTCGGTGTCCCCATGGCTTCGGTTGTGGCGGTTATCGGCTCGGCAGGTCTTGCCATCGGCCTTGCTCTTGAAGGCAGTCTCGGAAACATTGCAAGCGGTGTTGTACTGATGGTGACAAAGCCTTTCAAAGAGGGTGATTTCATCATGGTCGGCGGCACTGACGGCGGTGTTGTCAATGATATCGGCATTTTCTACACATCCATCACAACACCCGACAACCGCCGTATTGTGTATCCGAACAGCACAATCGCGGGTGCAACACTTGTAAACGTGACAGCGGAAAAAGACCGCCGTGTGGATCTTGTTTTCACCACAAGCTACAACGCGGATGTGCAGACTGTGAAAAATTGCATTGCTGCCGTTATTGAAAAACACGAGCTTGTCAAAAAAGATCCCGAACCCTTTGTCCGTCTTTCCAAGCACGCTGACAGTGCACTGGAATTCACCGTCCGTGTATGGACGGATGCCGCCGATTACTGGACGGTTTACTTTGATCTGCTTGAGCAGGTCAAAGCCGCATTTGATACAAAGGGCATTGAAATCCCCTATCCGCAGATGGACGTACACATCAAAGAGAATAAAAATTAAGGAGAAATACACATGCTTTTCTACACAAAAAACGGAGAAATCTACACCCCCGACAAAATCAATCCCCAGCTTGTTCACATTGCAAAGGCAATCGTCAAGACCTGCCATCTTGAATTTAAGTACAAGATGAAATCCAATGCTCTCATTAACACACAGAAGGAAGGCAAAGCAGAAAAAATGCTTGACACCCTGCAGAAATGTCTTGCCAAAAACCGTGACATTTATGATCAGGACATGACCCTTGCAGGCGTTGTTGTTGCAGATGTGGACGATGCTTTCTTTGCAGACAAAGATGCACAGTTCTACAAGGATCAACTGCAGGTTCTCATTGATTTTGCAGCCATCAACACGGTTGTTGAATCCCGCATGTTTGCTCTCATGAGTGCCGCTTGCGAAAAAACCCTCGGCAAGAAGATCAACGAAGTGAAATTCTTTGAAAATCAGACCGAAATTCTGAAAGTTGAAGAAGACGAAGAAGAAAACGAAGACGCTGAATAAAAAAAGGGCTGTAAAAGCCCTTTTTTTATATTTCAATTTCAGCTGTGTGAGGTCGGTGGTCGGACAGCCCCACAGGCGGGATATCCGCGGTCAGGATTTTTACGCCGGGACTTGCAAAAATATAATCAATTTTACGGTCGGGAGCATCGGACGGAAAACTGAAAATCGGAGAATTGAACAGGTCAGCAGCATCCTTGAGTTGTTCACGGATGGGAAAAAGAACGTTGTCATCAGGATACACATTAAAATCGCCCATCAGAATCAGTTTTTCGGCACCGAGATTTTCAATCACTGTTTTTACGGCATTCTTCTGCTCGCTTTTGTTGAGTCCGAAGTGCGTGACCAACACCGTCAGTCCCTCTGCAACCTCTAATTCCGCTTTCAGCAGACAACGGGTTTCAAAACCGCTGCCGACACGCACAATCGGATCGGGGATTCTGACCGTTTCAGCCCTTTTTATGGGGTAACGTGAAAGCAATGCATTGCCGTAAGGATTTTCCCCGCCTACATCTATGGCTTTTGCAAAATAATAACAAAAGCCCGTTTTTTCGGCAAGGATCTTTGCCTGTGCCTGATAATCGTCACGTGTTCCCTGCCCGCGTATTTCGTTTAAACCTATAATATCCGCACCGCTGTCCAGAATCGCAGCAGCAAAAGCATCAAAATCAATACATTTCCGCTTCCAGACTTCACAATGCAGTACATTGAAACTCATAAGCCTGATTTTCATTTTCAACACCCCTTTTGCATCATTTTATCAGTTTTTGTCAACAAAAACAAGGATGCCTTTTCGTTGTTTTTACCAAATTTTCGAGCCGTTTTTTTTCTTGCATTGCTTCACATAATATGGTAAAATATAACGTACATTCTATGACAGGAGGGAATTACTTGGCGACAGAACCCGTAAACACCGCCGAATCTTTGACGGACGAACAATTGTCGTACGTTTATCAGAACCGCCGCTATGTCGGTCTGAAAGAAACGGTCGGTTTTGTGCTGTGGGATGCTGCACAGTCATTTAATATCAATGCATTTTCATCCCGTTTCGTCAATAACATTTTTGAACTTCCGTTGAGTCTGTCCGCATTGGCTGGCACCATCAATACCCCGTGGGACATGGTCAACGACGTTCTCTTTGCCACCATCGTGGACAAGACCCGTACACGTTGGGGTAAATTCAGACCCTATCTGCTGGCACTCGCCATCCCGGGCCTGATCGGAACCCTTGCATATTGGTTCCAGCCGTTATTCCTGCTGAACGCAAACAAATGGGTCAAGTTCGGATTTTATCTTTTCCTGACGATGATCCGCGACGGTATCGGCACATTCCAGGAAATTGCAAAAACAGGTCTTATGTCCACCATCACACCACACCCTGTTGACCGAATAAGGTTGGTCACACTTGCAAACTGGGCATCGGGTCAGTTCGGTGAAAAACTGCCGGAACAGATCTTCACGGTCGTTCTTGATATCATCGACAACAAAAAACATGATGCGGGCAGAAGTAAAACCCTTATTTCCGCGTTTGTCAGCATGGGTACCTTTACAACGCTCGTTTCCAGCGGTATGTCGTTCTGGTTCTTCATGAACTCGCAGGAACGCATTCTGCAGTCGGTTAAGCCCCCCTCAATCAAAATGGGTGTTGAATCCATCGTCAAAAACAAACCGATGCTTCTGCTCACGCTTTCACAGATGCTCAACAGCTTCGGCATCGGCGGCAGCAAGGGTAACTACTACACCGACGTTTTGCATTTCAACTCCCTGACCATGATCGCGGGTATTCCCGCAGCTCCCATCAGCCCGTTGAGTTTTGCACTGGTTCCTTATTTCCGCCGCAAATTCTCCTCGAAGTTCCTGTACATCATGGGGAACTATTCGAGCAAAATCCTGATGGTTCCCGTATTCTTGTTCGGCTGCATCGGCATGGACTGGAAGACCAAAGCCGGCGGTATGTATCAGAAAGTCGTCCCCATGGGCATCGCCATGGCACTCGAAGAATTCATCTGGACATTCTTCTACGGCACTTACACGGTTATCAACACCGAAATGTACAACGAATGCATGGACTACTGCGAATGGAAGATGGGTTATCGTACCGAAGCCATGACCGGCGTTGCAAAAGGTCTTGCAACCAAGCTCGCCGGCTCCGTTTCCGGTGTAATCAACAACCTGCTCCTGGAAATCTTCAAGTATGACCAGTCTGCCTACAAAGAGGGCAAAGAGCAGACCGATTCGGTCAAATTCTTCCTGTTTGCATACTTCGCAATCGTTCCCACCATCACAGGCTCCTTCGGCATTCTGCCGATGCTGTTCTATGATCTGTCGGGCGAAAAGAGAGAAAGAATGTATGCAGAACTGCTTGTCCGCCGTGCAGAAGCTTCACAGGTTGCATCCGAAGGCAATGCGGAAGAACTCGCAAAACTTGCAGAAGAACAGGTCAATGTATAAAAATCTTTGGGGTGGCGGATATGATCTGTCACCCTGTTTTTGAAATGAGGTTTTTTCCATGAATAAAAAGAAAATAGCAATCATTGCCGCCGCTTGCATTGCGGTTATTGCAATTATTGTGACCGTGATCTGCATTGCAGGCAAAAACAATGATCCTTTTGAAGGCCTTGCAATCCGCGGCATCGCCGCCGGTGAATACCACACAAGTGTGTTATATGAAGACGGCACGGTAGCCACGGTAGGCGGTCAGAACGAACTGCTCGCCTTCGAATGTGCACAATGGACGGATGTGAAAGAAATTGCTGCAGGGGCAGACTTCACGGCCGTGCGCCTGAGCAACGGTTTTGTGCAGACAACATCTTCTTTTGAAGGCAACACAACATTCTGGCGCAACATCGTGCAGATCAGTGCAGGCACAAAGCATCTGGTAGGTCTTTGTTCGGACGGTACGGTCGTTGCCACGGGTGACGACAAAAACACCGCAAAATATGCCGTGGAAGAATGGACAGATATTGTTGCCGTTGCCGCAGGTGAAAAATACACCGCCGGTTTAAAATCCGACGGCACGGTTGTTCTTGCAGGTTCGATCGGCACAGATGTATCCGGATGGAAAAAGGTTGAATCCCTTGCAGGCGGTTACAATCATCTTGTCGGCCTTACCAAAAGCGGAAAAGTGCTGACCGCAGGTGCCGCCAAAGCCGATTATTACACGGGTATCAACTGGAAAGATGTCAAAGCCATTGCCGCAGGCAAAGAGATCACAGTCGCAGTCAAAGACAACGGCAAAGTGCTCGTTTCGGGCGACAACAAACTCGGCAGAACCGCCGTGGATGATTGGTCCGATTGCATCGCTGTTTCCTGCGGATTGTATCATACGGTCGGCATCACAACAGACGGCACATTGCTTTGCACCGAAGTTCTTTCGTCGGTTGAAAAAAATCTGTTGGGACAAGACGATGTTGCAGCCCTGCAGAAATAAAATTTTCATACCATACACCGCAGTTTTTTCTGCGGTGTTTTTTTTGTGCGAAACAAAAATAATACACACTTCTTCCTTATTGATTAACAATATGAAATATGTTAACATATCTCTAATTGCAAAAAAGAGGTTATTATTTATGAAAAGAATCATTTTACGGACATTTTTTATTTTTGTCTGCACGATTTGCGTGCTGTTTGCTGTCGGCAACTCTGAGGAAAGACTGACAGCCGAAGCCGCAATCGTCAGCGGACAGGTAAACACCGCCATTTCCTGGCAGTTTGATGACGAAACCTGCATGCTGACCGTCAGCGGCAATGGGGAAATCCCTGATTTCACAAGCGGCATTGCCGATTGGGGCGGCTGTTCTTATGAAACAAAAGCAATCGTCATCGGGGAAGGGATAACATATATCGGTGAATATTCATTCTGCAGTTTTTTCAACACTGAAAAAATAACACTTCCGTCCACCCTGGCGGGCATCGGCGAAAGTGCCTTTAACTTCTGCATTGGTCTGACGGAAATAAAAATACCGTCTTCCGTACAAAGCATCGGCGAGCGTGCATTCTGTTTTTGTGAATCTCTTGAAAGCCTTACCATCCCCACCTCGGTGACAAACATCGGCGATGATGCATTCCTGAGCTGTACCAACCTCAAAGACATCACCATACCTTTTTCATTGGACGGCAATCTTTTTGAAGGCACCGCTGTTGAAAAACTGACTCTGACGGGCACGGGCGATATGCCTGTTTTCGTAGGCAGCCCGTATACAGATTCCGCACATTATGAAAAAGCCGCATGGCACCGTTTTTGCGATTCACTGAAAACACTTGTGATTGCAGAGGGTATCACGAGTGTCGGTGATTACTCTTTTTACCGTTTTTCCGCCTTGGAAAGCATTACACTTCCCGACTCGGTGCAAACCATCGGCGAATATGCTTTTTATGATTGCAGTGCCGCACAGGAACTTTCCCTTTCTGCAAGTGCTGCATTTGAAGACACTACATTTAATGGCTGTGAATCGCTTGTCAGCCTGACTATGCACAAAGGCACAGGTACAATGCAAAACTTCGAGCGTTACGAGGATCCTGTCTGGTATGCAAAAACCCCGTGGTACCAAAGCTCGGACACTTTCAATACCCTTGTCATGGAAGACGGCATCAAAAATATCGGCAAATATGCATTTTACGGCTGCTCCCATCTTGCAAATGTCACACTCCCGGCCGATCTTGAAGTGATCGATGCGTATGCATTCTCTTACAGTGCAATCGAAACTCTGCTCATTCCCGACACTGTAACCGCCATCAATGATTACGCATTTTATGCGTGTTATGATATTGAAAATCTCACCATGCCCGCTTCCGCTGTTATTTACGACAGCAAGAACACCTTTGATTGCCCGACCGTCAAATCCGTGACCCTGACCGCAGGCACAGGTACCATGCCTGACTACACCGAGGCAAGCTACGAATACACCCCGTGGTACAAAAGCCGTAATACTCTTACAAATCTTACCCTTTGCGACGGCATTCAAAACATCGGTGCACATGCGTTCAGAGGTCTGACAAAGCTGACAAGCGTTACCATTCCCGATTCGATAAAAACCATCGGTGCATATGCATTTTATGCAAACAGTGCACTGACAGACATCACATTCCCTGCACAACTGATGGAAATTCCGTCTTATGCTTTTGCTTACTGCTATGCACTCAAAGAACTGACCGTTCCCGAAACGGTGACAGCCATCGCCGATTCTGCATTCTGCAAATGCACGGGGCTTACCGATGTGCACATCGGAAGCCGAGTTGAGACCATCGGCGATCGTGCATTCTACGATTGCCCGGTGCTGACTGAGGTTGAATTTCCCGTAGGCTTGCAAAGCATCGGCACGGCAGCATTCTACGGTTGTTCGGCATTGACAGCAGTTTCGCTTCCCGAATCCGTCACAACAATCGGAACCGCTGTATTCGAAAACTGCACAGCGCTTACCTCCTTCTGCCTGCCGTCAGGCATTACAAAAGTACCGGACAATCTGCTGCGCAGTTGCGCCTTGCTTGAAAAGGTTTATATTCCCGCAAGTGTGACCGAATTCGGCGATTCTGCATTCTACAACTGCTCTGCCCTGACCGATATTTACTTCGGCGGCAGCGAAGACGCATGGAACGCAATTTCCGTTACATCCTCTAACAGTATTCTGTATGCGGTCAATGTATATTTCAACCACAGCCACAACTACGGCGACTGGGTACAGGATGAAAACGCCGGCACGCAGAGCCGATTCTGTGCTGACTGCAATGCACAGGAAAAGACCTTCATCGTCGGCACTTGCCCGCATGAATGGGACGACGGCAAAATTACCACACCTGCAACTTGCAACGAAGAAGGTGAACTGACACTCACCTGCTCCCTTTGCGGGGAAACACAGACACAATCCATTCCTGTTGACAAAACAAAACATGAATGGAATGACGGCGAAATAACAACACCGCCGACCGTGGACAACGAAGGGATAAAAACATTCACCTGCACCGTCTGCGGTGACACATACACGGAAAACGTCGACAGGCTTGACCCGCCGACAGTAACATTTGATTGCGGTGACATCGACGGCAACGGCGAAATCACTTCTGCCGATGCAAGACTGGCCCTGCGTGCATCTGTGGGTCTTGAAATCTTGTCTGCAGAAGCCGGGCAAGCTGCCGATGTGGATGGCGACGAAAAGGTCACCTCCGCAGATGCAAGACTGATTCTTCGCTATTCTGTCGGACTTGAAAGTACCTTTCCCGCAAAAAAACAATAAATAATTTAAAAAAGAGGCTGAAAAAACAGCCTCTTTTTTCACTTTTTATAATTCGTTGTAAATAAGTTGTGTAACACTCGGTGTGGTTTTATCGGCAATCTGTTTGACCGCATCCACACCGTTTTCCATAGCATAAGAACGAAATTCTTTGAGCATGGCAATATCATTGACATTGTCCCCGACCGTGATGACATCTTCATACCGTGCACCGCAAATTTTCAGCAGACGGTAGATTCCCTGTGCTTTGTCCATACCGACAGGCACAATATCAATGCACGTGCCGTTCTGCAAGGGGTTCACGAAAGTGCCGAATTTCTCTTTGACTGACGCAGTCACACGGGCTGATTCCTCAAAAGTCGGCAGGGCTGTACTGATCTGATTAAAATAGGAAATATTTTTTGCATCGGACAGCATCTGTGCCCCGGCGGGACATTCCGAATCCTCTTTATTGTAAATGCGGTACTGTTTATCCGCACACACATTGCCCCATGGGCAACCCAGATCGAACAAATGCTGCAATAACGGCACAATGACAGACTTTTCGCAACGTTCCTCATCCAGAATTTCAAAATCACGGTCCAGAATCATCGCACCGTTGCAGGCAAGGTAATAGTCCATACAGATGCCGCTTTTTTCCTTCATTTCGGGACAAAAACACTTATCCCGCCCCGTCACGACCACAAAAAGGTTTCCGTTGTTCTGCCAGGCGGACACAGCTGCCCGTTTTTCGGCATCAATACCGCCATGGTTCAAAGTTCCGTCATAATCACTTGCAATGATTTTCATATTATACTCCGAAAAAAACGACCGCAAAGAAAGAGTTCTGCGGTCGTTTTGTATTTTTACATAATTTCGACGATCCAGCCTTCGGGAGCAGGCAGTCTGCCCATCTGAATGCCGGTGAGGGTGTCGTAGAGTTTCTTGGTCACAGGGCCCATTTCGGTCATGCCTGCGGGCAGGCAGATTTCCTTTCCGTGGTCAACGATCTTACCGACGGGAGAGATAACGGCAGCGGTGCCGCAAAGACCGCATTCTGCGAATTCGCCGATTTCGGCAAGTTCAATTTCGCGTTCTTCAACTTCAAGACCGCAGTATTCCTGTGCAACCTGCAACAGAGAACGGCGGGTAATAGACGGCAGAATGCTGTCAGACTTGGGTGTGACAACCTTGTTGTCCTTGGTAATGAAAATGATGTTTGCACCACCGGTTTCTTCAATCTTGGTGCGGGTACCGGGATCAAGATAAATATTTTCATCGAAACCGCAGTTGTGGGCATCAACGATGTTGTAAAGGCTCATGGCATAGTTAAGCCCTGCCTTGATGTTGCCGGTGCCGCGGGGAGCTGCACGATCAAGGTCACTGATGCGAACAGTCAGGGGCTTGATCCCGCCCTTGAAATACGGACCGACAGGTGTGCAGAGAATGCGGAACTGATATTCGGTTGCGGGCTTGACACCGATAACGGCATCCGAACCGAACATATAAGGACGAAGATAAAGCGTTGCACCCGAACCGAAAGGAGGAACAAAAGCGGCATTGGCCTTGACAACATCACGTACGGCTTCCACAAAACGGTCTTTGGGGAATACGGGCATCTGCAGACGTTTACAGGATGATTCCAGGCGGTCTGCGTTGAGGTCGGGACGGAAGCAGACGATTCTGCCGTCCTCTGTGGTGTATGCCTTCAGACCTTCAAAAACGGTCTGGGCATACTGCAGCACACCTGCACATTCACTGATAACGATGTTGGGATCCGTGATGAGTGCACCGTCATCCCATGCACCGTTTTTCCAGTTGGAAACAAAGCGGTAATCGGTGGGCATGTAGCCGAACCCGAGTTCGCCCCAGTTGATATCTTTCTTTTCCATGTAAAAAACCTCTTTTCACAAAACAAAAATAATGAATAAATTATACGGTTGTACACGGCATTTGTCAAGTCAAAGCCTTGGCGAATTTTCTAAAGATATATTTAATTATTAAATCTTTATTTTTTTAAGAATTTTATTCATAATTATTCATTTTTTTATTTGTTTGTCCTTGACTTTTTTTTGTTAAAGTTGTACAATAACATGGATAATGCAGAAGAATATTTGTTTTTTATGAAACAACGATTCTTCCTTAAATATAGATCTATATTTAGCATTATTTTACTTTATCCGCATCAACACAACAGTTTTTGCGGTATTCATATTTTACAGGAGGTACACCCCAGTGAACAACCCGGTTATGACCATTGTGATCGCACTGATCGCAGCCGTGGTCAGCGGTGTGGTATTCTTCTTCGTCGGCAATATCGTACGCCGCAAGACTGCAGAAAAAGCCATCGGATCTGCAACGGAAGAAGCCAACCGAATCATCAGCAATGCCATTGCGCAGGCTGAACAAAAGAAAAAAGAAGCCATTCTGGAAGCAAAAGACGAAATTCACAAAGAAAGAAATGAGCTTGAACGTGAACTCAAAGAACGTCGCAGTGAAGTACAGCGCCAGGAACGCCGTCTGAACCAGAAAGAAGAAACCCTCGACAAGAAAACCGAAAACCTCGAAAAGAAAGACGAAATTCTGCAGAAAAAAATTGCAGAAGCAGAAGACAAACTTAACGAAGCGGAATCTCTTAAGAAAAGTCAGCTTGACATGCTTGAAAAAGTTTCCGGCTACACCAAGGAACAGGCAAAAGAAGTACTTATTAAAACCCTTGAAGGGGAACTGACCCACGAAAAAGCACTCAAGATCCTTGAAGTTGAACAGAAGTACAAGGATGAAGCGGACAATATTGCCCGCGAAATCATTTCCGGTGCCATTCAACGTTGTGCCGCTGACCATGCGGCAGAGGCCACCGTGTCTGTTGTGGAACTCCCCAATGACGACATGAAGGGTCGCATCATCGGTCGTGAAGGCCGCAACATCCGTACCCTTGAAACCATCACAGGCGTTGACCTGATCATTGACGACACACCTGAAACCATCACCGTTTCCAGCTTTGATCCCATCCGCCGCGAAGTGGCAAGACTCACCCTCGAAAAACTCATTGTGGACGGAAGAATTCATCCCAGCCGCATTGAAGAAATGTATGCCAAAAGCAAAAAAGAAGTTGAACAGGCTGTCAAGCAGGCAGGCGAACGTGCTGTTGTGGATGCAGGTGTCAACGGCATCCACGGCGAACTTGTCAAGCTGCTCGGCAGACTGAAATACCGCACAAGCTACGGTCAGAATGTTCTGAACCACTCTCTTGAAGTTTCCTATCTTGCCGGTCTGATGGCTGCCGAAATCGGTGCAGATGTCAAGCTTGCAAAGCGTGCAGGTCTTCTGCATGACATCGGCAAGGCAATCGACCACGAACAGGACGGCACACACATCTCTCTGGGTGTGGAGGCTGCACGCAAGTTCAAGGAAAACGAAGCAGTTCTTCATGCCATTCAGGCTCACCACGGCGATGTGGAAGCCAAATCCATTGTTGCCATTCTTGTGCAGGCTGCCGATGCAATATCCGCTGCCCGTCCCGGTGCCCGCCGCGAAAACCTACAGAATTACATCAAACATCTGCAGCAGCTTGAAGAAATCTGCACCTCGTTTGACGGTGTTGACAAATCCTTTGCCATTCAGGCAGGCCGCGAAGTCCGCATCATGGTCAAGCCCGAAGTGGTTTCGGATGACAACATGGTTATTCTTGCAAGAGATATTGCAAAGAAGATTGAAGAAACCCTCGAATATCCCGGTCAGATCAAGGTTCACATCATCCGTGAAAACCGTGCATTTGACTACGCAAAGTAAAACACGGAAGGCGGCAAACTTTGCCGCCTTTTTTCGTTGAAAAGCATATCTGAAAGGTGTTATATGGTTATACTTTTTATCGGTGATGTGGTCGGTCCCCCCGGCTGCGACTGTACCCGTAAGCTGTTGCCGGCATTCAAAAAACTGAAAAATGTGGATTTCTGCATCATCAACGGTGAAAACAGTGCTCCCGGAAACGGCATTCTGCCGCAATCTGCCGACCATCTGTTTGCAAGCGGTGCAGATCTGATCACAACAGGCAACCATGCCTTACGCAGACACGAAATTTATTCCGTGCTGGACGGAAATCTTCCCATTATCCGCCCCGTCAATTTTCACCGTGAAGCCCCCGGGCAGGGATGGGATATCATTGAAAAACAAGGCAAGCGCCTTGCTGTCATCAACCTCATGGGTTCATTATGGATGGACTACGCGGAAAACCCGTTTGATGCCGTTGACCGCACACTCAAAGAAATTCAAAATGAGGGAATTCGACACATTTTTGTGGATTTCCACGCAGAAGCAACCGCCGAAAAACGGGCAATGGGATTTTATCTGGACGGCAGAGTCAGTGCCGTGATCGGCACACACACCCATGTGCAGACGGCTGATGAGCAGATTTTACCGAACGGCACGGCATACCTGACGGATGCAGGCATGACAGGAGTCATCAACTCCGTATTGGGAGTCAGCATTAAAAATTCGACCGACCGTATCCGCACGGGACTTCCCATCCGTTTTGAACAATGCGAAGGCACTTGCCGCATGGACGGCGTGCTGATTGAAACCGATAACAAAACAGGAAAGGCTGTTTACATTGAAAGAGTTTCGATTACTGAATAAAAAAGTATTCTACATCAACCCCCCGTCCCCCAATCTTGGGGGCGAAAAGGTGTTTTTTGTTATACGCAAACTGCTCACATGTGCGAGCAGTTTCCAATATAATAAAATCACAGCCCTGCTGTGCATCTTGCTGTTGCTGGCATCCTGTGCAGACACATTGCCGTCTGCGGCAGAACCCGTGCAGCCCACTGTGCCCGAAGGCACGTTGAACATTCCCTACTGTTCGTCCGACAGTCTGAATCCTTTCTTTGCACAAGGCGAAGACAATCTTCTTTTATGGCCGCTAATCTTTTTGCCGCTGTATGAGTTGGACAACACCTTCACCCCACAACCCGTGATGGCGGCTACCGCAACGCAGACCGCCACACAAGTGCAAATCACACTCAAACCGGGCATCATGACCGCACAGGGGACTTCGCTTTCTGTTGCAGATGTGCTTTATTCTTTCCGTCTTGCAAAAGAATCCCCTGCATTCAAGTCAAAATTATCCGCAATATCCGATGTATCCATCGGTGCCACGGCAGATGTGATTGTATTCACGCTGTCAAAACCAAACATCAATGCCTGCAGTCTGCTGACATTTCCGATCGTGCAGTACGCAACGGCTGACAGAACAACGGACCTGCCGATCGGTGCAGGTGCGTATTCTTTCATGAAAACCGCAGAGGGTGTGGAAATGACCTACAACCCGAATTATTACGACGGCAATGCCCGCTGTGCACAAATCAGACTTGTGGACTCCGCCGCCGATGCTTCCAAAGCATTCTCCCTCAAGAGTGAACGCATTGATTGCAGCTTCTGCAACTTGTCTGACGGTGAGATTCTGCGTCTGGCGGCAACGGCAACAACGGTTCCGATGACAAATCTTGTGTTCCTCGGGGTCAATGCCCAAAAAGAACATCTTGACACATCCGTATTCAGACAAGCCGTCTCAAAACTGCTGGATCGGCAGAGCATTGTCGATCATGCATTCTGCGGTTATGCACAGGCGGCAAGCCTGCCCGTACATCCCGACTGGAGTGCCCTGCAGACCGAAAATGCAGAAAACATCACCACTGCCGACATCACCGGTGCCCAATCCCTGATTTCGGAATATGAAACCGGTGAAAGTGAACTGATTGACGATGCAGACCCGCCGTTGATCACAACACAAACACGTTATGCACTCGACCTTGTGTGTTGCGAAAACAACAATTTCAAGACCGGTGCGGCGGCACAGATTGCCGACCAGCTCGCTGCGGCAGATATCAAGGTGACAGTGCGGGTGCTGTCGGAAGAAGATTATTTTGAAACCATCCGCGAAGGTGATTACGATTTATACCTCGGCGAGGTCAGACTGACGGCAGACATGAACCTTTCCGTCTTCCTGTTTCCGGGCAATTCCCTGGGATGGGGCATCGACAATGATGCCATCACCGCCAATGCCGTATGGGATTCTTACTGTGCAGGTGAAATCTCCCTTGGTGAATTCCTGCAGGTGTTTGAAGCTGAAATGCCATTCATTCCGATTTGCTACAGACAGGGCATTTTCTACACATCCCGTTCGCTTGTGAATGAAGTGTTCTGCACCCCCGACAATCTGTTTGACAACATTTCCGTTTGGGAAAAAGCAGAAAAAAAAGATTAAAAAAAGCCGGCTGCGGATTTTGCAGCCGGTTTTGTGTTGTCTATAACAATATAATCTTTTTGCGTGTGCATGTCGAGTTTGGGAAGATACATTTTCATGTCATCCTCAATCGCCCCGATGGCCTTGGTTGCACTCATGGCGGTGAATGAAAGGTTGCCGACCAGATCTGCTGCTGCCGCATCGGGCGGAATGTGCAGATACACACGCAAGACAAAATCCTGCGGTCTGGCACGTGAATACGTAATGGGCGATTCCAGCACCACCTGAACATTATCGGCATCTTTGAGCATGCCGGAGGCTTTGACCGAGAAAGAATCCACCGTGTAGGTATACGGTGAAAAGTTCCAGGTGTTTGCTGTTACATCAATCAGCACACAACACCACTGCGAACGATCGTCCTGCAAAGGGAAAAAGGTGTCATCCTGTGTGACCTCGCTGACGGTCAAGCTTTTGACGGTAAAATCGGTGCGGTTGCCGTCACCTTCCAACGAAAATGCAGTTGCCGTCATTGTCAATACACCGACACAGCCGATGGCAACACAGATGCTGAGCATAGAATAAAAGATTTTTGTAAAATGCCGAAGCAATATATTTCCCACTTTCTGTTTAAAATTACATACCAATTTACAATTATAAAAAATATTATTCCTTTTGTCAAGAAAAAATACTGAAATTATTAAGGCATTTTTAACAATGCTTATAATATATATTTGTATATCTTAAACAAAATTCGAGAATGTCGGTTAAATCCGCACAAACACTTGACAATTGGCATTCACCTACCTATAATGCGAAATGTGAGTACAATCATACATGTACTCAATGTCTGATTTTTGCGGGTGTTCCGTAAACAGAAGGGGTGATCGTTATGAACACATTATTCAACCGACCCGTTCCCGACAGCCTGAAATCGGCATTCAACGCGGAGTTTTCCGAACAAGAACCGCTGTTTTGCGTTGTCGGCGATCTGAACTTGCAGGCAAAATACGGCGACAGCCTGTTGGCGTTTACCAAAACGCACATCATTGCGTTTGATCAATCGCACAAAAATGAACCCGTTTGTGTTGCCATTGCCGACATTGAAGAAGCAAAAGTCAAAAGAATGTACGGCAATGCCATGTTCCGTGTAAAATGCAAAGACGGCAATCGTATGTCATTGCAACGCTTTTCCTATGCGGCGGCAAATGTGGCAGATGCGGCAGCGGAATATGTCAATTCCGTAAATGCAGAAGGCTGGAGTGAAGACCTTGTAGAGGTTGTAAAGTCGGTCTATCACAAACAGCGTTCATTCTGCCCGAAGTGCGGCAGAAAACTCCCTTCTCCTGATGCCGATTGCATCAACTGCTCCAGCAAAGGCCACATTTTCTCGAAACTTTCAAAATACATAGCAGGTGAAAAAAAAGGTCTGATCATCTGCCTGTTACTGTCTGTTTTTACAACAGCCATGGCACTCATTCCGCCTTACATCACAAGTATTATGGTGGACGATGTGTTGCCGAATAAGGATGCACAGGGGCTTGTGAAAGTCATCATTATTCTTGTGACCTGCTATATTCTGCAATACACCGTTACAGGTTTCCGTTCCTATCTGCTTCGCGTGACGGGATCACGCATCGTCATCAGCCTGAAAAAAGACATTTACGAAAAAGCACAGTATCTGCCGATGTCGTTTTATGATAAGACCTCAACGGGCTCGGTCATCAACCGCATCAATTCCGATACATCCACCTTGCAGCAGTTCATTCTCAAGATCACGCAGGAAGCCGTTGTGCAGTTCTTTATGATGTTCGGCATTCTTGCAATTATGCTTGCCATGAACTGGAAACTGACCCTCATTTCCCTGATTCCTGTCCCGCTGGTTGCCCTGACAGGCAGATTCTTCGGCAAAAAACTGGGACCTAAGTATATGCGTATATGGAGAAGATCCTCCGCTATTTCCACCATTCTTGCCGACACCATTCCCGGTATCCGCGTAGTCAAGGCATTCACAAACGAAAAAGCAGCCGTACACAAATTTGAAGCCTACTGCGACGACTGGCTTGAGGAAGACAAGGTCGTTGCCAAGGTATCGGGCTTCTTCCCGGCATTTATGACCTTCCTCGTCACCTGCGGCTCGCTGATCATCTGGTTTTTGGGCGGTCAGAGCATCATCGGCGGTGAAGAAGGCTTCTCCATCGGTATTCTCGTTTCGTTTATTTCGTATGCAAGCATGTTCTACAACCCCGTGAACTTCTTTGCAAACCTTTCCGACTCCTATCAGAACACCCTTGCATCGGTCGAAAAGATCATGGACATTCTCGATGCCGAGCCCGAGCACGATTTCGGACAGGGCACATGCCCCGACCGCATCGAAGGCAAGATCGAATTCAGAAATGTCAACTTCTCGTTCGACCGTTCCAAAAAAGTGCTTTCCAACATCAATCTCACCATTGAACCGGGTGACATCGTCGGTATCGTCGGCACAACGGGTTCGGGCAAATCGACCCTTATCAACCTGCTGATGCGTTATTATGACGAGTATGACGGTGAAATCCTGATCGACGGCAAGAACATCAAGGATATCGACATGGCCTACTACCGTTCGCAGATCGGTTTTGTGCAGCAGGATCCGATGATGTTCCGCGACACCGTTTTCAACAACATCGCCTACGGCAGCCCGAATGTGCGTGTTGAGCAGGTTCTGCATGCGGCTGACATTGCCAATGCACACGGCTTCATCTGCAAGCTGCCCGACGGCTACGACACCATGCTCGGTGAACGCGGTGTCGGTCTTTCCGGCGGTGAAAGACAGCGTGTTTCCATCGCACGTGCCATCCTCAAAAACCCCGGCATTCTGTTCTTTGACGAAGCCACCGCGGCGGTGGACAGCGAAACCGAAAACCTGATCCAGACCGCCATTGAACGCCTGATCAGAGGCAGAACCACCATCATGATCGCACACCGTCTTTCCACCTTGCGCAAGGCGAACAAGATCGTGGTTGTGGACAAGGGTGAGATCATCGAATGCGGTCCGCCCGAAGAACTGCTTGCCATGAAGGGCAAATACTACAAGCTTGTGCAGATTCAGTCCATGGGCGAAAAGCTGCTGGCTGCAAAAGCCGAAGAAAATTTTGAATAAGGGGGTAAAGGGCATGATACTTTTTATTGAAGGACCCGAAGTGAAGCTGACCGTCAATGACGGCATTTTCCTCGATGTTGATTTTGCCACAGGTGAGCATTTTGAAATGCTCGAGCCGCATTGCCTGTTTCCCATCAGCGGCAGAACGAAATACATTGTTCTTCTCGACAGCGAGGGCGAACAGATTGCCGTTGTGCGCGACATTGACCAGCTGCTTGACGAATCGAAGCAAGCCATGGAGGACTGTCTGCGTGAATATTACATGATGCCGCGCATCAAGCGCTTCATTGAAATGAGCGAAAAATTCAAAATCTGGATGTGGACGTGTGAAACAGACAGAGGCATTATCACCTTTGAGATCCGCAACCACATCACCGCCGTAAAGCCATTGTATGACGGACGCATTCTGATTAAAGACGGCAACGACAACCGCTATGAAATTCCCGACATCAAGAAACTTGACAAAAAGAGCTATAAAATGCTCGCACCCAAGATTTAAAGAGATATAAAAGGAGATCTATCTATGAAACTCATTATTGCGATTGTAAACAACGAAGACAGCAGTGTTGTCAGTGCCGCCCTCACCCGCGAGCATTTTACGGTGACTAAGCTTTCCACAACAGGCGGCTTTTTGATGGTCGGCAACACCACGTTTCTCATCGGTGCGGAAGATCAGGATGTTGCCCGCGTAAAGGACATTATCAGTAAATTCTCACAGACTCGTACCCATAATCCGTCCTCGACCGCTTCATTCGGCAGAGGCTTTGCGGAAGGTGCCATGGATGCTCCCGTTACCGTGGGCGGGGCTACCGTGTTTGTTCTGAGCGTTGACTCCATGGACAAATATTAAGGTATATAATATGACTACATATAAACTCTGGGAAAACACACCGGGTCTTTGCGAAGAAATGCCGGTGCTTGAATACTACCCCGCACAGAACAAAAAGACAGATGCCTGCTTTGTGATTCTTCCCGGCGGCGGCTATGGCATACGTGCCGAGCACGAAGGCAAAGGCTATGCCGAAATGCTCAATGAAATGGGTGTTTGTGCGTTTGTCTGTCAGTACCGTGTAAGTCCCCACCGTTTTCCGCTACCGCTTCTTGATGCAAGACGTGCATTGCGTTTTGTCAGAAGCAAGGCAGATGAATTCGGCATCAACCCCAACAAAATCGCCATCATGGGATCTTCTGCGGGCGGTCATCTCGCCGCACTGACTTCAACCTATCGTGAAATGATCGACTTTGAGGGTGAAGATGAAATTGACCGCGAAAATTTCCTGCCCGATGCCACGGTGCTTTGCTATCCCGTCATCTGGGAAGTGGATGACAGCGAAATCACCCACGAAGGCTCTTACAGAAATCTGTTGGGTGAGCGTTTCGATGAACTGAATGTTGCAGTGAACCCTGCAAAACTGGTCTGTGACACCACACCGCCTGCCTTTTTGTGGCATACATCCGATGATGCGGCTGTGAATGTGTGTAACAGTTTACGTTACGGTGAAGCACTGCGTAATCAGAATATTCCTTTTGAAATGCACGTCTTCCCAAACGGACCGCACGGTCTTGGCATTGCAAAGGACAGAGAAAATATTCATCAGTGGGTACATTTACTTGAAATGTGGCTCAAAACAATGCACTGGCTGTAAAAAAAAGGATCTTCACGGAAAGTTGTGGGATGAAGAAAACAAATTACGGTTTGTCGGGATGTTGCCCGTTTCGCACAAACCGACCCACAGCACCCCTTGTCGCCCCTGAAAGGGGAGATGTCACGAAGTGACAGAGGGGTTTTAACGGCAATATCAACTTTGTTAACCAAGTTTGTGCAGA
>JAZUQC010000059.1:0-48784 GCA_045605525.1 Acutalibacteraceae bacterium
TCGGCTACATCAAACTTTATTGACCAAATTTGTGCAAACTTGGTTAACCCCTCTGTCACTTCGTGACATCTCCCCTTTCAGGGGCGACAAGTGTTTGAGAGGAAAATTTTCATTGATAAGAGCCCGCTAAACCGTAATTTACATACAAAAAACCGCCACGCTTGGTGACGGTTTCAGTTTCTTATTGGTTCGCGTCGGGATCGTATACCATATAATAATTATGGATTTTTTCGCCTTTCCAATAATCATATTTTATGGTCCGGAATCCCAGCTTTTCATAAAACGGAACATTATCGGGGTTTTGGGTTTCAAGACCGAGCTTATACCCCAACGGCACAAGGTCGGCAATGCCCTGTTTGATCAGTTTTGTGGCAATGCCCTTGCCCTGATGTGCAGGATCGGTGAAAACGGGGGAAATGATGAGTGTATTTTTCTCAAATACCTTAGCATCAAGGTGGCTGTATGCCTTGAGAATCTTGATGGTGCTCTTGGCATAGATTGCCAGCATCGGCCATGTCGGACAAAGCCAGAAATCAAAAATGGTATACGCATTGTGTGCATCACGCCAGATGCAGATTCCTCTGTGCTCCTCGTCGGTATAGATGATATCTTCCCGGTTGGAAGTCATCAGGCGGGCAAGCATGAAATGGTAGTCATAGCGTTTTCGCCATGATGCATGCTTTGTTGCATACATGTGCACGGGGTCGGCCGCATAAGCTTCTGCCGCCATATGTGCATAATACCTGAGTTGTTTGAAAGTCAGTTTTGTTCTTGTTTGTTCCATGGCTTTCTCCGTTTTTTACTTATTGCGAATCAAAAACATCCTTGATCAGTGCATCATATTCCTTCCATGCATTGGTGTGTTGCAGTTCGGGCATTGCATCGGCAATACTACGGTGATACCAACGGTGCATCTGCGGATCCTTCTGATTGAACCGCTGATAAAACACCGTGCCCAGTGCCTCATAATCGCGCTTAAAGGAACGCAGATTGGAAAGTTTGTCGCCAAGGCAGATCATTTTGATACCGATATCCGTAGTGTTGTGCAATTCGTCGATCGTTTCCTGCTTGCGGATAAGCCAGGTGTCTGCCGCAGGACGGTCTGCCCTTTTATTTTCGCTCTCGGCGGCAACGAGTTGTGCAACCCGTTCCCCGAACCGTTCACGGATTTCCTCGGTCGTGGTATCGGTATCTTCCGCAACATCATGCAACACCGCCGCCGCAAGAATGTGCGGATCGCTCGTCATGGTGCCGACAATTGCCGCCGATTCCATGGGATGCAGGAGATAAGGTGTATCTGTCCCCTTGCGACGCATCGCATCATGTTTTTGTGCCGCAAACTGCACGGCGAGGCTGAGAAGTTCCATGCCGTCACACTCCCGATTTATTTGATTTTATATTTTCAGGCAATCACATTGCCTTCGTTGTCAAGTCCGAGATCGCCCCATGCGGAAGCATCCTCCAGTCCGACAGAAGCACGAAGCAAAAGTCTTGCATCAGCGGACGTAACGTTACCGTCTTTATCGACATCCGCAGAAATCATTGCCGCGGCAGTCAGCGTTTCAAGCTCAACCGAAGCACGAAGTGCCAGGCGGGCATCGGCAGACGTGATCTGACCGTCGAAGTCAATATCGCCCACAGCAAAAAGACGCGGTAAGGTTTCGGTAAAGACAGCACCGCAAGTGGTGCAAAGACGTCTGCGCAAACCCGTGTTCTGGCTTGTAGGCTGCGTGATAAGTGTCCATTCGGTAAAGGTGTGTTCATCCGCAGGGGTTGTTTTGTCGCAACCTGTGCAGGCTCCCCAGTGGTGTGTATCATCATGCACAATACTGAAGCTGTGATCGCCGCCCTTACCGTAGCCGCTGCCGCAATATTCACAAACAGCCTGTTTTTCACAGGAAGCAACACCGCCCGTGCATTTTGCGGTCAGGATTGCACCGCAGTCAAGGCAGGATGCGGAATGGGTGTCATCACCGTTTGTGACAAACGTATCCGGTCGACAGGTGATTTTTTCACCGCCGAACTGTTCGCATCCGTTGACGCATTGCAGACAATGTGTGCCGTTTCCATTGTCTTTGGCACTGCCGCTGTAATCATGCTTAAGCGGATCGCCGTAAGAAGCCAGGCAGCCTTCACAGACAGCGGAAAACAGACACGTCGCCGCACCGCCCCAACAAGGCTGATCGGTCACGGTGTAATTGCAGGATTTGCAGATTGCAATGTGCGTGCCGTTCTGATTGGGAATGCAGGAATATTCACACGGCAGTACCACATGCTGTTCGCAAGCGGTGCAGTAACGTGTGTGTGTGCCGTCATTTTGGGAAACAGCCTGTCCCTGTTCCCCTTGCGGGAAGGTATGTGCAAGCAGGTCGCCGTAAACGGATTTACAAACCGTGCAAACGGCTTTTTGTGTGCAGGTTGCAGTACCGCCCGAGCAATCTTCGGAAATTACATCTTTACATTCCGAGCAGGTTTTGGCATGTGCACCAATGCCGTCGCCCACCCATTCGCCGAAAGTGCAGTCTTCCTTTTCACCGCCTGTTTTCTGACAGCCGTTGACACACAGTTTGCTGTGGGTGCCGTCGCCGTTGGGTGCAAGATCTCCACTGTAATCATGCTGCAACAGGGTGCCGTATGCACCTTTGCAGATGTCACATTTTGCGTATTCGGCACAGGTGGCAGTACCGCCCGTGCAGTTGCCGTTCAGAACAGCTTCACAGACCGTGCATGCGGCACTGTGGGTTCCGTCTTCATCGGAAACAAAGGTATCGGGGGTGCAGTTGACCGCTTCACCGTATTCATCACAACCGTTGATGCACTTGAGAGAATGTGTGCCGTCTTCATTGTTGCGGGCTTCACCGGTGTAAGAATGGTCAACAGCCTGTCCGTAAGCCGTTTCGCAGAACGAACAGGTTGCGGGAGCAAGACAGCTCGGCTTGCCGCCCGAACAGTATTCGTCGATCGTATAAGAACAGAATTTGCAGGTCTTTGTGTGCACGCCTGCGGTTTTGTTGGTATAATCGTATTCACAATCCGTAAGCCCGCCGTATGTTTCACAGCCGTTCACGCAAAGGAATTCATGTGTGCCGTTGTAATTGTTTTTGACATTGCCGGTATAAACATGCGGCAATACATCGCCGTATTCGACACCGCAACGCTCACAGGTTGCAACCGCCAGACAGGTCACAGTACCGCCGTAGCAGTTTTCGTTCTTGCTTTCACCGCAGACAGTGCAAGACAGTTTGTGCGTGGTATTATCGCCGTTATTCAGTGCAACACCGTAGGTACAACCGATTTTGTCTTTGCCGTATTCGCCGCAACCGCTGACACAACGGTAAGAGTGTGTGCCGTCTGCGTTGCCCTTGGGACTGCCGGAATAATCATGAGACAACTTTTGTCCGTACTGTGCTTCACAGACAGAGCAGACCGCCTTCTGCAGACAGGTAGCCGTACCGCCGTCGCAGGACTGATTGATACTGACACCGCAACCGTTGGCACAGTACAGCGAATGGGTGTTGTTTTTATTGGCAACAACTTTACCGCCTGCGAACTGATGATTGGCACAGATGATCTGCACCTTTGCAGGGATTACCGCCGTGTTGACATCGACCGAACCGATGCCCATGTCGGTGGTTGCACTTGCAGAAAATGAAATCTCATGTTCGCCGACTGCCGCATTGCTGAGCACCACAAAGGTCATGGTCAGCACGGCACCGTCAAGATCCGTGTTTTCATCAAAGACCACGCTTGCAGTGCGGTTACCCAGATCAATTTGCTGTGTGCCGCCGCAAAGCCATTGCATGCTGTCGAGCATGAAAACATCGTCATCGAAAACAATGTCGGAAATCGTCAGGGCAGTCAGGAACGGAGCATCCAGAGAAACCGTTACTTCCACACTGTCGCCCACGGTGATGCTGTTATATGTGCCGCCGTCCAGCTTTGCAACCGAAACCTTGGTTACGGTACCAAACACAGTAACATTGTGTGCGGGCATACGCAAAGGTTTGTATTCACCGTCTGCCAGCATCCAGTCCGAAAAAGTGAAGCCCTCCTGCGGAACATAGGCAAGGTAATTGATGGGTTGATTGTATTCATAAGTCTGCGAAGTGTGATAATTGCCGTTGAGGTAATAGGTCAGCACATACTTGTTCGGCGTGAGTTTGCCGTAAAAGGTCAGATCCTTGTCGGGCATACTTTCGGGAATGGCTTCGGTCAGTGCCGGATCAAGATACCAGCCCGAGAAAGTCATGCCGATGGTTTCATCGAAATTGCGAAGCGGTTCAATGGTATCGCCGTAAGCGTAGTTTTCCTGCTTGAGTGCCGTATCCACACCATCCACAAAATAGTAGATCGTGTAGTGATTCTGGGTATACTTGCCGTACACGGTAAGATTTCCGTCAGGCATCACAGCGGGAGCTTCTTGGGTGCATTCTGCATCCGCAAACCAACCCGAAAAGCTGTAACCCGTTTCAACAGGATAGGTAAAATAAGACAAAACATCGTTGTAATGTGCGGTTTGGGTCTTATGAACTTCGCCGTTGACACAATAGGTCAGTGTGTAATCATTCTGCGTCAGCGAGCCGAACAACGTTGTGTCCCCCAGAACAACCGTTGTTTCGTCATAAACCGTACCGTCCTTATCAGACCAACCCGAGAAGGTATAGCCCGCATCGACCGTCAGTTCGGGGAATGTAATTGTATCACCGTAGTGATAGGCCTGTGCAGCATATTCTTCCCCGTTGAGCATGTATGTGACAATGTAATATGTCTGCTCACCCTGTGTATCGGCAAATGCAGACAGTCCTGTCAGGGACGGAACCGTCAACAGAACTGCCAGAAGTACTGCCAATGATTTTTTAATCAATTTTCTCATAGAATCACCCAAAATATTCTCAATTCGGCAAACTGCCGTCTTCATTTACAAACAAAACGCTCCAGTTCTTTTCTTCCAGACCGACACTGGCACGAAGAATCAATCTTGCATCGGCGGCGGTAACAAGTCCGTCACGGTCTGCATCGGCAGCGGCTTTGTCGGCGGCGGTCGGATCATCCAGACCGACACTGTAACGCAGTGCTGCTCTCGCATCACCTGCATCCCCCGTTGTGCCGTTGCCTTCGGCATCACCGATGGGTCTGCCCCATACCTGATGTGAACAAATGCGGCAGGTATATACAAATCCGCGTGCAGAAGGAACAAAATCACCTCTGACAAAAGCGTGCTTTTCGGTGGTTTCACCCTGTGCATCACAGTTTGCACAATCCAGACGGTGATAAGAACTGTTTACGGCTGTGTATTTTGTGAAGTTATGTTCACCCGTAACCGTGCCGTAATTACCCCCGCACTGTGTGCAGACAGCCGCCTGCACACAGGAAAGAACACCGCCCGAGCAGGTTTGCGTTACGGTCTGTTCACACTTGGTGCAATGACCGCTGTGTGTGCCGTCACCGTTGGATTCGGCTTCATACAGACTGTGTCCCGTGGCAGCAACGGGTTTTTCACTCTTGCTGTCGGTACAGTAAAGGCAATTGTAAACCGTATATCCGTCCTCGGTGCAGGTAGGTGCGACCACAAGCCCCGGTGCATAGGTATGTCCCTTTGCGGGGACAGCATTGTCTTCATACTTATAACCGCAGACCGTACACCGCAGCTTTTCATAACCACCCTCGGTGCAGGTGGGAGCTACGGTTTCATACACACTGCCGTTATGCCCCGTTGCCGGAGTTTCATTGATTTGTCCGCTGTAATCGCAACGCGAACAGGTGACATTTGTATATCCGCTTTCGGTGCAGGTCGGTTCGATGACCGCGTACTGTTCATCATGTCCGAGTGCTTTGATGCTTTGCGAAAAGGTGTAAGAACAGCGTGAACATTTCTGCAGAATAAACCCTCTGACCGTACAGGTGGGCTCCGTTGTGGAAAAGACATCCATATCATGGCCGAGTCTGTCGATCTTATCGTAATAACTTGCTGTACAACGGCTGCATTCAAAGGTTTTTCTGCCGTCTGACGTGCAGGTCGGCTCGCGCACACCTGCTTCTTCATAATCGTGACCGAGTGCCGGGGTTGTAACCGATTCGGCAAAAACAAACAAGCAAACGGAGCAGGTTACGGATGCCGTATAACCGTCCTGCGTGCAGGTGGCGGCTTTGGCAGGGGTTGTGGTAACGGTATGTCCGAGCGCCGGAATCACAAGCCCGATATCATTCGATCCACATTTTTCACAATAGCGGTCAACCAGACCGTCTGTTGTGCAGGTTGGCAGTTTATGGGTGACATCTTTCCATGTATGCCCCGTGGCGGGAATGACTTCCCCCTGAAACAGCACTGTTTCGCAAACAGAACAGATCACATGCTGTGTGCATCCGTCTTCGGTGCAGGTGGCACTTTTTTCAATCGTCTGTACAAGGCGTGTATGCTCCTGCGTGGCGGGAAGCGTACGCTGACCGACCGCATCGCAGTTTTTGCATTTGGTTTCTTCAAGACCGGGCAGGCAGGTCGCTTCTTTTACCACGGTCGTATTTTCAAGATCCCATTCATGGGCTTTTTTTGTAATCATTTTCTGCTCAATGAAGACTTTTCCGCAGACATCACAATGAGCACCTTCGGTCAATCCCGTTGCAGAACAAGTGGAATCCACGGCAGGATCGTTGACAACGGTATGTTCACCCGTTGCCGCGATCGATTCTTCGCGGGTTGCTTCACAATCAAGACATGTATACTGCATTGTGCCTTGCGAAACACAGGTAGGTGTCAGAAGCTGTGTCCCCTCATCCCATGTGTGTCCCGCAGCAGGGGTTTCGTCCGCCGAAATCTGATCCTTGCACAGGATACATGTTTTTTCGGTATACCCTCCCTCGGTGCAGGTCGGTCTTAAAATGATGCTGTAATATTCACATTCCCCGGTCACAACACTTCCGCAAAGCAAACATTCCCTGCGGTGCTGTCCGTCCCGTCCGGACCACTCGCTCCAGTTGTGCTCACAGTCACTTGCCTGCACACCGGAGAACACAAAAGCGGCACACAACAATATGACAGCCGTAAAAACGGGTACTGCTTTCAGAAACCGTTTCACACGGAAAATCCCCTTTCTGTTTTCAAATATTAAAAAAAGTAATAAAATCGCATAATAATTTATTATAATTATATAACGAATGTACCCCATTGTCAATTGCCAAATTTCTGCCAACAAGACTTGCACAGAACAGCCTGACGGTGTATAATATGACAAAAAAACAGGAGTTTTATTATGCCAGTTACCATCCGTGCCGCACACGTCGGTGATATTTCCGATTTACACAGAATGCTTCTTTCCATTGCCGCGTTTCACGGAAATGCTCGTCCCGACATTTTTAAAACAGGTGCGGCAAAATACACAACCGAAGAACTGCAGAACTTGCTGCATGATGATACATATCGTATTTTTGTAGCCGAAGATGAGGGAGTTTGCGGCTATGTTTTCTGCATTCTGCAGACGGTGAAGGATCATCTTTTATTGCAGGACAGAAAAGAGTTGTATGTGGATGATCTGTTTGTGGACCCCGTTTGCAGAGGACAAGGCACGGCAACCTTGCTGATGCAAAAAGCACAGGAAGAAGCAACACGAAGCAACTGCGACTGTGTGACACTGAACGTGTGGAATGTACCCGATTCGGCACTTCCCTTTTACGAAAAACTCGGTTACACGGAACGAAAACGGTATATGGAATTGCCGGTTGATAATACACCGACAAACTGAAATAAGACTTTTTTTGGTTCTTCACGGAAAGTTGTTGGATTTTTTGATTAAGGGAAATGCAAATTACGATTTAGCGGGGTGTCGGTGGAGTCAATCACCGATAAACCGTAATTTACAGCTAAAAGAAAAAGCAGCTCCGCAACGAAACGGAACTGCTTTTTAATTTATTTACTTTGCAACTTTTTGTTTTTCCTTTTTAGGCGGTTTTTCAAACTTCAGGTGACGGATGTGTGCGGGAAGACCGTTTTTGACATCGTCGCCTTCTTCAAAGTCAAGACCGCCTTCATAGGTCGCGGGTGTGTAGCCTTCTTCCGCAAGCTGTGCACGCTGTTGCAAAACTTTCATGGCATACAGATACTGCGGGGTGTTATAGTCCCAGAAAATATAAGGAATAATCATCAGTGCATGGCCAACCAGGTCAAACACAAGCGGAATAACCAGAATATCAAATCTTGCATCGTCCAGGAACAGAACATCCCAGTTACTGTTGAAGCCGTTGTGCAGAAGAAGAACGGGAATGATTAACCCTACAAGGGTGACAACAGGGCTTGTGAACCAGCCGTAAACCCCTGTAAAGCTTTCCATGCGTTCGCCCGACAGATACATCTGATAGTCGTTCAGACGGATGCTCATGTCGCTCTTTGCGAAATTGGCAGGTTCGATGATGAAGCCTCTGATCCACAACGAGGCAAACAGTACCCAGCCGCAAAGGATGATGTTGTCACCGAGATAAGTCAGTGCAAGAATACTCATCAGGGTGCTGATGACTTCCACAACCTGCTTGTAGATTGCCATTTGGCGGAACGAGAAATGCTTGAGAACGATGGGTGAAAGAAGTGCCGGAATGGTGCCGCGGAAGGCCCACAGCAGGCTTGCAACAAGGCTGTATTCCAGACCGCTCAGACGCAGTGTGTAAAGGAAGATAACGGTGTTAAGTGCTATCATACCGTTACCGAGTGAGTCAATAAGTCCCGAAATGGTATTGAGTCTGTGGTATTTATTGCGTAAAACACTGAATATGCCGTACCAGAACGAAACCTGCTGCTTCTTTTCAATCGGCGGCTGGGGAATTCTTTCTTTGACATTCTTTGCAAAATACAGCGTAATGAGGGCGCAGGGAATGAACACACCGGGAATGACCCAACGGAAGAAATTGATATCATCAAATGCACCAAGCACGGGAATGACTGCCGCAAACACGGAATTGAGCAGATGTGCGATCTTGACGGGATAAGCACGCACGATCATGCGTTCTTCGGGATTGGGGCTGATAACCTGCGTGCAGCTTTCCATACGGTTGCCGAAGTCATACAACCCGTAAAGGCTGAACAGCAGATATGCCATCCACAGACGGTCATTGACATCGGGAACATTGTAAATCGGCAACCAGCCGATGAGGATGATCATGATACATTTCTGCACAACATCGGAATAAAGAATGTACTTATATCTACCGAATTTGGGAACGAGCAGTTTTCTCCAGAAAATACCTCTTGCACCGCCGAATCCGCTGCAAAGAAGCTGTACACCGAAAATTTTGAAAAAGCTCTTTGCATTGATACCCGAAAGGCTGTTCAGAAATGAAACAAGCTGTCCGTCTGCAGGCAGGAACGAAGACACATCAAAAATCAACAAGAACAATGCCAATACAAAAGCGGACAAATAAATGGAATAAACCGTACGTTCCATCTTTTTTGGCATAAAACCGAGATTGTCGGAAACGAGCCAGCCCAAAATATTCCACAGATAGCTCAACGGAATGCCGATGAGCGAAATGACTGAGAATGCAAGATACGGCAGGTCATAATGATACATAATAAGATAGCATCCTGCACTGAATCCGATATAGCCCAAGGGTGCCTGTGCACCGTAATTGAAGGTAACACCCATGAAAATATCAAGATATTCACGGAATGAAACATAGCGGCCCTTGCTATGGTCGGCTTCTTTCCAGTGAAGACGTATATCCGTCAGAAATGCTTTTGCTTTTCCTGCCATCTTAATGCACCTCCCTTGCGTCATTATAGGCAACACCGATGTCTTTCATCAATACTTTTCTTTGCTGCGGCAACCAATTCTGTCCGAGTTCCATTTCCTTTGCTTCTTCTTCGGAAACAGCCATACGAACAACAGGAACATTGTCACATTTGTGGAACGCATGGTGACCGATTGTCTTTACGGATGCGGGGATGAACAGGTCTGTCAGCCCTCTGCATTCCGTGAACGCATCCGAACCGATGCTTTCAAGTGTATCAGGCAGATAAATCTCCTGCAACTGATGGCATTTGAAGAAACCGAGATTACCGATGCTTTGTAATTTTTCGGGAATCACGATCTGCTGTAATCTGTCGGCATAAGCAAAGGCGAGTTCGCCGACTGCCGTTACCGTTCCGTCAATTGCATATTTTGTGCCGATTTCATCAAACTTCAGATCAAACTCATTTTTGGTCATCTTGCCGTTTTCATCCGGCTCAGTGGTTTTTGCGGCTTCACGCAACACATTGATTTCTTCATTAAATGCGGAAACATCTTCTGCAGAAACGGGGGCTTTCACCCCCATTGCCAGGGCGGTACGGTACTCGCCGTTGTCAATAGGATACAGCACAAGCTCGGTCGGAACGCCGTCGACACACTTGTAAAGAACACCGTCCGAAGAAATAAAGTTCTCATTTTCCGCATCCACGATCACCGCATACAAATTCTTGCAGGTGTAAAAGGATTTGGAGTCAATGACCTGCACGTCCTTACCGATGAAAATGAATTTCACCGACTCATCACAGCAGACCGCAAAACGGCGAACCGAAGTGACGGGTTTTGTTGCATCGGGAATATCCTCTTCACTTCTGACATAGTCAATCGTCAGAACATTGCGGTTGCCGCCGTGGTATTCGTCGAGCATGAATGTTCCGTCGCCGTTATCCTTAAAAGCAAACAGATCTTTAGCAATGGAATTGAAACTGAAAAACATGGAAATAAACACAAAAATGAGCAGCATAAACACGAATGCCGTTTTTCTGACAATGGCTTTTCCGAAAAAACCTTTCGTGGGGTCATCAGTGATTTTCACATCCGGTTTTTTGTCAAACAGCGGGTCATACAACAACTTTCCTTCGGAAATTCGCTTATTTTCATTTTCCAAAAAAATCCCTCCCTTTAATCACATACTTACATAATAAACAAAATAAATAAAAAAATCAATACAAAAGGGAAAATTTTAAGTAAATTAACAATAAATACCGCACATTTAAACCATTCTTATATTTCGGCACATTTTCGGCGGCTTGATTTTTCAATACAATTATGTTATATTGTATTATACTTTCAAATAGAGAAAGCGGGGATAAAAGCAATGAAAAAGTGCATCGTTGCCATGCTTTTTATATACATATTTCTGTTTTGTTCCTGCCAAAAGACTGCTGTGCAACCCTCCGTCCCCGTGCAATCGGAAACCGCTGTTGCCGCTTATAATGCAAGTCCTTACGCCGCCGTCGGCTCTTATGTTCCGGGCGGTGCAATGGTCACATCTTACAGCCCCGACGGCAGTTGCTATTATGCCGCCTTCAATTATGAGGACGGCAACAAGGCAATCGAATTCACCTATGACACCGTCACGGGTGCGGTTTTGTTCCGTTCTGATTTTTATTATGAAAACGGATTGCTTTCGTCCGTCATTTCACAGGCAACCGCCGACAAGGGCTACGGCTACACCCTTGCAAACGGTGCGGTTGCGGCTTGCAAAAAAATTGAAACCGTTTATGAAAACGGAAAAGAAATTTTTAAAGAATACACGGATTTTTCAGGCAACCGTTTTGCAAGGACAAAAGTGTTCTACGGCACGGACGGCGGATTTGTGAGTGTGTGGCAGGAAAACGGCAGACTGCGACAAATGCGCAGTATTGCTTCTGACAGTGCACAGTTGTTCACTTCCGATTACGGCATTGTGGTCGGCACATGGATCAACTGCGGCTCGTTCGGCAATGCAACAGTGATGTCAATCGGAACGGACGGCAGTTACACCCTGCTGTTCACGGACCGTACGCACCGCATGTCGGACGGTACTTTCTATGCAGGGCTTGATTTGTATGTTGTTGTGAATGCCGCGTTTGACACAGCCGCCGCTGTTTACAGCAAAAACGGCACGACCCTTTGTGAATATCAAACCTCTTTCACCGCTGACGGCAGTGCAAAATGCACATATACCGAATACGGCATTCCCGTTTGCACCCTGCAATATGACCGATTCGGAAGGCACACAACAACCCTCAGTGCAGACGGAGGGGATTACTTCGGTGCGGCATCCGTCGCCATCGGACAGGCATTCGGACAAGGCTGCGTGTGTGAATTGAATGAGGACGGCTCGTTTACAGTGGTTTATTTCAACAGACCCTATTTGCACACAGACGGCAGTTTTACGCAAAATACAACCCTATATGCCTTTTTTGATGCGTCGCGCCGCCTTGCGGGTAATAAATATTACAGCGGCAACAAAACCGTTGCCGAATGCGACTACACCTACAACCCCGACGGCACCTTCCGTGTAAAAGTCACCGAAGGAGAAACGGTGAATTATTTCAACGGCTGATTTGCAGAAAAGGATAGTGATAAACCGTGAATGCAAAATGCAGGAATGCAAAATGCAAAATTATGGGTCGCTTCGCTCCGATTTATAGAATATGAAGAATGTTACATATAAAAAACACAATTATTTGAACATCTGTCGAATATTTTGCATGAAATTAAACACAAAAAACAGACCAAATGAAAAATGAAACAGCAAAATATAAAATTACATCGTCTATAATGGCAACGCCATTCCTTTCATTTTGCACTTTACATTTTACATTTTGCATTTGAATAAAAAAACCGCCCGAAGGCGGCTTTTTTATTCAGCGTGTGCTTCCAGCCATGCCTTTGCCTTGTCGGCAGACATTCTGGTGATGTTTTCAGCGGGATAGATGGATTCTGCACCGCCGTTTACATACAGGAAGAATTTGCCGTTTGCGGTTTTGTAAAGAGATTCTTCATAACCGTCGGCATCACCGAAATTGCCGCTTGTGAACTTTGCAACGAGTTCGGCATTGTCGGTATCGTATTCAACCTTGCAGATGATTTTTTTCATGTATTTCAACTCCTCTTTTTATTATTCTACGCAAAGAATATGATATATTATACCATATTATCTTCAAAAAATCAATACTGCATTATTTTTGATTCCTTTTTAACAAAAAATTGAGGCTCCACATTGACTTTAATTACAAAAAATGATATAAATAAGAACAGCAAAAATAAGGAAAGGAGCATTTTTATGCTTCATTTTGAAAGTGACTATATTCAGGGAGCACATCCTGCCATTCTTGAAAACCTGATAAAAACCAACCTCTTCGCACAAACGGGCTACGGTGTGGACTGTTTCTGCGAAGATGCAAGAGCAAAAATCCGCACGGCATGTGCCGATGAAACAGCCGATGTTTATTTTTTAGTCGGCGGTACGCAGGCAAACGCCACCGTCATTGATGCCTTACTTAAAAATTACGAAGGTGTTGTTGCCGCTGTTACGGGCCACATCAACGGTCACGAAGCGGGTGCGGTGGAAGCCGACGGACACAAGGTGCTTCCCCTGCCGCACCACCTTGGCAAAATTGCTGCAAACGAGCTTGCAGACCTGCTTGCCACCTTCTATGCCGATGACAACCATGACCACATGATCTTCCCCGGTATGGTCTATGTTTCGCATCCGACCGAATACGGCACACTGTATACAAAAAACGAACTGTCTGCCATTTCCGACATCTGCCGTCATTATAATATCCCGCTGTTTTTAGACGGTGCAAGACTCGGTTATGCACTCACAAGCAACGGTACAGACCTTGACCTGCCGACCCTTGCATCCCTTTGTGATGTGTTCTACATCGGCGGCACCAAGTGCGGTGCCCTGTGCGGTGAAGCGGTGGTTTTTCCCCGTCACGGTGCACCCAGACAGTTCTTCACCACTGTCAAACAGCACGGTGCATTGCTTGCAAAAGGCAGATTGCTCGGTGTGCAGTTCGACACCCTGTTCACGGATAATCTTTATATGAAAATCTGCCGCAATGCCAACATACAGGCTGAAAAAGTACGCAAAGCTCTCAAAGAAAAGGGCTATGAAATTTTTATTGAAACCGTGACCAATCAGATCTTTATCGTGCTCGAAAATACCCGTTTAAAGGAATTGAGTGAAAAAGTCTGCTTCGGATTCTGGGAAAAGAAAGACGACAACCACACCGTCATGCGTATTGCCACCAGCTGGGCAACCACGGATGAAGATGTGGAAAACCTGCTTGCGTTGCTGTAAAAGTCAACAATAAAAACACAGCCTGCTCGTTTTACCGGGCAGGCTGTTGTTATGATTCATAATTATGCGAGCAGTTCAAAGATCCAGCCGATGAACGGATAGAGAACACGCATGAGCATGGTGATGGTCTTCAGGGAGAACAGGTCCATGATAACAAATGTGTTTTCGGTACCCATGATTTCATCGTATGTTACGTTGTAGGTTTCGTAGTCAGCAGGTGCATTTTCGTTGAGGACGAAAATTCTTGCACTTCTGTTGCCGCCTTCGCCGTAGGTTGCGAAACCGGAACCGGCATTGTAACCCATCTTGATGCCTTCTTCGGTGATACCGACAAAGTTATTGATATGGTCGTGTCCGTAGAATGCACCGATGATGTCACCCTTTTCGAGCCATGCTTCATACTGACCGGTGGTCACGGTCTGCTTTTCGGAACAGGGAGCTTCATAGCAGTAGTTATTGCCTTCGCAAAGCTTATCATCCTTCAGGCGATACCATTTGTAATCGTCAATGCTGAAATAAGCATTCTGAATATCATCGGTTTCTTCCATGAACTGATAAATTTCTTTTACGGGGATGTGCTGGAAGAGAATGGAGGGCAGAACTTCGCCGCCGTTTGCAGCCTTGAGCTCGTCGCTCTTTGCCTTGTACCATTCAACCTGCTCGGGGGTTACACCGCGGTAGCCGCCGACTTCTTCATTCTTGTTGCCGGTATCCATCATGAAAACATTGAATGCATAGCCGTCGCCTGCGGAATTGAGAACGGGAACGTTGTAGGTGCCGGGATCGCAGACGTCATCGGGAATAATGCAGCTTGCATAGCTCTTGTAAGCATCAATCTGACCTTCAAGAGAAAGGGCATCGGCTGCATCGTGGTCATGGTTGCCGAAGGTGAACAGATAGGGGATATTTCTGTCGGCAATGGGCTTCATGAGTGCTTTGATGGTAGCTGCGACATCGTCAGCAGAAGCAGTGACATAGGAATCGGAAATGGTGTCACCTGCAATGACAACGAGGTCGGGTTGTTCGGAATCGAGCACTGCTTCCATGAGGGCAATGGTGCGGGAATCGGGATTTCTCTTGTCCTGCAGGTCATTGAACATGCAGATCTTGAACGTGCCGTCTTCGTTTACCTGCAAAGAGGTTTCAAAAGGCAACGTTGCTGCAGATGCGGGGGCAAGACAAGCACAGACAAGCAGGGCTGCCATGAGGACACTGAGAAGGGTTCTGAAAGTTTTTTTCATGTTTTTTGCTCCTTTTTCATAAATGTAATATCCAACTTGCAAAGCCGAAGTACACAAGCAGTGATACCGCGTCGACAATGGTGGTAATAAACGGGCTTGCCATTACCGCAGGGTCGAACCCGAGCTTCTTTGCCAAAAGCGGCATCGAACAGCCGATGATCTTCGACAATATGACCGTAACACAAAGGGTAAGACTGACCACAAAAGCCACAAGCACCGAAATATCGGTATTGCCGAGCAACAAGCGGTCAATCAGCAACACTTTTGCAAAGGTGGCAACGGCAAGCGTTGCACCGCAAAGAATGGAAACTTTGAATTCCTTGAAAATGACCTTGAGTGCATCGGCAAATTCGATTTCACCCAGGGAAATACCACGGATGACCGTAACCGATGCCTGACTGCCTGCGTTACCGCCCGTACCCATAAGCATGGGGATAAATGCGGTGAGTACAACCAGACTGGAGAGTGCATTTTCGAATCCTGTGATGATGATTCCCGTCAGCGTTGCAGACAGCATCAACAGCAACAGCCACGGAATACGTGCCTTCCACAGTTCAGCCGTGCCGGTTTTCAGGTAAGGCTTGTCAGTGGGTGTAACAGCGGAGATAATTGCCATATCTTCGTCCGCTTCTTCCTGCAAAACGTCAATGGCATCGTCAAAGGTGATGATACCGACGAGTCTGTCTTCACGGTCCACAACGGGCATGGCAAGAAAGTCGTAATGCGAAAACAGCACGGCAATCTCTTCACGGTCATCTTCGGTATGCACGTGAATGACATTGGTGTCCATGATGTCTTCCACAACCGTATCTTCGTTAGCCAAAAGCAGGTCTTTGACGGACACAACGCCCAACAGACGGCGGTTGTCGGTGACATAGCAGGTGTAGACGGTTTCCTTATCCAGTGCAACACTACGGATATAGGCAAAGGATTCGCCTACGGTGTAATGTTTTCTGAGATTGACATATTCCGTGGTCATAATGGAACCGGCGGAATTGTCGGGGTATTTGAGCAGTTCATTGACCGAGCGACGGGTTTCGGGGGAAGCGTTTTTGAGAATACGCTGTACCACGTTTGCGGGCATTTCTTCAATGATGTCAACCGTATCATCATCATACAGTTCATCGAGCAGTCCCGTCAGTTCACGGTCGGTAAAAGATGTAATAAGTGTTTCCTGCCTGTCCGAATCCATTTCTACAAAAGCTTCGGCGGCAAGTTCTTTCGGAAGCAGTCTGAACACAACGAGCAGTCCGTCGTTATCAAGTTCCGAAAAGATTTCGGCAAGGTCGGCACCCTCCATGCAGGCGAGCATTTCGCGCAACTGAGGATATTTCTTGCCGGTGAGCAACTTACGGATGATTTCCGTAATTTTCTGAATGCCTTCCATTCGTATTCCTCCTGTTTTTCGTGTGTGGGATAAATTCCCGACAGAAGTAATACGCAAAAAGACGGCAGTCGAGGATACGCACCCCGTTCAGGATTCTGAGCCCTGACAGAGCGTTATCGCAAATCCATCGGTGTAACAGACGGACTTGCCGCAAGTATTACGTAATTGTGCGTGCAACTTCGCGGTCGGCCACCGGAATTTGCGCCGTTACTGTCTGCATCCATGTCTGTTCCACCTCGTTTTCTTTGTTAGAATCATGCGACAAAAGCAAGTTTGTCGCTCTGCAAAACGGTAAAATACCGAGCATATTTATTGTAAATGAACACGCAGAAAAAGTCAAGTAAGCAAACTGCCTTTTTTTACTTACAAATGAATAAAAAAACATTACAATTGTTGCAAAATTGTAATCAAAATGCAATCTTCTTTTCGTTGACATCAACACAAAACTACTGCATAATATAATTAGTTTGTTTTTTATCGGAGGAGATTATGGAGAACGAAAACACAAAGACCCCTAACCGCAATGCAGAGGATTTTATGCTTGCATTTGCGAGTTCTTTTGAAAAAAACGTGCAATCAGCCACAGAAAATCAGCCGGAAGAAACAGTTGAAGAGACAGACGATTTTCCTCCCTATACTGTGCAGGAAGATTCCGCTTCTTTTGATGCCCCCGTTTACATTGAAGACGAGGAAGAAGACGCAGAACCCGCACACAGCGAGGAGAAAGAAGAGACTGTGGAAGAACCCGAACCCACTGCAAAGCAATTGCAAAAAGCCGAACGGCAGGCAAAAAAAGATGCAAAGAGGGAGAAAAAACAGGCAAAACGCAATGCAAAAATTGACCGTCAGCAACGCAACAACACACGCGTTATGCTCGGCGGTGCGATTTTCCTTGGAATTATCTGCATTTTCCTGATGATTATGAATCATTTCAAGCTTTCCTTCAATGACCTGCCCGATGTTTTGTCCGGAGAAAAGTCACTGTCGGCAGCGAGCACAACCATGCCGCTGGCAATCAGCGAGCCGACCGAAGCCGGTCCGTCCGCCCCGCCGAAAGGCAATTACACCGTGACGGCAGAAGACGGCGTTTATCTGCGTGAAACCGCATCCTCCGATGCCGGCCGCGTTGCCGTGCTTGAAAAAGGAGCCAAAGTTGCTGTGAGTGCATTCAAATATGACACGGAGAACGAGTGCTTCTGGGGCAGAACCAGCAGTGACGGAAACTACGGTTGGGTGATGATGACCGCGTTGACCATAGACGACACACCGACCGAACCTGCCGCAACCACTGCCGAAAGTCTGGGTTAAAAGAAAAAAAACGAGAACAAACCGAACGGAACTGCAACAGCAGTTCCGTTTTTTGTATGATAAATTGCGGTTTATCTGCTTTTTCGCATAGATTTTTTAACAGAATTAAGCATTTGACGGATTTGGTTTATTTTGGTACAATAAAGAAAATGTTTGGAGGGAGATTTATGCAGAAACTGATTCTTTATCCCGACCGTGCAAAACAGACCATGGAGGGATTCGGCGCCAGCGGTGCATGGTGGGCACAGGTTGTCGGCGGCTGGACACAGCAAGACCCCGACAGCGGCCTGCCCTTCTACGAGCGCATTGCACAACTGCTGTTTGACAAGGAAAAAGGCATCGGCATCACCTGCTACCGCCACAACCTCGGCGGCGGCTCGCAGAATTCAAAATCATCCGTTTTTGACCAGACCTGCCGCATGGCAGAATGCCATCTGAAAAATGACGGCACCTACGATTGGAATCGTGATGAAAACGCCGTGCGTATGCTTTTGTCTGTCGTGAAAAACGGTTGCGAAGAAGTGGTGCTGTTTTGCAATTCCCCGCCCGAAAAATACACCATCAACGGCAAAAGTTGTGTAAGCAGAGCAGGCGGCATCAACATCCGCCGCAAGAATTTTTCTCCCTTTGCAGACTACTGCGTGCAGGTAACAAAGCACTTTCTGTCCTTGGGTGTGCCCGTAAAATTCTTCTCCCCCGTCAATGAACCCGTGTGGGTATGGACGGAAAAGAACGGCCAGGAGGGTTGCCATTACCGTCCGTGGCAGGTGTGGGAACTGATGCGCATCTGTGCCGACAAGTTCAAAGAAGCCAACCTCGGTGTTCTGCTTTCGGGTGCGGAAAACGGCGACATCCGTTGGTTCAACAAAACCTACTCGCGCATTATGCTCGGCGATCAAAAGATAAAATCCATGTCCGACGGTGTGGATGTGCATTCCTACTTCCTGCCGCTGCCCGTAAACTTAGGTGCGGTCACGGATTTTCTGAATGACCGAATCTCTTACGTCAAACGCTGGCGCAGGTGGCTTAACAAAAAATACCCCGATGCCAAGGTGCGTGTGAGTGAATGGACACACATGCAGGGCGGCAGGGATTACGGCATGGATTCCGCACTTGTGCAAGCAGAAACCATGCTTGACGATATTTGTCTTTTGCATGCCTGCGCATGGCAGAACTGGATTGCAGTTTCCAACGTGGACTACTGCGACGGGCTTTTGTATATTGACCTTGACAAGCCCGGTTTTGAATTCACAAAACGCTATTTTGCCTTCGGCAATTTCTCGAAATACATTCCCGTGGGCGCAAAATACATGCCCGCCGAAACAAAGAATGCCAACATAAAAGCCGCCGCGTTTGAAAAGGACGGCGAAACGGTGGTTGTGGTGATGAACAAATCCGAAACGGTGCAGCAGCTCTGTCTGCCGCAGATTGCAGGGCAGACCGTGCAGGGCTTTGTGACGGATGCAAAACACGATCTTGCACAGGTACAATTCAACGCGGACGACCTTGTGCTTTCTTCCCGCAGTGTAACAACGCTTGTGTTCAAAGGAGGGATTGTATGACCATCATCAATAAGGGCTTATCCCTTGTGCGCGATGTGCGTGCTTATTGGAAAAACCCCGCCCCGGGCGACTATGTTGCCTACAAAGAATATTTTATGTTGTCGGTCGGTTGGCTGGGTATGCGCCTTGCCACATCGTTCGGATTCGGCTTCGGTGTCAACGATGCCTTCACGGCAACCACCTTGCAGATGAATCACCGCGACCTCATTCTTTTAGGCTATATCTGCACTGCCATCGGCTATGTAACAGCTCCGTTGAACGCGTATATCATTGACCATCTGCGAAGCCGCGACGGCAAGTACCGCGTGTATGTAAAACTCGCTATCCCCGCCGCGATGCTGTCTATGTTTGCCTTGTTCTTCCCGTATGAAAAGGTCGGCTACATGAAAATGGTCGTTTCGCTGTTCTTAATCGGGCAGATTGAGGGCTATGTCAAAGGTTGGTACTCCACGGGTGTAAGCAACCTTGTGTATGTCTTATCGCCCAACTCACAGGAACGTGTGCGCATTATGATGGTAACGAGCCTTGTGCACAATTTTGCACCGAGCCTGACGGGTATCATCATGCCCGTGATGGCAGACCTGTTTGCCGACGGCAACCTTTACAACATCAACACCTACCGC
Source organism: Acutalibacteraceae bacterium (assembly GCA_045605525.1). Taxonomy (GTDB): domain Bacteria; phylum Bacillota; class Clostridia; order Oscillospirales; family Acutalibacteraceae; genus RUG806. The sequence continues at coordinate 20,189 of JAZUQC010000059.1, forward strand.
ATGATCTACCCCGTGTTCATCATCGTGGGCTGTGCCATGAGCATGACCGCTTACTTCGGTGTGCGAGAACGCATTATTCAGCCCGTTTCCGAAGTGGCAGACCTTGGCTTTATGGATGCCCTGCGTGCGGTCACAAGCAACAAATATTTCTGGATCAAGTGCACCGACGCGTGGAACGATTTTATGGAATCGTGCAAGAATATCCTGCTGCAGTGGGTTTTCCACTACGGCAAGGTCGGCTCCATGAGCATGTACGGTGTTATCGATACCCTCACCTACAACTCGTCCATGTGGGCGATGCTGTTTTCTCCCACACTCATCCGTGTGCTGGGCAAACGCAAGTTCAAAATCGTCAAGAACACAAGTCAGGTGTTCATCACCCTCGGCTTGCTGCTGACTTATAAAAAGAGCATTTTCCTGATTGCCGTATTCTTCTTTCTCAACCGCTTCTGGGATACCACAGAGGTTGTGGACAGAGCCATCGAGTCGGATATACGCGATTATCAGCAATATCTGTCGGGTGAACGCATTGACGGTGCATTCGGACTGGTTGAACACTATGTCGGCGGTGCGGTCGGTGCCGTCACGAACCTGTTTGTTCCGTGGGTCTACCGCAAAAACGGCTTTGACGGCACGGATTATTCGGTGCTGATGGTGTATGACGACAACGGCAACTACAACGAGGGCAATGTGCTGTATTCCCTGCTGGATGTGCTGATGAAGGTAAGCCTTGTCGGCGCGGTCATCGACATCGTTCCGTGGTTCTTCTATGACCTGACCGAAGCGGGACAAAAGGGTGTCATCCGTGTGATCCGCCTGCGCTCGGCGGCAGAGGACAAAGCCGCAGGACTGCTGGACGACAAACTGTATTGCGAAGCCTGCGAAGGCATTTTTGCAACCAAAGAATACGAAAATCAGCAAGAGCAGACCATCATCCGCACCAAAGACAAGGATGAACGTGCCGCAAACAAAAAAAAGAAGCACATCAATGAAGAAATTGAAATTGCCGCCTTTGTCAACAACGAGCTTGACCGATTCAATACCCCCTTCGGTGCGGCAATTCTCGAATTGAGTGAAAGAATCGTATCTGCCGGTGAAAACGGCTATTTCTTACAGGCAGAAGAACTGCTTTCGCTTGCCAAATCCCTGCCCAAGGGTGCAACAAGCGCAGAAAAAACACAGCGCAGGGATTTTGTGAGCCTGATAAAGACCCTGCCGCGTATTCAGAAGATTGTGCTGAATCAGTACCCCGACGGTGTGCAGACCTTTGACCCGGCTGACCTTGAAAACGCATACAACATGCCCACAGACACCGCAGAACAGAAAAAGGCACGCAGTGCCGCCATCCGAACTGCCAAGCGGGAGCGCAACAGTTATGCCAAGGTGACAAAGCCCTATCTTGCGGCAAAACGAAATCTGATTCTTGACGACTGCTACCGCAACCTTGATTCGTTCCTTGCAGACTACGATGCGGCAAAAGCACGTGTGGAAGAAGAATATGCAAAAATGCTTGCATTGGAAGCACAGCAGAAAGCACAGCGCGCCGCAGAAACACAGCGCCGTCTGGAAGCAAAGCAGGCAAAAAAGAAAATCGGAAAAAGGTAAAATCAGTCACTCGTAAAAAAACAAAAAAACAGCATCACTCCATCGCAATCGGATGTATTGATGCTGTTTTCTTTTTTTATTCTTCCGTTCCCCACAGGGAGGATTTGCTTGTGTTCTGCGAGCGTTTGAGTTTGAGTTTCAGGCGTTCGAGTTCGCGGTTTGCCTTGTCGCGTTCGGTTTTGGCTTTTGCGGAATCTTCAAGATACGCACGCACTTCACTGCGCAGTTTTTCTTCGGATTCGGTTGCATTCTTTGCGGTCTGCGCATAGTCGAGTGCCGCCAGCACCACCGCCTGCGTGTATGTACAGCCTGCGTTTTCTTTCATCAGGCGGGTCACTTTCTTGTCGAGATCAGCGGCAAGTGCTTTGGCTTCGCCTTTTTTATCGTCAGTCACAAGATTATAATTCTGACCACCGACAGAGATTTTTAATATGTTTTTGTTTTCCATTTTATTTCTTTCTGTGTTCGGCCTTCAGACGCATTTCCTTGGAAAGAACACGTTTGCGCAGACGAAGTGAAACGGGGGTGACTTCGAGCAGTTCATCGTCGCCGATGAATTCCATACTCTGTTCAAGGCTGAGTCTTGAAGGCGGCACAAGACGCAGTGCTTCATCCGAACCCGATGCACGGGTGTTGGTCATCTGCTTTTTCTTGCAAACGTTGCACACAAGGTCTTCGTTTTTGGCACATTCGCCGACGATCATACCTTCGTAAACATCAACACCGGGACCGATGAACAATCTGCCGCGTTCCTGGGTGTTCCACAGACCGTAGGCGGTGCTTTCACCCGTTTCGTGCGAAACAATGGAACCTCTTTCACGCATCTGGATATCGCCCTTGTAGGGTTCATAGCCTGCAAAGAGATTGTTCATAATGCCGTAACCGTTGGTATCGGTGAGGAATTCCGAACGGTAGCCGATAAGGCCTCTTGCGGGGATTTTAAATTCAAGGTGGGTCGTGCCGCCGTCGCGGGTGCCCATATTTTCAAGTTCACCTTTACGGGAACCGATTTTTTCCATAACAGGTCCGACATAGTCCTGCGGGACTTCAACAATCAGCAATTCCATGGGTTCATGCAGTTTGCCGTCGATCTCTTTGAAAATAACCTTCGGACGGGAAACCTGGAATTCATAGCCCTGTCTGCGCATGGTTTCAATGAGAATGGAAAGATGCAGTTCTCCTCTGCCCGACACTTTGAATGAATCGGTAGTTTCGGTTTCTTCCACGCGCATGCTGACGTTGGTTTCAACTTCTTTGAACAGACGGGCACGCAGGTTACGGGAGGTAACAAACTTGCCTTCTCTGCCGGCAAAAGGACTGTCATTGACAATGAAATTCATGGAAATGGTAGGTTCATCAATTTTGACAAAGGGCAGCGGTTCAATACAATCGGCGGCACAAAGGGTTTCACCGATGTTGAGACCTTCCACGCCTGACACGGACACAATATCACCCGCACAGGCTTCGTCAACTTCCACACGTCTGAGTCCGTCAAAAGCATACAGACGCGAAACCTTTACATTGCTCGTTGTGCCGTCGGTGTGGCACAGAACGGCACTCTGACCGTATTTAATGCGACCTCTTTCGACTCTGCCGACACCGATTCTGCCGACATAATCGTCATAATCCAAAGAGGAGAACAACAACTGCAAGGGGCCTTCGGGATCCCCCTCGGGTGCGGGAATGTTGTCGATAATTGCTTCAAACAACGGACGCATATCGCCGTCACGCACATCGGGAGTGAGCCCTGCATAGCCGTCACGGCCCGAAGCGTAAATAACGGGGAATTCGATCTGATCGTCGTCGGCACCCAGTTCAATGAAGAGGTCAAGCACTTCGTCGATGACTTCTTCGGGACGTGCACCGGGACGGTCGATTTTGTTGATAACAACAAGGGGCTTTTTGCGCAATGCCAACGCCTTGCTCAATACAAAGCGGGTCTGGGGCATGCAGCCTTCAAACGCATCGACAAGCAGAAGAACACCGTCCACCATCATCATAATACGTTCCACTTCGCCGCCGAAATCGGCATGACCGGGGGTGTCAACGATGTTGATTTTGGTATCGTTGAAAATGACGGATGTGTTTTTGGACAAAATGGTGATGCCGCGTTCACGTTCAAGGTCGTTAGAGTCCATAACGCGGTCGGCAACCTGTTCGTTTGCACGGAAAATGCCCGACTGCTGCAGCATCTTATCGACCAGCGTGGTTTTGCCGTGGTCAACGTGGGCAATAATTGCAATATTTCTGCGGTCCTGAATCAATGTATTCACCTTCAATAAATAAATTAAGTCTATTTTTAACAGCATATTATGTTAACACTAATAAAAGAAAAATGCAATAGAAATCGACATTTTTTTTGAAGTTCCGCAAAAAAAATAAGGCGGCATTATGCCGCCAGTTGCATCAGCAATGCCGCCAATGCCGTAACCGCTGCCCCACCTGCCGCCGACAATCCCATTGCCAGCCCTTTACGGAATTTCTTTTCTTTTTTTGCCTGCGGCGGTCGGATGGTTTCCCCCACACACGCACTCGCTTTTTCTTTTAATTTTGCCTCTCCCAATCCGTAATATTCGGGTTTGACAAAAAACAAAATCCGTTCAAAATAAACACTTTCAGTCTGGCTGACTTCCACAACCTGCCGATTGACCCCTTTGAGCAAAATGACCACTCTCCGTTTCTTTTTTGGTTCCTGTTTTCATTTTTAGCCAACTTTTCATTTTTATTCTTGGTATTTTGTACAATGTTAATTGTAAACCTTTTTATACTCTCTGTATATCCCTTTATTGTGTTAAAAATGTTAAAAAGTCTGTTGAAAATGTTAATAACTCCCGCCAAAAAGCCTGTTTTGAGCGGAAGTTATTAACAAACGGGTTGTGAACAAGGCATATTGACAAAAATTTAACAAATACACCTTGTTGTATGTCAAGAGTGAGTTATACATTTTGGAGTAGAAAAATTGCTGAAAAAACTGTGAAAATTGTTGAAAATATACAGAAATGCTTATTTCCTTTTTCGCAAAAACATAACTGTCAAACAACCGCTGCAGACTGCAAAAAACAAACTCAGAAACAACAGACAAACGGGCACAATCCCGGCTCCCGTCGTCTGCGTATAAGCGGGCAGGGAAACGAGTGCAAAATACGGCAGACCGGCAAGCACAAAACCGATAACACCCGCCGACAGAATGTGGCTGTTTTCTTTTTTACGAACCGCAGAAATCGTCGACACAACGGGTTCATCTTCTCGGTTTTTATCTCTTTTTTTTGCAAATAAGCCAAGCAGCTCCGCTGTTTTTCCTCTGTCATATTTTGCAAGAAGGGACATAGACGATAGCATCCCGATATACAAAAGCGGGAAAATCGAAGTCAGAATTCCCATCCCGATTGCTTCTTTTGCAATGCTTTCGGTATGCCACGGCAAAAGTGCACAAACCACAACAAATGCCCACACGGGGAACAAAAACAGGATTCGTTTGTGCAAAAGTGCGGCAATACTCAACACCAGCAAACCGATGATGCCGACCGCCGTAAACACCTTACGGGCAGTATGCAGCCACGGAGCCATCAATGTCAGTGCAGGAGTGTTCCATTCCTGCGGCCGCAGTGTTTTTGAGAGAAAAGACAAGTGCAGTGTTTCATTTTCAACGCTGTAACGGCTGATTCCCGCCTGTTGCAGGTCTGCAATGAGTTGCTGTGTGACGTCCGTTTCCGAGTCTTCTCCAAAAGCACCGACCTTACAGCAAGCCTGCCAAAACCGCCATGCAAGACGGCTTTGTTCGGCATGCAACAGCTGTCTGCCGTCCGAGCAGACGGCAATTGTTTCGTCCCACAAGCGGTCAATTTTCTGCACATCCTGTGCATGCAGGGAAAGACTGTCCGTAATGTCGCTATATGTAAACAAATGTCCTTGCGAATTGCCGGCATTGTTACAAAGCAGATCAAGAATCTGCTCCAACTGCACATAGCCTTCGCCGTACCAGCTGTGCAGAAACGCACGTCGCTCTTTGGTGAGATTGCAATACGGATCGGCAAAAAGACGGGTCAGCAGATAAATACGCAAGGCACGGAATGCAGGTCCGCAGTCCGCCGAAAACGGCGAATCCGCAGCACAAAGTCCCTGCACACCGAGATAATACAAGGTCTGCACATCCGCCTGTAAATGCTTCATATCGGCAAAAACACCAATGGTGTGTGCCGTGTTTTCGGTAGGCAGGTCCACATAAACGGTGGGTGCGATCTGTATCCACAGACGAAGCATATCCAGAAAATAACGGTTGTATTCGCAAGCGGCATGATTGAGTGCATGCCCGACACAACGTTCCCTTGCACTCACGCGCACAATGACATTGTCTGCGGGACGGATGACGGTCGGAACGGTGAACACGGTACCGCCGATAAAAGTTTCCAACTGCAGATTGGCATAGCCGCTTGCGTAAAGTCCTGCGGAAATGCGGTTGAGGAACTGAATCAGCACCCCTGCATAAGAACCGTTCTGTTGTGTCAGCACCGCACACTGCGAACACTGACAGACAACATCATTCTGCGGCAAAGACAGGCAGATGACCTGCTTTTTCTGTGCAGGCACCCATTCCGCACGCAGAATATTTTCAATTTCCTGCAGGCAGACCGCATACACATCCCAACTTGAAAGACAAAGCTGTGCGGCATTGCGTTCGTTATTATATAATGAAAAATATTCGGGGTGATTTTCAAAATAATCTTCGGCAGACACAAAGCGCGTGCCGAGTGTTTCTTCGCAATCGGTCAGGTACGTGCGGGCGGGCGAACCATCATCGCTTACAAATGTATACGCACCGCCCGTGAGCGAGTTCATCTGCAAAAATGAGGCATCGGTAAACGCGCCGAAAGTTTCGGTATAAGAGAAGCAGACCCCTCTTTGCAAAGAAAGTTTTGCATTGATACGAAGTGCATCAACTTCGGGAATTTCGGTCTGCCCGGAAGCAAACCAATTGCATCCGCATTCTTCTTTGAGAAATGCGGTGACGGCATAAATCGCTCCCTGTTCACCAAGGGCATACAAAAACAGCCGTTCATCCTGCGTGTGCAGATAAAAACCGTTTTCGGACACACCGACAGGTTTCTTTTTGGTGCGGTTGGTATCTCCGATACAGATTTCACGCGGTTGTATTTTTGCGGTATCGGACACAATAGGCAACAGAACTCCCGTCATTTTTTGTATAGTCGTCTGCAAAAGCCCCGCCGCATATCCTGTTTCATTCGGGCAATTTTTGGGGATTACAATGCGGTAACCGTAGTCTGCATCGCGTGCGGCAAGGGTCAGCAAAAGGCCGTTTTCGCTGAGTGCATCGGGCACGGGCGGCTCGGTCACGGCTTCTGTGGGCGGTTCGGTGGTAATGACTTCACCGTTTTCATCCGTCATAGGTGCTTCGGTGACGATTTCGGTCATCGGTTCCCCGTTTTCGTCCGTCACGGCCTCACCGTATTCATCGGTCACGGTTTCATATTCGACTGTGGTGGGTTCTTGGGTGGGGGGTTCGGTGGTCGCATCAGGATCTGCGGTGGTGTTTTCCACAATAATATACTGCGGCAAGGTCGGAATGATCTCCCCGTTTTCATCTGTCGGCTGTTCTTCGAAAACGATTTCGCCGTTTTCATCGGTAACAATTTCATATTGCGTACCTTGTTCTTCTTCGTTTTCTTGCATACAAAGAGCAGTCGGCAAAAAGGCAGACAGCAAAAAGGCGGCCATGATGAACATGACCGTCACTTTTGTTGCAAAACGGTGAAAATGCATAGAAACATCCCCTGTTTATTCTTCTGTATCATGAAATTGCGAGTTGTAAAGATCGGAATAAAATCCGTTCATTGCAAGCAGGTCTTCATGGGTTCCCTGTTCCACAATGTCACCGTCGTGCACAACCAGAATCAGGTCTGCATTGCGTACGGTGGACAAGCGGTGGGCAATGACAAAGCTCGTTCTGCCCTGCATGGCCTTGTCCATTGCCGCCTGCAACAGCTGTTCGGTGCGGGTATCAACAGAGCTTGTGGCTTCGTCAAGAATGAGCAGCTTTGTGTCGGCAAGCACGGCACGGGCAATGGTGAGAAGCTGTTTTTGTCCTGCGGAAATATTGCCCGCTTCTTCATTGAGTTTCGTATTGTATCCGTCGGGCATAGATGCAATGAATGCGTGAGCACCGACCAATTTTGCGGCAGCAATAACTTCATCGTCTGTTGCATCGAGTTTGCCGTAACGGATGTTTTCCATAATGGTACCCTTAAACAGCCATGTATCCTGCAGAACCATGCCGAAAGCACGGCGCAGTTCACGGCGGTCATAACGGCAGATATCAATACCGTCGAGTTTGATACAGCCGCCGTCCACATCATAATACCGCATCAGCAATTTGACGAGCGTGGTTTTGCCTGCACCCGTCGGGCCGACAATGGCAATTTTTTGCCCTCTCTTTGCACTTGCGGTGAAATCCTTGATTACGGTAATATCCTTTGTGTAACCGAAACGGACATTGCAGAAATCAACATCACCGCGAACATCATCCACACGAAGGGTTTCTTCGGCAGACTGCACTTCTTCTTCGGCTTCCAGAAATGCGAACACACGCTCGGCGGCGGCCGCCATGGATTGCAGCATATTGCCGATTTGTGCCAGTTGCTGAATAGGCTGGGTAAAGTTTTTGACATACTGAATAAAAGCCTGAATGTCACCGACACCAATGGCTCCGTTTGCGGCAAGGAACGAGCCCGACACCGCAACACCGACATAGCCTAAATTGCCGACAAACATCATGATGGGATGCATAAGGCCCGATAAAAACTGGGCACGCACGGCAGAAGTACGCAACTGTTCGTTGGTTTCGGCAAAAGCAGTACTGACTGCTTTTTCACGGTTAAATGCTTTGATGACGGTATGTCCACCATAGGTTTCCTCCACACGGCTGTTGAGTTCACCAATGAGCTTTTGCTGTGCACGAAAGTATTTCTGCGAACGTTTCATTACCGTGCCGATGAGCAAAAAGCTGACAGGCAGCAACAACATGGTAAGTCCCGTCATCAAAGGGCTGATGGTCAGCATCATAATAAACACACCGACCACGGTGACGGCACAGGAAATGATCTGCGTCACACTCTGGTTCAATCCGTTTGCAACGGTATCGACATCATTGGTAATACGCGACAGAATGTCACCGACGGTGTTTTCTTCAAAATAACGCATAGGCAGGCGGTTGATTTTAACGGAAATCTCTTTACGCAGACGGTAAGACACCTTCTGCGTGACCCCTGCCATGATATAACCGCGCATGGCACCTAAAATATAGCCTGCAATATACAGCACAACGACCCGCAAAAGAATTTCACCGATGCCCGCAAAGTCGATACCTCCGTCACCACGCAACTTTGCAAACAATCCCTCGGACAAAAGGGTGGTGGCAGAGCCGAGGATCTTAGGTCCGATGATATTGAACACGGTACTGCCGACCGAGCAGACGAGCACTACAAAAACGGGTAGTCGGAACGATGCAATATAACGGATTATTTTGAGCACCGTACCTCTGAAATCCTGCGGACGGTTTTTATCGGGCAGGCGTTCTTCTTTTGTTTTCTTTTTTCTTATTTTCATTTTATTCACCGTCCGTCACCTCCTCAAGACCAAGCTCTTTTGCATTGAGCTGTGAAGCGGCAATGTTACGGTAAACAGGGCAGGTATGCAGCAGTTCTTCATGTGTGCCCAGACCCACAGCTCTGCCTTCGTCAAGCACCAGAATCTGTTCGGCATGCATGACGGTGGAAAGTCGCTGTGCGACAATGATAACGGTGGCATCCCTGACCTGTTTTTTGAGGGAGGCACGCAGAACGACATCGGTTTTATAGTCAAGGGCAGAAAAACTGTCATCAAACAGATATACTTTCGGCTTCTTTGCAATGGCACGGGCAATGGAAAGGCGTTGTTTTTGTCCGCCCGACACATTGCTTCCGCCCTGTGCGATGGCACTTTCATAGCCGTCCGTCTTTTCATTTATAAAATCCTTTGCCTGTGCAACAGCAGCAGCGGCATGCATATCTGCTTCGGACAGTGCATCTGTTCCGAAACCGATATTGCTTGCAATGGTACCCGAAAACAGAACACCCTTCTGCGGAACATAGCCCAGAATACGACGAAGCGAAGACAAGCTCGCTTTGGTAATATCGTTCCCGTCAATGGTGATACTGCCTTCGGTGGCATCGTAAAAACGTTCCAAAAGACTCAGAACCGTGGACTTACCGCAACCCGTACCACCCACAATGGCAAAGGTTTCACCGGGACGGGCAGTAAAGGAAATATTGTGCAGTGTATCTGCCTGTGTACCGGGATAACGGAAGGACACATTTTTAAACTCCACAATTCCTTTTGCATCACAAAGATCAACGGCATTTTCTACCTGTGCAACCATCGGCTCGGTTTCAAGCACCTGTTGCAGGCGGCTTGCCGCAACCAGTGCACGCGGTGCATATACAAACACCATGGCAACCATGAGGAACCCGCCCGCTATCATAATGGCATAGGTGGTGAAAGCGGTCATATCACCGACTTCCATGGTACCTGCATCAATACGCGGTGCGGCAACCTGAATAATGAGTGCCGAAAAACCGTACATCATCAGATTGAGAAGCGGTTCAAGCACCGACATGGCACGGGAGGTAAAAAGCATGGTTTGGGTCAGATCCGTATTGGCTTTTTCAAAACGGCGTTCGCCTTCTTCTTCCCTACCGAATGCACGAATAACCTGCACACCCGACAGAAGTTCGCGTGAGATGCGATTGAGTCCGTCAACCAGCTTCTGCATGATCTTAAATTTGGGAAAAATAAAGACGGAAAGCAGTCCCAAGGCAGCCAGAATGATTCCGACCGCCAATGCCACGATCCACGCAAGACCGGGTGCCGAACGCATGACCATCACGATTCCGCCGATGCTCATCAGCGGAGCATACAGTACCATACGCAGTGCGATCATAATGACCATCTGCACATGCTGCACGTCATTGGTGGTTCGTGTTATGAGTGAAGAGGTGGAAAAATTATTCATTTCATTGCCCGAAAAGGACAATACCTTGTTAAACACGCGGTTACGCAGATCACGTGCAACGGATGAACCGATAATGGCGGTGACATAATTGAGCACAATGGCAATTGCCATCATGGCAAGCGTGATACCGAGCATGGACAAACCGGTTTTCCACAGATATTGTGTGCGAAGGCCGTTGGTATCCCCGCCTGCGGTATTGAACATGGACACAACGACCGAAACGGCGGTGTTTTTTTTCAGCGTATCGCCAAGTGCGGCACTGCCCGCTTCGATCTGTTCGCGTACCTGCAAAGCCTGTGCATGCAGTTCTTCACGTTGTTCGGTTTTCAAGGTCAGCAATTCTTCCCCCGACGGCAAAGACAGAAGTTTTTGCGAAACGGCGGTCTGCTTTGCAAACAACGGGGCAACAAAAACGGTTTCGAGTTGTTGCAGATTTTCCTCTGTTTCGTTTTGCAAGACAAAAATACCGTTCTGCAATTCGTAGTTTTGTGACACAATTTCCGCTTCCGTGTCGGTCATAAACAAGGATACAGCGGCGGCATCTTCTTCGGTCATGCGAAGCGGTGTTGCATAACCGATGCCGTTGTTCTGAATACCCGTGTCAATGAGTTCCGACGTGTAGGCGGGTAAGAGCAGATCGCACCCCGCCTGCACAAGAAGCAGAAGCAGCGAAAGAACCGCAAGCAAGCGGTAACCTTTCAAAGCCCGCAGCATAAATTTCATTTATATTCTCCCTTCCCCAATGGAATATAATATGATTAAATATAATAACGATTTATTCTTTATTGAATACGCAATACAAGACAGGCATGTGCACGCAAAACAGCTTTCACTTCGGTGCCGACAACGGATGTTTCTTTCGTGAACAGATCCGTCGCTTCATATATTTTTTTGGCAAGCAAGCCAAGTTCTGCCGTTTGCACGGTAATTTCTTTTTCCTCTTCCGAAATATTGAAAAGTCCTGCAACAAGATTTCCGTCGGCATCCTTGCCTGCCCAGACGGCTTCCGATTCATTGAAACGCACAGGCACGGCTCCCTCGCCGAAACGATTGTAATCGAGCAGGTCACGGTTGGTAAGAAGTGAAAGGGTGAATTCATCATTCAAACGCATCTCCGCACCGATCATCAGCGGTGAACGGAACAGACACCACAGTGCCATCATGGTCTTCTGCTCGTCTTTTGTGAAACGGGTATCTCTGTTTTTGTATTTCGGGTCGGTTTCGGTGAGCTGAATTCTGCCCAGCGGCAACATGTCACAGTCGGGCCAGCAACCGGGGGAGCGCCATGCGTACCACTCATCGCATTTATAAAACATCTTTTTGAGTGCATCCCATCTGTCCCAGAAGTCACCCGTCATACGCCACATATTGGCATTGCGGCATAAATGACCTGCGTGTGCAATGGGAGCGGGCCCGGGAGAAAGGCTTAACACCATTTCCCTGCCGCAGTTATCAATGGCTTTGCGGATCATTTCGATTTCTTTTTCGGCGGAATAGGGATTGTGCGGAAAGTGTTCGGTATTGGCAATGTCGTCTACCTTGACATAGTCCACATCCCACGAAGCGTACAGTTCAAAAATGGAATCATAGTATTCCTGTGCACCTTTTCTGCCGTATTCAATGCCGTACATATCGGTATTCCACGGGCAGATAGAATACTGCTGTGCAATATCGCGTGCTGTTACTCCATCGCATTTTATGCGGGTGTTGCGGTGCACCGCCTGACGCGGAATGCCGCGCATGATATGAATGCCGAATTTGAGTCCCATGGCATGGATCTTGTCTGCAATGGGTTTGAATCCTTTGCCGTTTGCGGAAGACGGGAAACGCTCGGGGGACGGAATCAGACGCGAATACTCGTCCATGTAAAGTTGAGCAAAATTGTTGTAGGCATAGCCCACGGCGGTGGGTTCCGACCATTGAATATCACAAACGACATATTCCCAGCCGTAGTCTTTCAGGTTGTCACGCATGTATTCGGCATTGCCCAGAAGCTGTTCTTCATTGACAGCTGCACCGTAACAATCCCATGAATTCCACCCCATCGGCGGACGGGGAGCACAGTTGTTTTTATCAAACATTGTGAGTTCCTCCTTGGTTTTATGTTAAAAACAAATGCAAAATGTAAAATGCAAAATGCAAAATTATAGGAATGGCGTTGCCATTTTAGAAGATATAATTTTTAATTTTGCGGTTTTAAATTTTTGTTTACTCTTTTTTGCATATTTTTTACAAAACATTTACTAATGTTCAATAATGTGCATTTTTGATTTTCAATGTCATTTCCTTCATGCTCTACTATTCGGAGCGAAGCGACCCGATAATTTTGCATTTTGCATTCCTGCATTTTGCATTTTAAAAAAGGGCTGCCGTGAAAGACAGCCCTTTTTATTTTAGTCACCTGCTTCTTCGGCTTCCTTGATAAGTTCTTCGGGAACCGCTTCACCGTGCTTGACGAAGATGAGCATGAGACAGGCAAGGGCAAACATAATCGGGCTGTAATAGAACAGCGACATATACGTGCCCGCAAACATACGGATGAAACCGTAGAGAATGGGAGATGCGATCTGAGCAGAGAAGGTTGCAGTGTAATAATAACCCGTGAAAGTACCGACCTTATCGACACCGCCGATTTCAAGCACAAGCGGCAAGGTATTGACGGTGATAAACATATTGGCGGCACCGCCGAGGATCAGAACGGGATAAATGAGCACACCGAGAATGCTTGTGATATCCGAAACGGCATCCTGCACAGCCGTCAGGGCTTCGCCGAAGGTAGTGCCTTCTTCAAGTTCAAGGATATTGACAGCCGCCGTAATAACGGCATTGGAAATGGCTGTGCTTTCTTCACCGAGGAAGAGTTCAAAATCCATGTATTTGTCGGCTTCGCTGCCGTCAGTCAGGAAGGCAATATAGCCGTCCACACTCAGCGTGCTTCCTTCAGGAAGATCAATACCGTCTGCCTTTGCGGCATCGGAAAGATCGGCATTATATTCGTTGATCTTTTCTTCAACTGCAATATAAGAGTTATTGACATTGACATACTTGTTAATGGAAAGCCCCTTGCCGCCGAGCAGTGCCACGAACACACCGAAGAACACGACAAATGCAACAAGGAATACGGAAAGACCGACCACGATGGTCTTTTTTCTGCCAAGCTTCTTACCCATTTTACCTGCGGGAAGAGCGGCAGCACCGGACATAACGGCAAAGATGAGCATAAGAATGGTGGCTTCTGCGGTGGGTTTGTGCAGGATTTCCTGTGCAAACAGAGAGAAGAAGGTGGTGATTGCGTTTGCACCGCAGAACAGGAAGAACAATGTGCCGAGCATGAACAGCAGGCTCTTTCTTTCACCCTTGGAGAGTTTGACAGCCTTTCTGGCAGCCTTTTCTGCTTTCTTGGCTTCTTTTTCAGCAGCCTTTCTTGCCTTGGCATCCGCATAGGCATTGGCTTCGCCCTGCAGCTTGATTCTGGAGTCGGGCTCCTTGACACAGAACAGCAAAACGAGCATGCCTGCAATCATAACAAGAGAACCGATTGCAAAAACATAGGGGAAAGACAGGGTTTCATCTGCGGCAATGGCTTCCTTGGAAATGCCGCCGAGAATTCCGCACAGGGCAATACCGATGGTACCTGCCACCATACCGACAGCAGAACCGATACCGCCCATGAGGTTAATAACCGCATTGCCTTCACTGCGAAGGGCAGGCGGGGTCAGGTCGGGCATGAGGGCAACAACGGGGGCACGCCACAAGGACATGGTGAAAACAAAGAGAATGATGCAGATCATGGTCATCGGCAGGCTCTTTGTTCCCAGGAACACAACAGGAATCAGGAAGAAGAACAATGCAGAGATGGGAGCACCTGCAACAATAAACGGACGACGTTTGCCGAGTCTGGAGTGGCATTCATCCGACAGTCTGCCGAATGTGGGCTGGAAGATAACACCGAAAATGTTATCAAAGGTCATAATGATACCGATAAACAGCGGAACCAGTGTGAATCCGCCGCCGGCAAGAACAACATCTTCACCCTGAGCTTCGGCAAGACGGGCAAGAATGGGCAGTTTTTCAACAAGAAAATCGCTCATCTTGGTTACGGTTGCACTTTCAGTCAGCAAACGGTTGAGGATCTTTGTGATGTAGGGATCGTAGATCGCCCATGCAATGGAGGTTGCCAAAAATCCGAAACCGGTCAGGATCGTCTTTTTGTAATTGAGCTTTGTTTCAGCCATGATGATTCTCCTTGTATATTTTTATTTTTGATGCAACAAAAGCCACTTTGTTTATAATATCTCATTTGCGGTCGTTTGTCAAACATTTATCCGCAAACACGACATAACAGGGAACTGTGCTTTATTCTTTATCCTCGGCAGGAGCTTCTTTCGCAAATCCGTTTGAAAGAACAAAGTTCAGTTGTTCGGCGGGTTGTTCAACCGGCTGTTCGGCAGACTGTTCAACCGACGTCACTGTTGGTGCCGCCGCTACGGATTCTTCGGCCACGGTCCGGTTTGCCTTTTTTGTACGCACCTTGCGTAAGCCTTCGTTTTTCAGGGCGGACAGCTTGTAAAGGGCTTGCGGCAGCAGGAACGCGACTGCATTCCAGATGATCTGCAGAATCACGGCACTCCACCCGGAGGCTTTGCCGATGCTTCCCGTGATACACAACAGAAGAGCGGCACACACGCCCACAACGGCACTGGCCGTGCAAACATACGAAACGGTTTTACCCGAACGGTCCAGACGAGCAGCTTCACCGAGCCCTGCACAAAGACTGCCGAACCCTGCCGCACCGATGATGCCCGCACTCTCACGGTCAGATACGTTTTCATACAAACGGTCAAACAGTTCACCACCGTCTTTGGGCACAATACGGACACTGTTTTCGGGCAATGCGGCGGCATTCTGAATCATATCAGCGGTCAGATTCGGGTCGGTGGTACGGATAAGCAGATTCACACCCGTTTTTGACACGGCATTCAATGATGCGGAAAGATTTTCACGGCAAATATACTGCACGGTAAACTCGGCAACGACATTGCCTTCAATAGCAAGAAACAGATGGTACTCATCAGCCTGCAAGGCAGCCACTTTGCCGGGCTGAATATTGTGGTTCACAAGCATCTGTGCAGAGCCGAGCAGAACACGGCAATTATCGACCCATGCACTGACACCCAATTTTTCTTCCACCGCAAAGTCTTCGACCGTGGGAAGACGGCCTGCATAATCGGCAAGCACGGGAAGAAATGCGGCAGCCATGGTATCACCTGCTTTTTTTGCAAGCATGGCTGCGGTGACAGCGGCGGCCTTTTCGGAAACACCGTCCACGGTTGCGGTGTTGACAAGTTTTACGCGGAACAGGTCTTTTCCGCCGAAGGCAAGATGATCTGCGGTGACCACGTTTCTTGCATCACGCAGACTGCCGATGCAGGCTTTTTTGTCAGCAAGAGAACGGTTTGTATCGCACAAAAGCAGGCTTCCGACAACGACCCCGCACACGGGAAAGGACAGACACGCTGCCCCCGCAACGGCACTGATTCCGCAAACGGGACTTCCCTGCACAGCGGCGGCAATGATGCCGCACAGCACACACAAACCGCCGAGAACGGGTGTCAGGACGGATCGGGGCATTGCAGATCGTGCAGAATCCGAAGAACGCTTGAGGAAATCAGACACGAATCTGGTTTTCAGGCTGAAATCCACACAGACACCGTCCACATTGTTTTCACGAAGAAGGGTGCGTAAAGCCTGATTGTCACGAACGCTGCGAAGATAAAGTTTGGTTTCGGTCACGCCCGCCTGTCTGAAACAGTAGCGGATGTTTTTGATCCAGAAAATTTTGGAAGCGGTATACAACGCACCCAGCAACACGCAGGCACCCGTAAAAAGGTGATAATCGTGTTCGGGACGAAGGTGGGTAAAGAACAGTGCTATGTTCTGTGCAAAAACCGCAAGATACATTCCGAGCAGTGCTGCTTCCGTGCGTGCACGCAGTTTGAGTATGGTGATAATTGCATTTTTGAAATCGGGCAACAGCAAAACAGCAGAGGGAATAAAAAAGAGCAGATTGAAAATCGCATAAGCATTTACATTGGCACCGAAAACGGTGAAAAATCCGTTGTTGTCATTGGCAGAGGCTGTGGTAATGAGATTGACCAGAAACAAAACCAAGCCCAATCCCGCGTGAATACCTGCTTTGATACCCGTTTTGCGCATAGCATCCCGCAAGGCTGTGTTGACACGGCGGCGGTCTTCGGGAATATGATACTCGTCCGTACCCGGATCAACAAACGGCGTTTCGCGGTCAGCGAATTTTTCTGCGATTTTTGTCAGAAATACGGGTAGCGGCAGTGTTTTGGTTTTGGGCGGCTCGCTGTGTTCAGGCAGAACGGCATCCTCGGGATTCTTCGGCAAGCCGAATTCCTCAATGCGTTTTTCACGCACCGTACGCAATTCTTCTTCCATAGCCTGCTCATCGGTCTGAACGGGATCATTTGCGTCAAAACCGTCCATGACGATCTGACCTTCCGCCTGATCGCTTTCGCGGGCAGTCTTGGCAATGGCTCGCAGCAAACTGCCTTTATTGGAAATGTGTTTTGTTTTTTCAACCGCCGGACCGGGTTCTGCCACTTTCGTTTTTTCGGGTACAACAGAGGGGGGAACATTATCAGGATTGATCTGCACATCAAATAAAGATATGTCGTCAAGGGTGACTTTTTTTGTTTTTTCCGTTGCCCGAGCCGTTGTTGCAGCCGTTTTCTGTACGGGGGGCTGTGCGGGCATTGCAGGCATGACGGCAATTTTTATATCCGCATCTTCCTGCACATCTTCCGCCTGTGGCTGTACGGGAGTCGGTTCTTCTTTTTTTACTTCTTCGGCAATCGGCTGTACAGGGGCAGATTCCTGCTCGGGTATACTTTCCAGAAATTCCGAAACATCTGCACCGATGGGACGGGCAAGCTCACCACGCATAACGACATTACGCCGTTCGCTTGCGACAGCTTCTTCCTGTTTTTTCACATCGGTTTTATTTTCAGTTTCCGGCTGCCCTTCACGCAGCAGATTCAGAAATTGATTAAAATCATTCATTTCATTCATCCTTCACGGGCAACGGTTACGGCTGCCATTAAGATTGCGGCGGCAACGGAAGCATTCAGGGAGTTGATCTGCCCCTTCATGGGGATAGACAGCACACCGTCACATTTTTCCTTGACAAGTCTGCCCACTCCGTTTCCTTCCGAACCGATAACAAGTGCAATCGCACCCGTCAGATCCGCTTTGTTCCAGGCTGTGCCGTCGGCATCGGCGGCATAAACCCATATATTCTTTTCTTTGAGCATTTCAATGGTTGCAACAAGATTTGTAACCCTTGCAACGGGAACATATTCAAGTGCACCCGCACTTGCCTTGCCGACCGCCCCCGTCAGCCCCACACTTCTGCGTTGCGGAATAATGACACCGTGTGCACCGCAGCATTCGGCGGTACGGATAACGGCACCGAGATTGTGCGGATCTTCGAGTCCGTCGCAAAGAATAATAAACGGCGGCTCACCTTTTTCTTCGGCTTTTGCAAGAATATCATCCACCGTAGCATAAGCATGTGCGGCGGCACTCATCAGAATTCCCTGATGATTGGCATGACCGCACATAAAGTCGAGCTTGCGGCTGTCCACTTCCTTAATGGGGATATTGCGGTCCTTGCATTTTGCAAGAATAGGAACAACAGCACCGCTTCTTTCGCCCTTGGCAATGTAAACACAGTCAATTTCTCTTCCGGACTTCAGAGCTTCCGATGCGGCGTTTCTGCCGATGATCAGATCGTCACGTCTGTCATCCCTGCGGTCGGAACGTTCTTGGCGGTCATTGTCGCGAAAATTGCGACCGTTCTCTCTGCAATCAGGTCTTTCATATTTTTTACCGTCATTACGGCGATCAGAAAGCTCTTTCATATATTCAAATCCTTTGAGGCATATTATATTTATTTTATTATACCTATGAATACATTGAATTTCAATAGTTTGCTTCTTTTTTTCACAAACAGTTTTCTCTTTTTTTGTGAACAAACTTTGAACATTGTGAACAATTTTTGTTTTCCGTTGACACTTTTGTCGATCATAGTATATTATCTTGATAAAACAACAATATAGAGGAGAATAAAAATGAATCTGCAAAGTATTATTGACAAAAAATATGATGCCGCAAAGTACATGGTAAAAGAAATCACCCACATCTGTAAGAATCTTCCCAAACGCGATCCCGGTTCGGAAGGTGAAAAGCTTGCCTGTGAATACATGGCAGACATTCTCAAGAACGATTGCGGATGCGACCGTGTGGCAGTGGAATCCTTTAAAGAAAATCCCGGTTCGTTTTACGGCTGGATCTATCTGACCGTTATCTGCGGATTCATTTCCATTCCGCTTCTGTTCTTCGCCCCCATCCTTTCGCTTTTGTTCCTCTTCATCGGCCTTGCCATTGCCCTGCTGCAGTTCGGCACATACAAAAAACTGGTGGACAAGCTCTTTCCCGAAAAAACGGGTCATAACGTGACCGCTTTCAAAAAGCCCACAGGTGAAGTCAAGCGCCGCATCATCTTCAACGGCCACCCCGATGCAACATGGGAATGGCCGATGAATTACCACTTCGGTTATCTCGGCTTTGACCTGCACATCATCAGCTCGTTCCTCGGTCTGTTTTACTTCATCGGTCTTGCCATCGCCGCCATTGCTCAGAACGGTGCGATCGGTTCCATGGACATGACTTCCCTGCTTTCCAAGTTCGCACTCGGCGGTCTTGTCTTTGTTCCGCTGTGGATCGGCATGTTCTTCATGTGGAACAAAAAACGCATTGTTGACGGTGCCAATGATAACCTCAGCGGTTGCTACATGGGTATTGCACTGCTGAAGTTCCTCAAGGACGAAGGCATTGAACTTGAAAATACCGAACTCGGTGTTGTGCTGACCGGTTCCGAAGAAGCAGGTCTTCGCGGTGCGAAAGCCTGGGCGGAAGCACACAAAGGCGAATTTGACGATGTTCCGACCTTCATTTATGCATACGACACCATTCACGATCCCAAATTCCTTGCCGCAAACTACCGTGATCTGAATGCAACCGTCAAAGCCGACAAAGATGCTTGCGACTTGTTTATGGAAGCAGCCGCCGAACTCGGTATCCATTGTGAAAAGGGTCTTGTACCTCCCTTCGGCGGTGCAACCGACTCTGCAGCATTCGCACAGGCAGGCTTCCGTGCAGCAGGTATCACCGGGCTTAACCACAAGATCGAACCCTACTATCACACCCGCCGCGACTCTTATGACAACATGAATGAAGAAGGGCTTGCAGGCTGCTTCGCAGTCACCGTAAAGACCCTCGAAATGTTCGACAACGGTGCAAAACAATAACAAACATAAAACCGCCCAACCGGGCGGTTTTTTAATGCAAAATGGAAAATGCAAAATGCAAAATTAAAGGAATGGCATTGCCATTATAGAAGATGTAATTTATAATTTTTCAGTTTCAAATTTTAGTTTACACTGATTCTTTACAATCAAAATAATTAACACGTGTTTAATTAGTTGCAATTTTTATTTTCTTTGCAAATTTCTTCATACTCTATAATCGGAGCGTCAGCGACCCGATAATTTTGCATTTTGCATTCTTGCATTTTGCATTTAAAAAAGGGTTGCAACGCAACCCTTTTATGCTCTTTTCCATGTGGACGGAAAGAAGATGATCAGAATTGGGAAAATTTCAAGTCTGCCTGCCAGCATACAAAAAGACAAAACCGCTTTTGATCCCGCAGAAAGAGTTGCATAATTACCGACAGCACCGACGATCTCTCCCATACCGGGACCGACATTGTTAAGACACGTTACAACCGAGGTAAAGGTTGTGACCATATCCATTTCATCAAATGCCGCAACAAGAACAACTGCAAGCACCAACAGAATAACATAAAACTGCAAGTATGTTGAAGCATTATTCACAGTCTGTTCATCAACGGGCTTGCCTTCAAGGCGAATAGATTTGACTCTTCGGGGATGGGCAAGCTGTCCTAAATCGCGCACGGCATCTTTAATAAGAATCATAATACGGCTGACCTTCATACCACCACCCGTTGATCCTGCACAGGCACCCACAAACATCAGAACCACCATCAGTATGCGGGACAAAACAGGCCACAAATCAAAGTTTTCCGAAACAAAGCCCGTTGTCGAAATAATGGAGGCTGTCTGGAATGATGCAGCACGGAATGCATGTTCGATGGTGTCGTACTGCGAACGGATGTTCAGCGTTATGACGGCAATCACGACTGCAACAATAATTAAAAAGACTTTTAGCTCTTCACTTTTGAGTGCTTCTTTCCATTTTTTGAGAATAACAAAATAATACAGATTGAAGTTGATGCTGAACAACAACATAAACAGAATAATCACATATTGCAGATATGGTGATTGGTCTGCAATGCTGGAATTGAAACAGCTGAAACCGCCTGTACCTGCCGTTCCGAATGCGTGTATAAGAGCTTCGTACAAATTCATACCGCCCAGAAGCAATAACAACACTTCTGCCACAGTCAACACGATATACATTGCATACAGAATACGAGCCGTATCACCGACCTTTGGCACGATCTTACCGACGGACGGACCCGGCACTTCGGCACGCATAACATGCATCATGCTTGTTTTTTTTGTTTGCGTTTTCGGCAAAAACATCATGGCAAACACAAGAATGCCCATACCGCCGATCCAATGCGTCAGGCTTCGCCAGAACAATATCCCCTTCGGCATGGCTTCAATGTCAGTAAGCACCGTAGCCCCTGTGGTGGTAAAGCCCGAAACGGTTTCAAAGAAAGCATCCATGTAATTGGGCATGCAGCCGCTGATAAAAAACGGCAATGCACCGACAGCAGACAGAAGAATCCATGTCAGTGCCACACATACAAACCCTTCCTGTGCATAAATGTTGCTGTTTTTCGGCAACAGACGCACAAGCAGACACCCGATGAGCAACTGCACGGCAATAGGAATGATGAATGAAAGATAGGTTTGGCTTTCGCCGTAAATGAGTGCAACAATCAGCGGAATGCACATCAACAGCCCGCCAATGCGTAAAATCTGCCCGAAGAAATAGGCAAGCATACGGTAATTCATTTTCTTTTTTTACTCCAAAATATCCCGCAGGTCGGAAACAGCTTCATTGGCGGTGATGACTACAACACGGTCGTCGGGTAAAATTTCAGCATCCCCGTTTGCGTATATAAGTGTATCATTGCGAAGCATACACGCAACAAGGGTATTTTTTCGAACGTTCAGATTTTTTAGCTTGACACCGCAGCCGGGGAAGTCGGAAGACGCAATGAATTCCAATGCCTCCAGTTGTTCACCGACGAGTTTGTGCAATGCATGAATTTTACTCATACCGCTTGAATGCGAAACCGCACGGACATAACGTACCACGTTGGCTGCCGTAATATAACGGGGAGCTATAAAACTTTCACTCTGCAGTTTGTGCAAAAGACGATTGAGTGAACTGCGATTGACCTTGATAACAATTTTATCCACCTTATTGAGTTCCGCAATCAGGGAAATAATGATATTTTCTTCATCAATGCCTGTCAATGCAACAACCGCATCCATATCTGCGATCCCCTCTTCTTCAAGAATGTCGGAATCCGTGCCGTCGGCACAAACGATTTCACATTTCGGAAGCAGCTTATCAAGCTCATAACAGGTGTCTTTGTTATTATCAATGATTTTAACCTTGATACTGCCCGCTTTTTGCAGCCGGCTGGCAAGGTAATAGCCGATCTTTCCGCCGCCGATGATCATAACGGAGCGGATTTTTTTCTTCGTCAGCCCCAGTGTGCGGAAAAAAGAGGCAATATTACTGTGGCTTGCAACAATGGAAACACGGTCATCCGCTTTAAGAACAAAATCACCTTTGGGGATAAAAACTTCTCCGTCCCCGCGGCTGACTGCACAAATCAGGATCTGTTCGGCATATCTTGCCCCGATCTGTTTCAGGGATAAGCCGCACAGCGGATTATCTGCCGTAACTGCAATTTCAACCATATCGACCCTGCCGCGTGCAAATTTTTCAATTTTTGCCGCAACGGGAAACTGCAACAGACGCGAAATTTCATGAGCCGCATCATATTCGGGATTGACAAGCATACTCAGTCCCAGCTCCGAACGCATGAATGCACCTTGTTTTGCGTATTCGGGGTTGCGTACACGGGCAATGGTGTGCTGTGCACCTGCTTTTTTTGCAACCATGCAGCACACAAGATTCAATTCATCCGAATCCGTTACCGCAATAAACAATTCCGTGTTGTGCACATCGGCTTCCTGCAGAATCGGCAAACTTGCACCGTTCCCCACTATGCCGAACACGTCATATTTGTTTACGACGGCATCAACGGTTGCCGGATTGGTATCTATGACGGTGATGTTGTGATTTTCAAGAACAAGATATTCGACAAGTGCATCACCCAGCTTGCCGATACCTGCAATGATAATGTTCATTTTATACGTTTTCGTTATAAACTTTCAGAAGCATTTCGTTCTGTTCAACGGTGAGCGGAGAGAACGGACGTCTGGCTTCGCCCATGTCAAAGCCCTGCGAACGAAGAATGGCCTTGCAGCCGGGGATAACACCGACCTGAATGAGGGCTGCAATGATGTTGTTTGCTTTTTTCTGTTCTTCGCGTGCTTCGTCGATCTTGTTTGCTCTGAACAGGCTTTCGATCTTGACAAACTTTTCAGCCATGAAGTTGTAGGTGCTGCCGATACCGCCGTCTGCACCTGCGGCGAGACCGCTGATGAACATTTCGTCAAAGCCGTTGAACACAACAACGTCGTCACGCATGCCTTTGAGTCTTTCAAGCAGGAACATGTCTGCACTGGTGTGCTTGACACCGAGGAAACGGGGATCACGCAGGAATACTTCAAAGTTTTCCTGCGACAGCTTGCTGCCGCCGTTGGCAACAAAATTATAAATAATAACAGGCAGACCGCTTTCGTCTGCAAGGGTCATGTAATGATTTTTGATTTCGTTGAAAGAGAAACCATAGTAGAAAGGCGGAACGGCACTGACTGCATCTGCACCGACCTTGGCGGCATGGCGGGCAAGTTCGGCTGTGTGTTCGGTGGAAACGCAACCGACGTGTGCAATGATGGTAGCCTTGCCAGCAGCGGCCTTGACAGCCGTTTCAAGGATGGTCTTGCGTTCGTCCATGGAAAGCAGAAATGCTTCACTGGTGGAACCGCCTACATAGAAACCTGTGGCACCCTTTTTGAGGTTGTGAGCAATGAGTGCTTCAATGGTTTCGCAATTGACAAAGCCGTTTTTGTCATAGGGGGTCAGCAGTGCGGGAAATACGCCGTGGAATTTGTTGTTCATACTTATGTTCTTCCTTTCTTTGGAACTGTTTTTGTTTTTTATTGTAAATGTAAAATACAACAAACGAAAGAATGATGCCGAAAATGCTGATAAGAAGACATTCCCAAAACATGGGTGGGGTGTATCGAAGCTCAACGGTGTGCGTGCCTTCGGTCAGCGGTAGTATGATGAATCCTTTATTGAGCGAGGAAATTTCCGTTTCCTGTCCGTCTACAATTGCCGTCCAGTATTTTGAATAAGGAATGGTGGTGAATAGACTGTGATCTGATTTTGCAACCACCGTACCGACAATATGTACATCGGTTGCTTCTGAAATCTGCAAAGCGGATTCATTCAGTTGTTGCTGCAGACTGATAAATTCGTCTTTATTGAATTGCAAAAGTTCTATTGAAAAAGATGCAAGTTTTGGTGCAGAAATTATAATTTCAATTTGATCGCCTTTGTTAAATGTACCCAAATCAGGGAAATCTGAAAAAAATTGCTTACTGCTGTATATCTCTTCACCATTACAGTAAATATAAACATCCATATTTTCCTGACTTCCGTAATATGCAGTCAGGCTTATGTTGTCTCTCTTAACCACATATTTAAATGTTGCTGATGCAACACCATCATCTTTTGCAAGAATTGAATATGTTCCATATTGGGACTTGTCCAATTCAGTATTATCAGCCGTGTAAGCCAACAACACGCAGGATTTATAAAGAGAAACATCATAATTTTTTCCGATGGCATTATAAATTGACATCGGCAACAGATTCGGATTACCGATTTTTTCTATCGTTTCATCAGAAAGTTGCAAGCCGATCGGCAAAGCATAATCATTTTTATAAACAATAACATCACCATTATCATAAACAGGTTGCAACATATCGGAATTAACATCTGCATCCGGATAGGAATAAATATATTTCACCCCTGACAATGAGTCTGCAACAATATTGACGGTGTTAGGCAAATTATAATTTCCTAAATTCTGTCCGTCAAAATATTTCATCATTTCGACATTCCAAAGATAATTCACCAAACCAAAACGCACATATTGTACAGTCTGATTGACATTTATGTAAGAACTGAAGATCGGAAAACCTCTTAATCCATACAAAATCTGATTGTTCGGAAATATATATCCATCCTTAAAACAAAGATTTTTTTCACGGTAAAAGTCTTCTTCCTGTGTCTGTTCAACAGCCTGCGCAACATCTGTATTATAGCTGTCTTCAAGGAAGTATCCTGTTACGATTCTGAGACTCAACAAAAAACAGCATACGATACCGACAACAGCACAAACAGAATAGGCAACAAATTGCACGGTCTGTTTTTTTATCGTGAAAAACAAAACAACGTAAACGACCGATGCAAGAACAGATAATACAGCACTGGCTGTATTTTGCGCTCCTGCAAGCGCAAGTACAAAAACAAATATGATAAAAGCACCGCTGCCCCATGCAGCCATGATACGGTCAAGCTTGTCTTTTTCTGCAAAGGCTTTTGCTGCCAACACCAACAGGATAAAGCAGAGCATAAACGAAAAACGGTTCTGCACCAAAATAGGCATACGGAAGCCGTGCCAGATCATATTGAGAATGCCGAGATTGAAGCTGAGGATCAGAAACGCGATAATAATGCCGTTTTTGATTTTTTCTCTTTTGGGCGCTTTAGATGCAAAAAACCAAAGGAACACAAAAAGTAAAGCAAAAAGCGTAATATAAATATTGGCAGAACTTGCCGTGTTACTGAGTGAATCACCAGTGTCATAGAATAAGAGATTTTGTACACTGTCCCAGAATCCATCCAGAAATCCCCATCGGGGAGCTTCATCTGCTCGCCCTGCTTCCATTGCAACAAAAAAGCTCGGAAACAGGAAAACCGCACAGCAAGCTGCCGAAAGCAGCGAAAAGCCGAGTATGCGGATGCTTTTCATAAAGAAATCTCGGAAATTTTCAAATCTGAATGTAAAATAATAGAAGAACACACCGACTGCAACCGTAAAGCCGAGATAATAGTTGCACATAAAAATGAGGGCGAGGGTCAGCGTATACAGGGCAGGCTTTTTGTCATACACAATATATTCCATACCCAGAATCAGCAACGGAAACAGCGCAACCGCTTCCAGCCACATAATATCAATGCTGTATGCCGCCGTATAGCCGCACATTGCATACAGTGTTGAAAACAGCACAACCTGAAAATCATTTTTGCAGATTTTCTTGCGTACGGCATAAAAAGAAAATCCTGCGCCGCACAGGGACAGCTTCAACAAAACAAGGAAATTGACAAACAGCGGCAGACTTTCTTCTTTTACAAGCAGACTCAGCCATGTGAACGGGCTTGAAAGGT
This sequence comes from Acutalibacteraceae bacterium, assembly GCA_045605525.1. Lineage (GTDB taxonomy): Bacteria > Bacillota > Clostridia > Oscillospirales > Acutalibacteraceae > RUG806. Next base: position 46,602 of record JAZUQC010000059.1, read on the forward strand.
AATAGCAATACACGGCCCAGAAATCATAACCGCCGCCACCCGACCAGGAATAAAACAGACTTTCGCCGGAGAGAATCTTGCGGCGGAATTCCGCCATAAACGGAATCATCTGTGCCGAGCAGTCACCGCCGATGACGGCAACCCCGTTTTTCAGCAACAAAAAAAGCAGGATCACACCGATGATTACAAACGGCACAAGGAAAGAAAACAAAACGGGGCGATAACAACAAAATAATTCTTTTGCTTTTTTCTTCCTCACTTCATATACCTCCCCATTTTATTCTATTTTTATTATACCAATACAAATGCAAAAAGCAAGTTTTTTATTTTTCTGTTTTGCATTGCATTTTGCATTACTTCGTGCTACAATAAATTGAATTTATGCAGATAATTTGTTCTGAAATGAGGTTTTGATATGAAATTAGGTATTGTAGGACTTCCCAATGTCGGCAAAAGCACGCTGTTCAATGCCCTGACCAATGCCGGTGCACAGGCTGCGAACTATGCGTTCTGCACGATTGAACCCAACGTGGGCATTGTTCCCGTGCCCGACAGCCGTCTGGAAGCCCTTGCAAAGCTGTATGATCCCGATAAAATCACCCCTGCAACAGTTGAATTTGTTGACATTGCAGGTCTGGTCAGAGGTGCTTCCAAAGGCGAAGGCCTCGGCAACAAATTTCTTGCACACATCCGCGAAGTGGATGCCATTGTGCACGTTGTGCGCTGTTTTGAAAATGATGACATCGTGCATGTTGAGGGCAGCATTGACCCCGTACGTGACATTGAAACGATCAATCTTGAACTTGTGATGGCTGACACGGAAGTGCTCTCACGCCGCATTGACCGCGACACCAAGGCAATGAAAGGTGACAAAAGCCTTGCTTCCGACATTGCATTCTTCAACCGCCTGAAAGAAAATCTTGACAATGCCGTCAATGCCCGTGCGGTCGAAATGAGCGAAAAAGAACGCGAACTTGCCGAAACCGTGGCACTGTTGTCGCTCAAACCTGTCATTTATGCCTGCAACATGAGCGAAGAAGATTTTGCAGGCGATCTGGATGCGAACCCCTACTACAAAGCCGTTTGCGACCTTGCCGCCGCAGAAGGCAGTGCCTGCCTTCCCATCTGTGCAGAGCTTGAAGCACAGCTTGCCGACCTGCCCGCAGACGAAAAGGAAATGTTCTTAAGCGATGCAGGAATCGAAAAGGGCGGTCTGGACGTGTTGATTCAGAAAGGCTATGACCTGCTGGGTCTTATGTCTTACCTGACCGCAGGCAAGCCCGAAGTGCGTGCATGGACCATTCAGAAAGGCACAAAGGCACCCCAGGCCGCAGGCAAGATCCACACCGATTTTGAACGCGGCTTCATCCGTGCGGAAGTGGTATCCTTTGACGACCTCATCCGTGAAGGCTCCACCACCGCCTGCAAAGAAAAGGGACTTATGCGTTCCGAAGGCAAGGAATATGTCATGCAGGACGGCGACATCGTACTGTTCAGATTTAATGTATAATGGAAATGAAGAATTTAGGAATCGGCAAAAGTGTGCCGCTTGATACAGACGAAGCCGTTGTTGTGACATTGGTGGTCGGTGAAGACGGTATGATCACCTCCTGCGGATATTCGGCTGAGGGCAGTGAATATTTAGATGACTGTGCACGCACCTTGTGCAATGTTCTGCCCGAAAAACCCGTGATTGACGTATTGCAGATGACCAACATGGCAATCGTTTACAACATGGAAACCGACCTGCCGCCGCAGTTTTTCTATTGCTCGCACATGGCAACGGTTGCCGCCAAAAATGCCGCAAAGGATTATCTTCGAAAGAATAACATTCCGTTTGAAGATGATTCCTGCTGCTGTTGCGGAACATAAAAACAAAAATAGAGAAAACGGCTTTGCTTTGCAAGGCTGTTTTTTTCGGGCAAAGCCCGAAATGCAAAATGCAAAATTATCGCCGCGTTGCCATTATAGAAGATATAATTTTTGGTTTTGCCATTTCTTTTTTTATGTAAATTTCTTCATGTTCTATAATTGGAGCGAAGGGTACGGGTTCAGCACATCGGTAAGTCGGGAGGCTCAGCACATCGGTAAGCCCAGGTTCAGCACATCGGTAAGCCCAGGTTCAGCACATCGGTAAGCCATCAGGTATAATGGATACGAAAGAGGTGGACATTATGCCATGG
>JAZUQC010000060.1:0-14915 GCA_045605525.1 Acutalibacteraceae bacterium
ATTCAATGGTTACATTGTGCGTAATGGAACATTGGACAGGGTCGGAACGCATACTATGCGTTCCCTACACGATTTGGCAGACTTTGCAAAAACGGAACGCATACTATGCGTTCCCTACACGCCCCGCTAAACCGCAATTTGTTTTCCTCATCCCACAACTTTCCGTGAAGAACCAAAAAAAGAGCTGCATAAAAACAGCTCTCAAGTTTGTTCCCCGATTCGTTTTTTAATATATGCAAGCACTTCTTTTTTTGGAATCTGCAATGCATAGGCAATCTGCTCAAAGAGCATTTTTTCGGCTTCCTTCTGCACACGTTCGTCTGCAAGATGCAGATTCTTGCCGATTGATTTCTGTTTTACGGAGTGAAAATGCAGATTGGCAACCAGTTCAGCCAGACGATATGCATCCCCTGAGGAAGTGGTTTCATCAAAAATTTCTTTTCGTGTCAAATCATCAGAAATCCATGTATCCGGAGCAGTTGCCATGATGCGAATAATATTTTCAACTTCTTCAACTGTCAGACACGGACGCATTTTCTGCAATAATTTTTCGTTATTTGCAGGCACAAGGATAGAGGTATTTTGTTCAAAAACGGGACACAGCACGAAATATGTTCCGACAACATCGCCTACTTTCTGTTGCACCGTTCCCGTAACGGTACATACCCCATGGCTGCCGTAAACAACAACATCATTAACCTGAATCATAACAAACCTCACAAAAAAAGAATACAGCGTATATTTCGCGGACAGCTATTGCCTGCCGTAAAACATACGCTGCTTATCAATTGAATTATATCACAACAAAACGAAAAATGAAATACGGAAATATCGCCCATATAAACGATATTTCAATCTGTTTTGCAGCAAAAAAGCGAGAATGTCTGATGACCATAAATCTTTTTGTCGCAAAAATGCTTGCAATATAAATGCTATTTTAATATAATATTGAAACTGAAATTGATAAGGAGAATAAAGTATGGGACTCTGGGAAGTTTTTGCGGTCGGGCTCGGTCTTGCGATGGATGCATTTTCCGTTGCAATCTGCAAGGGATTGTCCATGCCGAAAATCGACAAAAAACAAACAGCGATCATTGCACTGTTTTTCGGCGGTTTTCAGGCTTTGATGCCGTTTCTCGGCTGGGCATTGGGTAAGCAGTTTGAACAGTATATCACGGCTGTGGATCACTGGATTGCATTCATTCTGCTGCTCATCATCGGCGGTAAAATGATTCTGGATGTCATCAAGGACCGCAAAGAGTGCAAGGAATGTAATGAGAAAGCAACCGCAAACAAACTTGATCTCAGGGAATTATTTGCCATGGCAATTGCCACAAGCATTGATGCACTTGCCATGGGAGTGACCTTTGCATTTTTAAAGGTCAACATTGCATCGGCAGTCACGGTGATCGGCATAACCACTTTCATTCTTGCCGTGATCGGCGTTCTGCTCGGACATAAATTCGGTGCAAAATGGAAAGACAAAGCCGCCCTTGCAGGCGGCATCGTACTGATTGCGTTAGGCACAAAAATTCTGCTTGAACACCTCGGTGTTCTTACCTTTTAAGAATACGAGAACGTTCTTGTTTCTTTGATTTTTCCGCTGAATTGCGATTGGGCATTCATAACACCGATTCCGACGGTTACAAAACCGAGCACATCCGAAGAAGCAGTCAGTGCAAGCAGTCTTCCCTGCCCGTCCACGCGGGCGGCAAGGGTGATTTTGGAATAGCGGATATCCGCACTCTGCACGGTATACGCATCCGCACTTTTTCCAAAGGGATCAATAAATGGAATTTTAGTACCGTGTACGGCGGGTGCGGCATGGTCTGCACCTGCCGTATCGTCATAAAGGGTCATCACAATCAGGGTATGATCACCTTCCAATGAAACCCTTGCGGCGGAAACTTCCGCTTCTGTAAGCACAAATGCTTCCCCGCACGGCGGCAGCAGTGAATTGATGTTCACCTGTTCTCCGTTTGCACCCGTAGTGCCGGCAAGAACGGTATATTCCGTAACCGTACTGCGGTTGAACTGCTCAACGATGGCTTTTGCGGGGTCACGCAAGGATTCGGTGCTTACACTCTGCATATAAACGGAATGCTGTATATCTTCCGTCATCGAAAAAGGATAGGTGCTTGTTTTGACCGCATTGACCGCGTTGTTCAGAAAAGAAACGGCTTGTGTGACCGACCAATCCGCATCCGTCTGTTGCGCAGCCGCAGGTTGTGTCACAAGGGGAACTTCCGTAATATGTTCGGGAACAAAACCTTGCGTCGGACTCGTTTCGGGAACAATGCTTACGTCCTGTGCCGACGGCAACGACGGCTCGGTCGGCGGGAGTGTGTTTTCAGGATTCACCACCGTATTTCCCGAATTCAGTTGCAGTGTGACACACCCGGGGGAACAAAGTAAAAGTACAAGAATCAGACAAAGGACTGACTTTTTTTTCACAGCAATGGCTCCTTGTTTGTCAACTCCACAAACGGGTATATTCCTTGACCGTACCGTCCTTGGCGGTAGCGGTCATTTTTTCTTGTATGGTGCCGTTTTCAAGCAGAGAAAAACGATACTCATACGCAATACCTGTTTCAAAATCATCCGTTGCGGCAAAATAACTGCCATCGGTATCTTTTGCAAAAGCACTGTTGGAAACATCATACACAGATTTGATGTCACCGTTGGTCACAATCAGATACTCCGTGTCGTCCATGGTAAAGAAGTCAAAAACGTTGACCATGTTCACCGATTCACTGTTTGCAGTGTCGGAAATGCAGGTCTTTTCACCGCAGAATGCCAGATAAGCTTCCAACTGTGCGAGCTGTTCTTTTGCATCGGGATTGTCGTTCTGCAAAACATCGAGCACCTTTGCCGCACGGACATAGGAATATCTTGCAATATCGTTTGCATAGTCAAAGGCTTCATCGGAATCAAGAGTTGTCAACCAGGCAAGCGAGGATGCGGCGTCGAAATTCAGAAGCACATCCGAATAACGGTGCATTTCGCCCAATTGACGGGCATTACGAAGACAGATTTCATCATACAGTTCTTTTGCACCGGGATAATTGAGAACATAAGAAATATAAATTTTTGCAACAGACGGTTTCATTTCTGCCTGGGATTTTGCATATTCATAGAAAATTACAGGCATTTCGGTAATATATTTTTCGAGATCACCACTGTTTTCAGCTGCGACAACAGCCGCTGCAAAATCGCCGTTTGCCGCACTTTCTTTCACAATTTCCCTCTGCAATTGGGCAATTTTCTTTTCAGAATTGAAGAAGCCGTCCAGACTTTCATATCTTTCAATTGCCTGCGTGTAGTTGCCTTCATCTGCAAGTTTGCCTGCTGAACGATAAATGGAGAGCGGGTCCAGCACGAATACGGCAAACAGGATAATCGCCGCAATGCTTGCAAATATGATAAAAAGATACAGCAGTGTCTGCAATCTGTTTTTCAGCTTTTCTTTTTTTGCACCAGACGGGTCTGCTTTTTTCTTTGGGTTGCCGTTTTTAGCCATTTTCATTTCCTCCGAAAAAAATATAGAAATATTATATCACAATACCTTACTGCGGGCAAGTATTTTTCACAAACTCCGAAAGGTATTTTGTTTATAAAATGTATTATAAATGTTGCAATATAAAAATTAAATGTGTATAATGTAAGAATCAATAAAAAAGGAGTGATACCTCTTGGATTTCAACAAAGAAGGTCTGTTTATGTACCTTGCTGCCGCGGCTGTTATTTTATTTGTTGTCGTGGAAGCACTTTTCTTCATCGTAAAGGCATGGAAACGTGCAACCCAGCTGGGCATTGCAAAAGAAACCCTGCGAAACACCGTCGTGTCCAGTGCATTGTTCACAGTCGGCCCCGCCATTTCCATTCTGGTTACGGTGCTGGCTTTATCAAAAGCACTCGGTATCGTTTTGCCGTGGGTTCGTCTTTCGGTCATCGGCAACCTTGCATATGAATCCACCGTTGCGGAAGCCGCACTGGATTCTTTCGGTCTTTCACTGAATGCAGAAGTGATGGATCCCACCGCATTTGCAACCGTCGCATGGTGCATGATGATCGGTAACATGTGTGCTCTGATTCTTGTCACCGTTCTCTGTAAAGGACTGCAGAAGAAAATCGGCTCTGCCGCCAACAAGAGTGCAGGCAGCAAGAAGCTTGCCGACATGATCTCTGCCGCCGCTTTCATCGGTATTATTGCCGCTTTCGTTGCACGTGCCATCAACGGCACCACCGAAGACGGAACAGGCAATGCAGGCTTTATGAGTATTGCGGTGCTTATCACTTCTATCGTAATCATGACTCTGCTCGATCTGCTTTGCAGAAAGAAACATCTTGACAAACTTGCAAACTTCACAATGCCCATTGCCATGTTTGCCGCCATGGGTATGGCTGTACTGTTGAGTGCTGTTCTGCCTGAAAACATTGTGAACTTTGTGTGGAGATAAGGAGGGAAAACCATGAAAAAGAACAATACCGAAAGAACATATTTCGATCAGGTTCACGTCTGGGGCAGACTGTGGACAATCGGTGCCATTCTTACCTTCCTTGCATTCCCGTTTGCAATCTGTGCATACTTCAATGTATGGCCTACTTTCAATCAGGTCATCACCCCTGCCCTGCAGATTATTGCCATTTATTGGCCGACCGCCGTTATTGAAGTCATTGCCTTTGTTCCCATGATGGGCAGCGGTGCTTCGTATCTGAGCTTCGTTTCGGGCAATATTTCCAACCTGAAACTGCCTTGTGCTCTCGCCGGAATGGAAAATGCAAAAGTGCGTCCCAACACCGAAGAAGGCGAAGTTATTTCCACCATTGCCGCAGGCGTTTCCGCTATCACCACCACCATCGTCATTGCCGCAGGTGTGCTGATTTTCAGCCCCTTCCTGCATTATTTCACTGATGCCGATTCCGTGTTTGCACCCGCATTCACCTATGTGCTTCCTGCCCTGTTCGGTGCACTGGGTGCAAGCTATCTCGCAAAACACTGGAGAACCGCTATTGCTCCCGTTATTGCAGGCGTTATCATTCTTATTTTTGCACCGACGATGGGCATCGGCACGCTTATGTTCCCGACCATCATCGTTGCAATTGCAAGTGCACTTATTATCTTCAAAGTGCAGGATAAGAAAGAGAAGAAAGCAAACGCATAAATAAATGCAAAATGCCGATCAGATTTTAAAGGAGGAAATACCTGTGTTACAAAACGAGATCACCGTCGAAACCCCGTTGCTTCGTGATGACGGACAACTCACCGCACCCGGCTGGTGCAAGCGTAATCTTTATATTTACAACCGCGAAAAAATAGCAGACAGCAAGTGGAGAATCAAAGAGTGGGATTTCTATCAGATCTGCGACGGACACCACATGGTGCAGGTCAACTTTTTTGACATTTCCATGGCTTCTGCCCTCACCGTCAGCGTGCAGGACATCCGCACAGGCAAGGAGCTGGCTTCTGCTCTGGCAATCGAACCGCTGACCCCCAATCGCTCCATCATGAGCCACAACCCCGAAAAGCCGTTCTTCTTCCATCGAAAAATGGGCGGTGCAACGGTCATTTTCGATGTGAAAGACACCACCCGCAGAATTTATTTCAACGGCAAGTGCAAAGGCAAGAGACTGGTTGTGGACATCACAGCCGACAAACTCATCGATCAGGAAAGCCTGACCGTTGCCATCCCCTTCCGCAGACCCGACAAGTTCTTTTATACCACCAAGCTCAACTGCATGCCGAGTGAGGGTACGGTACGTCTTGGCGGTGAAACGCTTGTCAAATTTGACCGCAGCAATGCCTTTACCGTGCTTGACTGGGGCAGAGGTTGCTGGCCTTACAGCAACATGTGGTTCTGGGGCAACGGCAGCACATGGCTTGACGGCAAACTGTTCGGTTTTGAACTGACATGGGGCTTCGGTAACGATGTAAACGGAACCGAAACCGCCATCATGTATGACGGCAAGACTCACAAGATCGGCAGAGTATTCCTTGAACTGGATCCCGAAGTCGAAGACAGATGGATGCAACCCTGGCATTTCTTCTCCGAAGACGGCAGATTCGACATGACCATGGTGCCGTTTTATGACAACAAAAACCTGATGATGCCCTTGAACCTTGTCGGCATGAAGACCCATCAGGTGCACGGTCTGTGGTCGGGCAAAGCCGTACTCGATGACGGAACGGAACTGAAAATCGAAAACATGTATGCCTTCTGCGAAAAGGTTTACAACAAGTGGTAAAAAAAACAAATAAACAAATAAAAGGTGACACATAATGAAGAAACAACTCTGCATTTTTCTTTCCGTACTGATGCTGTTCGGCTCTTTGTTCTGTGCCGCCGAGGCAAAAGAGCAAGACCGTTTGACTGTTTATTCATTGCAGAAAAACGGTCTTTCTGCTTTCTGGACGGATGCAAACGGCAACGAGATTGAATTTGAAAAAATCAAAACAACAACACAGTCTGCGGAAGATGTGGGGACAGCCTTGCCGTCCTCTTACTATGCACAGAATGTGACCGCCGTCAAGGACCAGAACCCAACCGAAGCATGCTGGACATTTGCCCCCTTGTCGGTGCTGGAATCGAGTTACATCACCAAAGGTTACGGCACAAAACGCAACACCGACTTTGCAGAAGCACATCTGACGTGGTTTGCCAACAACGGTTATATTGAAAATGTAAATGACCCCACTGCAGGCGACGGCACGTATTTTGATGATCCGTATGAAGCGGGCGGTTCGTTCTCCATGGCAATTGCCGCGCTCGCAAGAGGGGCAGGCATTGCAACGGAAGAAAGATATCCGTTTGATACCAACAACCCGCCGACCTATACCTATGATCAGATGTATGTGTCCGATGCCCGCCTTGAAAATGCTTATTACCTGCAGACACGTGAAGACATCAAGCAGGCCATCATGCAAAACGGCGGTGTTGCGGTATGCTATTACCATGACACCAACGGCATGAAGACCACTTCCGCCGCCATGATCAACGGTATCACGGGGGAAGTCAGCACCACCGTCACGGCAATCAATCACAAGATCGGCTATGCACCCAACCATGCCGTCACCATTGTCGGCTGGGATGACAGTTTTCCGACCTCGTATTTCGGCACGCTCAACAAGCCCGCAAAATCGGGGGCATGGCTGTGTAAAAACAGTTGGGGCACGGATTACGGTGACAACGGGTATCTTTGGATTTCTTACGAAGATGCGACACTGACCGATTACACGACCCTGACCGCCGAACAGGCAACGGTTTATGATACCATTGCACAGTATGACGGCTACGGTTACAACAATGCCGTTTCCATACGCAATGCCGACACGGTGTATATGGCAAATATTTTCCGTGCCGACAAGGACTGTTCCGTACGCAGTGTCGGTTTTTACACCCTGCTTGAGGACAGAGATTTCACCGTATCCGTTTACCGTGCGGTTTCGACAGGGAACCCGACCGACGGAGAACTTGCCCTGACCGTGGACGGTAATGCACCGTTTGCGGGGTATCACACCGTTTCGTTGGGAAAAGATATCCCGTTGCAAAAGGGTGAATATTATTCGGTTGTGGTGGCATTCCCCACAGACAAAAAGGAATCCTTCCCCGTTCCCGCGGAAGGACAAAGTTACACTTCGGGCGGAATCCGATACAATTTTGCATCCGCCGCGGGCACAAGTTATATCGGCTACCGTGACGGCACCTGCACATGGCTGGATGCCACCAAAGAAGGCTACAACAACGTCTGCGTAAAAGCAATGCTTGTAAACAGCCAAACACAAACATCCGCCATGGTCTCCCCCACCACGCTGACAGACCGCACCACGGGCGTGCAGGTGATTTACGATGCAAGTGACTTTTTTGCAGGTTCGGCAGTTCAATTAACCGTGTTTGCCAACAACAGTGCCGCCGACAAGGTGAAAAAGACATTCACGAAAGACTTCGATGTGCAGGCGGCAGGCTACAGCATACACCTTACCGCGAACGGTAAAGCCGTCACACGCACCGCCCACGGTTTTGAAGTGGTGCTCCCTGTTGCGCACGCAGACAGTAATTTTGTTTTCGCCGCACAACTCGACCCCACGGGCAAAACGGTCACCTACACTCCCACACAAGCCCCCGACGGTCCCGTTCGGATACAAACCGACACCCTCGACGGCTCATTTGTGTGCGTGTGCTGCACCGAGCAACTCCCGCCACCCGATGTTGCAACCCCCACACAAAGTTTGCTGGATTCCATTCTCAACTTCTTCAGAAGAATTATTCAGTTCTTCAAGGATCTGTTTAACATAGGTTAATCCGACAGGATATGCAAACACCCCGACCTTCGGCAGAAAGCGGGGTGTGTTTTGTTGTAAGAATATACTCAGCCGACGACTTTATTGAACCATTCGTCCGGGTTATCCAGCCCGACGGATGCACGCAAAATGCTTCTTGCAGAGCCTGCCGTGACACCTTTTTCTTCGACATCGGCGGCTTGCAGGTATGCACCGTCCAATGTATCCAAACCGACCGAATGGCGCAGAGCAGCTCTTGCATCACCGGCACTGATTGCTCCGTCGCCGTCCACGTCACCGAGTACGACAATTTTATATTGAGTGCCATCGGCAAGGGTCAGCACCGCACCCGTGCCGACCTTGTCGGCATCTGTCAACGATTCACCTTTATTGTTGACAAGCACAGCGGATTCTCCCGCTTGTTCAAGCAATTGTGCGGCGGTCAGATTCAACACGGCAACAATATCGCCGTTTTTATCCACAACAGCCTGTTCGGCATTGTCTTCAAAGCCGACGGCGGGCAGTTTTTCGATTTCCTCGGTCTTGGTTTCACCGCAAACGGCACAGGTGTAGGTTCGGATACCGTTCTGTGTTGCGGTGGGTTCAAGAGTTACAACACCTTCATCCCAATTGTGACCGAGGGCGGCAACTTCGTTGTCAACATAACTGTCACCGCAAACGGAACAAGTGTGGATGGTGTAGCCGTTCTGCGTACAAGTCGGAGCCGTAACAACAGAATCATAATCATGCCCGAGTTTTGCGGCCAAAACTTCACCGCAGACGGTGCAGGTCTGATCTTCGGTACAGGTTGCAGCAACACCGGGTGTGTGGCCGGGAGCCGTGATTGTGTACGGAGTTGTGCTTAATTTTTCTCCGCAGGTTGCACAGTAAACAGCCATGTTGTAAGAACCGTCAACCGTACAGGTAGCGTCAACCTTGTTTTCCATGACCGTCATGCCTACTGTGTGACCGAGTTTTGAACTCAGAATCACGCCGCACACGGTGCAGGTCTGATCTTCGGTGCAGGTTGCATCTGTGCCGGGGGTGTGACCTGTTGCGGGGAGGGATTCCGTATAACTGTGGCTGCACTTCAAGCAGGTAAAGGTCTTCACACCGTCCGTGGTGCAGGTGGCGGCTTTTGTCACCTTGGATGTGTAGCTGTGACCGAGGGCTGTGCCGTCGGTTGCCTTACAGACCGAGCAGGTCTTGGCTGCCGTGCAGGTGGCAGCTGTCCATGTGTGACCCGTTGCAGGGATGGTCTCTGTATAACTGTTGCTGCACTTGGAGCAGGTGAAGGTCTTCACACCGTCCGTGGTGCAGGTAGCAGACTTGGTTACAGCCGAAGTGTAATTGTGACCGAGGGCAGCACCGTCGGTTGCCTTGCAGACCGAGCAGGTCTTAGCTACGGTGCAGGTGGCAGCTGTCCATGTGTGACCCGTTGCAGCAATACTTTCTGTATAACTGTGGTTGCACTTGGAGCAGGTGAAGGTCTTCACGCCGGCTGCCGTGCAGGTGGCGGCCTTTGTCACGGTCGAAGTGTAATTGTGACCGAGGGCAGCACCGTCCGTTACTTTACAGACCGAGCAGGTCTTGGCTGCCGTGCAGGTAGCGGCTGTCCATGTGTGACCCGTTGCAGGGATGGATTCCGTATAGCTGTGGCTGCACTTGGAGCAAGTGAAGGTCTTCACGCCGGCTGCGGTGCAAGTGGCTGCCTTTGTCACCTTGGATGTGTAGCTGTGACCAAGGGCAGCGCCGTCGGTTGTTTTACAGACCGAGCAGGTCTTTGCTGCCGTGCAGGTGGCGGCTGTCCATGTGTGACCCGTTGCAGGGATGGATTCCGTATAGCTGTTGCTGCACTTCGAGCAGGTAAAGGTTTTGACACCGGCTGCCGTGCAGGTGGCGGCCTTTGTCACCTTTGAGGTATAGCTATGACCGAGGGCAGCACCGTCCGTTGCCTTGCAGACCGAGCAGGTCTTTGCTGCGGTGCAGGTTGCGGCTGTCCAGGTATGCCCCGTTGCAGGGATGGATTCCGTATAACTGTTGCTGCACTTGGAGCAGGTAACGGTCTTGACACCGGCAGCCGTGCAGGTGGCTGCTTTGGTTACGGTCGAAGTATAGCTGTGACCGAGTGCCGAACCTGATGTTGCTTTACAGACCGAGCAGGTCTTTGCTGCGGTGCAGGTCGCTGCCGTCCATTTGTGTCCCGTTGCGGGGATGGATTCCGTATAGCTGTTGCTGCACTTCGAGCAGATGAAGGTCTTCACACCGGCTGTGGTGCAGGTGGCTGCGGTGGTCACCTTGGAAGTATAGCTGTGACCGAGCGCAGAGCCTTCCGTTGCCTTACAGACCGAGCAGGTCTTGGCTGCCGTACATGTCGCGGCGGTCCAGTTATGTCCCGTTGCGGGGATGGATTCCGTGTAGTTGTGGCTGCACTTCGAGCAGGTGAAGGTCTTCACACCGTCTGCTGTGCAGGTAGCTGCTTTGGTTACCTTGGAAGTATAGCTGTGACCGAGGGCAGAGCCTTCCGTTGCTTTGCAGGTCGAGCAGGTCTTCGCTGCGGTGCAGGTCGCTGCCGTCCATTTGTGACCCGTTGCAGGGATGGATTCTGTATAGCTGTTGCTGCACTTCGAGCAGGTAAAGGTCTTCACACCGGCTGCGGTGCAGGTGGCGGCTGTAGTTATCTGGGATGCGTAGCTATGGCTATTTGCGTCGTGGTCGATTAATTTATCTATTTCGATCCAACCTATGTAATTTGTATTGTTGACAGTATAACAAATCTGCGCAAGGTCAGTTTTATAATAACCTATAACCGTTACTTCTTTGTCTTTTGATTGTGAGCTTTGTTTTGTTTCACACTTATAGCGTGAATATATATCTGCAGAGCTTTTAAGATACATCTTATAGGGCTGCACTTTATCAGATATCAAGCCACCTAAAGGAATGTAAGCTATTTTTTCTGTACCGTCAACAGTGTGTTTTATTTTTGCCCAATCATTTGTATATATTGAAACAACTGTTATTTCGTTATCGCCAAGATAATAACTTTTTAATGTCTGTACGTCATATACTTGTGTTGCTGTTTCACCTATCCACATTTTATATCCTTTTATATTTGTAGGATAATTTGTATCTATAGAGGGTTCTGAAACGGTAAATGAAATCCATTCACTGTCACCACCATCAGATGCACCGTTAGATGCTTTAGTGGTTATATATGCAGAATACTTACCGACGGGCAATTTTATTGTTGTTGATGTTGTACTTGAACTTATTCCAAATTCATAATATGGTGCGCCTACATTGTAATCACCATAATTATATACTCTTAAGTCATAAGTATGAGCATTTGTTGCTTTTGTCCAATTGAAGGTAACACCGTTTGTTACCATTTTGCCGGGTGTGGCTGTGAGAACACTTTTTCCCGGTGGGTCAACAACATCAAATACCGTTATCCAATCACTCGCTGTTGATGTGCCGTTTGAAGAAACAGCCGTTATATACGCTGCATATTTGCCTGCTGGGAATTTCATCGTTGTGGATGTTGTGCCTGCACTCATTCCAAACTTGTAATAAGGTGCACCCGTATTATAATCGCCGTGATTATATATTCTCAAATCATAATGATCGGTGTTTGTTGTCTTGTTCCATGTAAAGGTAACTGCCTTGTTTGATGTATTTTTATCACTCACAGAAAGAATTGGTTTACTGGGAACGAATATATTGCCACCTGATTTATTTGAGATATACCATATTTGACTAATTTTTGATATTATTGAATTTTGTGATAAACCACCATTATATGTGCTAATATAACATGATGTTAAAGGAATTCGACCATAAGCAAACTGACTTAATGTTTCAGCACAATAAAATGTATCTGTTGAAGAATCATAATCAGTAAGAAGGACCGTGTGCATCGGACTATTTCCGCAATATATCACAATTCCTTCCGGATGATTATTTAACATCGATATAAAATATGATTTTTTATTGTCAGTTAAATTACTGGTCATTGATGCATTCATACCAAGCACATCGGTAATTGTCCATCTTACAGTGACACCATTTGTTGTTATTTTTGAACTATAAATCTGATGCGTTATAGATTCCCAACCACTTATTCCGTCAATTATTGCTCGCCTGCGAAACATATTAAGGCATGAGGTAAAAACACAGGTTTTATCATCATCAGACGGTTGATGCAAAAAAACAGAAGCCTTATTTATATCATCAAAAGTTACAGCCTCTGCCTCAATCCCCACATCAATCACCGGCACAACACTCACCAGCATCAGCACTGCAAGCAACACGTTCAAAATCCGTTTCCATTTTTCCATTTTTCATCCTCCAAAATAAAAAAGTGCGCAGCCGAAGCCACGCACCGAAAAATGCACAACTCCGATTGCTGCGACACAAGTTTCGGACACACTGCGAGTTTGCAAAGAATGCCAAAACAGAGTATGCACTTTTACCAAGAGGTAAAAATACAAACTCAACTTATGTGTCACATATTTACTTGCGTCGCATGTTCAGCATAGCATAAGCAAACTGAAAATGCAAGCAAAAAATGCTTATCGATTTTATTTTAGGTAATATATTACCTAAAGTCAATAGTAAACATCTTACCTATGTTAAATTTGTTACATAATAACAACGCAGAGGTAGGAAAATTACGGAATATTACGAAAGAATCAGAGCCATCCGTGAGGATCGGGATATCAAGCAGATCGAGGTTGCCGATTTGCTGGATACAGACCAGAGCTATTACAGCAAATATGAGCGTGGTGTGCATCCCATGACGGCTGTGCAGATCAAAAAATTCGCCGATTATTTCAATGTCTCGCTTGATTATCTTCTTGAACGCACCGACAATCCGGATATGCTGAAATAAAACCACCTGCCGCACGTAAAGTGAAGCAGGTGGTTGTTGTTTTCAGTGCATTTTCTTTAAGAATGTTTTGCGGTGCACGGGGGAAATGCCGTGGGTGCGGATCATTTCGTAATGCAGTGCCGTGGGATACCCCTTGTGCTGCAGAAATTTATATTCGGGATACTGTTTATCGAGTTCGGCAAGGTAGCGGTCACGGCTTACCTTGGCGAGAATGGAAGCCGCGGCGATGGAAATGGACTTGGCATCCCCTTTGACGACCGCTTCTTCGGGCAAACCCGTTTTGGGGCAGCGGTTGCCGTCCACGAGGACATAATCGGGCTTGACGGGCAGATTTTCGACAGCCCGACGCATGGCAAGAAAGGTGGCATTGAGGATATTGAGTTCGTCAATTTCCTTTTCGTCCGCACTTGCCACAGAATAGGCAATGGCATTTTCACAGATGAGGTCAAAGAGCTTTTCGCGTTTCTTCTCACTGATTTTTTTGCTGTCGTTGATGCCGAGGTCTTCAAGACCGTCGGGCAGGATTACAGCGGCGGCAAACACGGGGCCTGCAAGCGGTCCTCTGCCTGCTTCGTCCACACCGCAGACCATAGTATAACCTTTTTCGTGCAACATATTTTCAATTTCGTAGGTCATAAAGCACCTCCGTCGGGACGTTCAAATGTCAGCCTGCCGAGTCTGCCTGCACGCAGTTCGTCTAAAAGCATAATGGATGCACGCTCGGTATCGACTTCACCGCCCGAAATGAGCATGCCGCGTTTACGGGCGATCATTTCAAGCACTTCCCATGCTTCGCAGTCGGCAAAATCCTTAATTTTATAGCGGTCTGTCAGGCGGTTGGGATAATCTTTCATAAGAATCGAGCAAAGACGCACGGCGAGGGATTCCACATCAAGCACCACATCCTTGACTCCGCCCGTGAAAGCGAGCTTGTCGCCGACAGCGGGGTCGTCGAATTTCGGCCACAGCACACCGGGGGTATCGAGCAGTTCAATACCGCCGCCGATGAAAAACCATTGATTATGACGCGTCACACCCGCACGGTCTTCCACCTTTGCTTTGGCGGAACCTGCCATGCGGTTGATGAACGAGGACTTACCCGTATTGGGAATGCCGACCACCATAATACGCAGTGCCTTACCTGCCATGCCGCGTTCTTCGTTGCGTTTGACAAGGTCGGAAAGCACGGTTCGGACGGTATTGCGGTACTGATTGAGTCCTTTGCCGCTGCGGCAGTCCACGGCAAGTGCCGCACAGCCCTGTGATTTAAAATGGGTGATCCATTCGGCGGTTGCCTGTTCGTCTGCAAGGTCGCATTTATTAAGAAGCACAATGCGGGGCTTTTTGCCGATGATCTCACCGAGTTCGGGGTTACGGCTCGACTCGGGGATACGTGCATCAAGCAGTTCCGTCACGGCATCCACCGAAGACAGACTTTCGGTAATGAGTCTGCGGGTTTTTGCCATGTGGCCCGGAAACCACTGCACGATTTGTTTTTGGGAATCAGCCATTGCTTTTTCCTCCTTTTGTTAGTTGCAATTACGCAGTTTGCATGGAAAATTACGGTTTAGCGGGGTGCGTAGGGAACGCATAATATGCGTTCCGACCCTGTCCGACTTGGTTTTTTATCCTGTAGGGGATGACGCCCTCGGCATCCCGCATGAGGGTAAAAGAATCATTGATTTGAACATTATTATTTGAAATAATACATAATCGATGCAATAAATGATATAATTTTGAAATCCA
>JAZUQC010000061.1:0-13300 GCA_045605525.1 Acutalibacteraceae bacterium
GCACAAACTTTGTTGAATTCATCAAATGCTTCTGGGAATTTTTCAGCCATCTGAGCGATTGGCATAGGTGTACGAACACCAGCAACAACGTCTTCACCCTGAGCGTTTACTAAGAATTCACCCATTAAACCTTTTTCGCCGGTAGCGGGGTCACGGGTAAATGCAACACCGGTACCACAGTTATCACCCATGTTACCGAAAGCCATCATCTGTACGTTAACAGCGGTACCCCAAGAGTAGGGAATATCATTGTCACGTCTGTAAACGTTTGCACGGGGGTTGTCCCAAGAACGGAATACTGCTTCAACAGCACCCATAAGCTGTTCCTTGGGATCTGTGGGGAAGTCCTTACCGATCTTATTCTTGTACTCTGCCTTGAACTGGCCTGCGAGCTCCTTGAGGTCCTCAGCGGAAAGTTCAACGTCCTGAGTAACACCCTTAGCTTCCTTCATCTCGTCGATGAGCTGCTCGAAGTACTTCTTACCAACTTCCATAACAACGTCGGAGTACATCTGGATGAATCTTCTGTAGCAGTCCCAAGCCCAACGTGCGTTGCCGGACTTTGCAGCCATAACGTTGACAACGTCTTCGTTCAGACCGAGGTTAAGGATGGTATCCATCATGCCGGGCATGGAAGCTCTTGCACCGGAACGAACGGAAACAAGCAGCGGATTTTCGAGATCGCCGAACTTTTTGCCGGTGATTTCTTCCATCTTGACGATGTATTCCATAATTTCAGCCTGGATTTCATCGTTGATCTTGCGGCCGTCTTCATAGTACTGAGTGCAAGCTTCGGTGGAAATGGTGAAACCCTGGGGAACGGGAAGACCGATCTTGGTCATTTCAGCGAGGTTAGCACCTTTACCGCCGAGAAGTTCACGCATGGAAGCGTCGCCTTCTTTGAACAGGTAAACAAATTTCTTGCTCATTGGTATCATGTCCTTTCTTTTTCAAATACGTAATAAGATTATTTGACCGAAATCCATTATAACAAATATCTGCAAAGATTTCTATACTTATTTCCGTGAAAATCATAAATTTTTTGCACGATCTTTTGTAGTATATGAACAAATTTTGAAAGCTTGACAAAAAAAAGAGAACCGTGCGGCACACAGTCCTCTTTCCCCTTATACAATTGATTGGAATATCAATACTCGTCACCGAGGTCAAAATCGACACCGAAGAATTTCATCAACAGATCAGTCAGAAATGCAATAAGCTCCTTAATGAAATCAAAAATGGAAGACATGGATTCGGACTGGGTGTTATAAACCGTGACGGTGATGGCTCTGTCGATATTGCTGATCGTATACACACCGTTTTTGTCGGGTGTGAGCAGTTTTGCTTCATTTTCGGCAAGAGCAGGATCACCGTTGAAGGAACCCTGAAAACGGTCAGTAGGCATATAACGGACGGTGGTCATGAAGTTGTCGGAATAACCGTCTTCATATTCTACAACAAAGCGGATCGTTCCGCCGTCGGGAATGTAAAACAAACCGTTTTCGATATCGTCATCTTCATCGGTATAGGTGGAATTATACTGTCCGTCTTCATTCAGCGGAATCAGGACATAACCGACCGCATCATCATCCAGACAGACATAATGCACCGGGATGATGGATTCTGCGGCACCTGCCGTAGCGGCAAGCATGCCGAACGCCATGATAACACTTAATAAAATGCAAATAATTTTTTTCATAATTAAACACCTCTGTTATTGTTTATATTCATTATACACAGAACAAACACAAATTGCAAGCCCCCTTTTTGTCAACTCTGCAGAGTTTTTATGAAATAAATTTAAACACTTGACAAGTGAAACCGTTTTAGAGTATTATATCTTTGTATAATGCACCAATGGGTGCTGTGTGGAGGATAAAAATCATGAAAAAGATTCTTCGTATTGCTCTCGTCTTTACCATGCTTGCCGCTATGTTGCTTTGTGCAACAAGTTGTGCAAAGGTCAAACTGTATGTGCAGGTTGACTCCATCAACTCCGGATATGAAATTGTAAACATTGATGCAAACGGCAATGCCGTGGGAATCCCCGCAGGCAACAATACCGTAGCTGACACACCGGCTCCTCCCGTAGCCGATACCACAGAGCCTCCCGTGGCAGACACCACCGAAGCTCCTGTTGCGGACGACACCACTGCAGCTCCCGCAGAGGATACCACTGCAGCTCCCGCACCGTCCGGTACACCGTCCACAAATGAAGAAATCGTGGCTCTGTATGTTTCCGCATACAACAAGATTGCTTCGGAAGCTACCAAGGCTACAAAAACATACGATTATACCAGCAACTACAACAACATTCTCAAAATCGGCAACAACTCTACCCTTGCCGGTATTGCGGAAAGCCTGATGGGCAAGTTCATGGTTGAAAACACGGAAGCTGTTGATTTTGCTGTTGCAGATGTTCCCCCTGTCGGTCTTACCACATCTCCCCTGACTGCGGCTGACATCGCAAGTGCAACCTGTGTTGACAACGGTGCAACCTACACCGTGACCATTACATCCACAGGCACGGACGCCAACCCCGAAGTCAACCCGACCGTAGGCAGCGGTTCTGCCGGTAAAATCGGTCCGCTGATTGAAACCACATCCATCACCGATGCTGTCGGCGGCATCATCAAATTTGAAGGTCTTGCACTCAAATACAGTGATTGCACCGTTACTGCCACCATCGACAAGGCAACCGGAAGAATTACCGATCTGTACTTGAGAATGCCCGGCGTTCTGCACTTCGACAAGGTTACAGCCGCTGTTGTTGTTTCCGTTAACGACTGCGACATCGGCCTTCTCGGTGAACAGCGCTGGACCATCACTTACTAAAATAAAGAACACCACGGTTTCGGTTGTTGAAAAAGTTTTTAAAAAAGTTAAAAAAATACTTGACAACCGAAACTGCCTGTGCTATAATACTGCTTGCGTTGAGAGGGAAACACCTTCTCACAGTCGGTGTCTATAACATTGAGGTTCCACCCGTTCCCATCCCGAACACGGTAGTTAAGCTCAACTGTGCCGAAAATACTTGGCGGGAAGCTGCCCGGGAAAATAGGTCGTCGCCGACATAAACGAAACCACCCAATCGGGTGGTTTTTTTGTTTTTCAAAAAAAAATAATACCCATTCTTCCCCTCTTACCTCCATAAACCGACCGCATACCGTAAAACGCTTGCAAAACACGCACAGTCCGTGTATGATGACTTTGCAAGGGGGAATTTCATGAAACTCACACTGCATATCGGAACACCACACGAAGAAGAAGTCATTGTGTATGCAAACAAAAGAAATGCACTGACAGACAGCATTGAGCAGCTCGTAAACAACACAGATGAACCATTGGTAGGCTACAAAAACGAAACGGCTATTCCGTTGCAGCTGGCAGATATTTTCTGCTTTACAGTAGAAAACAACCATGTTTTTGCCTGCACAGACAAGGACAAACTGCTGATAAAAACAAGGCTTTATAAAATTGAAGAACTTCTGCCGTGCAACTTTGTAAAGATCAACCAGTCCTGTATTGTCAATCTTGCAAAAATACAGCGGTTTGAAACGGGTGTCACAGGTACACTGGCTGTTATCCTGTTCAATGGCTTCTGCGATTATGTGTCCCGACGAAACTTAAAAATGGTCAAAGAAAGGATGGGCTTATAAAAATGAATCACTATTTAAAAAAATTTTTACACAGAGGTCTGCTGTTCGGTGGCTTCGGGCCGATCGTGGTCGGCATTGTGCTTGCAATCATAGACGCAGTGACAGGAGATGTTTCCCTGCACGGAACACAGATATTGCTTGCCATTGGTTCCTCTTATTTGTTGGCATTCGTGCAGGCTGGTTCAACCGTGTTTGAGCAGATCGAGCACTGGTCAACGGTCAAATCGGTATTTTTCCATTTTCTGAGCTTGTATGCGGCTTATATCAGCTGTTATCTGCTCAACTCGTGGATTCCGTTTGATAAAACAGTCGTGCTCATTTTTACAGGCATTTTCGCCGTCGGCTTTTTTGCAATCTGGGGCATTGTGGTAATTTCCGTCAAAGCAGCCGAAAAGAAACTCAACAAGGCCTTGCATAAAACATTCTGATCCAAAAAGGAGCGAATCTGCCGAAGCGGATTCGCTCTTTTTCTCTTACATAACAATATAATCGGTTTCAGCATGTGCATTGAACACGGTACAGCCGTTTTTGGTTTCGGTTGCAACGGGCACACCGCTTGCACAAACTGCATACTCACCGTACAGTACAATTTTTTGATTGTATTTCGGAGTCAACACGGCGGTTTTCAGTTTGCCGTTCTGCCATTCAATGTCCACATTCACATTGCCGCGAGCGAGAAGTCCCTTGGTTTTGCCGTTTGCAAACACATCGGGCAAGGCAGGCAGAAGATGAATGATAAAATCGCCGTCTTCGGTCAGCATATGGCTTTGCAGAAGCATTTCCGTAACACCTGCCGTTGCACCGAAGTTGCCGTCGATCTGAAACGGCGGATGTGCGTCAAACAGGTTCGGATACACTCCCCCACCGCCCGAATAACCGATTTTTTTGACGGTCGGCTGCGGTCTTAACAACCGAGCAAGCAGACGGTAGGCCGCATTGCCGTTATGCAGTCTTGCGTGGAAATTCATCTTCCATGCAAGCGACCAGCCTGTTGCTTCGTCGCCACGCATTTCGAGGGTCTTGGCACAAGCAGATGCAAACTCGGGACTCGTCAGGGGGCTGATCTGAAAACCGGGATGCAGGGCATACAGGTGGCTGACATGGCGGTGGTGCGGTTCGGGTGCATTGCAATCCCAGTCCCCTTCCCACTCACAAAGCTGTCCCGCTTTGCCGATCTGCAGGGGTTTGAGTTGTTCTCGCTTGCTAAGAAGGTCTGCACGCAGATCTGCATCCACATCTAAAATACGGCAGATTTCCGCCATATAGGTGAAATTATCCCACAGCATTTCAAGATCCATCGCAGCACCTTTGCAGACCCAACCGATATTCCCCTCATCATCGCGAAAATCATTTTCCGGGGAGGTTGACGGATTGGTGACGATGTTGCCGTTTTCATCCTTTGTATACATCGCCAGATTGAACAGCAGATTTTCTTTCATGACGGGATAGAACTTTTTGAGTTGCTCCTTATCGCCTGTGTAGGCATAGTATTCCCACAGGTGACGGCACATCCACGCACCGCCCAACGGATACTGTGACCAACCGCCTCCCCATCCGGGCGAGGTCCACAGCCACGGGTTGGTGATGGTATAAAGCGTCCAGCCGGGAGCATTGTAATAAGCCTTTGCGGTTTTTGCACCGTTTTCGGGCAGGGCTTCCACAAGCTTCCACAGCGATTCGGTGCAATCAACAAGATTGGCAGGGCCTGCAGGCCAGTAGTTCATCTGCACGTTGATGTTGGCATGGTAGTCGCAATGCCAGGGTGCCTGATAATCCTTGCACCACACACCCTGCAGGTTGGCAGGCAGAGCATTGTCGGGACGGGATGAACAAATGAGCAGATATCTGCCGAAGTTGTAAAGCAATTCGGAAAGGCCGACATCCTTACCGCCTTTCTGCAAATTTTTCAGTCTTTCGGGGATAGTGAGATCGTCACGGTGCTCGCCGTCGAGATGCAAAGTATTACGGTCATAAAAAGACTTATACTCTTTCAAATGATCGGCATACACGGTATCGAAACCTTTTTCGGCAGCAGTGCGTGCATCCGCAGATGCTTGTTCAAGCGGCACTTTACCGCTTTTGAAATTGCGACTCTGATCAAGCACATAATCGGTGCGAATGCCGACAAAAATTTCCGCACTGTCTGCATTTCTGATTTCAAGACGTTCCTTGTCAGCCTTCAATGTACCGCCGATGTTTTTGACAACGATACAGATACCGAAACGCATATGATCGGTGTTGCCGTCACAATAACCGCCTACAGAAAGGGTGTTTTCATCTGCCACACAGAACGAGAGGTCGTTGCGTTCATAGCGAAGATTAAAGGAAACACTACCCGTTTTGTCGGCAGTCAGTTTCATGCAAACACAGTTATCGGGACGGCTTGCAATGGTTTTTCTTTCAAAACGGATACCGCTTTTGGTGTAAGCAACTGCATCGGTTGCCGTTTGCAGATCGAGGGTATGTTCATACCCCGATACGGTACCGAGGGTCGGTTGCAGCGTCAACAGCAGGTCACCCGCGGTCTGATAGGAACCCGAATACGCCGCCTCAAAACCGCCGCCCTGATTGGTAAATTCAGCATTGAGCAGATTTGCCGCCTGTTTGAAGTTCTTTTCTTCAATCAGTTTGCGAAGTGCGGGAAGATGTTTATAGGCTTCGGGACGGTCGGCATTCGGATAGGGTTCGCCCGACCAGAGAGATATTTCATTGAGTTGCACTTTTTCTGTTTTTGTACCGCCGAACACCATGGCACCGAGTCTGCCCGACCCGAGCGGTAATGCGGCTTCCCACACCTTTGCGGGATGCGTATAGCGAAAAATATGACTCATATTTTGCTCCTTACAATAAGTTATTAAGATGGGTCGTATCATTCATAAATGCAAGTTTTGTATGTTTTTTACCGTCCTGATTGAGAAAACGAATCAGGGTAAGCCCCGTATTGTCCTGTGAGAAATTGAAGTTGTCCCGTATTTCAAACCTGAGTGCGGCGTGAATGAGAAAGTTGTTAAATGTGCCGTGCGCAACCAGCAATACTGTATCGTCTTCTTTGCAAACAGAACGCACATACGAAATGACGGCATTGGCTCGTTCAAAAGCCTGCACATCTTTTTCGTACGGCGGCAAACCGTTTTCGCAGCATGAAAACGTGTTTTCTTTTATCTGCGGACAAATGGTTTGTAAAACGGAAAAAGGCAAACCTTTATAGTTTGCCCTGGTTCCTTTTTCAAGTAAAGCATACATCAGATGCACGGCCGTTTCCGTTTTTGCGCACAAGGGGACCGCCGTCTGCACGCAGCGTTGCAGAGGGCTGGCAAAGATATGATCAAAATGTACATTCTGCAACCGTTGTGCAAGTGACTGTGCCTGACGGACACCGAGGTCAGTCAGACGAGGATCTAACGGATATTGCACATCCCCTTGCAACGGGGTATTGCCGTGACGGACGATGTACAGTTCCATCAGTTCATAAGACCTTCGCTGACAGCCCAGTCATGGAAAGCACGAAGAGCCTGCAGTCTCTGTCCGGACAGACTGCCCTTGTTGCGGTTGATCCAGTTCATTTCAACACCCTGCAGAGATACAAGGTATTTTGCAGTCATGTTGAAACCGTCTCCGATGGCATCGTCAAGACGCATGATATCCCAGTAACGGCGTTCTGCAAGAGCCATGTCGCCCGACACGAACGCATCGTAAAAACGTGCAAAGAAGGAAGCACCGCAGGCGGTGGGAGTGGACATAATGCCTCTTGCACCCATCTTGAAGGATTCAAACAGATAAGGCATATTTGCCTGAATGATGCAGCTTTCGCCTTTTTCTTTGATCTTTGCACCGATACCTTCGAGTGTGCAGGTGGTGTCCTTGATGCCGTAAACACCGCATTCGCGGACAAGTCTGCCGTAAGCTTCACCGGAAATTTTGTGCGGCTGCAAACCGGGGAATTCATACATAAATACGGGCAGGTCGGTATACTGTTTGAGTTCACCGACATAATTCACAAGACGTTCGGGGTCTTCGCCGAAGCCTTTGGTGGTGAACACAAGACCGTCCACACCCGTCTGGCTCATGCGTTTGACTTCTTCAACCTGTGCAAACCAGGAGGGTTCCATGTTGGCGGTTGCAACGATGGTCAAATCGTTTTTGTGCTTTGCGGTAAGCTCTGCGAGTTTGATTCTTTCTTCCAATGTCAGCACGGACATTTCGGATGTGCCGCAGACACAGAACAGGTGTTCAACACCCGAGGAAGCCTGATAATCACAGTATTTTTCGTAAGCATCGTAGTCGATGGTCAGGTCATCGTGGTAGGGGGTCAGCATAAGGGCATAAACGCCGTCGTAGTATTCGGTCAGTTTTTTCATGGCAAAAAACTCCTTATATAAAAAATTACGCATTCATTTTACACCTACATGAATGCGTAATCAAGTATAATTTTACAAAAGTTGCAAAATCTGCCCCGTAAAATAGGAAAAAAGATTGGCACACAGGGCAAAACACAAGGGACGGGGTATGTATTGGGCACATCTTTTATACAATTGCCATTCAATAAGCACGGCAGATGCTTCCAACACCACGGTCAGCAAAATGTCCGTCATTCCCGAAAAAGAGGTGCAAACGGAAATGAGCACCACAACGGGATTTGTCACAAGGTTGACAAGAAGCAATACAAGGTAGTCACGCAAGGTTTTCTTTTTCACAAACAAATATGCAATACTTTCCAGCAACCATGTAAGCATCAGTGAAATGCCCAGCGACATAAAAACAGGTTTCATAAAGTTTCACACTCCGCTTTCAACAGGTGCAATCCGGGCAAAAGCAGACACAACGACACCGCACACGCACCGACACCGAAAAGGAATGCATAAGACGGCATTTCAAAACCGAAATAAGACGGCAGAAGACCTAAAAACAGTGCAAACGTAAGCAGACCGAATGAAAATCCGGGCAAACTTCTGAGTATTTTAAATGCCGCAAACAAGGTCACGGGCATGGTACAATTAAAGCACAAGACGGCAAGAATCCCGCACACGGCACTGTTTTGCGAAAAACAGAACAGCACACCACCCAAAAGCAGCGAAACAAGGCTTGTTTTGCTCATATCAAAACGGTCAGACAGCACACCGCCAAGCTCCTTGCCCGTCATCACTGCACTTGCAAACAAAAACGCAGTTGAACCCGTTTTCCACGAAAAAGTGAACTGAAAACCTGCGGCAGAACGTAAAAACACTACAAGGAACAGCAAAACCAAGGCAACTGCTGTCTTTTTTGTAAAAGGCACGGGCGTGATCGGCTCAGCAGTTGCATGTTCTTCGCTTTTTCCGTACAGTAAAACAGCGGCCATAACAAACAGAATGAAAATGGCAACGGGGCGGATATATGCCCATTGCGAAGTAAAATAACCGCCTAAAAACAGGCCGAGTGCACCGGGGGCAACAAACTCTCCGAGCGGAGCACATTTTTCACCACAGCCGTGCAACACATACACACCGCCGCCGACATGAAACAGTGCATTGCCCAAGCCTGCTGTTATGCAACCAAGCAACGGATGATACAGGAAAAACATGGCAATTGCCGTCAGCAACACACCGAAACCGGCAACCTTGTTTTGCTTGCCGAAGCGGTCAACAAGCAGTCCCAACGGCATCTGCAGGGCAAAGGCACAGAAATTATAAATCAGCAGATAAAACTGAATATTATCCTCCGCATATCCCAGGCACAGAAACGCACATCCGAAATCCACACAGAAATGTGCAATACGCAGCAACCAAAGTTTTTCCATGTGCACGCCCCCTTTCGTCTTATATGATTTCATTTTAACACTTTTTGTTGCAAAAAGCAACAAAAAACCGACACCCCCACGGCATCGGTTTCTTGTAGGAACAGTTGGAAATTCTATGAAAAAGGACGAAAAATTCTGATTGTGCCGGCGGAAAACCGCAACGGCTATATGTAAACCCCAAAGGGGGATTGGCATCAAAAGAGTCAGTTGCGTCCGGTGCGTTTGCACCTCAGGCAGCCGCCCTTTTCTTACAGTTCGTTCTTCAGACTCATAAGACCGTCAAGCTTCATGATGATAGCAAGCTTCTTGAGACCCTTTGCACTTTCAAGTTCTGCGAACAGTTTGTTTTCGAGTGCGAACAGTTCTTTTTCAGTCAGCATTCTGTGTATCTCCTTTCGTTTCGTTGTGATTTCATTATACGCATTTTTTTTCATTTGTCAAGTCATTTTGCACAAAGTATCATATTTGCATTTGTGCAAAATGCATAAATGCAAATGTTAACAACTCTTTTTCACCATCAATAAAATATACAAAAACAATGATTGCTTTTTGTATATTTTGCACAATCAGTTGATTGTTAAAACAATCACAAAGACTTAACACGATAAAAACCATCAACCGCGTCTAAAAAAATTTGTTCAACTTTTTCAACATTTTTTCTTTTTTGAAACAAAATTCCTTGATTCATTTGTCCGCTTATGCTACTATGATTATAAAAAAACACAAGGAGATGTGTATTTTGAAAAACAAGGTCAAGGAACTGCTGTGCCTGTCTTTCCCGAATGCCACCAAAGACATCGGCGATTATTCCAACCGTGAACGCAATGTCTATCTTGTCGGCATGCTCGGACAGAACCTGATTTATGCAATCATCGGGTCTATCCTGCAGGTATTTTACACGGACATTCTGATTATTCCGACCATTGCCGTGAGTGTCATTATGGGTGTTTCCCGTATCTGGGACGGTCTGAACGACATCATCATGGGCACGGTTGTTGACAGAACCCACACCCGATGGGGCAAGTGCAGACCCTATCTGAAATTCGTTCCGATTCCCATTGCCGTAACCACCATTCTGCTGTTTTTGCCGATTACAAACTTACCGAACAGTTTTAAGGTGGTATTTGTTATTTTCAGTTTCCTTTTGTGGGAAACCTTGTATACCCTCGGTGATATTCCGCTGTGGGGTGTAACTTCCCTGATGACACCCGACGAGCAGAAACGAGCCAAACTCATTTCCGCCGCAAGAACCATTTCGAGCGTTGGCAGCATTGCCATCGTTGCATTCTATCCCATCAAGGATGCATTCGGTGCACTTGACCTCGGTCTGTTTGAAAACACAGGCAAAGCCAACTCCGACCTTGCCTACTTCTCCGAACCGCAGGGTTACCTGCTTGCGGTCGCCGCCATTGCACTTGTCGGCGGCATCATGTTCCGTCTGCCGTTTGCATTCATCCGTGAACGCATCACGCAGGCACCAAAAGAAAAAGACACGGGACTGAAAGAAAACCTGAAACTGATGTGGGAAAACAAACTGTTCCTGCGTTCACTTGCTTCCAATATTCTCGGCTGCACAAAGACCCTCATGCTTTCCGCAGGTATGTATTACTGCAAATGGGTTCTGGGCAACGGCGGTGACGAAACGCTGTGGCTTGTAAAACTCGGCGGCCCGTTTCTTGTAGGTATGATCATTGCCATGAACATCAGCACACAGGTTGCCAGAAAATACGGTAAAAAGAAGGTTTATCTGTTCACTTCTTACCTGAATGCCGTGCCTTATGTTCTGATTTTCCTGTTTGCGGAACATCTGATTGTGATGGGCATTCTCATGTTCTTCTGCGGCTTCCTGACAGGCTTCTCCACCGTTTACAACACCACCATGATTGCAGACAGCGTGGACTACATGGAACACAAAACAGGCAGACGAAACGACGGTGTGTTCTTCTCGGGGCTTAACTTCACATCGAAACTCACCGCCGCCATCACGGCGATCATCACGAACCTGATTTTCTCGTTTGTCAACTACACCGAAACCATCAACTCTCTTACAGAGCAGATCAGCACCGCTGCAGCGGCAGGTCAGCAGTTCACGCTCAACTTTGCCCAAAGCTATCCCGAAATCACCACCGCCATGCTGGTGCTCATCACCTTTGTGCCCGCCATCGGCTGCGTTCTGCAGGCAATTCCCATCCACGGCTACTTCCTGACCGAAAAAGAACACGACAAGATCCTCGAAGACCTCAAAGTCATGCGTGAAGAAAGAGTGGAACAATAAGCAAGATACTAAGCAATATAAAAAGACGGAATCTGCATTGCGTTGCAGGTTCCGTTTTTTTGTGCCATACTTTCGGTTTGTCGAAGTGATTATCTATTGCATTCTTTGTCGAAATATATTATAATATCAACCGGGCAAGGCAGACTTGCTACGCGGTAGGCGGTTACCTTCCGACCTTCGGAGGGTGTCTTTTCCCTCCGGGAAGGAGGGATTTGCATGGTGACATGGGGAGAACTGATTGCATTATTAGGACTTCTTGTTGCAATTGCAGAATTTGTTTTCATTGTGTGTAAACATATTTTTGAAACAAAAAAGAAATAACCGCCCTCACACTTCCAAAATCAGGGCAGTTATTTCTTAACTGATACGGAAGGCTAACCGTCTATCGGTCTGCCTTGTTCATTTTTATTATATCAACATTTTTTCATTCTGTCAACACCTGTTTTCCAGGTGTTTTTTGTTGTGATGCAAAACATTGACAAACTCATAAAAAAAATCAATCGTGAATATATTGCTCACCAATGTTTAAAGTAGAGGTAAAACCTGCCTTTGAAAAAGTTGTTTTATCGCTGACACAGTAAACATAGTTTCCGTTACAAGCCAGAATATAATAGTCATCAGGATATAGGGTGCAATAACAGTCAAAAATACTTTCAGCATCTTCTGCTGTTAATCCGTATGCAATATCAATAAATCTATTTCCTTTTCGTGCAACGACACGATCAATAATCAAATCTGAGCATTCCACGGAAGTATAGGTTGTAATCGCATATCCGCTATCCTCTAAATTTTCGATAAGCATTGCTCGTGCGGGAACAATTTTATCAGGATCCAACGGACCGTCAGCAGAAATTCCGCATCCTGCCATGCAAAGTGCAAGGAATAAACAAAAAACACTCATTCCAAGTCTTCTGCATACTATTATCATCTGTTCCCCTCCGTCGAAAATCTTTATTTGTTTCCGTTGTACTTCATCCGTTTATCAAAATCAATAAATTGGTTCTTCACGGAACTGCTTTTATTGTGCATAAAAATTAAAGAATGATAACGGTGCCGTCTTCTTTGATTTCGATCTGGTCGCCGGTCTTGACGGTTTTGAGAAATTCTTCGCCAAGCTGATCGACACAGATGACGGGGCTGTTCTGCCATACACGGGCAAGGACGATGCCGGAAGCGGCAAGGGAGTCGATGTGTTCGGAGAACAGGAATGCGGCGGGATTGATCTTCATGTCGCAAACGGTCTGAATAACAAGACCGCCCGTGGTAGAGCCGATGGTGATGGGCAGGCAAAGAGCCTTGCCGGTGATGTTCTTCTCGTAGATATCGGGGTTATTCTGGTCGGAAACAATAACTTCCGGCTTGTTGTTCATGGCACTGCTCTGGAAGGTTGCAAGGGTGTTCACACCCTGACGGGAAACAACAGCTTCACCTTTCCAGTTGCCTGCGGCGATGGGTCTGCCTTTGAATTCTTTCATTTTATTTGCCCTCCTTGCCTGTGAGGATGTTGAGCAGTTCATCATCCTTGTAATATCTTGCTTTGGAATAAGTACGAAGTTTGTTAGAGTTGGTAGCAACTCTGTGCAGCATCAT
>JAZUQC010000062.1:0-3863 GCA_045605525.1 Acutalibacteraceae bacterium
ATTTCAAACCTCAGTTTGATTTTATAACGTTAGTTAGTCTTACATCCTTTTATCGAATAATTGTTTGACATTAAAAAAACAATAATTCTGTCAATCAAAAGTTCAAATTTCAGAAAAAGGAAGTGATAAATAAAAGCGAAAAAAGCGGTATTTTTCTGCAAACCGTACATGCCCAAAGTACGGTTTGAATGTCGATGCAACAACACACCTAAGTAGTAAAAGTGATGTTGCTTCGTCTGAGGGAGAAGGCCGCAGCCTTCGGGAGAGCATCTCCCATACCCATTTGCCCCTCCGGCACGAGGAGCGAAATGGGGGTTGTGCCGCGCACAACCACTATTGAGTTATCGGTTATGCGTAGCAAACACGAATGCGACTTGAAATAAAACTGTGTGAGCGGGGGCAGGTTTATAAACAAACAAATCGCAGAGAGTTTGCAAGCAATACCGATCAAGCAGAAAGGAGTGTCAAAAATGGAAATAAAAACGCCAATAACAACAGCTGTTCACAACGGACCGAAAGTTGCACAGTTACACAACGCTCGTGATCCGAGAGTTGTGTCAAAAGAAGACCATATCGATCCGAACGGTTATTTTGAGATATGGTGTCACGAAATGGTCCAAGACGCATACGACAGAATCTTCGGAGATTCTGTCGAGGAATATAATGACAGGCAACCCGACAAACGCAGGCAGATTGACAATTATTATCAGACAATCAATAAATCAAAACAGAAGAATCCGTGTTACGAGGTAATCGTTACAGTCGGCAACAAGAACCACTGTCCGCCGGAAATTGTATCAAGAAGAATTGTCCAAGAGTATATCTTGGACTGGGAAAACAGAAATCCAAACTTTGAAATTATCGGCGCCTATTGGCACGCAGATGAACCGGGTGCACCGCACGCACATATCACCTATATACCTGTTGCATATGAAAACAAAAGAGGTATGCAGACACAATGTTCACAAAGCGGAGCTTTGCGTGAGATGGGTTTTACAAACAAAAACAGTAAGTATTCGGAAACAGAAATTATACAGTGGCAAAACAGGGAGCGAGAGGTTTTAGATTCCATTTGTCGTGAGTATAGCATAGAGGTTCATCATCCGGATGCAGGTAAAGGTAAAAAGCATCTTGAAAAAGATCAGTACATTGTAAAACAGCAAATTACAGAACTTAAAACTCAGCAAGAAGATATTCAACAAGAAAATGAGCATTTAAGAAACATACAGCTTTTGCTGACCCATGATAAGGAAGCAAGTATTCAGCAGCTCCGCAAACTTAAGAATGAAATTGCAAAAATTAATTATTCAAATTGGTACATAAAAGACGCAACAGATTTTTACGATGCATTCATAAAAGCATCTATTGAACGAGAGTTTGATCCTGAGTTCAATAAGTTCAAAAAAATCATAGAAGACAAAGTAAAGTATGAAAACAGTTTATCCCAAGATCAAAGTTACTCATCTTCACACGACAGCAAAACTATCAGTGACAAAAAAGATCAGTTAAGTATTGATTAAGAGTATTAGCATCGCAAACACTTCTTTATTAATTACTACACAGAACGGTATACATGCTCGCAGGTTTTATAAAGCAATACCTTTTCAGTTGATTAATACAACTCATTTATAGCAAACTTTTAATAAAAATTAAAAGTAATGAGAGAAGCAAACATTTTTATGAAAATAGCTCTTTACGTTTGCTTCGCGTGTGCTTGCGTATCCCCCTGTGAGAAAAGCTTGCTTTACTCACCCCCTTGGGACGCCGTACTTGTCGGTTTAAATGTTTGCCTGATGCGTGCTTGTCATTCTTAGCGGTTGATGTGTTTTTCTGCGTGCTGAAAGTCTAAAAAAGGTAATGTGAAATCTTAAGCTGTACTTTCTGCTTTTCTTTAGGTTCCTTTGTCTGTTCTTGTTTATAATTGCTTGATTATCTCACAACTCCACACACATTTTTGCATAATGCACATTTTGCAAATCAATCTTACATACTTTCATTGAGTTAGTTGAAAATGATGTTATTCATTTTTATCAATTGTTTGTCAATTTATTAAACACCCCTTTAGGGGTGTAAATACAATTGATAAATTGACATTTTATTTACCGTTCAACTTTTTTTCAATTAATCTTACATACTTTTGGTGAATGGTGAAAAAACAGAATGATTTTGTTTTCAATCACTCTAAATTTTTTTGAAAGGATGATTATTTATGAATAATCAAAACAGTGCTCCGGCTGAAGAAAGCTGGGGAAACATCGAACTGAAGAAAAGGAAATTCACACTTCTTAAAGAAGATTATTACCGATTTAAGGTTGTGAAATTCACAAAAAGCACTTGCAACATTCAGGGGATAGATTATCCCGCTGCCGACCTTCTCCTTGAAATTGAAAACGATCAAGGTGATGTAATGATCAACTACAGGCTTGTTCTTTGCAAACGGACACTATCGACGATTGCTGACTTTTTTTCGTCTATCGGCTTGATGCCGGAAGAAGGCACTCCTCCGCCGTGGGATGAGATAGTCGGCAAAGAAGGCGGTTGCCGCTTAATTCAAAAAGAGGGTGATTTTAAAACCATAAACGTGGTTGACAAATTTGTTTCTAAGGATTGAACAATATGTACGGATTTAAAAACGAACCAATAGGATTTGACAGCCCTGTAGTTCTGCAATCGAAAGCGCCTAATCTTAACACACAAGATTTTTATGTTGAAAATGATATCTTTGAAATTATGCCATCAAATAAGATTGCAGAGCATGTGCCACCGGATACACCTCTTATACACGGACTCCTTTGCCAGAAGCACAAAATGTTAATATACGGACCGTCAAAATCCGGAAAGTCTTTTATTTCTACTGCTCTTGCAGTTTCTCTCGCGAGCGGAAGTGATTGGCTTGGCTTCCCTTGTGAAAAATGTAAAGTTCTAATTATTGAGCTTGAAAACGGTCCTTACGCAACAATGGAGCGCATAGAACATATTTGTGATAAAAGCGGAATTGATAAGACCTGTATGAAAAACATTTATATTCTGAGGCTAAAGTCTTTCCCCGAAATAGCAGCCCTGAGAGAAGCTCTTGCTCGGAGCATCAAATCCGACTTTTACGGTGCAGTTATAATTGACCCGGCTTATTCTTTTTTGAAAGGAAACGAGAATCAGGCTGATATTGTAGATGCGTTTATTCGAGAAATTGATGGGCTTGCCGGCACTCTTAATTCTTCTCTTATAGTATGTCACCATGTAAGAAAAGCCAAAGAAGGTAGTGGAAGTTCTATTGATATGATTTCAGGTTCAAGCATTTTCGGCAGGTATTTTCAGACTCTGTTTGGAATTGTCAGGGTTAAAAAAAGAAATTATTACTTGCAAGAAACAATAGAAATAGCAACCCGATGCTTTCCTCCACAACCCAACCTTAGTGTTGAATTCAAAGACGGCATTTTTACTGTGTGTGAAAAAACAGACAATGAAAAAGCTACCCCTTCCGCAGGTGTATCCAAACCGGCAAGGAACGACAAGTCCGCAAAATTAATTAAGGCTTATGAGAAAAACAAATCCGAAGACGGCACAGCCAAAATCTCAGATTTGGTAAGCACAATGAATGTAGTACGCAACACAGTTATAAGTTATATAAAACAAACACCCGGGTTTGTTCTTGTAGGTAAAGGTCGCGTAAAATATTCGCCTCAGACAGAATGATTTTTCGAAAAGGCCTCGACAAATCGCATTACATACGTTATTATATCAATACTTTTTACGCAACGAAGCCAAGCAATTAAAAGATTGATATGACATCAGAAACGAAAGGAGAAATTAACTATGGTTGAGAATAGGTTCTTTTATACAGCCGACGATATCGCGCAGATGCT
>JAZUQC010000063.1:0-6080 GCA_045605525.1 Acutalibacteraceae bacterium
CACTTCTACAACAATGAAAGAATTCAACTAAAAACAAAACTGACTCCGCTTGAAAAACGAAATCAGTTTGTTGCTTAAAATTTAATACTTAACACCATAGGGGGTGTTTTTGTACTGTCCGTACAAATTGGAGCAGTGCAAAGCACGGTCAGGGGTTCTCTGTTTATGAAAATTGATTGAAGATTTCTTCTCTTGTTGCGGTGCCTGTGATGCCGATTTTCTGTACGGTCACGGCACTCGCATGTGCGGCAACAAACGCAGCATCGGCAGGCTTTGCACCGCCGGCAAGACAGGATGAAAAGGCTGACAGGAAGGTGTCACCCGCACCGCAGATATCCACGGGACAGTCAAGCTGTACGGCAGGGATGCTTTCAATGCTTTCACCATCCGTAAACAGACTTCCCTGTGCACCGAGGGTACACAGCACCTTTGCATGATTTTTATTTGCCAGTTGCACGGCGGCTTTTTCAAAATCCGCTTTTTGGGCATTCAGATAGCCTTCGTTGCCGTACACGGCTCTCCAGCATTCCACCTCATTGGGTTTGAGAATGCAATCGGTGTATTCTGCGATATTATAGCGGCTGTCCACCACAACGGGCAGGCCGTTTTTTGCAAGGGAAATGATTTTTTCACGCACACGGTCGGTCACAATGCCATATAAAAACTGATCGGACACGCAAAGCACGTCGATCTCCTTTGCCATGGCTTCTAAATTACAAAGCACAGTGTCTTCCGTTTGTGCATCAATGGGTCTGTCTGCCGCAAAATCAAGACGGGGATCTTCGTATTCCACCGTCGAAATACCCTTTCGCATCGGCTTGCAATAAGCATTGGTAAAGCGGTCGGGTGTGTTCACAAACCAACGGTCGTCAATACCGCATTTTTGCAACACATCACGCAGGAGCATCCCCCGCCAATCGTCACCATACAATCCTACGGCATAGAGTTTTTGCGGCTTGAGTGCGGCAATATTGTTGGCAGCATTGCCGCCCGCACCGGGATACACACGCTCCTTAACAACGGGCAAAGGATAGTGCGGTGTTTCACGCGAGAGCTCACTCTTTGTCATATCCGCGTGCCAGTAAATATCCACACAGAAGTCACCAAGCAAACCGATTTTTGCATTGCCTATGTTTTCAAGAATTGAAACGAATTGTTCTTTGTTCATTTCTGTATTTCCTCTTTCACGCGGTCATACAAGGTCGGGATGGTCACAAGATGGTCGCCGACAAAGTGCCATCCCATGCCGCCTTTGCAGGTCGGACGGTTGACGATGTTCTTGCGGGGACGGTAGTAATAATTCGGGTCTTCATAGCCGATCTTGCAACGGTAGTTACCGAGATTGACAAGATCAAAGTTTGCGGTGGTGATATGGAAGGTCGGATAGCCGAGATTCCTTGCAATGGAAAGGGTCTTCAAAAACACTTCGGGGCCGATGACAGACGAACCGAAATTGAGGAACACACCGCCGTCGAGCTGGGCGACGGAATATGCCATGCGTTTAAAATCCACACCGCTGCACGCACCGATTGCCGCCATGTCACAGGTGGGATGCTGATGGATGATATCCGTTCCGAGGGCAATGGCATAGGTGGCGGGAATGTCAAGTTTATATGCATTCCACAGAATGCAGTCCTCACGGTTGGGGAATTTTTCGGGGTGAATGTCGATATAGTAACCGAGTGCTTCGCCGTAGCCCATGCCGTGTGCGGCACCGTACTGAATTGCTTCGTTCATCCATGCACCCGTTTCTTCCCACATACCGAACGAGCCATCCTCAATGGCGGTGGGTACATCTTCGCTCGTTCCGCCGAGATAAGCCAGTTCAAAATCGTGAATACTTGTTGCGCCGTTGGCGGCAATGTGGGTAATGATGCCCGTTTTCATCAGTTCAATGATGTAACGGCTCAGGTGATTTTTGACCACGTGTGCCCCCATGCTCCAGATGACGGGACGGTCATTTTTGCGGGCTTTCACAATGCGTTCAATCAGCTCGTCAAAACCGTCTGCCGTATAGACTTCATGCGGTGTCACACCGGGCACCATCAGTTTGTCGATGGTGACAAGGTTGATTCTGTTTTGTGCGGAATAGGTTGTAATGCCCGAAAAATCAAGGCTTTGTTCTTTTCTCATTTTATTTTTCTCCCTTAAAATTCAACATTGACAAGCAGTGCCGAAGCGGCGATGCAATACTGTGCAAGGTAGTAGGTCGTGTGGTTGGTGATAATATCAACAGGACGGTTTTTGCCCGTACCGAAATATGTACCCGACAGAATCAGGTCGGAAACGATGAACAAGCCGCCGCCGATTGCCATTAACAGAATCCCCGCATTTCTGCCTTCATCGAACAGAGCCGTATTCAGGCACAGTGCAAACATGGAAACGAGGATCGCACCGTAAACCAGGGTGATGGCCTTGAATTTGCCGTAATGCATCTTGGTCGGTTTTTCGAGCACAAGCAGAACAATAACCGTTGCAACTGCCGAAACAGCAGCAAAAACCGCGGCCAACGGATGCACAATGCCGTGTTTGTATAGGACGGCTGCGAAATAGAAAAAGTGACCGAACATAAAAACAAAGAAGCCCGCAAAAGTCCAGAAATCGCTGTCCTGCGTATAGATGTATTTCAGATCCAGCCAGATGTCACCCAACAGACCCAAAATAAGACCGCCTGCAAGCAAGGCAGTATATTTCCAATCGGCATTTTCGCCTGCGGCAAGCGTTGCCGTCATCAGTGTCAGCAAAAAGAAAACACTGACAATGGATTTCACAAAAACTGCCTTTTTACGGTCGCCGCTGACACGCAGTTTCAGGAACACACCGAGCAACACCATTCCGATTGCAATGCAAGCAAAAAACAAATACAACATCAAAAATCCCCTCTTTCTCTCAGTTACCCATATTTTAATTACTTTGCATAAAAATGTCAATGATTATTGCAAATTCATGTTGCTTATGCTAAACTAATTTTAAAACTACAGGAATTGAGGTGCTTTTTTATGAAAGTGATGAGTTTCAATATTCTTTGCGGCGGCAGTGATGACCTGCGTGCATGGTCCAAAAGAACAGGCATGGTAACCAATACCATCCGCAAAGAGCTTCCCGACACCTTCGGTGTGCAGGAAGCACACTACGACTGGATGCAGGCACTTTCGTCTGCATTGCCCGAATACAACTTTGTCGGCGTCGGCAGAGATGACGGCGACAAAGCAGGTGAATTCAGTGCGGTTTTTTATAAAAAAGATGCCTATAACCTGCTCGACAGCGGCACATTCTGGCTGAGCGAAACACCCGACAAACCCGGCAAAGGCTGGGATGCCGCCTGCGTGCGTGTCTGTTCATGGGCAAAGCTCGAAAACAAAGAGAACGGAAAAGTGTTTGTCCATTTCAATACGCACCTTGACCATGTGGGGCTTGTTGCCATGCAAAAAGGAGCCGAGCTTGTGACCAAAAAAGCGGCGGAAATCTGCCCCGATGCACCTGCATTTTTCACGGGTGACTTCAATGTGACACCCGACAGTGCTCCTTATGCAACGGTCATTGCAAACGGATTCAAAGATTCCAGACTGCTTGCCCCCGTGACCGATAACGGCCCGACATTCCATGCCGATGTCTTTGAAGAAGGCACCCGCAAACAGCACCACTGCATCATTGACTACTGCTTTGTAAAAGGCGATATTGAAGTAAAATCCTATAAGGTCATCCGCGACCTTTATGACGGTAATCTGTATCCCTCCGACCACTATCCCGTGGTGGCTGAAATTGAATTTTAAAGGTGAAAAATATGAAAATCGTTCATCCGCTTCTGATCGAACAACAAAAAGCCGCCGCAATGCAACCGAAGCTGCGTTACGACGGAACAACGGATTTTGCAATCTGGCAAAAGCAGGGCAAAGAAAAACTGGCTGAACTTCTCGGCATGCACAATATGCAAAAATGCGACCTGCTGTTTGACAAGGAATACGAAACCGAAGAAAACGGAGTCAAAGAAATCCGTTTTACTTTTCAGAGTGAAGAAGGCTACTTTGTCCCTTGCCATCTTGTGTATCCTGCCGATGTGCAACAACCTCTGCCTTTAATGGTCTGCCTGCAGGGGCATTCCACGGGCATGCACAATTCCCTCGGCAGACCGAAATATGAGGGTGATGAAGAAAGCATCGGCCCGAATGTGCGGGACTTCTGCGTGCAAGCGGTCAAGCACGGCTTTGCGGCTGTTGCCCTTGAACAGCGCTGTTTCGGCGAATGCGGCGGCACACCGAAGCCCGATTGTTATGCCACTGCCATGGTTGCCATCTGCAACGGCAGAACGCTCATCGGGGAACGGGTGTGGGATGTCAGCCGTCTGCTGGACACGGTGGAAGAACAATTCCCCTTTATTGACAAAAACCGTTTTTACTGCATGGGCAATTCCGGCGGCGGCACGGCAACGATCTATTCGACCGTGCTGGAAGATCGCATCAAGGCCGCGATTCCCTCATGTGCGATCTGCACCTATTCCGCATCCATTCTTGCGATGTATCACTGCTCTTGCAACTACATTCCGCAGATTACACAGTGGTTTGACATGGGCGATCTGTGCGGACTTTGTGCACCGCGTCCGCTTCTTGTTGTGAACGGCAGTGAGGACAATATCTTCCCCATTGACGGCGCAAAGGAATGTGTGGCACTTGCCAAAGATTTATACAAAACAGCAGGGGCACAACAGAATGTGCAACACTGCATCGGCAACGGCGGACACCGCTATTATGCACAAGAAGCATGGCCGATGTTTATGACCATGCTTCAATAACAGATTTTTATTTGTATTACATCGGTTTCTGCTCGTTGATAAATACCCTGAACAACGGCAGGCACGCATTGAAAAAGCGTTTATAGGCTTTGCAATAATCCTCACTTTGCTGTGTGCGTTTGCAACCGCCTGCTCTGCACATGGGATAGACATTACATTTTTTACAGCGATCGGGCACTTTCAGACTTTCTCTTATAAAAAGTCTGGCAGTGTCCGATTTTTCCATTGCAGAAAAGTCGGTTTCCTTGATGTTGCCTAAAAAATACTCATCCGTGCAATAGAAATCGCAAGGGTAGATATTGCCGTTGGCTTCGGCTACAAACTGATGTGAACAATGCCCTTTGATGCCGCATTGCTCGGTCGGATGGCCTAAATACAGCCGCACCCAGTTGTCAAACTGACGCACACTCATATAATCGTGCCGCACATAGTCCTTGACATAAAGATTGAACACCTTGATAAGAAAATCCGCATACTGATCGGAGGTCATATACAATTCACTTTTTTCTGTTGAATCAAACGGACGCAGACACGGAATGAACTGCAGATAACGGAAGCCCTTGGAACGGAAATATTTATAAATCCGCTCGCCGTTGTCGGCACAAAAGCCCGTCAGCACCGTGAGAATATTGAAATCGACTTTGCGTTTTTTCAGCAGTTCCGCTGTGGTGAGAATTTTGTAAAACGCATTCTGCCCGTCGGGTCGTTTGCGGAATTTATTGCCGTCGAAGTCACCGTCGAGTGAAAGACCGACCAGGAAATTGTTTTCACGCAGGAAGTCTGCCCATTCGCCGTCAATCACCGTGCCGTTGGTCTGCATGGAATAAAAAACCTTGCTTTTTCTTGTATTCAGTCGATTGACACAATCCGTAAAAAAGCGAAAATAATCCAATCCCGCCAACGTCGGCTCGCCGCCCTGAAAGGCAAAAGCAATGCTCTCCCCTGCGGCATAATCGAGTGCTTTTTGTATGAGAATTTCAGCGGTTTCTTTTTCCATAATGCCGAAGCCAAGATGTTCACGGTGCTCGGAAACATCACGGTAAAAGCAGTATTCACACGAAAGATTGCAAAGTGAAGAAGCGGGTTTTATCATCAATGACAAAGGGGGCATATGACTACTCCAATCTGAATGTGGTAAATTACGGTTTGTCGGGCTCTTATCAATGAAAATTTTCCTCTCAAACCCTTGTCGCCCCTGAAAGGGGAGATGTCACGAAGTGACAGAGGGGTTAACCAAGTTTGCACAAATTTGGTCAATAAAGTTTGATGTAGCCGATTGAACCCCTCTGTC
>JAZUQC010000064.1:0-81185 GCA_045605525.1 Acutalibacteraceae bacterium
TATTGTCTGTCTATTAAACGGACAAATTACAGTCTATCGAGCTGATTAGCGGTTTGATTTGTAGGGAACGCATACCATGCGTTCCGCTGTGAATTTGACGATGAAAATGCATTATAAACAACAGGAAACCTCATCAGACCGCCGATTTGCTCGGAACGGATGATATCCGTTCCCTACGGTTTGTGTGCAACTTCCTGCAAATCAATCAGTTTGCCATACTATAAATTTATTTTCCTTAAGTTGACGACATTGCCCTACACGCCCCGCTAAACCGCAATTTGTTTTCTTCATCCCACAACTTTCCGTGAAGATCCAATTTGTTTTCCGACAAGCTCCCTGCTTCGTTGTTTAATAAAACAAAAACGCACCGATGAACGGTGCGTCGGTCTGTGTTACGGCCAGAGATGGTGCATTTCCTCAATTTCGGAATCGGTCATGTCG
Source organism: Acutalibacteraceae bacterium (assembly GCA_045605525.1). Taxonomy (GTDB): domain Bacteria; phylum Bacillota; class Clostridia; order Oscillospirales; family Acutalibacteraceae; genus RUG806. The sequence continues at coordinate 442 of JAZUQC010000064.1, forward strand.
TTTTCCATGTTGTCTCTTGCCAGGTCGTTGTCAAATATATCATAAACATCCGTTACGGGTTTTTCAATCTGTGAGGATGCAAGCAGTTGCTCACGAAAAAAACGCACGGACGGAATATCGGAGTCGCTGACAGCAGCAGATAGCTGTTCTTTTTTGTTTTTCTTGCTTTGCAAGTCGTCCATATGATCACCTCACTGATAGTATATGCAGGAAGGTGATTCTTATCGACACTGTTTTGCAGGCAGTTTTATTTTAAATTTCCGTTTGCGGGATTGTCAAGCAATTTTCCGTTTTTATCAAACCGCGAACCGTGACACGGGCAGTCCCATGAATGTTCATAGCGGTTCCACCGCAGTGCACAACCTAAATGCGGACAGCGTCTTGTTGTCGGCAGTAAATAATCCGCAAAGGTTTCTGCCGTATTGATGAGCAATTGGCCGTGCAACATGCTTCTTGACGGCGAAAACAGGGAAGCAAAGTCGTTTTCTTTTTCCTGCACGGCATCGCACAGAAGATGTGCCGCAATCATGGCACTCGTCATGCCCCATTTGTTGAACCCCGTTGCGGTATAAAGATTGTGCGTTGTTTTGCCGTATTTCCCGATATAAGGCAAGCCGTCCAGTGACATGCAGTCCTGCGTTGCCCAGCAGAATTTTTCCGTTGCCTGCGGATATTTTTCAGCGGCAAAATCACGCAATTCCTGCCATGCACCGCCGTTTTTTCCTGTCCTGTGGTCACCGCCGCCCAGCAACAGCAGGTCTTTGTAAGTTCGGAATGAAAAACCTTTGTCGGCTTCATCCACATACATGGCATCGGTTGGTTTTGCATTTTCAAGTGCGATCACATAAGAACGATGCTGATACAATTTGAGGGGAAATAACCCGTGTTTGTTGATAAACGGAAAGTGTGTGGCAATGATTACATGCGAGGCTTGCACCCTGCCGTTGTCTGTCACGGCGATATTGCCGATCATTTCACGTACAAAACTGTGTTCGTATACGGGCAGATTTTGGCTGTATGCAGACAAAAATTTCAAAGGATGAAATTGTGCCTGATTTCTGAAGCACACCGCACAGTCGGTTTCAATGGGGATATTTGCATGGTCAAGAAATACGGCATTTGCACCGATTGCTTCAAGTGCACGCATTTCTTTTTCAGCCTTCTGACGATTGTTACAGGTGTAAACAACATTGTCTTTGGTTTCAAAATCGCAATCAATAGCAAGGCTCATTTGTCTGAATTTTTCCAGTGCCTTTGTGTTTGCCTGCAAATATTTCTTTGCATTTTCAATGCCGTATTTCCGTATGATTTTATCATAAATAAAACCGTGCTGTGCTGTGATTTTTGCGGTCGTGTTGCAGGTTGTAACACTGCATAAGCGGTCTTTTTCAAGCAGAATGCAATCAATGCCCCGTTGCTTTAAAAAGTATGCGGTCAGAATTCCTGCAATGCCGCCGCCGATAATGAGCACATCGGTCTTTTTTTCACCTTGTAAAGTGGGAAAAGAAGGAAAAGAAACATCTTTTTTCCAAACGGATTCCATTTTTTGTCACCTCAGAAAGAACTCTTTTTTATCTTGCCCTTTCAGCGGCTGTTTATCATTTTTTTTCAAAAAAGACACCGTGTCCGAAAACACGGTGCCGTATCAGTTACAGTTTGATTTGTGCCGTAATGTATTCAATCAACAGGGTTAATAAACCGAGCAGGCGGTCAAAGATTGTGCCGTCTTTCAGATAGGTTTTATATGATTTGCTGTCTGCCATGGCACTGCTTACATCCAGATTTTCAATTGTTCCTTCTCCGCCGATTTCGCCGACAGAGAGCACAACATTATTAACTTCATCGCTGTTGAAACCGATTTTGAAATTGGTAATAGTTGAATTGAACTTTTTGTCTGCTTTGAATGCGGTGTGTTTGCCGCCGTTGGCGGAATACCAGTAAATAAAACAATCATGGAAGGTGCTTGCATCGTTTGAGGTGGTGCGGAAACCGATGCCGAATTGGTCACTGTAGCAATAGTCAAACCAGTTGTTGCCGTATTCAACCAAAAAGCCGCAAGAGTTTTCATAATCGGTGTAATCCGAATAATAAAGCGGATGAATATTGCGTAAGATGTTGCCTGCACTTTTTACATGCACACCCGTGAACACGTTGCCGATACGCATATTTGTCAACGTGTTGTCAAAGCCCTCAAGCAGAACACCGACCGATTCGGTCGTGCCTGTCCCGATGATATTCACACCGAAAATGTCGGCATCCGATGAGCCGCTGTTTGCACCGTGCATAATGTGCAGACCGATGACCGTATTTTTGATTGAAACATTGCGTACGGCTGTTTCTCTGCCGGAATTGACCGAAATGCCGTTTGCAACACCGCTGCCGTCAATGATGCCGCCCTCAAACGAATAATTGCTGCCGTTTGTGTGGGTGTTGTTTGCAGGTGCTTTGCCGCCCAACTGCACAACGGCTTCACCTTTTTGCCAGTTTTCGCTTGCTTTGAGCACTGCAAAATCGGCAAGTTTCAGGGAAACCGCCTGTGTCGGCTCGGCAGGAGTATAAACAGGCGAAGACAACAGATATTCACCGTCGGGGAAAAAGATGGTGCGGTTCGGATTTTCGTCAATGACTTGCTGAATGGCAGTCGATAAATCTTCCCCGGTATCGGGTTGCACATAATCGGTAATCAAAAGATAGCCAACCTCTTCATCGGCAGACAATGCATAAACCGGCCAACATGCAAATAACAAAATCGCACAAAGCACCGCCGAAAACAAACGCTTGTAAACACTTGTCTTTTTCATAAACACACATCCTTTTCTTACATATATATTTTTATTCTATCACAATCTGTTTTGAATTGCAATGCAAAAAAAACAGATTGCAAAACTGCGGAAAAAGCAGTATGATAAAAACATCTTGTAATTTAAAAGACGGAGGAATACCATGCGAAACGATTTAGGCGCAAAACCCATTCTGTATCCCATGCCTGTGCTGATTCTCGGCACATACGATGAAAACGGAGTTCCCAATGCCATGAATGCGGCTTGGGGTGGTATCAGTGATTTTGAAGAAATCACTGTCAGCATCAGTGCAGGACACAAAACAGCCGCCAATGTGCTGAAAACAAAAGCATTCACCGTCAGTCCCGCGGATGTGAAAAACCTTGTTGCCGCCGATTTTGTCGGTGTGGTATCGGGTAACAAAGAGCCTGACAAAATCAAAAAAACAGGATGGACGGTTGCCAAAAGTGAAAAAGTCAATGCACCGATTTTCAATGAATTACCGTTGACACTTGAGTGTGAAATGATTTCTTACGACCCCGGAACCGACCGCCTTGTCGGCAAAATTGTCAATGTCAGTGCAGATGAATCCATCCTGACAGGCGGCAAAATTGACCTGACCAAATTTTGTCCCATCTGCTATGATCCCTCGGAGCACGGGTACTACACCATGGGTGAACGTGTCGGCAATGCTTTTGCAGACGGTAAACAGTTGCAGTAAGAATAAAAAGTGTGCAGATCGTTATTCTGATCATGCACACTTTTTTTAATATTTCATGTCGGGATATGTGTCAACAAGATGCGGCACACTGTTCATGTATTCCAGATGCACATCCCCGAATTTGCCCATGCCTTCTTTGAAAAAGATGATTTTTGTGATGCCCGTATTATAGAAAGACGGGTCAAAAATCTGCTCATGCGAAAGCCCCAGTGCGGCATACAGCATAAATGTGTTGAAAGCAGCATGGGCGGCAATCATCACTTTTTCACCCTTGTTGAAATGCTTGCGGATGTAGCGGATTGCTTCTTTTCCTCGTTCTAATAAAACCGCATCGCTGTCATCTTTGCCGTAGAACATGATGCCCGCGTTTGCATCCGTTTCGGGTGCACAAACCGCCTGCGGGAAGTCAAGATTGATTTCTTTTATGGTTCTGCCTTTGGTATCTTCCCCCGTGTTGCATTCGGTGAAAACTTTATGTACCTGTACGGATTTTGCTCCGTTGTCGGGTTGATAAAAACGCACAGCCTCTGCCGTTTGCAAGGCTCTTCGCATACCGCTTGCAAACAGTGCATCCAAAGGGAAATCCGCAAAATAACGGCCTAAAAGTTCTGCCTGTTTTTCTCCTTTTTCGGTCAGGGGAGGGTCATGCTTCAGGTCGTCGCACAGAGCATCGGCAAGGCCTGCATTGCCCATGGATTCGCCGTGGCGAACAAGATATAATTCCAGTTCAATGTTATTCTCTTTCATCTTGTCAGTTCCCTTAATTTTTTCTTGTCAATAATCTTTATGCCTTTGCGTGACACCTGCACAATGCCTTCGTTGGCAAAATATTTGAGCATACGCGACACCACTTCGCGCGCAGATCCCATGTACTTTGCAATCTGTTCATGCGTCAGTGTCAGTGTGTCGGTCTGCAATCTTGTTGCTTCATCATAAAGAAAAATGGCAAGCCTTTTGTCCAGGCTCATAAACAGAATCTGCTGCATGACCCACATCACATCCGAAAAACGGCTGATGGCGGTTTCAAGTGCAAAGATTTTTACATTGGCATGTTTTTCGGAAATGCTCGCGAATGCGGTTCCTCCGACAATAAAGCATTCGCAGTCTTCTTCGGCATCAATCATCACATCGAATGTGATCGTCTGCAATACGCAGGATGCCGCAAGCATGCACATATCACCCTCATGCAGGCGGTACAGTGTGACTTCCTTTCCGTCTTCGGACAAAATATACACCCGAAGACTTCCTTTGCGCACCATAAACACACCCGAGCACTCCGTACCGTCATGCAATGTGGTGCCTTTGGGGTAGCCGATTGCCACCGAATTGCGACACAAAAAATCCTTGTCCGCTTCATTCAGTTCTTCCCAGAACGGAAAAATTTCTTTGAATACGGGTTCAAACATAGCGCGTGCCATGATGTTTCCTTCTTTCCGTGATTTCTGTTTTTTATTGTAAAAAAGATTATTCAAAAAGTCAACCGTTTTTGTGATAAAGTCACGGAAACAAATGCTCGTTTTCGGGTATACTGCAATCAGAAAGATAAAAGGAGGTTTCCTTATGAAGCATATATACGATATTCTCATCATCGGCGGCGGCCCCGCAGGTTATACGGCTGCATTGTATGCCGCAAGAGCCGGTCTTGATACGCTTGTTATTGAAAGAATGTCCGTCGGCGGTCAGATGGCTCTGACGGCAGACATCGACAATTATCCCGGTTTTGAAAACGGCATCGACGGCTTTGAACTCGGCTACAAAATGCAGCAGGGCGCTGTGCGTTTCGGTGCAAAGACGGAATACACGGAAGTCAAAAGTGTTGATTTTTCCGAATCCGTCAAACTTGTGAAAACGGCAAACGGTGATTTTTATGCAAAAGCGGTCATCGTTGCAACGGGAGCAGATCCCCGCAAGCTCGGTGTTGAACGAGAAGCTCAACTGACGGGCAAAGGGGTGCACTATTGTGCACACTGCGACGGCAATTTCTACAGAAACAAAACGGTGGTTGTGGTCGGCGGCGGCAACACGGCGGCGGCAGATGCACTGTATCTGTCGCACCTTGCAAAAAAGGTGTATGTTGTGCACCGCAGAGATACGCTGAAAGCCACGAAAATCTACCACGAACCGCTTCTGAAAGCCGAAAATGTTGAATTTGTGTGGAACAGCAACATCGTCGAACTGCTTGGCGAAGAACGTTTGCAGAAAATCAAAGTGCGCGATGTGCACAGCGGGGAAGACCGCGAAATCGAATGCGATGCGGTGTTTGTCAGCATCGGCAGAAATCCCGCCACGGCTCTGTTCAAAGATGTGCTCGATCTCGATGACGGGGGTTATGTCAATGCCGATGAGAGCACGAAAACGAATATTGAGGGGGTGTATGCCGTCGGCGATGTGCGTACGAAAGTGTTGCGGCAGGTCGTCACGGCGGTCGGCGACGGTGCGGTTGCTGTGCATTATGCGGAAGAATATCTTGCAAATCTGTAATAAAACACAAAAATACCGGCAATACTGAAACGAAAAGGAGAGAATGTGTATGAACGAGAAAAAATATTATATCTGTCATCATTGCGGCAATATGGTTGACCTCATCTGTGACGGCGGTGCACCTGTTCGTTGCTGCGGTCAGAATATGGAGCTGCTTGTTCCCGGTTCGCAGGATGCATCTCACGAAAAGCATGTGCCGTATGTTGATATCAGACATGACAAGATTGTTGTGCAGGTCGGGGAGGTTGCCCATCCGATGAGTGTTGAGCATCACATTGCATGGATCACACTGGTGACGGATAAGGGTGAACAGTGCAAGCTTCTTGCTCCCGACGGTTCTCCTTGTGCTGTTTTTGCTCTTGCAGACGAAAGACCGCTTGCCGTGTATGCATACTGCAATCTGCACGGCCTTTGGAAAAAGGAATTATAAGAAAGAAATTCGCATTCTTTGGTAGAATTTACCGTTTTGATGTGCTATACTGTCGGTAAATAATGAAAACGGAGAACAATCATGCGCACATATTCTTATATCCAAAAAGGTGAGTTCGCTTTTGTCGAAAAGGAAAAACCGCAAATCCTGCATCCGCGTGATGCGATCGTCCGTGTTACACTTGCAAGCATTTGTTCGAGTGATCTGCATATTAAGCACGGTTATGTTCCCCGTGCCGTGCCCGGTGTTACGGTCGGTCATGAAATGGTCGGTATTGTGGAAGAAGTCGGCAGTGCGGTGGAGAATATTGCGGTCGGTGACCGTGTGACGGTCAATGTGGAAACGTTCTGCGGAGATTGCTTTTTCTGTAAAAACGGCTTTGTTAACAACTGTACCGACAAAAACGGCGGTTGGGCACTCGGTTGCCGCATTGACGGCGGGCAAGCGGAATATGTGCGTGTGCCGTTTGCAGACACGGGACTGAATAAAATCCCGCCGCGAGTAACAGACTTGCAGGCATTGCTTGCGGGCGATGTGCTTGCCACGGGGTATTGGGCAACCGAAATTTCCGAAATCAAGCAGGATGACACCGTGCTGATTCTCGGCGCAGGCCCCACGGGACTTTGCACATTGCTTTGTGTGCTGCTCCAAAAACCGCAGCGTATTATTGTGTGTGAACAGGATGAAGAACGTATCCGCTTTGTGCATGAGCATTATCCGTCCGTGCTGACGGTCACACCCGATGCGGTTGAAAATTTTGTGAACGATGTTTCCGACCACGGCGGTGCGGATGTTGTGATTGAGGTTGCAGGCGGGGAAGACACCTTTCAGACCGCATGGAAATGTGCCCGTCCGAATGCAATTGTGACGGTTGTCGCATTGTATGACAAACCGCAGGTGTTGCCTTTGCCCGACATGTACGGCAAAAACCTGACCTTTAAAACAGGCGGTGTGGACGGCTGCAATTGTGACAAAATTCTGCAACTGACCGAAAAAGGCAAACTCGATACCACCCCGTTGATCACGCATTTTTATCCGTTTGAAAAAATCGAAGAAGCCTATGAGGTCTTCGAAAACCGTACCGACGGTTGCATTAAAATCGCAATTGAAATGTAAACAAATTACGGTTTGTAGAGCTGATATCAAAGTAAATTTCCCTCTCAAATACTTGTCGCCCCTGAAAGGGGAGATGTCACGAAGTGACAGAGGGATTAACCAAGTTTGCACAAAGTTGGTTAATAAAGTTTGATATTCCCGACTTAACCCCTCTGTCTGCTTAACGCAGACATCTCCCCTTTCAGGGGCGACAAGGGGTAGAGTAGGTCGGCTTGTGAGTAACGGCAAGTCAGCGACAAACTCCAAATTATCAAAGAAAAACAGGACTGTATCAAAAGGCGATACAGTCCTGTCTGCGTCATTTTGCAAGTTTCTCCTTCCAGTCGCTTTCTTTGAAGCCGACCAAAACAAAATCATCACCGATCACCATCGGTCTTTTCACAAGCATGCCGTCGGTTGCAAGAAGGTTGATCTGTTCTTCATCGGTCATGGTTGGCAGTTTTGTTTTCAGATCCATGGATTTATACAGCAATCCGCTTGTGTTGAAAAATTTCTTTGTCGGCAATCCGCTTTTTGTATGCCATGCGGAAAGTTCCTGTGCGGTTGGATTGTTCAATTTTATATCACGAAAATCATATGCAATTGCGTTGTCATCCAGCCACTTTTTTGCTTTCTGACAGGTCGTGCATTTCGGGTAGCAAAGAAACGTAATCATCTTTTAAACCTCAATCAGTTCGTATTCTCTTGTGCCGAAGCCGCGTCCGTCTGCACAAACAAGGGTGTGCAAGCCGTTTCTGCTTTCAATTCTTTCAACCAGATGCGGTTTGCCGGGATCAGAGCAGGCATACACAAGATCCACGCAGGCCTGATCGATGGCGATCGGATCGTCCGAAACAAGAATGCCGATATCCGCAATGCACGGATCTTCCGCAACCGCACAACAGTCGCAGTCCACACTCATGTTTTTCATCACGTTGATATACACCGCTTCGCCTTTAAAGAAGTCGACAACACTCTTTGCGGCATCTGCCATGGATGCAAGAAACTCATCATGGTCGGATTCCCAGAATTTGTCGGGATCCCCCGCACCGTGAATATAAGACTTGCCGAAAGACGATGCAAAGCCGATGGAGAGCTGCTTGACCGCACCGCCGAAACCGCCCATGGGATGACCTTTGAAATGCGAAAGCACAAGCAGACTGTCATAATTTTCAATATTTTTGCCGACATAATTCTTTTTGATAATCTTGCCGTCGGGGATTGCGAGTTCAAGGTCAGGGCCTTCGGCATCTAAAATATCTGTATCAAAATACTTTGTCCAACCGTGAAACGCAAACAGTTTTTTGTGTTTTTCGGTTGTGTTGCGTTCACCGTTGTAGGCGGTGTTGCATTCCACGACCGTGCCGTTGACATAATCAACCATATCTTTCCAAAATTCGGGTTTCAGAAAGTTCTGATTTCCTTTTTCGCCGGAATGCACCTTGACGGCAACTTTACCGGTCAGGTCTTTGCCGAGTATTTTATAAAGCTCCAACACCTTTGCGGAGCTGATCTCACGGGAAAAATACACTTTTGCAGCCATTTTATTTCCTCCGATGTCTTTTTCTTAAATTATATTATATCCCGAAACAAATGACAACCCCTGACTTTATTTTTTTTATTGACAAGTCTGCACAATATGTTTAATATGAATTTATAAACTAAAAGGGGAGTTTGTTATGAGTAAATCATTGAAATACCTTAAGAATCTGACCCGCATTATGGAAGAAATTGCCGATAAACAGCTTTCAAATATCGATGCTTGTGGTGCGGCTTTTGCAAACGCACTCGAAAACGGACACAATATTTTTCTGTTCGGTACGGGACATTCCCACATGCTTGCCGAAGAACTGTTCTACCGTGCAGGCGGTCTTGTGAATCTGCATCCCGTACTCGAAACGGCATTGATGTTGCATGAATCCGCCGCCAAAAGCACCGAAATCGAACGGTTACAGGGTTATGCTGATATTCTGTTTGACAGTTATGATATGAAAAAAGACGATGTCATTGTCATCATTTCCAATTCGGGCAGAAACGGTGTCTGTGTGGATATGGCACAGCTTGCCAAAGAAAAGGGAATGACCGTGGTGGCATTGACCAACCTCAATCATTCCAAATCCGCAACATCCCGCCATCCGAGCGGTAAAAAGTTGTATGAATTTGCCGATATTGTTCTTGATAACATGGGTTGCGTGGGCGATGCGAGCGTTTATTTTGAAGCCATCGGCAGAAATGCCGCCCCCACTTCCACTTCGGCAGGTGCGGCAATTCTCAATGCGGTGGTTGTTGCCTGCATCGAAAAAATGCTTGCCGACGGCTGTGTGCCCGATGTGTTCTCCAGCAGCAATGTCGACGGCGGCGATGCCATCAACGAAGCCTTTATCAAGAAATACAAAGGACAGATCCGTTCACTGTAAGTCCAAAAAATGTCCCCCGTAAGTAGTCTTACGGGGGATTTGTCATATCCTGCATTATTCAGCAAAATGATGTGCAAATGTTGCAACACCGTCGGAGCCGATGCTGAGGGTGGAGCCGCCTTGCAGGCCTTCTTCATAGTAGCAGCCCTTGCCGAGCTTCAGACTGTAGGAAAGTCTGACACCTTCATAAACAAAGGATGCGTTGCAGACATGGTCATGACCGAAAATCATGTTCTTGGTGCTGCCGAGTGCAAGCACGGTATCCATGAAGTGATTGTTCACGGCACCGGGACAGGGCGTTTCGTGAATGACACCGAAGGAGCTTTCCGCATAGGGGCCTGTGAAGCAATCGTTTTCTTTGTCATAGTATTTTTCCCAAGTTGTTTTCATTTCATAAACGGGAATGTGCATGATTGCAGTGCTTTCCACAACATGACCTGCTTCGGCGGCGATGCCGTTGACTGCCCATTCATACCATTCGATCTGGTTGTTCCAGAGATGGTCATAACCTTCAACGGTGTTGCCGCTTTCATCGGTAAATGTGCCGTTGTTGTGGGTATCCATCATGAACAATGTGTGGATGACCTTGCCGTTTTCGGTCACATTGATCACATAGTTGCCGTGACCCATATCTGCGGGACCGAACTTCCACAGGCAATTTTCAGCCTGGTCAAACAGATATGCACACCAGAATTCGCTGATACAGCCCTGGCCGTCATGGTTGCCCATAACAGGTGCCCACGGAATGCCGAAGGAATCAACAAATTCAACAAGATTGATGTAAGCAAGTGTTGCCCATGCGTTGTCGCCCGAAAGGGTGATCAGGTCGGGCTGAATTTCTTCAACAAGCTTTGTCATCATAGCTTCCGATTCAGCACCCATGCCGCTGTAATATTCCATGTCGTCCAACTGAACGTCTGCAAAGTTGAGAACCACAAAGTCCTTGGCGGGGTCTTTTTCGAGCTCAATTGCATAGTCGGCTGTGTAGGTCTGTTCTGCAGACCAATCTTCGTAGTAAGTTTCACCGAAACTCTCGCCGATCGGGTTGATGATCATGGGCAGCAATGAAAAGAAAGCTGCGATCATTTTGAATACTGCCATAATTTGTGCCATAAAAATATATCCTCCTTTTTATTTTGCCGATTTATTTTACACCTTTTTTGAAGCGATTGCAATTGAAAAATCGGAAATAATCGTTTTATCGGCATTACAGACAAATATTGTTATTTCTGTTTGTGCAGAATGATGAAAACAGATCATACTTTTTTTGTTGAAATTTGCTTACTTGTTCGTTATAATATATATGGAGGTGTTTTTAATGAAAAAACTTTTACTTGCAAGTTTAATTCTTTGTATGCTCCTTTTTGTTGCGTGCGGCAACCAGTCGGATCCGACCGAACCCGCAGACCAACCCACTCAAAATATGCTTGAAGAGGATGCTCAGCCGACGATTGCCGACGAAATGCAGGAAGAATCAACCGAAGCGAAGCAGGAAATCCGCGGAACGGTTGACGGCAATTCCTACCGTAATGAATTTATCGGAATTGAAATTGCGTTGGATGATACCTGGACATTCTATAATGATGAGCAGATTGCCGCTTTGTATGGACTGACCGCAGACCGTGCCGGTGAAGATGTTGCAAACCTGATCGAAAATGCTCCTGTTGTTTATGATATGTATGCAATGGCTGCCAACCAAGTGAATAACATCGGTGTCAATCTCGAAAAAGTGGATGCTGTGTTGCTTGAAACCATGGATCTTGCCGCGAATCTGCAGAAGTCGGTTGCAATTATCAAGACCAGTTATGAAAACATGGGTTATTCCGATATTCAGACCGAAATCAGCACGGTTGAAATTGACGGACAGGAATTTGACTGCCTGAATGTCTCCGTTTCTGTCGGCGGTATGATCATGAATCAGACAACCGTTTCGATCAAGTGCGGTGACTATCTTGCCAGCCTTGCCGTAACGGCATTGGGTGAAGATTCTCTTGCAGAAATCCTTAACAGCATTTCTCTGATTGACTGATTTTTATTTTTTTAATTTTCAATTACTCGCGGATGCCGCTTCGGCGGCATCCCTTTTTGTTTCCATTTTTTTTTCATTGATATTCATTGCCGTTTTGCTTGAACTGCTTTTGCAAACGAAACAAAGAACCCCCGACTAAGCCGAGGGTTCCTGCTGTGTGGGATTCGGATTATTAAGACAGCACGCCGGTGGGGCTGCAGGTGAGTGTCATTGGTGAATTGACTGTTTTTACCGTGACACCTAATACAACTCTTTGTACAACAACATCCGCACGAGCGGTTGCTCCCGAACGGGAGGCAATTGCTGAAGTAATTATCCAGTTGGAATCATAGGAATTGTATGAAACACTAGAAGCTGTGCATGTTGCTGATGTTCCTGTGTATGAAAAAGTACCATGCACAGAAGCCTCCCATTTTATTTCATCGTCAGAGCCGGTATAAGTCACTGTTTTTGTTCCAGATTTGGTGTTTGCTGCTCTTGTTGTTGATTCAACAATTACTGTCGTAAGATAGGAACCATCATCATAGTATTCAACAACAGCAGAAACATTGTTTTTAGTGTTTTTAATATTTGCAGCAAAAGAATTGAATGCAAAAACAAAAACAAACATTATTGATAGTAAAATCATAATTAAGCGTTTCATTGAAAATTCCCTCTTATAGAATAATATTTTTGATACAAGCTGCAAAGTGAGAAGTGTTTTCAGAAATGGTAACTGTGTACTCACCAAAGCCATCGCCATGCAAATCTAAAAATGAACAGATTAAAAAGATGGTGAACGACAATAGCGATACTACAACAGCCGCAAGTAACATCTTTCTGATGTTAAAAGCTTTTTTGATATTCTGCGGTTCTGCATCGGCAATATATGCCTTTGCAATTTCTTCGGGTGTGCCGAAACGCGAATAGATTACATCTATTGTTTCGACATCGTTGTTTTCAGTAAATTCGGTGATTGCTTCGCGGATGTCCTCAAGAACCGCCTTTTTGTTTTTCTGCAAACAAAAAAGATGTGAATTGACCTCTGACATATATTTTTCAATATCTTTTTCAATTGTAATCATGTTAAATCCTCCTCTCTGTCCAAGATTAAAGCGATTCCTTTGGAGATCTCATCATATTCATGCAGCATCTGCATGAGATATTCCTTACCTTTCTCCTCAAGGTGGTAATACTTTCTGGTTCTGCGCTTGCCCACAAGTTTTGAGTAAGTAGACAAATAACCTGCATCCACCAATTTATAAAGGATTAGATAAAGCGTGCCTTCAAGCATGGTGAATCTGCCACCGCTTTTTTCATCAAAAAGCTGCGTGATCTGATACCCGTACAGGTCTTCCTTTGCGAGGAGATGCAAAGCAAGCAGTTCCGTACAGCCGCGCTTGAAGTTTTCCTGATTCTGACTCAAAAAATCACCCCTATTTCTTGTTAGAGTGATTATAGCATAAAAATGCGTACAATTTCAACATTTCCCCAAAAAAACAATCTTTTGTTTTTGCAAATAGATTCTAACACAAATTATATTGCTTGTAAATACCTTTGTTGTAAATATATGCTTGACAAAATGGATTTTGTGTGATATGATTGCAATTGAAAGGAAGATTACGCAAATGTAATTTCTTTCTCGGAATAAAAAAGAACGGAGGTCTTTTTATGAAACGTATGTTGTGTTTGTTGCTGTGCGGCGGTTGTTTGCTCTTGCTTTCATCCTGCAAGCCGGAAGAGACACCCCCTGCAAGCGAACCGGATACGGCTTCGCAGGTGCAAAGTGATGCACAGCAGACCTCTCTTTCGGAAGATGAGCAACCGTCCGATTCCGTGCAAGCGGAGACTGCAAGCGGGGAAGAACTGCAAAATGACGTTATTGCACCCGCGGTTTCCGATACTGTGACCGACACGGTGCTGACGACCGAACAGCCAATTACCATTCAGGACGATGTCATTATTGCTCCCGAATACAGCCTTGAAATTCCCGAGGATTTTGAAATCAAGTCAGAAGGTAACGACCCCTTGCTTGAAAACGAACAGGGAACCATACAATTTAATATAATGGATAAAACAAAAGTCGTGTCCGATTTTGAGGAATATGCCAAAGATACCTACCGTTCTGCATCCGCATCGGGACTTGCAAACGGCGAACTTGAAGAAGTCACCGTAAACGGCATTACCATGAAACGCTTTGCAATGACCATGCTTGATGACGACGGTGTGCAGCTTGAAGCCTATGCATATCTGGCGCAGATCAACAATAAAGTGTTTATGATTACCCTGACTTCTAAAGACGGCGGTCTTGCGGATGTTGCGGCGGCTGATGCATTTGTTGCGGAAATTGATTTTGCCGCACAGTAATTTATTTTGTATAAATCAAATGATTTATAAATATTTTTTCCATTCTTGAGAGGAGGGATGCCCATGGCATCTAATTGTGAGTGGACTTCCGTTGCGCAAAATTGAGGACAGGGGCATTTTTGATGCAACGCCTGTTCACTCAGAAAAGCAGGCTCGGATTTTTGTCCGTCACCCTGTGCAAACAATACAAAACACACCCCCCTGTCTTAAAACCGAGGAATTGAAAAACAATTCAATCGGAAACTAAGAACAAAGGAGGAAACACTATGGCAAAGTTCAAAAAAGTAACAGCTGTTCTTTTGGCGGTTCTCATGGTATTCGGTTCGATGTCGGTTCTTGCAAGTGCATCACGCAGTGATTATCTTGATGAAGCGATCATCAACCAGTACAATTCCATCGACAAAGCGGAACTGACCACTGAACAGCAGGCAACCCTTATTCTTGATGAACTGGATGTTATGCTCACCAAAGAAGAAATTGTGCTTGACATTCCGTTGATCGGAACCATTGACCTGACAAGCGTTGATGCTGCAATGGATTCCATCTACAATCTGACGGGTAACTGGCTCTACGGCTCCCTTACCGTGGGTGATCTGGTTGTTTTGGAAGATTACAGATCCAATATTGCAACCAACAGAAGAGCATCCGCAAACAACGATGACATGGATGTCATTTCAAGCCTTGTAACCTACCTCGCAAATTGCGCTCCCACCCTTCTCGGTATGTTCGGCGATGATTTCAACTGGGGAATCGTGCACGGCTTCCTGCCGCCCGAATTCCGCATGATCATTGACGACTTCAACGGTTGGCTGGATGATCTTATCTGGGATCTTCTGCATCCCGTAAACGATGAAGCGATGGTCGGCAATCCCACGCTGGACGATTTTGTTCAGTTCCTTTGCGACAATCAGCTTGCAGGCCTCAGACCCGAAATCATGGGCTTTGAAGGCGCAATGCCCGGCTTTATTGTTGATGTGGATCAGGATACCGCTTACCGCGTGATCGAAGAAGGCATTTATGAAGCACTCAATGCATTTATCATTCCGCTTCTCAACGGTGCGCTGAAAGATGTGATCCGTGATGCCGTGCAGTACAACCGTGAAGACGGCGGTGAGCTGTATCTGCTTATCGATGTTGACTATGAAATCACAAGACACGAATTCGATTCCGAATTGGGACTTGTTGACCAGCTCAACGACGTACTTGGTGTTGTTGTTGAAGAAATGCTCCTCGATGGCAAATCCGAATGGGTTTCCACCGCTGTCGGCATAACTGCCGGCAGAAGCAATGCCGAAAATCTGACCCGTAACCTTGAAGTCCTGATCAGACAGATTATTGTTGCAGGCGGCGATACGGAAGATGTTTCCACCGATTCTCTTGAAGAACTCGGCGACTACATTGCCCGTGCGGCGGTTGAACAGTTTGTCGATCATCTTGACTTCGAAGACGGCGACACCATGGAAAAGATCGCTTACACAGGACTTCGTGAGCTGGTTGTAAGATTTGTTCCCGAAGTCACCTATCTCGACATTGAAGACGGTACCGAACAGCAGTACCGCGACGGCATTCTGGAAATGGGCGCAGATATTGCCTGCTACTATCTGAATGCAAACCTCGGTCTGGACTGTGCTTACAGTACCACTGCCAATGAATTCATTCTGGCATTCCTTGATTGGTGCATGCCTTATATTGACGGTCTGTTTACCAAGACGACGGACTATAATAATGCAATTGCCGACGGCGACGGTTGGGGTGCAGTGGATGCCATTCTGTGGCAGTTCATTCCCAAGGCATGGTTCAACTATGCCGGTATGTTTGCCGACAATGAAGGAGCCGGCGTCGCTTCTGACCTGACCTTCAAGAGCCTGCTTGACTATATCATGGATGCACTGCTCGACCTGAATGTCGAAAAGATCTTCACCTTCTTCACCCATGATGCAAACAGCGACCTGATGATGCATGTTGATGAATTTATTATTCAGTTTGTTGCAAACATTCTCAACACTGCATTCGATAATCCGACCACCGCTGCAAAGAACGACATTGTCGATACGGATGTTATCACGACTTTTGAATCTGTTATCAATCCCATTGACAATGCTTCCGATCTCATCTGCGGTATTCTCAGCACCCTTGCAGCAAATGAACAGATGCGCGAAAGCGTTCTCAACATTGTTGTGATGATTATGGGTCTTGCAGACCCGCAGAGCCTTGGTGATGTGGATATTGACCTCGATAGCAGAATCGACTGCACATCCGGTTCTGTTCCGTCCGGTACCTTCATGCGCATCTCCAACTATTCCGACGGTGTCAACTCCGGTTGGCTGCCCGAAAATGCAACTGCAATTGATCAGGATAAGATGTATGAAATTGAACTCATCTCCCTGACCAACAATGCAAACCTGACCGCAAGTGTCACCGAAGGTGCAAAGATTGCCGCAAACTCTTATCTCGATGTTGCGGTTTCCGGCACCGTCGGTGCAACCACCGAAGCCCGCTTTGATCTTACCTATTACATTCTTGACGAAGACGGCAACCGCATCAACAACGGCACTCCGCTTGTGAAGTCGGTTTACACCCACCTTTACACGGTTGAAAGCACCTACTATGCCGCAAACAGTGCCGAATCCTCCGCCAACAATGTAACCTTTGAAGATTTCGCAACCTATTATTACACCACCGATGTCTATACCGTTTCGCTGTTCTCCATTCTGGCTACCAACGAAAGCGGCCTTGTTACCAATGCCGTTGATGTTACAAAAGCCATTGTGACGGGCGACCTGCCTGCCGGCATTGCCGCCAACGCACCGACGGATGATGTCATTGTTCACATTGACGATTCCTCAGCCACCAGCGATACCTACGGTACGGTCAATCCCTATGTTTCCAACATCACCGACCCCGATGCCGCACAGCCTTACGGTATCTATAATGTATCCGTTCAGTTTGAAGTGCGCGGAAGAAACTGGCTCGGCCAGACCACGACCGCCACAACGGATGCAAGAAGCCATGTGCTCGTCATTTATGACGATTTCGGCCTTCCCGGTTTGTTGGACGAAATCATGGGTGCCAACAGACAGCGTGTGGACTTTGCAGACGATGCAACCGCCGAGTGGAATGCATATCTGGCAGCAGTTTCCGACGGCTATGCACTGCTCAACGGCAATCCCGACCACGACAAGATGTTCGTTGACCTTGACACCACCCTCGACGGTGTGCAGAATGAATATTCCGTCAAGGTAAATGCCATCAATGCCGCAGTTGAAGCACTCGATGCAAAGAAAAAGGCAACCGACAGCACCCTGCTTGCTGCTCTCAATGCGGAAATTGCGGAATATGCAGACGTGGATCGCGATAACTATGTCCTGTTCACCTATGATCGCTTTGAAGATGCTTACGACCATGCCGCATCCCTTGCAAATTCGCAGGTAGCACCCGAAGACGAAGCCGACTTTGTCGCTCCGTCCATCCCGATGTTCGACCTTGTCTATGCAACCCAGCAGCTCAATCTCTGGGGCGGCCGTCTGATTGAAAGAACCACAGTCAAGACCCAGCTCAACAATCTGCTCACTCCGGTTGAAAACTGGACGGAAGATGATGTTGCTGCTGAATGGTGGGATGCTTTTGATGCTGCCCGTGATGCCGCTGTGCTTGTCAAAAATGATGCAGATGCATTGCAGACAGAAGTCAACGACGCTCGCATCAATCTGATGACAGCAATGAAAGGGATTAAACCGAGATACGTGAATGTTGCTACAGGCGCAACCGGCATTGTTATTGATTCTGTGAACATGTATGTGAAAGGAATCAATGCCGGTGCACAGAATATCACTGCTTTGGTAACGCCGGTAACGGGATTCTCTGTTGATTGTACTTTCGTGAATGGCAATATTGCAACCGGTTCCGTTATTACCGTGACAAAAACCAGTGATGCTTCGGTTGTTGCTGAATATGTTGCTGTTGTCAGGGGTGACGTTGACGGAAATGGTGTAGTTGACACTGAAGATATTTTCATGATTGAAGATCACATCTATGAATATGAATTGCTTTCGGAAGGCACAATTGAATATTATGCAGCAGACGTAAACCTTAATGGGGTTATCGATGCGGCTGATATTGCTGCCCTTGGTGCTTAACCCTTTCATGTGAAAAAGCTTAATTCCGGTTTAAGCTATATGTGACAAATTTTAATTGAGTGTTGTTAGCCGCGGGATGCATCTTTGCATCGCAAAAGCATCTCGCGGTGATTTTAGAAAGGTTTTGGAATTGAATGCGGGAATGGCGGTTTCGCAGATTGAAAGCGGTATGGCCATTGATTCTTTTTTTTTTCGGGTTAACAGAAGGCTTGCGGAATAAAAAATACTGCCCGTAGGCAGTATGTTTATTCATCTTTCAGTCCCAACATGTAATCCGCCGATTTGTTGAAAAATTTACAGATTGCAATGATTTCATCCGGCGTTGGTTCTGTTTGTTTTTTCTCTAAATAAGAGATTTTGCGTTGACTCATATTTAATGCATCACCCAATTGTTGTTGAGTCATGTCATTGTCTTCTCGTTCATTTCTGAGCCGTTCGTGAAACTGCATTTTAACACATCCTTTTTTTATTGCTGTAAAAATATAACATAGATAAAAAATATCTATTGACTTTAGATGAAATTTATCTATAATATATTTGTAACCGGTTATAGTCTGAAAATACTGTGTTTTTTTTGTGTTTTTCAGTAAGAAAGGATGTGTTAAACGAATTCGAAAACAAGTTTCTTTTATCGCAAAGATTGAGAATAAAAATAACAATGCGGATGTGCAAAAGGTGCCTTGCATTGTTACCTTATTGAACGAAAGGATAAGATTTATGACTGATACTAATAAAAATAGGTTTGGCAAGCGAATCTTTTCTATCGTAATGGTTACGATTCTGTTTGCTTTGCTTGCATCTGTTGCCTATGCTGATACAACAATCGCATTAACAAGTTCGAATATTTCAGAATGGCCTACGGTGTCTTACATTGACGGTGAAGCGATGTTTTTCGGTCAAAAAATCAGCGATGCCGTTGTTTTAACCGGTGGAACGGTGGTTTATGATGGTAATGTTGTTGAAGGTCATTTTGAATTTTTAGATCCTGATCTGATTCCTACTCTGACAGGTACACAGCGTGCAGACATCACTTTTATTCCGGCAGACGAAACTGCTTATTCCGGATTTGAAGCGAAACGTTGTAGAAATGTGACCTGGAAAGTCTCTGTTTGTACTCCGTCTTTTGTTGACGAGGTCAATGATCCGTTGGTGGCAACGGAAGTAGAACCTGGCGCATTGCTTTCGACATCCATCCTGTCCGGCGGCGCAATGATGAATCCCTATAATCCCGATGAAACCAAAATTAAAAGCGGCACATGGAATTGGGCGCCATCTGTGAATGCTCCGTATTCTACAATTGTAAACGAAAGCGGCTATTATACGGCATCGTTTGTCGTAAATAGTTATGAAACCGTGTATGTACAGGTTTATGTAAAGGTTGCTTCTGCCATTCCGGAAACTTCCATTGCAGAATATCCCGTGATCCCCGAATTGTTGTATGACCCCAATGTGACTTGGGCTGATATTGAACTTACAGGTGGTAAAGCTGTCGTTAAGGGAACTGAGACAGAGGTTGCCGGAAAATTTGCAATTAAAGATACTCGTTTAAGTGTAACACCAAATACTTATTTCACAGAAATTGAAATTGTGTTTACCCCCGATGATCCGGAAGTTGCATTGCCCTATGAATTCCGAATTCCTGTAACAGTCAACCCCTGCCCGATTTCGTTCGGCTCCGATAAAAAAGGCATCAGCATTGACGATCCTTATATTTTTGAGGTCGCTCCGTTTGCTGACATGGGAGAGGTAAGGGACATTCTGAAAAATTATCACCTCAATTGGCCCGGTTCTACCGGTGTGCAGATTGAGGATTACAACGGCACTGCGGAACACGGCAGAATCTATGAATATTATGTGCGCGAATACAGCAACAGCAACTACACCGGCAACATTGCCTATGTAAAACTTGTGTTTGCCACAACCGAAATTACCCCCTCTATTGTGCGTGCAGGCTCCAACAAATTCAAAGTGGACTGTGCAGGTCACTCCGTGCCCGGAACGTTCACCATTTACCACAATGATGTGGAAATTGCCACTGTAAGCAGAAAAGATGGGTATGTGTTTGACTGTGAAGTTTACACCGACGAAGGCGGCACCTCGCACATCAAAGCCGTGTACAACCCCGTTGAAAACGACTACTATGTATGCAACGATGCCGAAACCACCATCACCGTTGCTCCCATGCACACCATTACCAATGCCAAAGGCACCTCATCGCATCCGATCAACATAAAAGTGAACGGTTCGGGTGACGACTCCGGTCGCACCGGCAGCACAGTAGAAATGCGTGCAACACTGGACAGCTTTGTATGTTGGATTATCAAGGATGCCGACGGCAAAGAAGTCACCCTCGATGGCGTGGATGTCAATTCCAAATCAATCACATTCCTGATGCCCGATTACGACCTTGTCGTAACCTACAAAACGCAGGCTGACCTCGACCGCGAAGAAGCAATCGCCAACTGTGACCACCTGTGCCACAGTGACAACGAGTTCATTCAGCTGTTCTGGAACATTCTGAATATGTTCTTCCGCCTGCTTAACGTGCAGCAGTACTGCGACTGCGGTGAACTGCACTACAGTGCTCCGCTGTTTCCTATTGCATAACACTCACTTTTATCACCCGGCTTGTTTTGCTTCCCCGGTCAATTGTACCCTTCTGACGGGGAAGCAGAATCAAGTCGCCATGAACCCGCCCAACTTTCTCCTGCGCGGAACTCATCCTTCCGCGTGATTTCATCTCCTACAGCATCAACCCTGCCGGGATCTGACCATCCGGCAGGGTTGATGTGTTTTTTAATAAAAAGTCATACTTGACTTATTAATTTATTTTTGATATTATAATGGTGCAAATATGACTAATTATTTTTTATGAGGGATTTATGAAGATTTCTAATTATAATGATGAAAACTCAGTATTAGCAGAACTTGGAAATCGCATTCAGCAGTATCGGATTTCTTTAAATCTTACACAAGCACAGCTTGCACAACAATGCGGACTTTCTCTTAAAACCATTGCCCGTACAGAGATGGGATGTGATACCAAACTGTCAAATTTGATTAAAATAATGAATGTTATCGGTCTTTCAGAAAATTTAGATATTTTAATACCTGAACCTCAACCCGATTACAAAGCATTATTTGAAGAAAAAACAAGAAGAAAACGTGCAAGACCCGATAAAAAGAAAACAGACAATGCTTGGGTTTGGGGAGAAGACAAGGAGGATGATTAAAAATGCCAAATGTAAATACAGTTCGTGTTAAAATGTGGGGAACAACTGTCGGTTATCTGCATCAGGCTGATAACGGAATGGTAGGCTTTCAGTATGACGAAGAATTTTTAAAAAGTAATATTGAAATCTCACCCATAAAAATGCCGTTATCAACGGCTACGTATATTTTCCCTGCTTTGCCTGAACAAACTTTCCACGGTCTGCCGGGTATGGTTGCCGATTCACTGCCCGATAAATTCGGTAACACCGTTATAAGCAGATACTTGGAAAGTCAGGGAAGAACAGCAGACAGTTTATCTGTTATAGAAAAGCTTTGCTATACAGGTAAGCGAGGCATGGGTGCATTGGAATATGAACCGTCACAAGAGCTTACAACCATGGACCAAACTATTGACCTTGATGCTTTAACAAAATTGGCTTCTGAAATACTCTCTGAAAAAGAGCAGATACACATTGAGAAAAACGACAATCTTATGGCACAGTTAATGGAATGCGGTTCTTCTGTCGGCGGTGCAAGAGCGAAAACTCTCGTTGCGTGGAATCCTGAAACAAATGATATTCGTTCAGGTCAGATTCGTGCAGGGAATGGGTATGAATACTGGCTTTTGAAATTTGATAACATAAAAAATAACAAAGACAAGGATTCAAGACCTGATGACGGCGAATACACAAAGGTTGAATATGCTTACTATCTTATGGCTCTCGATGCCGGTATTGGAATGAGTGAGTGCAGGCTTTATAAGGAAAACGGCAGTGCTCACTTTATGACAAAGCGTTTTGACAGAAAAGGAATAAAGGGCGAAAAACTGCATATGCAATCTCTTTGTGCTTTAGCTCACATGGACTTCAATTCACCAAGGGTTTATTCCTACGAAGAAGCTTTTGCTGTAATGAAGCAGCTTAAATTACCGTACAACGATTTTACACAACTGTTCAGAAGAATGGTATTTAATGAGTATGCAAAAAACTATGATGACCATACGAAAAACATATCTTTCCTCATGGATAAAAAAGGAACATGGTCATTGGCACCGGCATATGATATGACATTCTCATTCCGCAAGGACAGCATATGGGTCAGTGCACATCAGATGCTTATTAACGGTAAGTCTGACAACATTACAGAAGATGATATATTAAAGGTTGCAGGAAAAGTTGGTATCAAAAAATCAGATGCAGTAAAACTTATGGATCAGGTGAAAACTTCTGTTTCAAAATGGGAAGCTTTTGCCGTAAAAGCAGGTATGTCGGAACATAATATGAAGAAGATAAAAGATTACCTGTATGTATAAGCAGAACAACAATCCGTCAAAACACCCCCGTCTCACGCAAGTGAGACGGGGGTGTTTTGTAATGCGAATTATGATACTGTTACAATATTGGATGTGTTGCTGATGGTTTCAACAGAAAAAATGTTTTTCTTTGCGTAATGCTTGCAATAAATTCTGTACTGATAACCGGATTCAACTGCGAGTGTTGTGGAAAGACCGGCAGCTGTTGCCTCTCGGTAAACATTTCCGTATTCATAATAATCTTTCCATGCATCGGAGGTGGTTTTTCTTCTTTGCACGGTCAGGTCTTTGAATCCGCATTTTACAACTTCGGGGGAGCAATTTGTAATTCCTTCTATATAAAGGGAGGTCGCTGTTTTTGTTAAAGAGAGACCGTAAGAGCCGATTAAACCGGAGGCTCTGCTGTTTGTTTCATTCGTTTCCGCTGTGTTGATATCTGTTGTTACAACAAAATCAATTACATAGGGAATAAAATCCGTGTTATCGGATGCATCTGCATTCATGCTGAAAAAAGAAAACATCAGAATGGCACAAAGCAGAAAGGACACCGCTTTTTTCAAAGTTTTCATCTCCTATTCAATGGTTTTGACAATATTTAGCACATCGTCAAAAGGAACATCTGTGTTTACAGAATAATAATATTTATTATGTATGAATTCAATGGTTGCATATCCGCTGTGTTCAAAAATATATACGGACACACCATTTACATTAAATGTTTGTGCATTCTTTAAGTTTGTATAATCAAATACTTGTTGACTTTTTAAACAAATAATATTAAATGAATATGCAGAAGAATCATTGTACATATCAAATGCTACCTGTTTACCTAAACTATCATTGCTGAATTTCGGTAAACTGACCTTATACTCGTCCGACTTCGTCACAAACTCCTGCGGGAACAGGATATCTGTATATCCGTTTTCTTCCAGATTGGTCAACAATGAATCCACTGAAATATATTCTTCTTCATCCGGGGCAAAAAAGACAACCTGAATGGTTTCCTTTGCAAAAGATACGAAACCGTTTTCAATGCTGATGTTGTGGCTGTTGCCGACCGCATAAAGACAAGAACACATGAATACGGAAAGTATCGCGGCCATGAAGAGCACCCTGAAAGATACTTTCTTGATTTTTGCAGTTTTGCTTGTTTGAATCTGTGTTTCGGCAGGATGTGTTCTTGCAAGTATTTTTTCAATCCCTGCATTCACTTCCTCGGCGGAGGGGGCAGGCACATCCTCAATAAGAGAATCAATAAAATCCGTTAAATCGGTTGCTGATTTTTCGATGTTCTTTTTTGTTTCATCCTTGCGGAAAAAATCAAACGTTTCTTCTGAATCAAAAGTATCTGAGTTTTTGGCATCTGAACCAAAAACTCGGCTTTCGTCTTCCAAAATAGACCACCCTTCCTTTTGGTAAGTTTCGCTCTTCGTATATATATCATCGAAAAGCTGAAAACTTAACAAAAAAATTTTAGTAAAATAGAATTTCTGTCATGATATCTCGGCACTTTTCTTTCAAACGCAATTTGCGCATTGAAAAAGTGTGAATGTCCAGGCCCATCAACTGTGCAACTTGTCCCGGTTTTAGATTATTGTCGCTGCATAAATCAAAAAGCTCCTTTTCTCTGTCAGATAAACGTGTATAGATATCGTCTATGTATTTACTAATATAATAATCAACCAAATCATCTTCCAGTGTTCGGACTTTTTTGGAAAGCTCTGTCATTTGTTCGTCAAAAACATACTCTTTATCATTCTTAAGAGAACGCTTTTTATACTCCCGTAAAACCATGTGGTGTGCTGTTGTATAAAGCCAACTTTTTATATGCTCTTCTTCAAGAATGTGTCTTTTTCTGCAGAAGATTACAAACGTTTCCTGCGTTGCATCTTCAGCATCTTCCTTGTTGGAGAGTCTGCTCATACAATACTTGTAAACCGGAAGATAATATTCTCTGCAATAGGCTTCCAGTTCTTCTTTGCTCAGCAATATATATTCACTCTCCTTCAAATATTAATGTTAATTAATAAACAATTTATACCATAAAAGGTAAAGATTGTCAATAAATGCAATTATTTATAATAAGCAAACTCCGTCTTAACCTCGGATTTTTATAGAATGAATACATTCGATTTTGTTTTTTTGTTAAACTTTGATGCAATAAGCACCCCGACAACCCTTTTTTTTCTAAGGTTGATGGGGTGCTTTGTTATTATAACATTTTCACAAGTCAGCCATGTTTCAATTATGCACAACGACAAACTTATGTAAATTACAAAAAAATATCGTTACTTTTTCGATGAACGGCAATTTATAAATGTAAACAAATTTTTATTCAAGGAAAAGTAATGATGGAAACAAAAGAACTTATTAAACCTGAAAAGAAAAAGGAAATAGACAGCATTTTAGCTGAATGCAAATTGCCGCATATTCCAATTACTTACTACGGGCATGATGGATTTTTTGTTCCGGCAGGAGATAGCAGGAATGAACAGTTCTGTTCCGGAATACTTGTAACGACATCCAACAAAGATTGTTGCGTTGTCTATCCGCATCAAATAGTTTACATAGCCATAGAAGACAGAAAAAGTGTTTTGTATTTGACTGACGGAAAAATTGAAACAAACTACCGCATTGACCATTGGAAAAATATCCTCGATGAAAACTACTTTGTGCAGCCTCATTACAGCTACATAGTCAATTTGAATTATGTTGCAGAAGTGACAAAGGATTTTGTCATAGTTAAGTACATGGATACCGAATATAAGGTTTACACTTCGTCAAGAAAAATTGCATCTTTCCGCAAAGCTTTTTTGAACTTCAACAGATAACTACTTTTTTTGACAAAGGAGGTATGCGAAAATAAATAGTAATAAAAAACGACCACAAAACACAATCTGCAAAACAAAAGAAAGGAGCACTCACATGAAGAACTTCACACAAAAAGCCATCTGTCTTTTACTGGTACTGTTACTCACAATTCAGTCGTTGCCTTTGCGTGCATCGGCAATGCAAGTGACAAGTGGTGATGTTGCAGAACAAGAAGAGATTATCGGCGCCGAAACAGAAAACAACGATGCAATTGTATTATCAGAAGCTGTAGATAAGCGCGAAAAATATGCCAAGCACTTTAATATGAGCGACGGTACTGTTATGGCAGTGCAATATTCCGTCCCCGTTCATTTTTATGACAACGAAAAATATGTTGATTTCAACAATACACTTGTTGAGATTGATGCAGAAGACACACAAGAACCCCAAGTTGCTGAAAGCGAAAATGCACTTTTGCAATTGGTTGCAGATTTGACAGCCGCTGTTGAAAAAGCAAGCAACAAAGAACTGACCAATACAGCGGCAGACTATGATGTCCGTTTTTCCAAAAAGAGCAACGGAAATAAATTGGTTCGCTTTGAAAAAGACGGCTTTAAGATTTCTTGGTATTATGAAAATTCTGAAAAGGTAACTGCACAGGTGGATGCACCCGTTGCCGATGATGATCCGACAACGCTCGAAAATCTGATTTCCACGGTAACATACGAAGATATTTTGGAAGATACCGATTTGCAATATGTTGTCCGTCCGGACGGTATCAAAGAAAATATTATTCTGCAATCATCATCTGCACCGACCGTATTCAAGGCAGAATACAAAGCAAACGGATTGACTCCGGTTGCAGTTGACAGTAAAACCGTTGAATTGGTTGACGAAAGCGGCAATTGCATTCTGACACTGTATGCACCGTATATGACGGATGCAAACGGTGCGGTGTCGAATGCGGTGGAATTGACGGTCAGCGATATTAAAAACGGCACTTTTGCTTTGACAACGAGCGTTGATGCCGCGTGGTTAGCAGACGGCGAAAGAGCATACCCCGTAACAATTGACCCCATTATGCAGACAGAGCAGACATGGGATGAGCCGACCCATTCCCACAGTGCTTTTATCTCCTCTTACAATCCCAATAACTGTTACGGCCGAGGCGGTGCCTACTATGAAGGCAGTATGCATGTCGGCTATGAGCCTTCTTACGGCAAAACAAGAGCACTTGTGAAAAATCCGACCTTACCGACATTGGCGGTGGCAGATAAGGTTGTTCACGCCGAATTGGCAGTGTTTACCTATTCCTGCTATCCCGAAATCCGGGTGGATCTGCATCGCATTACCGAAACTTGGAATCAGTCAACGGTGTGCTGGAACAGCAATATCGATTATGATCCGCAGATTGAAGATTATCAGATTGTGCAAAGCATGGAAATCACGGACGAGGAGGCCGACCGTTGGCAAAGATTTGAAATAACCGATCTTGTGCGCGGATGGTACAGCGGCGAATATGCAAACTACGGTGTTATGCTCACAAGCGAAAGCGAAACGGCGAGCACGCTGAAAAGAGCATGGTTTTTGTCAAGCGGCTATCCCGAATATTCCGAAATTCGTCCGATGCTGATTATTGCTTACCGCAATATGTCCGGTTATGAAAACTATTGGTCTTATACCAATCTTGCTGCAGGCAGAAACGGTGTTGTAAGTGTCAATAATTTCAACGGCAATCTCGTGTTCACGCAACCCGTTACCAATGACAACGGCGGCAATTTGCTGCCTGTCGGTATATCGTTGGTGTATAACTCCAATGCCCAAGATATCCGCACAACCGACTTCGGTACCAATATGCAGACCAATTTCCATATTACCTTGTATCGTGAATGGGATGATGAAAACCTGCTTGATTACGGCTACCGTTATTGCATGACCGATGCCGACGGCACAAAGCATTGGTTCCAGTTTGAAGACGAATCCGCAACGACTGCACAGGATGAAGACGGTTTAGGCTATACCATTGACTTATATCCCGAAGAAACAGATGCGTGGATTAGTGTGGAAGACAAAGACGGCAATCGAATGCTGTTTAATGACAATCTGAACCTGACAACCATTAAAGACACCAACGGCAATACGATTGATCTGCTTTATGATTTGATAGCAGGCAGACAGTGGCTGTATCGGATCATCGACGGAGCAGGCAGGGCATATAACCTTACTTATAATCTGAATTCCGGCTTGTGTACCGAAATAACCGACCCGGCAGGCATTAAGACCGCATTTAGTTATACAACCTATGCAAATGCGGCATACCTGACTGGCATTACATTCCAAAGCGGCACGGCAGATGCCAAAACAGTGAACCTGACCCATTCAAACGGAAAACTGACCGCGGTGACGGCAATTGACGGCACAAGAGCAAAAATTTCTTATTCTACCGTTGATAACAGCCGTGTTGCAAACATAAACTGGGGAATATCTGACAGTCAACTGCTTGAAAGTTACACTTTTGCATACAAGCAGAACGAAACCAAGGTTGCAGACCTTCAAAACCGCACCTATACCTATCAGTTCAACGATTTCGGGCAAACCACGGGTATTGTATCAGATGAGGATCAGACAGCAAAGTTCTATGACTGGGCACCGGGCAACACAACCGATGCCCGTGCGAACAAGCTGTTGAGTGAGTCCAAAGTGATTCACAGTGTCGGCAATCTTGTCAAAAACGGCGGCTTTACGGGTTCACTTGCCGGATGGGGTGTTGTTCCGGCTTCCGGTTCTGCGGAGGGAAAGGGCGAAATTGATTCTTCCCTCGGTTATCTTACTAAAAATGCATTGAAATTCACAAAGCAGGCAAGTCGTACAAACGGTGTTTATGCTGTTGGCTCGGTTTTCGGAATAGAATCGGGACTGTATACCGCTTCTGCATATCTTAATACGGGCGGACAAACGCTTGGCGGCAGTGGCGCATCCCTGAAAGTGCGCTTGCTCAATAACGGTACGGTTGTCGAAATACCGCAAAGTGAATGTATCACCAAAACAGACGGCTGGGAACGCATCAGCGTGACCTTTGAAGTCCCGGCAGGCTACACCGTGCAGCTGGTTCCCGGTTTGGAAGCGGATGCCGTGGGTACGGTTTGGTTTGATGAATTGCAGATTGAGCAGGGTGCAGGTGTGTCAAGCTTCAACATGGTTGAGAATGCAGCTCTTACAAACAGTAATTACGGTTGGACATCGTATTCTGTCGGCAATAATACTTCTATTGCTTTAACGGGATATGCCAATTATTTGACCCTTATCGGTAATCCTGCTTCCTCTACCGCCAATATCGGACAAAAGATTTCGATTGCCAATGGAAAAAAAGGCGATGTTTTCAGCTTCGGTTCATGGGTTAAAGCCAATTCCGCACCCGTGAACGAAATCCGTGAAGACGATTCCTGCAAGCCTGAATTTTCAATTGTGCTTCGTTTTTATGATGCGGACGGTGAAAGCGTGGGCGAGGAAGAAGTCAAGGTCAACAGCGACCTTGCCGCATGGCAGTATGTTGCAGGCAAGGCAATTGCCCCTGCTGCTTACAATTCGGTGCGTTTTGAGGTGGTTTATCATCATAATGTAAACACCCTGTATGCCGTCGGCTCGTTTGTTTATAAGGAAGAATTCGGGCAGACTTTTGTTTACAACAATAACGGCGATCCCGTTTCCGCTTCCGACCTTGCCGCAAGCGAATCTT
The DNA here is from genome assembly GCA_045605525.1 of Acutalibacteraceae bacterium. Lineage (GTDB taxonomy): Bacteria > Bacillota > Clostridia > Oscillospirales > Acutalibacteraceae > RUG806. The sequence continues at coordinate 29,949 of JAZUQC010000064.1, forward strand.
CCTTTGCCTTCAACGGCAATCAGATGGCAGCATTGGTCAACCCGTCCGGCAGTGCATACTACTACAGTTATGACGAAGACACCAACAACCTCACCACTGCCGTTTCCACGGACGGTCAGCGTTATACCTTTGCTTACGACAGCAAGGGCAATGTAACCAATGCCGTTGTGCAGGCAGACAAGCCTGCAAACGCGATTACCGCCGGCACAAAATATGTCATCCGCAATGCAGAATCAGGTAATTGCCTTGATATTGATGCCGATTACTTTATCTGTAACAATCGTTTTGAGGCCGACAAGCAGGCACAGATCTGGCAAGCCGTTTCGGCAGGGCAGACCGATGTTTACCGATTGACAACCTACAGTGCCAATCTCAAGGTACAAAGCGGATCGAATCAAGAAAACCGTCCCCTTGTTATTGACTACGGCACGGGAACGGCATTCAGCTTCAAAATCATTCCGTCCGAAGCTGTGTCCGGTGCGTTCAACATCCTCACCAAAACATCGTCCTATGCCCGTGCTGTGGACGGTCAGCCCGAAGACAGCAAGGACTATGAAGACGGCACGCTCATCAAGCAGACCACCCTTGACACGGATGACAAGAGCCAGTGTTGGTTCTTCTATCCCGTTGTTGAGAATGTCGGACAGACCATCGAAACCGCTGCAACCTATACCGCAAACGGCAACTTTGTCAGCACCGTGTCCGATCAGCGCGGTAATAATACCACTTATTATTTCAACGAGACTGATGGAACTTTAGAAACTGCAATTGTAAATTATGTTGCAATTGATTACACATACAATACAGACAATTCCCTTGCTTCTGTCACAAACGATATTTATACTGCTGAGTACAACTATGACAAAGATCGATTGACGAGCATCAATGCAGATGACAAAGTATATTATCAATTTGCGTATGATAGTTACGGCAGGGCTACCAATGTACAGGTTGGATATGATGTCGAACCATATGAAAACTACATAAGCCTTATTTCTTATTACTATGGTACAGGCAATTTACTGTCTGCACTGACCTACGGCAACGACTGGACCGTGAATTATTCTTATGATTCCCTTGACAGAGTTGCCCAAGTCAATTACAATGGAAGTGCAGAGCAAAAACTCGAATACCTCTACGGCTCGGACGGCAATGTGGCGCAGGTCATCGACTATGCCGCCGGCACACGCACCAAGCCCGTTTATGACCTTGCAGGGCGTTTGGTTGCCGTCAAACAGTATGACGGCACGGCGCAGACGGATACCGACATTCTCACCGAATTTACCTATACTTATGCGGACAAGACCAATTACTTAACTGAAAAAACCATGGACTTGCCTACGCATTCCTTGACCGCAACCTACACCTACGGCGATGCGGCAGTCGGCGAAATGCCCGATCAGATCTACAATGTATCTTATTGTGAAAATGTATCTACATCTTATGCCTATGATGAGTTGGGACGACAACTTTCTCAAACGGTGCATTGTGGTGATGATGTATCTTTCACAAATGAGTACATTTATTTTGATGTCAGTTCCAATCGCACAACGACACTTGTTAGTTCCTATTTAACAAAAACAGGAACCTACAGGTATACTTATGATACCATAGGAAATATCACTGAGATCGTATTTACCCCGATCGACACCACACAAAGCACCAAAACAGTCAGTTATCATTACGACAGTTTGAACCGTCTAATTCGAGAGAATAACGAATTTGCGGGAAAAACATGGTTCTATTATTACTACGGCATTGGCAACATCTGCGATGTACAAGAAAGCCCTTATACCCCCAAAGGCTCATTTCCGTCCACTCGTACCCAAATCAAGAACCACTCATATAACGACTATACGTGGAACGACCGACTGACTGCGTTTAATGGTAATGCCATTACTTACGATGCCATTGGGAATCCGATACAAATCGGCAATGCTTCACTTTCTTGGGATGGTCGTGGATTAAAGCAATATTCTGATGGTGAAAATGTGTTTTCATATTCATATGATATGTATACTCATAGAACATCAAAGACTGTTAATGGCATTACAACAGATTTTTATTATGATGGCGATAGGCTTGTTGCACAAAAAACAGGTGACATCAATATTTCTTTTATTTTTGATGCAAAAGGTGATGCATATGGTTTTTACTATAACGATGCCACTTACTTCTATGTCAAGAATATTCAAGGTGATGTCGTTGCGCTGATCGATTCCGATGGTGATACCATCGGTACTTATGCATACGATGCATGGGGTAATCTGATTGAGACTGCCTCCGATCTTACCAATTCCGTTGCTATACTTAATCCAATCCGCTATCGTGGATATTATTATGATAACGAAACCGGCTATTATTACTTAAATAGTCGTTATTATGATCCCGAATGTGGTAGGTTTATTAATGCTGATACTGTAGAAGTACTGACTTCTAATTTTGCAACGCTTTCAAACAAAAATATGTTTGCCTATTGCGATAACAATCCTGTTGTGCGGACAGATGAAAGCGGACATGCATGGTGGGTTGCTCCGCTTATCAGTGTAGGCGCAACATATGTTACTGCCGTTATTGATAACATAAACGACGGCATCACTGGTTGGCAAATACTGAATCCATTTACATCGAAAACTATAGGAGAGTTTGCAGGTTCCTTCATTTCAGGATTGATCCCAGGAAGTGGAATTGGCAGGGCAGTTTTTCGAGCAGTTGTTAATGAAACTATTGTGTACTGTGAATCTGAGATTTTTGGTGATGGAGGGAATTTAGTCGATTCGATAGTTAATGTTGCAATAGGAGCAACTCTTGATGGTATTTTTAGCCAATTGTCGGACTCTTTTAATGATATGATTGAAAGTATGCTTCCTCAAAACTATTCACAATATGCAGGAGAACTTTATGATGTGTTTCCAGATGCTACGAAAGATGATGTTTACAATTATATAAGGGCTACCAATACTGTGAAAAACATTGTTGAAAAAACAGCTGATGCAATATTGAACACTTTTTCAAGCATTGTTACATGGTTTGTGGACGAATTGAAGGAGATGTTTAAATGAACAGAAAAATTAAAGTAATCATTACTGTTATGGCTTGTTTGATATCAGTTATAAGTATAGTTGTACTCTATAAACACTTGCCAACAATAACACAAAATAATTATAATGTAAGTGGCTTGAAATACAGAATCATACCGGATGGGTTGCTTCTTTGTTCTTTAGGATATATTTTTCTTATAGTGTCATTTTTTATAAAAAAAGAAAGCAAAATAACATTTGCAACAGGCATTGTTGTTGTGTTGATTGCTGTTTTTGTGACGGGATTTTATGGTATTGCTGCAGCAATACCACGAGCAGAGCAATTTATAGGGTATTTTGATGAAATATCTGTGACTTCCAGAGTGTCGGGCAGGGATGTTGCGCATTATATCTTTACTGATGAATTCGGAAATGAAAAGACTTTTGAATTCTACAGAAAAAGAGATGATATTCTCCCGGACGATCTGAACTCGGAAACCTTGTATTGTGTACATTATGAAAAAAATCTGGATGTCATATTACGAATCGATGCCATGGAAACTAATTAGATAGGGTAGAACGGGGAAACCAATCAGGGGACGGTTCTATGATTGAGTGATAATTCGTTCAGTTGTTGCAAAAAGTATCACAAAAGGGCAGGATAGAGGGTTCTCTGTCCTGTCTTTTTTACTTGTGACGAAGAAAACCGACCTCTTGTTATTGACTACGGCACAGGGAACGGCTTACCGCTTCAAAATCGTGCCGTCCGAAGCTGTTGCGGGTGCATTCAACATCCTTACCAAAACCAGCTCCTATGAGCGTGCCGTGGACGGTCAGCCCGAAGACAGCAAGGACTATGAAGACGGTTTGATTATCCGTCAGACCACCCTTGACACGGACGACAAGAGCCAGTGCTGGTTCTTCTATCCTGTCACCGAGGATGTCGGACAGACTATCCAAACCAACGCAACCTACACGGCAAACGGCAACTTTGTCAGCACCGTGTCTGATCAGCGCGGAAATAATACCACCTATTCCTATAATCAGAATACGGGTACGCTGACCTCTGTTTCCGATGCAAAGTCCACAACTTCTTATACTTACAACACGGAAAAACAATCAGGGGACGGTTCTATGATTGAGTGATAATTCATCTGTTTGTTTGCGATATTATCATAAATCGATCAACTGCTATTCTCTGACAGTCCCTTAATTCTCTTTGCACACACCGCCGAGGAGACTAATCAGGGGACGGTTTTGCAATCAGCCGATCAGACCAATCAGGGGACGGTTCTATGATTGAGCGCAGGACAGGGACGGTTCTCTGACCTGACGAAAAACAGCTGTCCGACGGCACAAATTAAACGTTTTTTGTTCCGCCCTACTCCGAGTTCCTGCATTCCGCCGAGGATGATTTCAGCCTCCACCGCGTTCATCTTCGGCGGTTATTAAGACTGCATCCCTTTTCCTGCGCCGAATATCCTTGCAGTGGATGCACCCACCGCCCTCGGCGCAGGGTAGAGACTGATTTAGGGCAAGCCCGTTTATGACCTTGCAGGGCGTTTGGTGGCCGTCAAGCAATATGACGGCACGGCGCAGACGGATACCGACATTCTCACCGAATTTACCTATACTTATGCGGACAAGACCAATTACTTAACCAAAAAGACCATGGACTTGCCCACGCGTGAAATGACCGCCACCTACACCTACGGCGATGCGACAGTCGGTAAAATGCCCGATCAGATCTATAACATCTATTACGACAGCTGGTCGTCTGTGGATTATGTCTATGATGCGCTCGGCAGGCTGACGGACGAAACGCTGCATGTTGCGCTTGGTTACACCATTGACAATTCCTACACCTATCTCGATGTCAATGCCGACCGCACCACCACGCTTGTCAGCACCTACACGACCAAAACAGGGACATACAGCTACACATATGACAATGTCGGCAACATAACCCAGATCGTTTTTACGCCGAGCGACACAACGCAATCCGCAAAAACGATCACCTATCAGTACGACATGCTCAATCGGCTGATCCGTGAAAATAATCAGTTTGCCGGCAAGACCTATGTTTACAATTATTCCTCTCTCGGCAATCTCAGCAGTGTGCAAGAGGGCAGCTTTACCCTCAACGGAACGCCGTCCGACCTTGTTCGCACCGAATATTACTATTACGACAATGCCACATGGCGCGACCTGCTGACCGGGTATAACAACAAAAATATCACCTACGATGCCATCGGCAATCCGACTTCCATCGGTACTGCAAACCTCACTTGGCAGGGCAGAACGCTGACACAGTATGCGGACGGCGCAAATGCGTATTCCTACGAATATGATATGTCCGGTCACCGCATTTCCAAGACCGTCAACGGGGTCGAAACAAAGTATTATTACGATGGAGATCAGCTTGTAGCACAGAAATCGGGCAGTGATCGAATCACCTTTATGTTCGATGCGAATGGCTCTGTGTTCGGTTTCTATTACAACAACGCACCCTACTTCTTTATCAAGAACATTCAGGGTGATGTGACAGCCATTACCAACTTCGCAGGCACTGTCATCGGCACCTACACCTATGATGCATGGGGTAATCTGATTCCCGAAGCCTCCGACCTCTCCGATGAAGTCGCCGCCATGAATCCCATCCGCTACCGTGGCTATTACTACGATGCGGAAACCGGGTACTACTTCCTGAATACCCGCTACTACAGTGCGGAAATGGGGAGATTCATCAGTTCCGATGTTATCAGCACAACAACAGCAACACCGGAAGCATTGACAGACAAAAATCTATTTGCATACTGCGATAACAATCCAGTCATGCGAGTGGATCCTGATGGGGATTTTTGGGAGACACTTTTTGATTTGGTGTCGTTATGTGTAAGTATTCTTGAGGTTTGTACTGCACCGACTGATCCTTTGGCATGGGTTGGCTTGGTTGGAGATACTGTTGATCTTGTACCTTTTGTAACTGGTGTTGGAGAATTAACACGAGCTGTTAAACTAACAGTTGGTGTTGTTGAAAAGACAACAGATGTTGTAGATGCAGCTAAAACTATATACAAAACTGCAGATGCAGCTAGTGATATACATAAAGCCACTGGAACATATGAAATTTTATATAAAAGCGGAAATTATTATGTTGGGAAAGGTGGATTTAATAGAGCTATTAGCTCGGCAATAAGAAATGCAGAAGAATATTCTGATGAGGTAAGTGCTATTTTTTGGAAATCTGCACCTGACGATAGAACAGCATTTATTGATGAGTATTTGTTGCAAAAAAGATTAGGTGGTGTTCTAAGTAGCAATAAGGACCTTCCCACTTACAACAAGATATGGAGTCCAGGAAGGAGATATTTTGGTGATTAATATTCATGAAGTAATTACCTCTCCCTATGCTTTAGCCAATCGATATATTGTAAGGGATGGTTTTGTTTTTACTTCCATCACACATCCCGCAAATGTATTTGATACCATTGTAATGAAAGATCCGTCCGATGCGCCTTGTTTCTCGTCAGGCATAATCGCATCCTCGTACAGTTTGCAAGAACAGATTGATTTCATAAATGCACACAAACTTGAAAAAGCTTTCATAATAGCTGAAAATATCGATTTTATTACAAACTGTCCGACTCTGAAACATTTGCGCATTATTCCGCCTGATGATTGCGGCAACAATTTTGATTATTCCCCATTGTATAGTATGCCGCAAATAAAAAGCATACAATGTGCAACTGTTTATGGAAGAAAAGAAGAGTTTTGCACGCAGATTGATTGTGCTGCGATCAATGGGCTTGAAAGTGTACATGTAACAAATGACGGGTATAAAAATTATAATATGGTTGAAACATTGAAAAGTCTTGGCTTGACCGGTTATAAAAAAACAGATCTTTCCGAAGCATTCAACAGCTCTCTTTTAGATATGCTTTCAATCTTTCAGAGCAAAACAGAAACGTTGGAAGGAATACAAAAGTCACCGAAACTGCAATGTTTATATTTGCATTATAACCGTTCATTGCGGGATATCAGTGCTTTGAAAAAAGTGAAAAATACACTCAGAGCACTACGGATTGATCACTGTCCGAAAATTGAAGACTTTTCGGTTTTGCGAGAGCTGGAAAATTTAGAATTGCTTGAACTTACGGGAGAGAATGTCTTGCCCGATTTGCATTTTCTTAAAAATATGAAGAATCTCAAGACATTCATATTCACTGTGAATGTGGCAGACGGAGATTTGTCTCCCTGTCTGGATTTGTCTTATGTTTATGCAGGAAAAAACAGAAAACATTATAACCTTAAAAACAAAGATCTGCCCAAAGGGCAATATATTCGCGGAAACGAAAATATTGAACTATGGCGCCAATTAAGGTAGATAACCAGAGATAGGACAGTAGGAGGACAGGAGACGGTTCTGTGTCCTGACGAAAAACAGCTGTCCGACGGCACAAATTAACCGATTTTTGTTCCGCCCTACTCCGAGTTTCTGCGCCCCGCCGAGGATGATTTCAGAATCCACCGCGTTCATCTTCGGCGGTCGTTCAAAAAGCAAGACTTGAAACAGGAAAGCTTATCACTCGCACCCCTTTTCTGCGCCGAACATCCCTGCCGTGGATTCTCCCACCGCCCTCGGCGCAGGGCAGGGACTAAAATAGGGGCACAATGCAACGATGCGTTGCGAAAGGAAGTGCCGAAGCCAATCAGGGGACGGTTTTGTGATTGGCTCTAAAATACAACAAATGCAGCCAATCATAGAACCGTCCCCTGATTGGTCTGGGGTTCATTTTGGAATTAATTATGTTAATTCCATGGAAAAGTATTTTTCAATGGATTGGAAATGTAATTGATTTAGTGATAGCGAACCTTTCAGATGCAATAACTAACATAAAAACTAAGTTAGAAGCAAAAACAGATAAAAAAGAGACACAACAGGGTATCATATTCCCAGTAGATCCGCTTGAGTTTAACCCAGTTGGGTTGGTACGTGTAGTGAGGGATGGAACTAAAAACGGAATGTTGATTAGCTGGATGGATATGGAAACTAAAACAGAAGTATTTCGATGGGATGAAAATACTAATTATTCAAATGGTTCACATTATCATGTTGCATCTGATGAGAAGCATTATATTCCAGGGATAGATGAAGTACCTGAACCTTATGCTTCAATCTATTTTCCAGTCAATTAAAATAATGGAGATATGACAATGATAAAATTTAATAAAAACAATATAAAAGAGTTAAAGAATCTTTTGTATAATAGTTATATTCACGATGCAAAATTGAAAAATATTGAATATAAGTGTGCGGAGGATTGTCTTAATATCCAGTTGTTTAATCCGATTTTTAATGCTAATATTGATATTATTTTTTGCAAAATTGGACTTTTATTGGCTGTTGATGATAAAAAATTCGGGAGCAATACAACTATCAATTCACTAACAGTTGAAGAAGATTTTTCATATCTGCAACATCATTTCAAAACAAACAATGAGCATTTAGATGATTCGCTTTATTTGCTGATTCAAATGTTTTCCGGAAAAGAATTGCATATTGTGTCAAAAGAAGTATTTGTTGAACAAGACAGGGCAGGGGACACTTCTCTGTCCTGACGAAAAAGACCAATCAGGGGACGGTTTTAAGCAGGACAGGGGACGGTTCTATGTCCTGATGAAAATCAGTTGTCCGATGGTACAAATTAACCGTTTTTTGTTCCGCCCTATTCAAGATTCTGCATTCCGCCGAGGATGATTTCTGCATCCACCGCGTTCATCTTCGGCGGTTATTCAAAACGCAAGACTTAAAACAGGTATGCCAATCACTTCGGACAGTTTTGTGATTGACGATAAAATATAACAAAAGCAGTCAATCATAGAACCGTCCCCTGATTGGTCCATTGGTCTCCCCTGATTGGTCCGGTCAGTGTGATGTCGGTGGCTGGACGGATATTGTCGAAATCAGTGCAGAAAGGTATCATACTGTCGGGCTGAAATCGAACGGTACTGTTGTGGCGGTCGGTTGGAATGAACAGGTACAATGCAATGTTGCCGGTTGGACTGATATTGTGGCAATCTGTGCTGGAAGTGAGCACACACTTGGCTTGAAAGGCAATGGTACTGTAGTTGTATCTGAATATTCAGGTGTATATGATGGTGGACATTTTGATTTGTCCGGATGGAAGAATATTAAAAACATCAGTATCGGATTCTTGGTTGCAATCGGAGTAAAAAGTGACGGTACTTTAGTGATTGCTGACGGTGATACTAGTTATGGTAAAAGCAATGTCTCCTCCTGGACCAACATCAAACTCCCTCAATAAATTCAATATCAACATCAAGCAAGCCCCTGGTTTTCCACGGGCTTGTTGTTTTTGCTATTCTGCTATGATTTTTATTTTCCAAATTTTTTCATTTATATTCATTGCCGTTTTGCTCAAACTACAACTGCAAACGCAAGAAAACACCTGAAGGAGTGAAACAGCAATGTCCAACAATAAGAACAGTCTTGTTCCCGAAGCTCGTGAGGCTCTCAACCGCTTCAAGATGGAAGCCGCTTCCGAAGTCGGCGTAAATCTCAAGCAGGGTTACAACGGCGATCTGACCTCCAAGCAGGCAGGTTCTGTCGGCGGCCAGATGGTCAAAAAGATGATCCAGGCTTATGAAAACGGCATGAAATAAACACACATGCAATAAAAAGGACCGCTTCCCGAAAGAGAAGCGGTCTCAGTTTTTTATTCAAAAGTGTACGGTGTACCTGCATTGTAAGCAAACGGTACAAAACCTGTTGCAAGTGCCGGGCTGTTTTCGGCAAGAGTGAAATCTCTGTTCTGTGCATCTCTGAACAGCGGGTCTGCAAAGACTGCTTCGTTGTAGTGTCCGCGTGAAATCATGGTCACAATATTCACACGGTCGCCGATACTTGCGGAATTGCCCGAAAACGGAGATTTTCTGCTGTAATCCCAGTAAAGATTGTTGTTATCAATAAACCAGCCTTCGTCGACTGTGTTTTTATACATAACAGCATCGTCCGTTACAAGAATGTTGTTTGTCAGGAACAGGGAATTGTGGTCTTCATTTCTTGTAATAATAAAAGCACCGTCTTTGCCAAATGCAAAAATATTGTTGCGGATGATGTTGTTTCTGCCGTAATGTTGGTGGAAAGTCTGCGAAGAGCAATCATACACAAGGTTGTTTTCAACCGTGATCTGTGTGGAGCCTTCATCCAGATAAATGCCCCAGCCGCCGTAACCGCTTTCACCGCCGTAACAGCCGACATTGTAGATCACATTGCCGCTGAGTACGGTGTTGGGCTGAATACCGAGCGTGTAAATGCCGCCCATATCCGACAGCCAACTGTTGCCGATGTTGTAAATGAGGTTGTTTCTGACCTTGATGTTGTCGGTGGGGTTTGGTGCGTATCCCCATACCCAGCCGACGGAAACAGCCGTGTACCAGCCGTCATGGATTTCGTTATTTTCGATGACACAATCACGGGCATGGCAAAGGAGCACACCGATGGAATGATTGTAGATTCTGCCGTATTCGTTGATTTCGCAGTTGGTGACATAAATGTCTTTTGTAACGGCGGGAATGCTGTGCGGTGCATTGATGAAAACGGCATTGCCGCCGATTTCGTCAAAGTAGCAGGCGTTTACGGTGGCAATGTTTACATTTTCTTTGAACATGAGAGCCGTGTTGGAAATGCTGCGGAAAACGCAATTTTCAAAAGTGATGTTTTCGGCATTGCGTACCGTGATGGCGGCGGGCACTTCGTAAGAAGCCTGCGGATGGGTCGGCAGGTAAGTCAACTGGCTGTAATGCGGGTTGGTTTCATCCATCGGCCATACTCTCAGTGTGCCGTCAACAAAATTCCAATCGGTGTCAATAAAACGAATACCGCTGAATGTGATGTCGGTCGTGCCGTCCATTGTGATGAATGCATCCGTAACGGGTGCAGACAAAACAAGATTTTCAGCAGTTTCACCCTCGCAGGGGATGTAATACAGTTTCTTCTCACTGCGGTCAAGATACCATTCACCGGGTTGGCTGACAACTTCACGAACATTTTCGTAAACATAATTATCACCGGGTGCAATGGTCATGGCAGCTGCTTTTGCAAGTTCAATTCTGCCGCTTACAGTGTCGATTGCACGCAACGGAAGAATATCGTCACACCACTTGTGCATAATGCGGACATTGACATCGGTGAAATTTGCAAAATTCATAATTTCATCCGTGTTGACATAGAAAGCACAATGCAGCTTGAAAAATTCATTGCCTGCCTGCAAAGCATCGCTGTCCAAGGCATTGACAGCCTGAAAAGCACCGTCTTTCGGCCATGTGCTGACGGGCAGTCTGCTTTCGCCTTTGAAAAGCGAACGGAAGTAAAACGAATCAGTGTCCACATCGGCTACCAGTGCAGCAATACCGTTGATCTCACCGTTTTTCCATTCGGTAATGTCAACCGAACCCGTGAACACAACATCTTCACCGGGAACAGAACGGTAGGTTACATTCATGCGGTCGGTTTTGTCAAACACAACGGTCTTGTCAATGAGATATGTACCTTCTCTGAACCATACCGTAACGGCTTCATTGCCGTTGGTGGTTTTAAGTTTATTTTTTGCACCTGTGAGGGTCTGCAATGGTTGTTCAATTGTGCCTGCATTGCTGTCGTTGCCGTCAGGGGATACAACAAGGTCTTGCTCTTTCATTTCGAAAACTCCTTCATCAAAGCCGGTTTTTTCACTTTCTGCCGGCACGTTGAAAATGCCTTCTTCGGGTTGTGCAGGGAAGAACCAAAGACTCAGCAAGGTGATGATTGCCGTCAGCACGGACATGATCTTTTTTTGCAACATACAAAAACCTCCTGTAAACAACATGTATTTATTTTATTGCATTTTAACATGAATGTCAATCACGGTTTCTTTGCGGGCAGACATAGCGCGGCTTACCTTGACTCTTATCGGCATACTCAATTGCTTCTTTCGGGCATCGGCAGATGCAGGCCATGCAGTGTGTGCAATCTTTTCCCCATACGGGTTTGCCGTTTTCCATGCGGATGTTATTGCACACGCACACCTGTTCGCATTTTCCGCAACCGATACAATCATCTGTCGCATAAAAATCTTTTGCTTTCACGCACAGTGCATAAAACAAAGGATTGACAATGTGTGTTTTCAGTTTTTGCACAAAACGTGCATTGTAAGGCGGAAAATCAATACCTTTGCGTACGCAGTCAATACCCGTCTGAATGCATGGCTCTGCATTGGCGATGATTTTCTGCTGCGTAGAGGGCTTCGGTACATTGAACATGGCAATGTAGTTTTCGGGCATGACCACTTCGAGCACACCTTTGTAATGTAAACCCTTGTGCCGGCACAGTTTTTCAATCAGAATCCCTGCTTGCCCGATGTCATCCCCGCAGGTCATCACAAAGTATGCATCTTTGCAACCTGAAAATGTACATTTTTCAATCCATTCCGCAAAAAGACGGGGAAGTTGCCACGCATAGGTAGGTGCACAGAAAACCCATGGTTTGTCGCTGTGAAAATCCGCAGTTTGATTGTTTTTTATGTAATCGAAACTATTTACGGAAGAATCGTCGAGTGCCTGTGCAAAAGCCTTTGCACAGTATTCGCTGTTGGCCGTGCCGGTAAAGTAGATAATCATAAATGACTCCTGTTTTTGTAAATATGGAATAATTATACCACGCAGGCAGGCAGTTTGCAAGACGGCTTGTGCGGCAAAGGATGTCAGAGCACCCGCTATGCACTTGAAATTGACGGTATGACCGAAAGCGAACAGCGGCAATATCTGCTCGAAGAACTCACGGCAGACAGTATGTTCGGGGTGTTTTCGAGCAAAAAGGCCGTGGAGCTGTATGCTCGCAAACAGCCGAAGGATGCAAAGAAGGTTGCCAAAGCAATCAGCAACTTCCTTGCAAAGGTGCGTTCCGCACTTGAAACACTTGCATTCAAGGGCTTGGGTTCGGTGTCGGCATTGCAACAGCAGGTTGACACGCTCGACGAAATCAGCCGCCGGTTCTTCGCCGCCCTCGAAGAAGCCCGCATCAACCGCCAACAAAACAAAAACACCGCCGAGACTAATAGTGCAAACGAAACTCTCTTTTCCAGACAAATTGACAAGCAAAAAAAGAAAAAGTATAATAAAAAAAGTTGGTATAGTGAAGATAATACCAATTTTATGTCATGGTGTAATAGTGCAAGTGTTACGATTGGCACACAAAAACCATTTCGCTATGGTAAAAATGGGACATGGCATCTTTTTGAAAAAACGATAAATGGCGCTGTTGATCTTGGAATAACTGAAAAACCCACAAGAAGGAGTGAAACTTATGAGAGAGCTTACCGAAGCGGAATTGACCGAGTTAATGATACCAATGATCAGAGCTGGAATGCAGAAGGAGGACATTCTGCAACTGATCGGATGGATAGACTCAGATCTTCACATGAAGGATATGATGGAGATTTATCAACAGCACAACTTCAGAATGACAGAAGAGGAGATCTTGGAGGCGATGTCGATAGTGATAACGAAATACAAGAACATGAAGTACGACGAAAATCCGCAAGAATAACATCCGAAACAGAATCCCACAACGAGATTCTGCGTGAGACCGATGTGAAGTTTGCGGAGGCAGAGCAAGCACTCGGAGAAGCGGTACAGGAAATACAGACCGAGCAGGGCGGCATTGGAAGCGGCAAAGGCAGAATTGCATGAAACAAGAGGGCTGACGATCACCGACAAGGAGCTCCGGAAGATCTCCGACTTCTATGCCGACACATTGCAGAGCGATCTGACGCGTGAAGATCTGTTCAAGGCCCTGCGCGGGTACTTCAATTATGCAGCTGACGGCGGGGATCTGAACGTTGTGCTCGGCACGATGACGGATCTGTACCTGGAAGCCATGCAGACAAGCCATAGCGAAATGCTGTGGACACAGCTGTATGACAGCCAGAAGGAAGTGCTTGACGAGCTTCGCACGAATCCCGTGTATCTGAGTGAGATTCAGGCACAGACGGTGGAAAGCAATTTCGACGGGTACAAGAATTTTCAGCGTGCATCCTTCGGCAAGATCCGATTTGTCAAGAACTACGACGGCAACCATGCCACACGCTGTGAATACAAACGAAAACACCACCTGTCGGCGGTGTTTTCGTTTGGAAACCATATCTAATTTTGATACATAGGTTCAGGGGTTGTGCATCCGTTTAATTTAAGTAATCTTTTTGGTCCCGGACAGATTTCCGCGGGTAAAATTCAGTTAATCGTTAAAAATTTTTTATGCAGACCGTGCTTTTATATCCCACGGAAAATGTTTGTTAAAATCTGTAGCCTTGCTCAAGAGCCGGTTGGCGTACAAAACCTTGTTTCAGATTTTTTTCCTTGCCCTCTTGTGCTGATTCGTGAAAAGCACACATAAGGTCAAGTACATGAAATGTCTGTTCATGGTTTGCACGGGGCGTTCTGCCCTCACGAAGTGCAGTGCACATATCTGCAACGCCTATGCCGCGGCTGTTTTCGCAGTAATCATATTGAATGGGAATTTCCTCAAAACAATCGGATGAAGCCTTCAACAGTTTAACCGGTCCGCCGAAACCGTTGGGGTCGGGGACGATTATGCTGCCCTTGGAGCCGAAAACCTCAACACAAGCCTGATGATCGTCATATACATCAAAGGTTGTGGTAAGTGTGCCGATTGCGCCATTTTCAAACTTAAGAAGACCGGCAATGTGCGTTGGTACCTCAACATCAATGATTGTGCCGTTAAGCGGTTCGGATGTAATGAGTCTTTGGGGAAAAGTAATACGGGTATACGCCATAACACTTTTTACAGCCCCTGCAAGATTTATCATACAGGTAAGGTAATATGGTCCCATATCAAACATAGGACCGCCGCCCTCTTTATAATAAAAAGCAGGACCCGGGTGCCATGACTCGTGACCGTGACAACGCATGGATGCATTAACAGCGACTACATCACCGATTGCGCCTTCATCAATAAGTTTTCTGCAGGTCGCAATACCGCCACCGAGAAACGTATCGGGAGCACCACCCAATAAAAGTCCCTTTTCCTTTGCGAGATTTACCTGCTTTTCACCATCTTCACGGCAGATTGCAAGAGGCTTTTCACAGTAAGCGTGTTTACCTGCTTCCAGTGCCATCATATTGACAAGGCAGTGCTGATCAGGAGTTGTGATATTGACAATAAGTTCAATTTCACTGTCAGCCATAATTTCTTCATCTGTAAAATATACTTTGGGAATATTGTATTTTTTCTGTGCGGAAAGTGCTTTTTCGGGAATTAAATCACATACAGCTACAACATTTACCTTATCAGCAAACATTCCTGTGAGATTTGTAAGATAAATACCGCTGATATTTCCGCAACCGACGATCCCTACATTAACCTTCTGCATAATAAATCACCTTTTTAATACATTTTTGCTGTGTTGGTATATTGCTCGGGATTCGGCTTCGTTTTACGGAAAAGTTCTTTTCCTTCTGCCGCCCATAGCATTCCTCTTCGCATCATTTCCTGTGCCTCGGGAATATCAAAAACATCATTGTGATGACCGAGAGAATTATAATAAACTCTGCCGTGCCCCCATCGTTTGGTCCATGCAACCGGAACATCAACTTCTCCGTTGGCTGCGTGATAGTAATTAACTACGGGATAGCGGGTCGTGGCAAGCACCTCGTTGGCAGGGTCAATATGTACATAATATTGCTCGGAAGAGACTTCAAAATCCTGAATACCCTCTACCAGAGGAGAGGAGCCTCTGCGTATATTGACTTTGTATGGAGTGTTATCTCCGCCGGGATGAGATACCCACTGTCCGCCTGTCATAAACTGCCATTCAGTGTCATTCCTGAAAGCATCGCACATACCGCCGTGACATCCTGCAAGCCCCACACCGTATTTTCCTACAGCTTCAGCGGCTGCAACAGACTGCTCGCGTGTTATTTCTCCCATAGTCCATACGGGAATAAGTAAATCAATTTCATTCAATTCTGCCCGATTGTCAGCGAGAACCTGCAATGTATCAAAAATCCTGACATCAAAACCTTCTTTTCTGAGTATTCCGGCAAAACGCTCCGCAACCGAGTCCGGTTCATGTCCGTCCCAACCGCCTTTGATGATCCATGCAACTTTCATTTTTATTTCTCCTTTATATGTTGCAGGCTAAAGCTGCACCTTCTTTTTCGGATTCAAACATCATATCTACCACCTTCATGACACGAAGTGCCTGTTCGGGTGTTACGATCAGAGATTCTTTACCGTTAATAACGTTTACAATATTTTTGTAATAGTCTGCCCAATCGGTATTGACTTGAGGAAGAGGTATTTCTGTCATGGTGTATTCGGGACGTGGTGCCATGGTTCTTGTGGGGCCTGCTTCCGTGTAAACAATATCATCGGACCATTTCATTTCGGCATTTTCTTTAAGCTTCAGAAAACGTCCGTTTCCGTTCCAATCGTCTATCTGAATTGTGCCCTCTGTACCCTGAACGTGCCAACGCGGAAGATTGATAAGACAGTTTGTGCTCATTTCCATCATATATGAGCAACCGCTTTCAAAACGCAGGAAAAGATGAATGTTATCATCTACACCGGGAGAATACATACTGAGCAGATGAGCATTTACACCAACAACCTTTTCACTGAACATATTCATTGCTTGGTCTATAAGATGAATCCCCCAGTCAAGAAGCATTCCGCCGCCGTTTTCCTTGTAGCCTCTCCAGCCGTGCATAGAACCGCGGGACCCTTGCACAATACTTTTGACCATATAAACCTGACCAAGTAAGCCCTCGTCCTTTGCTTTTTTGACTATGCAGTAATCTTTATCCCAACGGCGGTTCTGATGAATTGAAAAAACCTTGCCGGTTTCATCACGAACAGCAATTATCTCTTCAAGCTCGGCGGAATTCAGAGTTACGGGCTTTTCACAGATAACATTTTTACCTGCTCTTAATGCCTTTATTGCCAGATCTTTATGAAAATTATTGGGGACGGCAATTGTAACGATATCAACGGTTTTATCAGCAAGAAGCTCATCAAGTGAAGAATAAGCATAAAATCCTTTTGCACGGGCATTTTCCAATGCTTCGGGACGGATGTCATAAGCACCGCAAACCTCTATTTCAGGTATTTTTTTGCTGATATTCTCGGCGTGCCAGCTGCCCATACCGCCGAAACCAATAATTGCAAGACGTAATTTTTCCATAAAAATGCAATCTCCTTCCACACTCGGAACTTAATTATAACAGAGGAGTATCAGCCTCCAAAATCAGCATAACATCTGTACGGAAAAATTGCAAGACAGTTTTTTTGCATGAGCGTATTTTAACAAAAAAAATTACGGCGTAAGCTATGTATATCATCAAAACTTTAGTTTCATATCATCAATTGCAGCCTTGTATATCATCCGCAACTTGTTGCGGCATATCATCAAGCCGACAATTATACACACCTGTGGGTGTGATGAGATGCAACACGGTTTGCCGTGTTGATGATATGCACGCATTCCGCGTGATGATATGCCAAGCCTGTCGGCTTGGATAAAAAAGAACGAAGCAAACGCTTCGTTCTTTTTGTGGTGGACCTGAAGGGATTCGACTCTCGCACTGCGGTGCTCGGTCAGGTGCGGCTCTGACAGTCCACCGGACTGTCATTCACTCCCGCACCGCTTCGAACCCCTTTTTTGAAATGGCCAAACAAAAAAACACCGCCTGTTGCGGTGTTTTCATTTGGTGGACCTGAAGGGATTCGAACCCTCGACCTCTCGGATGCGAACCGAACGCTCTCCCAACTGAGCTACAGGCCCTTGTGCTGAATAATTTTAGCACATTCTTTTGTTGATTGCAAGTATTTTTTACGCCGTTTCTTGTTCTGCTTTTTCACGAAATACTTGAACTGCAATCATCACACAGAACATTTTTTTACGCTTTCTGCCTGTTTTTCATTTTTTGCCAGCTGATAAAACCGTAAATATCGTTGAACAAAAAGGACACAAAACAAACAACAACAGAAATATAGCAAATATCCGTCATGCTTGCCAATACCCACAACACGATCAGGATGATATCATTGGCAGCATAAGCCAAGGCAAACCACGGGCTTCTGCGGAATGTCAGATAGACGGCAACAAAACTTGTTGTTACTGACAGTGTGCCGGGAATGATATTGGCGGTATTGAAAAAATCCAGTATAAAGAAAAATATAATAGTGACAAAAACAGTCAGAATC
Organism: Acutalibacteraceae bacterium; assembly: GCA_045605525.1. GTDB lineage: Bacteria > Bacillota > Clostridia > Oscillospirales > Acutalibacteraceae > RUG806. Next base: position 48,255 of record JAZUQC010000064.1, read on the forward strand.
GCCATCAGTGCAAGTTCACGGTGACTTATTGAATTGACTTTCACTTCCGATTTGTTGCCTTTGTAAGGATTTTTAAGCCATGCAATCAGTGCAAATACAGCCATCGGCATGGTCATGCCGAGATAGGTGATCATCTCCCCGTAATAAGAGAATGTATAGGATATAACCCCGTAAAGCAGTGAAAAAATGATCATAAGTACTTGTCCGAACGGATTGCCTTTTGCATTGAATATCAATGACGTAACACCGATCAGGGAGGCTGTCAATGTCAAATAGTTCGTTCTGTCAAAAACAATAAAAGAAACAATGATCAATATTGCAGAGCTTATCCATAAAGCAATTTCGATTTTTGAAAAATAGTTTATCTTTTTTTTCATTGATATCTCCAAAAAAGCATCCGAATGCACATCTTCAAAGACCTAACGATGTGCACACGGATGCATTTTGCATCTTCCTGCCCGGTGGCAGTATTTATTTTTGCATTATTATACCGCATAAATGTCTGAAAAGCAAGTGTTTTTATGCGTGAAACAAAGGAATGATTTGCGTCTTTATCTTGCAAACCGATTTTTTGTGGTATATAATTAAAATATTCTGTGATGTTGCATGAGGTGTTCTTATGTTTGCAAAAATTTATAATACCGAAATTTCCCCTGATTATAACAATGCCGACGGGCTCAACCGATATCCCCAGGATCTTCTTGCCGAATACAATCAGTCCATGGAAGAAGGCCTGGATGTCGAACGCTACAAGGGACTGTTTGAAGAAGTCGCTTCCCTTGAAGCAGGGGATATCAAGACCCGCATGAGTGATCTTCTGTTTGAACTCGTCATTAACGCGGGCACACAGCCCGGTTATCAATATGATGAACCGTCTTCGCTTGATGAAATCCGTGCACTGCGTTCGGAACATTCATTTGCAAATGCCATGCCCGATAAAGATACATTATATAAAAAGATCCTCGGTGCATGGACGGGCCGTGCGGTCGGCTGTCTGCTCGGAAAACCGTTGGAAGGAATTCGCAGTGATGAACTCATTCCTTTTCTCAAGGAAACCGACAATTACCCTTTGCACCGCTATCCGCTCTCTTCCGAAATCACAAAGGAAATCGCTTCGCATTATAAATTCATGTTGCGTGGTAAACCTTATGCCGATACGGTGGACGGCATGCCGGTGGATGACGATACCAATTATCTTGTATTGGCACAAAAGATCGTCAATGAATGCGGAAAAGATTTTGAATCGGACGATGTTGTAAGGCAGTGGCTTCGGTGTCAGTCTGTCTATGCCTATTTTACGGCAGAACGCATCGCCTTTGTTAACTTCATGAATTGTCTTGAACCGCCCGCATCTGCCATGTATAAAAATGTCTGCCGTGAGTGGATCGGTGCGCAGATCAGAGGGGATTATTTCGGTTATATCTGCCCCGGAAATCCCGAAGAAGCAGCTCGCATGGCCTACACGGATGCCCGCATTTCGCATGTCAAAAACGGCATCTACGGAGAGATGTTTGTTGCTGCCATGATTGCCTGTGCCGCCGTGACAGACAATATTGAGGACATCATCCTCGGCGGTCTTGCACAGATTCCTTATACCTCTCGCCTGTACGAAGCTGTAGTCAATGTTATGGATGCTTACAAGACAGGGAAGACATACGATGAAACTTTTGCTATGATTCATGAACGCTGGGATGAACATACAGACCACGGCTGGTGCCATACCATTTCCAATGCAATGATCGTCACCGCCGCTCTGTTGTATGGTGAGGGCGATTTCGGTAAGTCTGTCTGTGCCGCCGTCGGCATGGCATTCGACACCGACTGCAACGGTGCCACTGTCGGTTCCATTCTTGGAATACGCAACGGCATTGACGGAATTGACGAATATTGGAAAGCCCCCGTCAACGGCAAAATACATACTTCCATTTTCGGCATTCCCACGGTGAATATCGAAGAAGCCGCGGAACTGACCATGAAACACATTGAAGATTAACAAAAACAAAAAAAAGGATTGCCCTCACATGAAACGAGCGGCAATCCTTTTGCTTTATTGTGCAAGTCTTGCATCAAAGCCTGCATCTTCGATGATTGTTTTTACAATGTCGGCTTGTGCATCCGTTTCTACGGTTGCCGTTTTGTCGGCAAGAGATACCGTCGCACTGACAATGCCGTCCTCCGTTGTGAGAACATTGGTAAGGCGGGCAACACATTTTTCACACATCAGTCCGTCTACATGGAATACATACTTCATTTTTTTTATTTCTCCTTTACATTTATATTTGTTTTTTTCAGCAACCGAAGTGAATTGGTGACCACCGCAACCGAACTCAGCGACATGGCAACGGCGGCAAGTCCCGGGTCGGGCATTGGCAGCCCCAATAAGGTCAGAATCCCTGCTGCCGAGGGAAGCATCAGCACATTGTAGCCGAATGCCCATGCAAGATTTTGTTTGATAATGCGTATGGTTTTTTTTGCAAGCAACAGGGTCTGTGCAACCCCACGAATATCGCTTCGCAGTAAAACCGCATCTGCCGTGTCCATGGCAACATCGGTACCCGTGCCCATGGCAATGCCGACATCTGCGCTTGCAAGTGCGGGGGCATCGTTGATACCGTCACCCACAAAAACGGTTTTTTCTCCTTGTTTTCGCAAATCTGCAATAACCTCACGCTTGCCGTCAGGCAGAATGCCTGCAAAAACACGGTCAATTTGTAATGTGTCACCGACTTGTTTTGCGGCGGCGGCATTGTCACCTGTCACAAGGACGGTTTTTATATTCATTCCGGCGAGGGCTTTCAATCCGTCGGCAGCTTCGGGACGGACGGTGTCTGCGGCACCGATGCAACCCTTGTACGCTCCGTCTGATGCGATCCATATCAATGTAGCACCGTCGGAATCCGTTATTGTCGGAACAGTAACACCGTTTTCGAGTAAGAATTGCTGATTGCCCGCAAGGACCGTTTTGCCGTTAACACTTGCCCTGATCCCTCTTCCGGGAATTGCGGTGAAGTCTTCAGGTACGGTAGGGGTGATTCCTTTTTGCTGTGCATAGTTGCACACTGCTTTTGCGACGGGATGTTCACTCACACTTTCTGCGGCAGCGGCAATCGAAAGCAGATCTTTTTTGTCCATGTTATGCGGTTTCACAAAACGGACAGACAACTTGCCGCTTGTCAGGGTTCCCGTTTTGTCAAAAACAACCGTGTCAATGCCTGCCAGTTTCTGCAAAGCCTCTCCGTTTCGGATCAGAATACCGTCCTTTGCACCGCGTCCCGTGGCGGAAATAATGGCGGTCGGTGTTGCAAGCCCCAATGCACACGGACATGCAACCACAAGAACACTGATGAATGTTGTCAGTGCTTTTGTGATGTCCCTTGTGCCGAGCCACCACCCCAGACCCGACAGCAAAGCGATAACAAATACAGTCGGTGCAAAGATGGCGGATATTTTGTCAGCCAGCTTTGCAATCGGAGCCTTGCTTGCCTGTGCCTGTTCAACGGTTCGGATAATGCCCGCAAGCAGGGTCTGTGCGGCACTTTTTGTAACTTTAATATGCAATGCACCGTTCAGGTTGATCGCACCGCAGAAAACAGGGGAGTCGGGCATTTTTTCAACGGGAACGCTTTCTCCCGTCAACAGGGCTTCGTCTGCATCCCCCGTACCGCTGATGACAATACCGTCTGCGGGATATTTTTCACCCGGTTTGACGAGGATGACATCCTCTGCCTGTAACACCGAAGCGGAAACATCCAGGATTTCATTTGCACGCACAAGGTGTGCCTTCTGCGGACGCAGGGAGAGTAATGAACGGATTGCTTTTGCGGATTTTCGGCGGCTGTTTTCTTCAAGAGCCTTGCCGAGCATAACAAAAAACAGAATCATGCCTGCAGAACCGAAATAAAGATGCTCTGCAGAACCGTTTTCAAGCAGCAGACGGATATACAAATAAATACTGTATGCAGTGGCTGTTATGGTGCCAAGCGAAACGAGTGCATCCATCCCGGGGGCGCGGTGCAGGATGGAAGAAATCCCTTTTTTGTAAATGTGTCGTGCCTGTATGATGATCGGAATGAGCATAAGCAGTTGCAAGGTTGCATTGTAAACGGCAAATTGTGCACTGCTGAGATAATCCGCAAACGGAAGCGGCAGTTTTGACACATGTGCAAGGTAAAAAAGCGGCAATGCGAACGGTAACAGCAAAAGCACCCGCTTGAGCGGTGAAACTTTGTTTTCGTCTTGCTCGGGCTGTGAATTTTCATCCGTGTTGGGGATGCGGCATGAAAATCCCGCTTTTTTGATGGCAGCCTGCAGCTTTTGTGTGTTTGCCTTTGTGTTGTCTGCCGTAACGATTGCGGTGCCCGTAGCTAAATTTACTTCCGCTTTTTCAACGCCCTCGATCCGCTTAAGAGCCTTTTCCACGGCGGCACTGCAAGCCGCACAGGACATGCCGTCTACCAATAATTTGTATTGTTCCATAACTTGCTTTCCTTGTTTTGGTTAGTCATATATAACAAGTTTATACTATTTTTACAATTTAATCAAGAATATACTTGAAAAAAATTTTTTATTTGCTATAATATAGAATTGGTGGTTGATATGAAAAAAGATTTCGGCACCCGTTTGCGTTCTTTGCGAAAGGAACGTTCCATGACCCAGACAACGCTTGCTGACTTTTTAGGAAAAAGTCCGAGTGCAGTACGCATGTGGGAATTGGGAAGCAATGAACCGGATATGACCTCGCTCATTCGACTTGCAAATTTATTTGATTGCAGCCTGGACTACTTGTTGTGCAGGGAGAAGAACACACCTGCCGATCTTCCGGGCAGGATGAATGCACCGGTTTTTACCATGTCCGAATTCGGCACGGCAGGTGAATATCCCCGTTTACGTGCCTTGCCGTCACCCTTTTGTTCGGACGGTTTTTCGTATCTTTACATGATAGCTGAAATTGATGATATGGCCCCCTTGATCAGCGTGGGGGATGTTGTTCTTATCCGAAAGCAGGACTCTTGCCTGAACGGTCAGATTGCACTTGTTTCATGTGCGGGTGACTGTATGTTGCGTAAACTGCTCTATCAGGATGGCGGCATCGTTCTGCAACCGCTGAATCCAACATTTTCTGCCGTGTTCGTACCAATGGAAGATGTCGGCACTCAATCTGTTTTGTTTTACGGCATTGCCGTGCAAATAACAAGAGAAATATAAAATCGGGTCAGACCCCGAAAAGGAGTTTTTTTTAACATGGAAAAGAAAAAAATGTATCTCGTCTTTGTTGTTGTTCTTGTGGTAGCGATGCTTGTTGCCGCTCTTGCAGGTGCAGGAATTGCCATTCATTTCAACAATAAAGAAGACACAAGTATTCAGAACGAAGAAAATCTGCCCTCCGGCACGGTTGAGGATCCGTCCGCACCGGTCGTTGATCCCTCTGCCCCTGTTGTTGATCCGTCCGCACCCGTTGTTGATCCTTCCGCACCGGTCGTTGATCCTTCCGCAACCGATGTAAATGCAACCGAAGAAGCAACACAGGCAACCGCTGGTGTTAAGGTGGGTCCTTATACCACAGGCACATTCTATTTTTACAATGCAGAAGGCAGAAGTCTCAGACTCCGTGCATCTGCAAGTGCGGATGTTGAAACAGGTGTTGAAATTCCCTCCGGCACCAAGCTCGAAGTCAAGCAGATCATTGCTTCCGACGTTGCCGCATATCCCTACTGGGGTGCTGTTTCCTACAAGGGAACCGACGGCTATGTTGCTATGCAGTTCCTGATGACCGAAGCTGATTACATTGCTGAATTCGGTGAAGAAGCCGCTGCCACACCCGGCAACTACACAGTCGGCAAGTATGTTGTTACCGGCACCGGTGAATACGGTCTGAAAGTCAAGCCCGAACCCGGTTACGGCGATGCACTCTCCATGGCTTATGACGGCGACGAAGTCGAAGTTCTTGCCATTGTCACATGGGAAGATGCTGACGACGACGAACTTCTCTATTGGGGTAACATCGAATGGGACGGCCATGATGCTTATGTTTGCATGGCTTACCTTGAAAAAGCTGAATAATCAAATTTAAAAATTCCAAGCAACAGCATAGAGGTTAAATGCCTCTGTGCTGTTTTTTTTGATGCAAAACGGGGTTGTTTATTTGTGTACTATGTCAATTGAAAAGAAAAGTCCGCTTTCGTATAATAAAATTGCAGGAATATAATTTCTTTTATAATGGAAAAGAGGATAAGAAAATGATCAAAGAGAAACTTACCAAACTGAATTGGTTTACCATCTGTCTGTTCAGCTTCATGGGCGGTATTGCATGGAATATTGAAAACATGTATTTCAATACCTTCCTTTACAATTCCGTTTATGCCAATGCCTCTGAAGCGGCCATGGCAGGCACTATGGCGCCCACAACGGCAATCAGCCGCATGGTGGCTCTGTCGGCAATCGCAGCCGTGCTGACCACTTTCTTAATGGGTACCCTCAGCGACAAAATGAAAAACCGCAAGTTGTTTATTTCCGTCGGCTACCTGCTGTGGGGTATTGTGACCGCTGTGTTCGGTTTCCTCACCCGTGATAACATTGCATCTTTGTTCGGACTGACCGACGAAGCCAAAATCCTCACCACCACCGTCTGGGTCGTCATTGTTATGGATATCATCATGACCTTTATGGGCTCAACCAGCAACGATGCCGCATTCAATGCATGGCTGACGGACATCACCACCCCCAAAATCAGACCTACCATGGAAACTGCACTGACCTTTGTCGGCTTCCTGTCGGTTGTTACGGTCATGGGTGTCGGCTCGCTTGCACAGTCGGGTGCGGTGTCTTATCAGAATTTCTTCCTTGTGCTCGGTCTTATTGTTGCCGTCTGCGGTGCTGCCGGGCTGTTCCTGATTAAAAATCCCGAAAAGCCGCAACAAACCAACGAACCCAAATCGAGCTATTGGGCAGATTTGTTCTACGGCTTCCGTCCGTCTGTTATCAGAGATAATTCCCGCCTGTATCTTACCCTGCTTGCCGTCGGCTTTTCGAGTGTGGCATATCAGGTCTTTTTTCCTTATCTTCTTGTCTATTTGCAGTATGTTGTCATTCCCGACAACGGCGGTGAAAGCTTCATTACAACAAGTGTAATTGTGACAGCTGTCATTGTCATTATTGCCCTTATTGTTAGCATGGTCACGCTTTTGAAGGTCTCTGCCAAAAACAAGGCGGCAGGGCTGATTCCGTCTGCCATTCTGATGACGGCAGGACTTGTGCTTTTATCCACCACAACCAATATTCATGTTGTTCTCATCGGTGTTGTACCTACTTTAGTCGGCAATCTCGTTATGGGCATTCAGCTCAATGCTGCCATCAAGGACTTTATCCCTGACGGCAAGGCAGGTCTGTTCCAGGGCATCCGCATGATTTTTACGGTGCTCATTCCCATGGTGCTCGGACCTGCACTCGGTGACCTTGCCTGCCGCAATTCCGCCGTGACCTATCTCAATGAATACGGAGTGGAAACGATCGTCCCGTCGAGCAGTATGTTTGCCTATTCCGCCGTGATTTCCGTCTTTGTTCTCATCCCCTTGTTCTTCCTGATCAAAAAAGGCTTCAAGGTGGAAGAAAAATGAAAGAACAAAAAGTAATGCACCCCCATAACCCGGCGACGGTGCACAGGGTTGAGCAGTGGCTTGCAGATCAGACTGCGGCAGGATATATGCTTACGAAACACAAGCGGTGGAGCTTTTATTTTGAAAAAGCCGAGCCGAAACAAACACAATATTATATGTACATGGCGGTGCAAAAAAATGACCGCAACAGAAAAGAATTTTTTGATTTAAAAAACAAATACGCACTTTCAAAATCGAAATCGGATTTCAATAAAAATGATACTTCTTTACGGATTTTTGAAGCGGATCCGGCAAAAACGGATGCATCTTTTTATGCCGCGCGACAATGGCGCAAACAAGTGTATGTTGCGCATTATGTAAAAATGTGCATTGTGCTTTTGTTGTTGCTGATCGGCTTTAGTTGCCTTGTGCCGTATGTACCGGAACTGATCGTTGGTATTGTCTTATCGGTTTTGATATTTATTTATCATGTCGTCAGCCTGCTGATTTTGGTCGTAACAGCAAAGGAGAAAAATCATAATGGGATTTCTTGATAAAATAAAATCCATGCAATCAAAATTTGCAACAGAAAAATGCAAACAGGATGCCGTGCAACTTCTTTTTCTTGAAAAAATAAAAGCATTGGATGCACAATTCTCGGCAGAAAAAATCAAACAGCAGGAAAACTGCACCCTGTACGGTGTTTTTGAGAAAACACCGCCGCTTGCAAAACATATTGTTTTTGCGGCAATGTCCGAGGAACTGATTCAGCATCTGATTGATTCTTATAATCGAACCGTACCTGCGGAATTGCTCACGCTGTACCGCAGTATGAACGGATGCACGTTGTTCTGGGAATCATATTTGTCTGAAAAATACAATATTGCTCTGCCGATGAATCGGTTTTCCGTATACGGTATCCCGCTGACTTTTCGTGAACGGGTCGAGCCGTTCAATATCAGTATTGAAGACCTGAACAGGCCGCAGGGTACGCCGCAAAGCTGGCTGAAATTCGGCTCTTTCTATAAGCCGTATGTTGATTTCAGCACAAGGTTTGATTTGTTTGCCGACACCGATACCTCTGCCGTATATGCCGTCGAGCACGGCATTGAAACATGTGTTGTATCCGAGCAGTGGGACAGTATTGACACCTGTTTGTGTGCCGTTTTCGATTTGCTGTCCGAATGAAAAATGAAAAAGGAGTAAAGGCTTGATTTATTTGTGTCTTGGTATCTTTGCAAATATTGTTTTTGATCTTTTATTTTTTGCGGAAGTGAAAAATTGGATGTTTTCTTTTGTCGGCAAACGGGATAAGGTCAAAAAAGAATATCGTACCCAAACGCTGAAAAACAGAATCACTTTGCAATATTTAAAAGAAACGCAGGAAAATAATAAATCATTCAATCGGTATTACCGATTGTACATAGCGGGTCTTTTGTTGGTGTTGCCGGATTATTGTATGGTTGCCGTGTGCGGTCTTTTGTGGGGGATGAAAGCTGCATTGATCTGTCTTGTTGTGCTGCTGGCTGTCAAAGGCGGTGTTGAGTTGATTGCTTTCGGGCAGTTCGGAAGTGCACCTTATAAAAAGAAAAAATAACAGCAATATGTGAAGGTTTTATATGATGGAAGAAATATTGAGTTTATTCGCTTGCATGGTCGTTCTGGATTATATAGAATTGCACTGTGCAAGACATAGATTATTCGATTTTTTGATCGGACAGACCGGCAAAAGCAACAAAGCAAAAAAGATTCGTGATGAACAGGCTTTGTTTGACTCTGTTTCAATGTCATATATAGCGAAATATCTGACACGGTATCAGACAGAGTTTAAAAGGTATCACACGCGTTACAAAGTCATGCTGTATATGTTGTTGCCGCAATATCTGTCGGTCGGGATTCTCAGTATCTTTTTTTACGATGAAAAAGTGTTTATGCTCCTTTTCTGTTCGTTTGTTCTCATTAAAGTAATCGCCGTGCTGTTGATTTTCGGTCCGCCGAGAGGACACTCCGTTTATGTGCAAAAGAAATCGGGCAACAAGAGAAGAAAAAGGAGTTGACAATGAACCCCATGCACACTTTCAGCAAACAAAAATTATATACCCTGCTGACGCAGATTCCATACGGCAAGGTGGTAACCTACGGCTGTCTTGCACAGATGCTTGGTAACAAGGCATGGGCACGTGCGGTCGGTAATGCCCTGCACAATAATCCCGACGGCGAAAAATACCCCTGTTACAAGGTCGTCAACAGCAAAGGGGAGTTGAGTTCACATTTTGCATTCGGCGGTCTTGCCGAACAGCAACGTCTGCTCGAAGCCGAGGGGATTGTGGTGGAAAACGGCAAGGTGGATCTGAAAGAATACGGCGTTAATTACATAAGGAGGTATAATATATGTGGCATGAAATTTTGACACAAGAAGATATTGAAAGATTTATGGAACAGATGTTATATTTTCATGACAGTTGCATCAAGGAAATGCGATATGTAAGCGGAGCGTATGTCGAGGACGACCTGGCAATGTATCCGCTGAACAGCCGCCGTGAATTGCGCATGATCATTCAGCGCCAATTTGCAAAGGACAGTGCGATAGAAATGGTTTTCGGTGGATTGAAGAACATGAAGTTGATGCCGTTTGATGAGCAATACACTTGTGAGATTATGGAAGCTTCTATGGGATTCAAGGACGGCCTTTTATATTGGTGCAATGAGGCAGACCCGGTTGCCTGTGAGGATGCGGATTACATCGGAATTGTAATCTATGCCGAGACTTTGAAATGGCGCACCCTTGAAAATGCAATGGGGAAGAATGAGATTTATTCTGTGTCTGATTGACCTGCCGCTGAAGGATTGTCCTTTTTTCAGTTAAAATACAACCGCCTGTGACTGTGTGCTCACGGGCGGGTTTCTTCGTATGCCATTTTGCGTTCGGTTGCGTTGTGGCTTTCATGACGAAGTCCTTCATACATACAGCCTGCAGTTTTGTTGAAAACGGCAAGATAGAGTTGAAAAAATATCTTTGCGAAAAAATATAATATTCCTTTTCCGCCTTGTCAAAAAGCAAGACGGATTTTTGTTTACTATGTCAATTGACCGCAAAAAATCGTTTTCTGTATAATGAATATATATCTTTATGAGAAAGGTGAATTTTTATGAAACGCTTTTTATGCATTCTTTTGAGCTTTGTGCTGTTGTTTCCGTTGGCATTGTCAACGTTGGCAGTTGAAGAAGAGCCGATCTACTATCTGCCGGGCGATGTCAATAATGATGAAGTGGTCAATGCCGGCGATGCACGTGATATTCTGCGCTTGTCGGTCGGTCTTGAAACATGGGAAACCATTGCCGCAAAGTGTAATGATGCCGAAAACTATAACTATAAAAAGGCATGCGATCCCGATGGGGACGGTAAGTTTTCTGCAGGGGATGCCCGCCTTACCTTGCGTGCATCCGTTGGGATTGAAATAATTCCGGCATTGAAGCAGACCTTGCGCGTTGGCATCGGCAGTGAGCCGCTGACCATGGATCCCGTGCTCAACAGCGAAGTGGGGGCCTTCACCTTGCTTACCCACCTGTTTGCAGGCCTCGCAAAATACGAAATTGATGAAAACGGTGCTCTGCAGGTAGTTGCTGATTGTGCCAAGGAGCTGCCCGTCGGTACGGTCGGAGCAGACGGCAAGGTTACCTATGTGTTCGAACTCAAAGACAACCTGAAATGGTCGGACGGCACCCCGCTGACGGCGGCTGATTTTGTTTATTCCTGGAACCGTGCCGCCGATCCCGATACATTTGCAGATTACGGTTATCTTCTTGACATCATTGACGGTTATTACGATATGTACGATAATCCGAATGCAAAACTCAATGTGCATGCAGACGGCAATAAACTGACCGTGGTCACTACAAGTGAAGTGCCGTATTTCTATGATCTGCTCACAATGGGTGTCTGTATGCCCGTCAAACAGTCTGTTGTTGAATCGAATTCCTATTGGGCAGGCAATGCCAATACCTATGTCAGCAACGGTGCCTACACCATGATTGTATGGGAACATGATAAGCTGATGACCCTTGTGAAAAACGAAAACTACCACGATGCCGCCCGTGTGAAAATGCACACGATCGAATTCAATCTGACCGATGATGCCGAAGCACTGACAGCACTTTATTGTGCCGGTGAACTGGATTTCCTTGATTCGTATGCATGGGTGACCAGTGAGGATATTTCCGCAGAAGAGCTTTACACCATCGGTTCTATGGGTACGTATTATTACAACTTTAATGTCAACAAATCCCTGTTGCCGTCCACCAACACCCTGACGGGTGCTGAAAAGGAAAAGGCCGAAGCCGAAGTGCGAAATGCTTTGAGTTTATTGGTCGAAAGAACTTATATTCTGCAGAAAGTGGTCGGCATGCCGATAGAAAATGCCGCGTCTTCGTTTGTTGCATCCGGTATTCTGGATGCGGATGGAAAAGCCGAGTTTTATGAAAATGCAGGCTCATCCGATTCCTTCAACGGCTATTTTGATCCTTCCGCACAGGCGTATGAAGCAAACTGCATTGCTGCATTAACTACGCTTGCAAAATATTATAACTACAATTACAGCACAGGCAAATTCACCAATTTCCCGACCATTACGCTTTCTTTCAATGAAGGCACCGGCCATGCTGATATTGCACAGTGTGTGCAGTATGATCTCGGTTTGTACGGAATCCCCGTTACCCTGCATGAATATGAATGGAGTACATTCCTGAATACCCGCAAGGAGGGGATGTATACACTTGCACGCAACGGTTGGATTGCAGACTTCAACGATCCTGTCAACTTCCTTGATATGTGGACAACCGACAGCGGTAACAATGATGCACAGCTCGGCAAAGGTGCACACGCTTCGCTGAAAGCTTATTCACTCGACCTTACCCCCTACGGTATCAATTACAAGGTTGCAAGCGGCACGTGGGCACAGACCTATGACTATCTTATTTCCGTGATCAAAAAGATCGCTGATACTGAACTGCGGTATAAACTGATGCATCTTGCTGAAGATCTGCTGATGTCAACGGGTGCCATCATGCCCTTGTATTACTACACCGACTCCTTCGTCTGTGATTCTTCCGTAAAGGATTGGTATGCCACTCCCTACGGTATCAAGTATTTTATGTACTCAACCATTCGCTGAGTTTGCTCATTGCACTTAACTCTTAGTATATAATCGGAGGGTTTGTTATGAAAAAAACGATCAAAAAAATAATTTCGCTGTTTCTTGTGCTTGTCCTGACGGGTATTGCGGCACTGCCTGTCGTTGCACTCAGCGGCGATCTTGACGAAGCCATCATTGCGGAAACTTCACAGACGGCCGTTGAAATCGAGGGCGAGGGTATTGTTCTTTTGAAAAATGAAGACAATGTTCTGCCGCTTGCAGACAACAAGATCAATGTTTTCGGTGCAGGTTCTGTTTGTCCGTTTTTCGGAGGTGCTGGATCGGGCTGTATCGTATCGGAGAACCCTGTTGGTTTTTATGATGCGTTGGAAGCCGAAGGCATCGAATATAACACTTGTCTTCGTGATGTTTATGAACTGTTTTGCGGCTCCAATGAAATTCCGAAAACCGACAACACCGTTATCAACAATCTGTTTGGGCTGATGTTTGCAAAAAGCTCTCTCAATGAAATGCCTGCTGCCATGCTGACACAGAATATTATGGACGAAGCCAAGGCATTTTCCGACACGGCTGTTGTTGTGATCAGCCGCACAAGTGCAGAAGGGGAAGACCTTGACCATACAACCCTGCAACTGAAAGAAGAAGAAAAGAAGTTGCTCGAAAAAGCCGATGCAACCTTTGAAAACATCATTGTGCTTTTCAATATTGCCAATGTGATGGAAATGGGTTGGCTCGAAGAATATGAACATATCAAAGCTGCGGCAATCATCTGGATTCCCGGTGAATTCGGCATGACGGCAGTAGCAAAAATGCTCAAGGGTGAAATCAACCCCTCGGGCAGACTTGCCGATACTGTGGCTTACAGCGTTGCTGACCATCCGTCAAGTGTCTGCTTCGGCTCGCACGAATATGACGGCGGCGGCAATTATGTGGAATATCTTGAGGGTATTTATGTCGGCTACCGCTATTTTGAAACCTTTGCAAAGGACAAAGTGCAGTTCCCGTTCGGCTACGGACTTTCTTATACCACCTTTGCAAAAGAAATGCTGACTTACGATATCACAGACGGCAATATTTCCGTGACCGTTCGTGTCACCAACACAGGAGACACAGCCGGTAAAGATACCGTGCAGATCTATTACAGTGCACCTTATTATGACGGCGGCATCGAGAAAAGTGTCATCAACCTTGCAGGTTTTTCAAAAACCGACCTGCTCAACCCCGGCGAAAGTCAGGATCTGACCGTTACCTTTGAAGCCGATGACATGGCTTCGTATGACCATAAGGTTAATGAGGCATGGGTGCTCGAACACGGTGATTACTCCATCATTGTCGGTGAAAATGTCCGTGACCACATCGACAGCTTCACTTATACCGTTGAAGAAGATATCATCCTCAAATATGACGATGTGACCGGCACGGAAATCAAAAACCGTTTTGATGATGTTTACAACGGCTTCCCCGTATTGTCAAGAGCCGATGCGGTGAATACATATCCCGTATTCCGTCAGCTCACTGCCACGGATGCAACCAAGAATGTAGATCAACTGCCCGAACCCACCCCCGAGGGTACGGCCCCCACCGTCGGTGCAGTTTATGATGAAGTCATTACCCTGCAGGATGTTGCCGAAGACGAAAGTCTGTGGGATGCATTCCTTGATCAGCTTACTGTTGATGAAATGGTCATGATGGTTATTGACGGCGGTTACGGCACAAGAGGTGTTGAACGTCTCGGTATTCCGCAGACATGGGACAATGACGGCCCGTCGAGTGTGAAAGGTCAGAACGGTCTTGTCTTTACCGACAGCGGAACGGCTTACCCATGTGCAACCGCACTTGCATGCACATGGAACACTGCACTTGCCGAAAAAATGGGTATCGGCGCAGGGAAAGAAGCAAGGGATATGGGCACGGACATCTGGTATGCCCCCGGTGCCAACATCCACCGCAATCCTGCAGGCGGCAGAAACTTTGAATACTATTCCGAAGACCCTGTTCTTTCCGGCAGAATGGCTTCTTCCGTAATTCAGGGCTGCAATAAGGAAGGACTTGTTGTTACCATCAAGCACTTTGTGCTTAACGATCAGGAATCCCACCGAGAAGGTATTTTCACATGGGCAGACGAACAGACCATGCGTGAAATTTATCTCAAAGCATTTGAAATTCCCGTCAAGGAAACCAACTGCAAGGGTGTTATGTCCGCTTTCAACCGTATCGGCACAACCTGGTGCGGTGCAAGCTCTGCACTTCTCAAAGATGTTCTTCGCAGTGAATGGGGATTTGAAGGCTTTGTTGTTTCCGACTATTCGTGGAACTTTACGGGCACGGGTTACATGAGCCCCGTTATTGCGGTTTATAACGGCAACGATACCATGCTCACAGGCATCTGGGCTGTCAATGTGGTTTCCCACGTGATTGCATGCCACAATGCTTATAATAACGACCCCATCGGCTTCGGTACGGCATTGCGTGAAGCCTGCAAAAACCTTTGCATCGCCAAAATGCACACCAAAGCATTCCTTGAACCGTATGAATATGACGGCTCCTTGCTCGGTGCCTTGCAGAAGCCCTCCGAATGGAATTTTGAATTCCCCTATATCTTCTCTGCAATCCGTTATCTCCTGAACAACATTCTCAATATCATTCTTTATGTTGTCCGCCATATTCTGTAACCTATAAAACATCAAAACACAAAAGGGACTGTTTCGGCAGTCCCTTTCAATTTTTATCACCAGGCAAGAGAAGTATAGTAGGGAATGTCAGAATCCCGGCTGTAAGAATAAATATATCTCACCTCTTTTGTTTTTTCATTGTAGGCGAAAATGCAATGCGTAAAAATACCGGATTCCTGTAAAAAAGGTTCTGCTCCGCTATAATACAAAATACAATTAAATGCACCGAATGTGGTTTCGCTTATTGTATAGCCGTTTTCCGTTAACTCTTGTTCATATTTTTTGAATAGGCTTTTCACGCGGCTTATTTCGGCTTGAAAGTCTTCTTGCTGCAATTTCCATGAGACAATTGTATCAGAGGAAGGATCCATGTACCACATAAAACGATAATAATATTCAGCTTCATGCGCAGATAAATCAGATTGAGAATGAATGTCAAACGGCGGTTTTTCCGGAAGAATTTCAGGGAAAATGTCAGCGTTTGTTATATCGCACTTTTTGTCAAATTTTCTGTAATCCGCAAGGTCGGTTGTTTCCGAACGATCGCATACGCCATGGCACATGACAAGTGTAGCCGGAAAGAGAATCAGAATCAGAATGAGGCAGGTTAATAAACTGACAAATGAAATTGCTTTCGCCCGAATGTTTTTCTTTTTTATTTTCAGCAGAATCAGGCAAGCCACAGACGGCAGCAAGCAAACAAGGGTCAACAGCAATGCTTTTATCTCAATTTTCGGATGACGAAAAAGAACAAGAGAATCAATAAAACCGATCAGAACGAGAATGATCGGAATGCAGGCTATGATAGCCACAGCCGTTTTCGCTATTATGCGAACCGTTGTTTTGAGTATTCTGAAACGGTTGTCTTCTTTTGGCAGTGCTTTGTTTTTTGTAGGATTTTGCAAAACTAAAGCCAATTTGGAAAGTGTATAAGAATCATTGCTGTCGAGCTGTTCCAATGCCGTCAAAAGATCTTGCTCGGTTTTAATGACCTCTTTCTTCGCTTCTTTCAGCTGTTCGGCAATGGTGTAGGTTTTTTCGGGGCAGGTCTGCATCTCCTTGATCTGTGCCACGGAAAAACCGAATTTTCGCAAAACGGCAATATCTTTGAGCATCTGCACGTCCTCATCCGAAAAATCATATGTCTTTCTGCCGAGGTAGTTCTCCGTAAAGGACGGATGCAGAATATCTTCTTCAATATAGTAGCGAACAGCACGGTCTGTCAGCTCCGTCTGTTCGCAAACGGCCTTGATTTTCATGATTTTACGCTCCGTCGTTCACCAATCCAGCGTGCTGAAATATGCAGGTCCGCCGAGAAAACTCGCACCGCAAATATAACGCACTGTCATGGATTGTTCATTGTATGCAAAAATGTAATAAAGATATTGGTTCGGTTCTGTGTTATTGTCAAAGGTTATTTCTTCAAACGGCGCAGCATCAGCGCAACAGAATAAATATGTGTAGTCGCCTTGTTTGCCGGTTGTGTAACTTAATTGGTGGTCATCAAAGACAGATTTAACTCTGTTGATTTCATTGTCGAGTGTGTTTTTGTCGGTCTGAAATGCAACATATATATCGTATTTGTACTCCGGGTGGGTGTTTAAATAATTGTAATAGTATTCTGCACTTTCGGGTATTGTGATCTTGCCTTCGTTTGGTGCAATATAATAATAGTCGGACGGATCCGGAAACAGATCCTGGAATACCGCATCATTGTTAAGATTGCAAGTAACATCTAATCTTTTGTAATTCTTAATATCACTTGTTTCCGATTCACAGAGTAATGCAGTTGAAAAGAATACGACAGGGAACAGTAACACGAGGCATAAAACAGAACAAGCAATGCGGATGATTGTTTTGATATACGGTTTTGTTTTTGTGAAAACAACAAGCAGTGACATCAAATTCGGCAACAGCAATACCAACATGAGAATAGCTGAATATATATTGTATTTCGGATAATAAAACCGGCTATGTGCAACCGCAAAACTATATAACACAATGAGGATCGGCAACACAGCAATGATTGTAAACAACGAGTTGCGTATGATACGGTATGTGGCTTTCAGCAACCGCCATTTAGTGTCTTCCTTTGGCAGTGCCTTGTCTGTCACAGGCTTACTCAATGCGGATGCAAGCGTCCGTAGGGTGTAGCTCTGTGCGGAATCGAGCTGCTCGAGCGCAGACAAAAGTGCCTGTTCGGATTGTATAACTTCTTTTTTTTCTGCTTTCAGTTGCTCGGCAATGCTGTATGTCTTTTCGGGGCAGGTCTGCATCTCCTTGATTTGTGCCACGGAAAAACCGAATTTACGTAACACGGCAATGTCCTTGAGCATCTGCACATCTTCATCCGAAAAATCATAAGTCTTTCTGCCGATGTAGTTTTCCGTAAAGGACGGGTGCAGAATTTCTTCTTCGATATAGTAACGAACTGCACGGTCGGTCAGCCCCGTCTGTTCGCAAACGGTTTTGATTTTCATAATTTCACCCTTTGTCTTTTACCAATCCAACGTATTGCAATACGGGATATAGTGATATGAAGTGTTGCCGCACAGATAGCGAACTGTCTGCGCTTTTTCATTATAAGCAAAAATGTAATAAGCAAAAATGTAAGACCGCTTGTCATCTTCTGTATCGGTTACAGTGAACGGTGAAATTCCCCGATGGTACATTATGTATGCATAATCACCTTTTGTACCCGTTGAAAGCTTAAACTCATCAGATGTTTGCTTATGAGAAGTAAATAATTGTTCAATGCGCTCTTTTTCCTCTTGTATTGTGGCCATATCCGTTGAGAATTCGGTGTAAATTTCACATGGTCCCCGGTCATAAGGATCAAGTAAATATTCATGATGATAATAATACAATGCAGTACGCGGCACGGTAATTTTGTTGTCATAGCTGTCAAATCTGTAAGAACCGGGAAAAAGGTTTTGATAAATCATATCATGATTGAGCTGACAATCGGTATCCAAATTTCTGTAATTGTAAATATTATCAGTTTCTGATATATAACAAATGCCCCATGAAAACATAATTGCTATTGTTACGCAGAGTGCACAAACAGCAGATAATGTGATGCGGACAACTACTTTAAATATCGCATTTGTTTTTACAAAAAAAAGAACAACTGACACTATGTTTGGTAATAAAAACAGAACTGTATATAATAAGCATTTATAATCCGTTGTCGGGTAACTGAAATGTGCATAAGATGCTATGATCATAAGCAATACAATTAAAACAGGTACAACTGCAAATAAATTGCAAATAATGTTTATCACACGGCAAGTGGCTTTCAGCAACCGCCATTTTGTGTCTTCTTTGGGCAGTGCCTTGTCGGTCACGGGTTTGCTCAATACACTTGCAAGCTCCCGCAATGTATAGCACTGTTCGGCATCGAGCTGCTCCAATGCTACCAAAAGATCCTGCTCGTTCTTAATGACTTCTTTCTTTTCTTCTTTCAGTTGTTCGGCAATGCTGTATGTCTTTTCGGGGCAGGTCTGCATCTCCTTGATCTGTGCCACGGAAAAGCCGAATTTACGTAACACGGCAATGTCCTTGAGCATCTGCACGTCCTCGTCCGAAAAATCATATGTCTTTCTGCCGAGGTAGTTCTCCGTAAAGGACGGATGCAGAATTTCTTCTTCAATATAGTAACGAACAGCACGGTCTGTCAGCCCCGTCTGCTCGCAAACGGTTTTCATTTTCATGGTTTTCCCTCCTTTTGTCCTCATTTTAATCTTTTACGTGGGGTTAAAGTCAAGCCTTTTTCGCAAAAAACATCAATTATTTCTCTATTGCAAAAATAATACAGATATATTATACTGAAAATGAATTGTTTGAGGAAGAGGTGTTTTTTTATGCACAACAAATATCCACATCTTTTATCTCCCGCAAAAATCGGTAAGGTTGAGCTTCGCAACAAAACTGTCATGGCGGCCATGGGGATGAGCCAGGCTGAAAACGGATTTGTCAATCAGGCGGTGCTGAATCACTATGCTGAACGTGCCAAGGGTGGTGTCGGTGCCATCATCGTGGAAGTGACCTGCGTTGATTCTCCGTTGGGACTGAACACAAAAGGAATGCTTGTCATTGATGACGATAAATACATACCCGGCATGAAACAGCTTGCCGATGTCATTCACGACGGTGGCTCGAAAGCTTTTTTGCAGATCTCCCACACGGGCAGAGGAGCAAGACGTGCCATCATCGGCGATCAGCCCGTAGGCCCCAGTGCCGTTGCAATGCCTTATTCCTTTATGATGGGGCTTGCCAATGAAACGCCCCGTGCACTCACCATTGACGAAATAAAGGCTATTGAAGAAAAATATGCACAGGCCGCATTGCGTGCAAAAAAAGCAGGCTTTGACGGTGTTGAAATTCATGCGGTCGGTTATTATCTCGGTCAGCAGTTTTTGTCCTCCAAGGCGAACATCCGCACCGATGAATACGGCGGCAGCCGCGAAAACCGCATTCGTTTTCATCTGAACATCATTAAACGCATCCGTGAACTCTGCGGTGATGATTTTGCGATCATTGTCAAACTGTCCGTCATTGAAATGGGCAAAGACGGCGGTATTTCCATGTTGGACGGTGTCTATTACTGTAAAAAACTGCAGGAAGCAGGTGTGGACGCCATTGAAGTGCTTGCCGGCAAATGGAACAGCGAAGCGGGCAAAAAAGAAGCCCCCGAATCAGCATATCCCGATTGCATGGCGGTCGCACTGTGCCTTGTTATGAAACTCGGTATCCTTATGGCAACAGGCAAAAAGAAAACCATTCTGCTTATCGGCGGCGGCAGAGCACAGAATCCCGCAAAGGCCGAAAAGGCCCTTGCAACAGGGCAGTGTGATATGATTTTCATCGGTCACGGACTTCTTGCACAGCCCGATCTTGTCAACCTTATTGAACAGAACAGGGAAGACGAGATTCGTCCCTGTATCGGTTGCGGTCATTGCATCGACCATCAGCTGCAACATGGTTGCCGTGCGGTCTGTTCGGGGAATGCCGTTCTTGCAAGAGGGGATAATGATTATACAATTACCCCTGCCGAAACCAAGAAAAAAGTCGTTGTCGTCGGCGGCGGTGTTGCAGGTGTGGAAGCCGCAAGAATTGCCGCAAAACGCGGACATGATGTTACTCTCTTTGAAGCGGATAACAAAATCGGTGGTCAGATGAAACTTGCTCATGTGCCGCCTTATAAGCAGCATTTGGGGCTGATGATGCCTTATCTTGAAAGGCAGCTTGAGCTGACAGGAGTCAAAGTGCATCTCGGCAAGAAAGTCACAAAAGACGAAATTCTTGTGCTCAATCCCGATGCGGTTGTTTGTGCCACAGGTGTCAATCCCCGCAAACTCAATATGCCGGGAGCGGAAAGATCAATTTCTGCAAACGCAGTTCTTGAAGGTGCACAGACGGGCAAAAATGTGGTTGTCATCGGCGGCGGTTCCATCGGTTGCGAAACCGCAGAACTGCTTGCAAGCAAGGGAAAAGAGGTGAGCATTGTCGAAATGCTTCCCAACCTTGCAGGCAATACGGGCAAAACCGCACAGACCATTCTGCTCGGGCATTTAAAGGGCAACGGCGTGCAGATGCTTACCGAAACCAAGGTTGAACAAATCACCGCAACCGAAGTGATCTGCAAAGACAAAAACGGCAAGCAGTTCAGCCTCAAAGCCGATTCCGTTGTCGTTGCCATCGGCAACACACCTGAAACAACGCTGCATGATTCTTTGAAAGATGATGTCAAAGAACTCTATAACATCGGTGACTCCAACGGCGGCGGTATCATTCCCACTGCTGTGTACGAAGGCTACACCGTCGGTTGCCGCATATAAAACACATGAAAAATGCGACCTGCTTTTGTGCAAGTCGCATTTTAATTTGTTTATTTAAAGAACACTGCGTGCAAAAGAAAGAATATCTTCCCATATTTCTTTTTTTACGGCTTCATTGTGGATTTCATGGCGAAGGCCTTCATACAGCTTGCAACTGGCATTGCATCCCGCATTTTTGAAGTTGTTGTAAACTTCCGTAACGCCTTTGCCGAAATTGCCGACGGGATCCATGTCACCCGCAATCAGATACAGCGGAATATCCTTCGGGGTGTCTGCAAAACTTTTTTTGTCGGATACTGCGGCAAGAAGTTTAAACAGATCGCGGTAGGCGGTCGCTGTAAACAGATAGCCGCATTTCGGATCTTCAATGTACACATCAATGTTCTTTTCGTCTACGCTCAGCCAATCAAAATCGGTTCTGCCTGCAAATTTCTTGTTGTAAGCACCGAATGCAAGGGAATTGATGAACGGGGAACGGTATTTGTTGCCTTTGACTTTTGCAATCAGATTGGCAACAAGCACACCTGCACCTGCGGCGGGGTTTGCACCTGCCGTACCGCAGATGACAGCACCGTCTACAGCTTCAAGTTTACGGGCAAGGTAATTTCTTGTTACAAATGAACCCATGCTGTGTCCCCACAGAATGACCTTTTTTCCCGGGTAAGTCTGTTTCGCCAGTCTTGTAACAGCGGCGGCATCTTCTGCCAGGTGTTTGTCGCCGTCCGTTTCACCGAAGTATCCGAGATCATCTTCCGTATTGATTGACTTGCCGTGACCGGCATGGTCGCTCATGAAAACGGCAAAGCCTGCGGCGGCAAAATAGTTTGCAACATCTGTGTAACGATCGGTGTGTTCCGCCATGCCGTGAATGACCTGAATAATTGCAGTAGGTTCGGCATCGGGGGCAATACACTGTACATAAATGTCGGCAACACCGGTTGCGGAGGGGGTTTTGTATTCATTATGCAGAAATTCCATAAAAAACAGCTCCTTTCCGATTTGAAACTATTATACCATGAAAAATTGTATTTGTATAGAAAAATTTTCTTCTTTTGCTTTTTTTGCTCTTGTTGAAATGAAAAATATGTGGTACAATATTTTATCATGTAATCAGAAAGGACGGTTTTGTTGTGCTCGGTTTACGAATCGGCGTGGATCTTGGCTCTGCTTCATTACACATTTGTGTGGCAGGGCACGGTGTCGTTGTGTCAGAACCGTCCGTTATGGTCTGTGATGCCGATACGGGCAAACCGCTTGCCATCGGTTCCGCGGCTGTTGAAATGCTCGGCAGACTTCCCAATTCCATGCGTGCGGTACACCCCGTAAGAGATGGTGTGGTGGATAATCTTGAAGCTGCCCAACAGTTGCTGCGTCCGTACATAACACGTCTTTGCGGCAATCGTCTGTTTAAACCGAATATTCTTATGAGTGTTCCGACCGATGTGTCCAGAAATGAAAAGCGAGCCCTGCTGTCCATTTTGACCGATTGCGGTTGCGGCAAAGCCTGCTTTATTGAAAAACCGCTTGCCGCCGCCATCGGAGCAGGCGAAAATTGCTTCAAGCCGGGCGGAATTCTTTGTGTGGAACTCGGTGCGGGCAGTGTGGATGCCGCCATGCTTTCCATGGGTAGTGTTGTTGCATCTTCTTTTGTACGTACGGGCGGCAGAAATATGACCACAGCCCTGCGCCGCTATCTCTCTCACACAAGAAACTACAGTGTCGGTTTTTTGACCGCAGAAGAAATAAAAAAGAATATTTGCAGTGCCATTGAACGGGATACGGAAGTCGCCATGCTTGTCAACGGAAAAAATATCGCAACCGGTGTGCCTGAAAATTTCGAAATCACTTCTTCAGAATTATATCCCGTACTGCGTAATGACCTTGAAACCATTGCACAGACGATTCTGAATGTCCTCGAAAAGGCACCGACCGAACTGATTGCGGATGTGCACCGTGACGGTATTTTGCTGACCGGCGGCTGTGCAAACTTACACGGTATTGACCGTTGGCTGAGCGAAAGAATCGATATGCCCGTCCGCGTTGTCCTACAGCCTGAAAAAGCCGTTGCCCAGGGGCTTGCCGTTGTGTTGCGTGACGGCGGCAAAGTCTTCCGGGGTGAATATGTTTATTTGGATTCCCTGACGCAGGACAGTGAATAATGATGAATCAGACAAATTATGAACAATTGCAGATCACCGCAACCGTTGAACGTGTTACATTTCGTAATGCGCAAAACGGTTTTTGTGTCGTGGAAATGAATACCGACGGTGATTTCTTTACGGCAGTGGGGGAGTTGCCCGAGATTGCGGCAGGGGAAGAGCTGACAATCTGCGGCAACTGGACGACCCACGGCACATTCGGAAGACAATTTAAAATCGAAACTTTTTCACGCTCCTTGCCCGATACAACCGCAAAATTATTTACCTACCTTTCGTCCGGTGCCATCAAGGGGGTCGGACCGAAACTTGCATTGAAAATCGTGGAACGCTTCAAAGATCGCACCTTTGAAATCCTTGAAACCGAGCCGGACCGTCTTGCCGAAATCAAAGGTATTTCACAAAGGCTCGCAAAAGAAATCTCTCAGGAATTCATACGGCAGTTTGCCATGCACAAAGTGCTTATTGAACTTGAAAACTACGGTATCACCCCGAGTGAAAGCACGTCTATTTATAAATATTTCGGTGCGGGGGCAATGAATACCATTCGACAGAATCCGTATGTGCTGTGCAACATGGAAAAGGGGTTTACATTTTCACGAGTGGAGGATCTTGTGCAGACCATGGCACTTTCTCCCGATCCCGCTTACCGCAACACGGCAGGTATTCTGCATGTGATCAGGCACAATCTTTATAACAACGGACATACCTGCCTGCCTCGCAGAAAGCTCCTTGCCCCCTGTGCGGCATTGCTGGAACTGACCGAAGATGAAGTCGAAATTGCAATTGATTCCATGCTCGACGGTAATCTTTTGTATTCGGAAATCCTCAACGGGGAAGACTTCCTGTTTTTACCCGATATTTATATAGCCGAACGCGAAATTGCAGAGCGTATGAAAACGATTCTGCGTTTTCCCCCGGCAGGGTTTTCCGACCTTGAAAAAGAGATTGACAACAGCGAACAGCGAAACGGCATGTTCTATGCACCGGCGCAAAGAGAAGCGGTACGGCTTGCGTGTGAAAAAGGTCTGCTGATCCTTACGGGAGGTCCCGGTACGGGTAAAACCACTGCCGTCAAAGCGGTTCTTGATGTACTTGAATGTCGAGGCTTGCAGGTTCTTCTTGCTGCACCGACCGGCAGAGCTGCCAAGCGTATGAGTGATGTTACGGGCAGGGAAGCCAAGACCATCCACCGTCTTTTGGAAGTGGAATGGGCTGAAAACGATAAGCCGACTTTCGGCAGAAATGCGGAATACCCGCTGGATGCGCAAGCACTGATTGTGGATGAAATGAGCATGGTGGATTGCGAACTGTTTGCAAACTTACTCGATGCTGTTCCATTCGGCTGTCGGCTGATTCTGGTCGGGGATGCCGATCAGTTGCCGAGTGTCGGTCCGGGCAATGTTCTCAATGATCTGATCGCATCCGAAAAATTACCCGTGGTGTGTCTGACCGAAATTTTCCGCCAGGCACAGCAAAGTCTTATTGTCACCAATGCACACCGCATTATTCAGGGGGAACAGCCCGTAACCGACAAAAAGGACAGTGACTTCTTTTTTATGGAGCGCAATGAAGTACAATCGGCGGCAGATTGCATTGCCGATCTTGTTGCACGTCGCTTGCCGATGGCTTACGGTTTTTCAGCCATTCACGATATTCAGGTCTTGTGTCCCTCCAAAAAGGGAACATGCGGTACATTTAATCTCAATCGCATGTTGCAGGAGTTGCTCAATCCCAAAGACCGTATCAAGAATGAGATCACCGTTTCTGCCGCACGCTTTTTCCGTGAAGGGGACAAGGTTATGCAGACCCGCAATAACTACGATATACCATGGGAAAAAGACGGGGAAGCGGGACAGGGAATTTTCAACGGTGACGTAGGTATTCTTGAGTTTATAAACTATGCCGCAGGCATTCTCAAAATCCGTTTTGATGACCGCCTTGCACAATATCCCGTTGACCATCTGAGTGACCTTGAACTTGCCTATGCCGTAACGGTGCATAAAAGTCAGGGCAGTGAGTTTGATGCGGTTGTCATTCCCGTATGCGAAGTGCCCCCGCAACTTTGCTACCGCAATTTGCTGTATACTGCGGTCACTCGAGCAAAAAAACTGGAAATCCTCGTCGGCAAAACAGGTGTTGTCACCGCTTTTACGCAAAATGACCGCAGTCACCGCAGATATTCCGCCTTAAAAGATTTTTTATGCGAATAATTTGAAGAAAAAACACTCAAATATGCCGAAAAACTTGACAAACGACTTGTTTAGTGCAATAATAAAATGATTGATTTTCTCTGAGAGGAAGATAAAAATGTATAAAGAACTTGCAAAGCAGTATGAGCCTCGCAATGTTGAGGACAGAACATACAAAGCATGGATCGACGGCGGTTACTTCAAAGCCCCCTGCGATCCGAACAAAAAGACCTATACCATCGTCATTCCCCCTCCCAACATCACGGGGCAGTTGCACATGGGCCATGCACTCGATAACACCCTGCAGGATATTCTGATCCGTTATAAGAGAATGCAGGGCTTTGATACGCTGTGGCTTCCCGGTACCGACCATGCTTCCATTGCAACGGAAGTGAAAATCGTTGAAAAAATGCGTGAAGAAGGCATCACAAAGGATGATCTCGGAAGAGAAGGTTTCCTTGTTCGTGCATGGGATTGGAAAAAGCAGTACGGCGGAAGAATTGTTGAGCAGCTCAAAAAATTAGGTTCTTCCTGCGATTGGAGCAGGGAGCGTTTCACCATGGACGAAGGCTGCAACAAGGCTGTTAAGGAAGTCTTTGTCCGTTTGTATGAAAAAGGACTCATTTACCGCGGCAACCGCATCATCAACTGGTGTCCCGAATGCCGCACCACCATTTCCGATGCGGAAGTGGAATATGAAGATCAGGCAGGCCATTTCTGGCATCTTCGCTATCCGTTCAAGGACGGCAGCGGTTATATTGAGCTTGCAACCACCCGTCCCGAAACCATGCTCGGTGACGTTGCGGTTGCAGTCAACCCCAAAGACGAACGCTATGCGGACAAGGTCGGCAAAATGCTCGTTCTTCCGCTTATCGGCAGAGAAATTCCCGTTGTAGCCGATGAATATGTTGAAATGGATTTCGGAACCGGTGTTGTCAAAATCACACCTGCCCACGACCCGAATGACTTTGAAGTCGGTGCCCGTCACGATCTTCCCATTATCAACTGCATGACCGATGATGCAAAGATCACCGAAGACTATCCCAAGTATGCAGGTATGGATCGCTTCGCCGCAAGAAAAGCCATCGTCAAGGATCTTGAAGAAGGGGGTTACCTTATCAAGACCGAAGACTACACCCACAATGTCGGCACCTGCTATCGTTGCCATACCACCATTGAACCGCGTGTTTCCCTGCAGTGGTTCGTCAGTATGAAACCCCTTGCAGAACCCGCCATCGAAGCTGTCCGCAACGGTACCATCCGTTTTATTCCCGACCGCTTCTCCAAGAACTATTTCCATTGGATGGAAAATATCCGTGACTGGTGTATTTCCCGTCAGCTGTGGTGGGGGCATCGTATTCCCGCATGGTACTGTGCAGACTGCGGTGAAATCACGGTTTCCAAAGACACCCCCTGTGCCTGTTGCAAGTGCGGTTCCAAGAATATTGAACAGGATCCCGATACGCTTGATACATGGTTCTCTTCCGCTTTGTGGCCGTTTTCGACCCTCGGCTGGCCCGATAACACAGAAGACCTTAAGCATTATTTCCCGACCAATACCCTCGTAACGGGTTACGATATTATCACATTCTGGGTTTCCAGAATGATCTTCTCCTCGCTCGAAAATATGGGTAAAGAACCCTTTGACACCGTTCTCATTCACGGTCTTGTCCGTGATGCCCAAGGACGCAAAATGAGCAAGTCCCTCGGCAACGGCATTGATCCGCTTGAAATTATTGACACATATGGTGCCGATGCACTGCGCTTTACCCTTGCAACGGGCAACAGCCCCGGAAACGATATGCGTTTCTCCAACGAAAAGGTAGAAGCCAGCCGTAACTTTGCAAACAAACTGTGGAATGCTGCCCGTTTCGTCCTTATGAATCTTGATGAAAACGAAGCCGCACCCCACATTCCCGCAAATCTTGCCCTCGAAGACAAATGGATTCTCAGCATTTTCAACAAGACCGTCCGTGATGTCACCGAAGCCCTGGACCGCTTTGAACTCGGCATTGCCGTGCAGAAACTCTATGACTTCATCTGGGATATTCTGTGCGACTGGTACATTGAACTTGCTAAAATCCGTCTGAATGCAGAAGATGAAGAAGCCAAGAAGACCGTCCGTGCCGTTCTTGTTTATGTTATGAGCAATACCCTCAAACTGCTTCATCCCTTTATGCCGTTCATTACCGAAGAAATCTGGCTGACTCTGCCGCATGACGGTGAAACCATCATGTTGTCGGATTGGTGCAAATACAGCGAAGAACTCAACTTCGCCGCTGAAGAAGAACAGATGAACAAGATCATGGCCGCCATCAAGGGTGTGCGTAACCGCAGAGCGGAAATGAATGTTGCTCCCTCCAAGAAGGCTGAACTGTTCATTGCCACCGCCGATGCCGATACCTTTGCCCTCGGTGCAGCATTCTTCAAGCGTCTTGCATCTGCTTCCGACGTGCAGATCGCCGCTGATTTCGCCATTGAAGGTGCTGTCAGTGTTGTTACCGATGCATGCACGGTTTATATCCCGATGCGTGAACTTGTGGACTTTGAAGCAGAACGCAAACGTCTGAACAAGGAACTCGAAGCCACCGAAAAACAGCTCACACAGATTGATGCCAAGCTTTCCAATGCAGGCTTCCTTGCAAAGGCACCTGAAGCCGTTGTTGAACAGCAGAAACAAAACCGCGAAAAATTAGCGGAAAAAGCTGCAAACATCCGTGCACAGCTTGAAAAACTCAACTGATGAATTACCAAGAAGCATTACAATTCTTTCATTCATTTGACAGATTCGGCGTACAACCCGGTTTAGATCGGGTGTGCGCCTTATCGGCGTTTTTAGGCAACCCGCAAAAGGAGCTGTCTTTTATCCATGTGGCAGGCACCAACGGCAAAGGGTCCACAAGCACCATGCTCAGTGAAGTGTTCCGTGCGGCAGGTTATACCGTAGGGCTTTATACTTCACCCTATGTTCTGTGCTTCCGTGAACGGATGCAAGTGGATGGAAAAATGATCTCCGAAGAAGAACTGTCATCCCTTGCCGAAACAGTGAAAAATGCCGTCGTTCAATGCAATGAAAACAATATTTTTCCGACTGAATTTGAGGTTGTCACTGCCGCGGCATTCGCATACTTCAAGCAGAAAAACTGCGATATTGTGATTCTCGAAGTGGGACTCGGCGGCAGATTTGATGCTACAAATATTATTGAACACCCCGAATGCAGTGTTATTACGAGCATTTCTTTTGATCATGTCGGTGTTTTAGGAGATACCCTCGAAAAAATTGCAGGGGAAAAGGCGGGTATTATCAAAAACGGTGTTCCCGTAGTGACAAGTGAAAACCAACCCGAAGCCGTTTTGTCGGTTATCAAAAATGAAGCACTGTCAAAAAATACCGTTATGCATCTTGCTGACGGCACTTTGCCCGTTGTCAGCGAAACACTCAGCGGAACAAAAGTAAATTGGGACGGATATGAACTGACCGTTCCGTTTGCAGGGGCACACATGGTTGAAAATGCAGGTCTTGTTATTAAAACTGCATGTCTTTGTGCTAAAAAATGGAACATTTCTCCGCAGAATATCGTTGCCGGAATTGCTGCCGCACGTATTCCGGCAAGGCTTGAGCGGCTATGTGAAAAACCGCTGATCATTCTTGACGGTTCACACAATGACGGCTCCACAAAAGCACTTGCCGGGGTGCTGAAAAGAAATCTTGACGGCAAAAAAATCCTTGCACTCATGGGCATGATGGCAGATAAGGAAGTTGATAAAGCACTCTCCAATCTGTTGCCCTGTTTTTCTCATGTTCTGACGGTAATGCCGTCCAATCCGCGTTCAATGGCGGCTTGTGACCTGGCAGAAAAAATAAGAACAAACGGTGTTTCGGCAGAAGAAACATGCAATGCACAGCATGCCGTTTGTGTCGCATTGCAACAGCTTTGTGATTTTGATGCATTGGTCATTTGCGGTTCGCTTTATCTTGCCGCAGACGTGCGTGAAAAATTTATTTATCATATTGACAAACTGTTCGGGAATCAGTAAAATATAATTATTATGCGCAAAATTCAATTGATTTTACACAGGATGTGATTTTTTGTCTTATATTATTAAAACCGCTGCCGTTACACAAAAGAGCGTAAACGGGGAATTTAACAGCGATAATTTGAACCTCAACGGCCGAGTGCTGTCGATTGAGAATGCAAATGGCGGTTTCAAGGGTGCGGGCAGTATGCGTGCTCCTTTTGCTGTTGCGTTTGCATCTTCTCCCTATAACGGCTTTGCGGGTGCAGCTCTGACAGCACTGAGCGATCGTCTTGATGCTCTCAAGGAAGATGAAAACCGCTTTGCAACAGTATTGAACGGTTATTTTGTCGATAGCAGAAATGCGCTTGAACAGTGCAACTGTGATTCGGACGGTCTTGCTGTTTCCATTTTGATCGGTTATGAAAACAGACTGGTTGCCGCAAAAATGGGAAATGCCTGTATCTTGCGTTATACCGACGGAGATCTCATCAATATGGGTGTCGGGCAGGATGTGCAGCAGTCGTATTTTTGTGAAACAATTGACACGGTTGTTGACGGTGACCTGTTTGTGCTTTGCCCTGAAACGGCATTGTCCGCATTGACGGAAGGCGAAATTATTGTCGCTCTTAATGCCGCAGACGGCAATGAAAAGAAAGCCGTGCAACTGCTTGCCTCAAAGTTCGCAAAGCGAAATTCCGATGTTTCCGATACGTTTGTCGTAATCCGTATTGAACAACAGGCAGATCCTGCCGTTGTTGCACCCGTTGCGGCACAACCTGTTGTTGCCGAACAAGCAGAAACGGTTGCTGATCCGCAGGAAGATCTGCCGGATTCTGAAAATGTTTATGAACCCGAAACAGAAGACTATGCAGAGCAACCGCAGTCGGATTCTCGCAAGAAGATCCTTCTTTGGGCAATTCTTTGTGTTGCTCTGATTCTTGTTATGGCTATTACAGGCTTTGCTGCTTATAAAATTGCATTTGCACGCAATCATGCCGATGTAAGTGCAGGTGTTGTTGTTTCGGGCGGTGATGCACAGTACGATGTAGACATTGATCAGACTGCAGAAGTTCCTACCACGGAATTGCCGACCGAAGTTGTGACCGAAGAGGCGACTTCCGAAAACGCAACCGAGGAGGCAACGCAAGAAGCAACTGAGGCTGATACCACCACGGAAGACGACGATGATTACTATTACGATGATGACGACGATTATTACGATGATGACGACGGCTATTATGATGACGATGAGGACGATGTGACCGTTCCCGAAACCGTTCCTCGTCCCACAGAAGCTCCGAGCGAAGCTCCTACGGAAACGCCCACGGATGCTCCTGAGGATACCCCGACCGATGCTCCTGATAATAACGAAGAAGAACCGACTGCGGGCAGACCGATCGAAGCTCCGACTGATAACGGTACTTTTGAAGAATTTTAATGTGCAAATGCAAAAAAGATCATGTTTAGGCATGATCTTTTTTAATTATATTTTAAATAAAAGTATTTATAATTTTTGCGTATATTTATATAAAAAGAGGTTGCGAATGCAATTCGGGTGTGTTATAATAAAATGACTTATTTTGTAAACGGAGGAAGAATATGGTCATTCTCGGTATTGACCCCGGATATGCCATTGTGGGATGGGGAATTGTACGCTACGAAGCCAATCAATTCAAAACATTGGATTTCGGTGCCGTAACCACCCCTGCGGGAATGCATTTTTCCGACCGTCTTGAAAGAATTTATGACGGAATTGATTATTTGTTGGATACTTACAAGCCCGATGCCTTGAGTATAGAAAAACTTTTTTTTAATACCAATCAAAAAACTGCCATTGACGTGGCACAGGCAAGAGGCGTTATTCTGCTTGCGGCAAAAAAAGCGGGTGTTGAAATTTTTGAGTATACCCCTTTACAGGTCAAGCAAAGTGTTGTCGGCTACGGCAGAGCGGAAAAAAAGCAGGTGCAGGAAATGACCCGCATCATCCTGAATCTCAATGCTGTTCCCAAACCCGATGATACTGCCGATGCACTGGCACTTGCAATCTGTCACGGACATGCGAGCGGTTCATCGTTGGGAAGACTTTTGCGACAAAAATAGCATAAATCAACGAACAATAAAGTAAACTAATGAGGTAAAGATATGTTTTACAGTCTGACAGGTAAAGTAGTTTTTGCAGATGCAACAAGCATTGCAGTGGATTGCCATGGGGTTGCTTACCGCTGTTTTGCAACACTCAATACACTCAAACGCACCGCACAGACGGGTGCCGCGGCCACACTGTATACCTATCTTGCCGTCCGTGAAGATGCCATGGAACTGTACGGCTTTGCCGATACGGAAGAACTCGATTTCTTCAAGTTGCTGATCAGTGTTTCGGGCGTCGGTCCCAAAGCCGCACTTGCAATTTTGTCCGAGCTTACTCCCGCACAGTTAAGCATGAGCATCGCTTCCGGTGATGTCAAAAGCATTACCCGTGCAAACGGAGTCGGTCCCAAAATCGCTCAGCGCGTGGTGCTGGAACTCAAAGATAAAATTGCAAAGAATGTACCTGCAGGTGTTTCCTCTGCACAACTTGAAAGTATTGCAACCACCGCACAGCAGGGAAGTGCAAGTGCAGAAGCTGTCAGTGCACTGGTAGCTCTCGGTTACGGTCAGACAGAAGCCGCACGTGCGGTTGCAAGACTGGATATAAGTCTTTCGGTTGAAGATATGATAAAACTTGCACTCAGAGAACTGATGAGAGGAGTATAAAACCGTGTTTGATGAAAATGAATTGTTTGACGGCCGTTTGTCGTCGCCCGAGTTTAGTTCCTTTGATTCGGATACGGAAATCAGCCTTCGTCCGAAAACACTGGATGAATATATCGGCCAGGAAAAAGTCAAAGAAAACTTAAAAATTTATATGGAGGCGGCCAAACAACGCGGCGACACGCTTGACCACGTGCTTCTTTACGGCCCTCCGGGCTTGGGTAAAACCACCCTGGCAGGTATCATTGCAAACACCATGGAAGTGCAGATCCGTGTGACTTCCGGCCCTGCCATTGAAAAACCGGGTGATCTGGTTGCCATGCTGACAAATCTTAATGAGGGCGATATCCTTTTTGTTGACGAAATTCATCGTCTTAACAGGGCGTATGAGGAGATTCTTTATCCTGCAATGGAAGACTATGCCATAGACATTATCCTTGGCAAAGGCCCTTCTGCAAATTCACTTCATCTTGAGCTGCCGCGCTTTACACTGATTGGTGCCACGACCCGTTCGGGTCAGCTTACCGCACCGTTACGAGACAGGTTTGGCGTTTC